>CAJTXL010000009.1 GCA_910583525.1 uncultured Muribaculaceae bacterium | reverse complement strand
GCAGTTTTATGATATTCTGTGAAAGTATAAGTTCGAGAGCCTCTCTCTCCGCAAAACAAAGGCTGAAACATTCAGCCTTTTGTTGTTTTTTCACAAGTCCATAACGTCCCCAAGCCTCCCTCTGACATGAAAAAAGACCTTTTCGCACTATTAGCCCAGGCCAACAAACTATATCGGCAGCTTGCGTCGTTGCGCCCGTTGCCGCAGAGTGCCATGAAAAAAATCGAAGAGGCCCTGGCGGTGGAATATACATACGAAAGCAACCGTATTGAAGGCAACACCCTTACCTTGCAGGAAACAGCACTTGTAATCAACGAAGGACTGACTATTTCGGGCAAACCGATGCGCGAACATCTCGAAGCCATAAACCATGCCGAAGCAATCGACTACATAAGGGACTTCGCAAAAGGACAAACAGAAATATCAGAGCGCACGATAAAAGAAATTCACGCCATCATTCTGCACGGCATCGACCGCGAGAATGCAGGCCGCTACCGCAATGTGCCCGTGATGATTTCGGGCAGCACGCACATGCCGCCTCAGCCATACCTCATCGAGAAACAGATGGAAGATTTCATGCACACCTTCGCCGACATGGAAGCGCATAAGAGCCATCCGATACTGACAGCAGCATATCTGCACGACGAGCTGGTAAGAATACATCCGTTTATCGACGGCAACGGCCGCACCTCACGGCTCCTGATGAACCTCTATCTGTTACGCAAGGGCTTCACCATAATAAACCTCAAAGGCGACAACGAGAGCAAACTCCATTATTATCGTGCACTCGAAACTTCGCATACACAGAACCGGCCCGAGGCATTCCAGACGGTGGTCGCAGCGGCCGAGGTAGAATCGCTCAAACGGCACATGGCAATTCTCGGCGGCGCCATCGAGCAATGAAGGCGCTACCGCTGCACGGTGTTCAGTCCGGCTTTGCGGGCCTGCGAATGCTGGTGCTCACGGGGGATATGGTAACGGCGTCCGTCCTTTATGATGTAGGAGCCGGTCTGATGGAAGCAGAAGGGGACGCCGCTTTCGAGACACTGACGGTGCAGGTCGAGCACCCAGTCGAAGTCGAGGTCTCGGGCATATTTGCCTGATTCGCCGCCGACAGACACTTCTTCAATCAATTCGGGGTCGAGATATTGCCGCAAATCGACTTTCTCCAGCATAGGAGCCACCACTACCAGCCGATGCCGTATGGGCAAGGAGAGAAACAGGGGCATGCGGAAGTCGGCTCTGTCCTGATTTTCTACCGTACAGCCTATTGCCACGTGGGGATAGCCATCGCCCCAGTCGTCGGGCAGGCAGGCCTCGAGGCGCTCGATGCGTTTGGTGAAGAAGAAGAAGGTGCAGTCGTGACGCCGGCGTATCATCTCCCATATCTCGTCGCGCCACCCGTCGGCTTCCTCGATAAGGAAATCGGAGGTGAAACATAGCGCAAACTCTGTCCCGGCCGGAAATTTCCAGTTTTTGTTGCGGTCGCGCCTGACGGGCAGGCCGAAAGAGGCGGTACGCCGCACCTGATGCGACGGCACATCGACGCCGAAGGCGGCATCTTCGCGATATACGTAGCAATGCCGACAACCGGCACTTATCTTGTGGCAGCCGTGCCACGGGTTCCACATGGGCATAATCGGAGACTTTAGGGACACAAAGATATGCTTTTTCAGTGTGATTTAAATATTTTTCCACTATATTTGTGGCATTAGAAGCAAGTTGCCAATGGAAGACCTTCGGACCAGAATAATCGGGATATCGCGACATCGCCTTTCGACCGACGGCGAAGGTGTCACAACGCTTGTCGCATTCCACGGCTGTCCGCTCCGTTGCATGTATTGCCTTAATCCGCAGTCGTTGGGCAATGCTGACCGTTATATGGAATATACGCCGAAATCGCTCTACGACGAGGTGCGGATTGATGAGCTTTACTTCCTCGCCACCAACGGGGGCGTAACTTTCGGCGGCGGCGAACCTTGTCTGAGGCCCGACTTTATCGGCGAGTTCCGCAAGCTATGCGGCGAGAGCTGGCAACTCAACCTGGAGACGTCGTTGAATGTGCCGACCGCAAATATAGAGGAGCTGCTTCCGATTGTCAACACCTTGATTATCGACATCAAGGATATGAACCCTGACATTTACCGCAGCTATACGGGCAAGCCGAACGCGCTTGTGCTTGACAATCTCATGCTGATAGCGGAAGCGGAACGGCAGAATGACTGCATTGTCCGTATCCCGTTGATTCCTAACCATAACACCGACGCCGACCGTGCGGCAAGCCGCGCGGCGCTCGAAGCCCTCGGCTTCAACCGTTTCGATTTATTCACCTATCTAATACGCAAACACTGACTATGGCACGAGGAAAACAGACATGCAAGATACTGAAAGAAATCCGGCGTCAGATAGCCGAGGCCAACGACATCGAATTCGTGACATCGGAATGCCGCTATCGAGGCGACTGCCTCGGCACATGCCCCAAATGCGAAGCCGAAGTGCGCTACCTGGAACAGCAGCTACGGGCACGCACGCTCTCAGGCAAGGCTGTGGCGCTTGCAGGCATATCGGCAGGCCTGATTTTCATGTCGGGCTGCAACGGCACATCGACAAAGCGCCCTTCCGAAACTTTGCGAGACGAGCCGGACACGCTCGTAGAGCATGTTGAAGAAAAGGTCGAAGCCATAGACAGCATCGAGGCTGAAGACAACGTACAGCCGGAGGCCAAAGATGCCGTGGCAAGCATGGTCACCGAACTGCTTATTGTCGGTGAGGTGGACGACGACGCTGCCCCCTTGCCAAAGAGGCCTGAGCTACCGACTTTTCCGGGAGGTGAGCAAAAACTGTATGAATGGCTTTATCTGCACATTGTTTATCCGCAATCTGCCATCGATGCGAATAAAGAAGGCCGTGTCGTAGTCGAGCTTCTGATAAAAGCAGACGGGATTGTATCAGACGCCAAAATTTTGAAAAGTGTCGATACAGCCCTCGATGCAGAGGCTTTACGTATCGTCAAATCCCTACCGAAGTTCAATCCGGCAACACTCGATGGAAAAGCAGTCGACTATAATTTCGTCCTTCCGGTGACATTTCGGTTGCCTGACGCACAAGAGAACAAAACAGACTCAATAGAGTCCGTTCAGGCTACAACAGACTCAATAACGGTCAAAGGCGTAGTGAGCGACATCGAATGCGGAGAGCCTTTAGTCGGTGTGTCAATAATAAATCGGCGCACAGGCAAAGGCGTTTTGTCCAATATAGACGGAGAATTCAGCATACGGGCTTCGGCCGGAGATTCGTTGGATATTCGATATATAGGCTACAAATCGCAGACAGTTGCGGTTACTAATGACACGACGGATTTCAAGATTGAACTTGTCATGGATGAACAAGCTATAGAGGCCGGTGTGATAGTCGTTGGCAGAGGCATCCCGACTTGTATAACCGAACCCCTCAACACTCTTCCGGTGGGAACAGCGTCAAAAATCCATGTGGGTTCCGGCAATTACGAGATTCCGGATACAATCAATGTAGAGTATTCTAAAAGCGACATCAAGGAGACGGGTACGGACAAATAAGCGTTTGGCTTTCGTGCCCCTCGTGTTCATCACGACGGAGTTGTTTTGACACCCAATGCCAAATTTGGGTGTCAAAAATTTGCGCAGTCGCCAATTTTTCTATACTTTTGCGCGTTAATTTCCATAAAACATATATTCCGGATGAAAACAACAGAAGTCATCGCCGACTTGAAGCGCCGCTTTCCAAACGAGCCAGAGTACCATCAGGCTGTAGAAGAAGTATTGTCATCGATTGAAGATGTCTACAACAGCCACCCCGAGTTTGAACGCTACAACCTTATAGAACGCCTCTGCATACCCGACCGCATCTTCGCTTTCCGCGTGTCGTGGGTCGACGACTCCGGCAAAGTGCGCAACAATATGGGCTACCGCATACAGCACAACAACGCCATCGGCCCCTACAAGGGCGGCATACGCTTCCACGCATCTGTCAATCTGTCGATACTCAAATTCCTCGCCTTCGAGCAGACCTTCAAAAACTCTCTCACAACCCTTGCGATGGGCGGCGCCAAAGGCGGCAGCGACTTTTCACCGCGAGGCAAAAGCAACATGGAGATAATGCGCTTCTGCCAGGCTTTCGTGGCAGAGCTGTGGCGCCAGCTCGGCCCCGACACCGACGTCCCGGCAGGCGACATAGGCGTTGGTGCCCGTGAGGTGGGCTATATGTACGGCTACTACAAAAAGATGGCACGCGAGTTCACGGGCACATTCACGGGCAAGGGTATCTCGTTCGGCGGCTCTCTGATACGCCCCGAAGCCACCGGCTACGGCAACTGCTATTTCCTGCTCAACATGCTCGCCACGCGCGGCATCGACATCAAGGGCAAACGCGTGGCCATTTCGGGTTCGGGAAACGTGGCTACATACACGGCACAGAAAATCATGGAGTTAGGCGCGAAAGTGGTGTCGATGAGCGACTCGTCGGGCTGCATCATAGCTCCCGACGGACTCACCAAGGAGCAATTCGACTTCATCTTCGAGCTTAAGACCATAATGCGCGGACGCCTGAGCGAAGTGCCCGACGTATTCCCCGACATACAGTACCACGACGGGCAACGCCCATGGAAGTTCGTGAAATGCGACATCGCCATGCCCTCGGCCACTCAGAACGAACTCGACGGCAGCGACGCCGACGCGCTACTCGCCGCAGGCTGCTTCGCCGTAAGCGAAGGGGCCAACATGCCGTCGACACCCGAAGCAGTGCACAAGTTCATCGAGGCGCGCATACTGTATGCGCCGGGCAAGGCCGCAAATGCCGGAGGCGTGGCGACATCAGGGCTCGAAATGGCTCAGAACTCGCAGAAGCTGTCGTGGAGCGCCGAGGAGGTCGACCGACGTCTGAGCGAAATCATGGCTAACATACACGCCCAGTGCCTGCGCTACGGCAAAGAGCCTGACGGATATGTGAACTACGTCCGCGGCGCCAATGTTGCCGGATTTATGAAAGTTGCCGACGCCATGATGGCGCAGGGCATACTCTAAAAAGCCTCTGTAGAGCATAAAAAAGCCTCACGCCGCTTGCATCGTTGCGATGCGCAGTTCGGCGTGGGGCTTATACTTTTTAACCTAACGGATTATTCGGCGGGGTTGATGTCGAGCAGTTCGACGTCGAACACGAGCATCTCGTTCGGTTCGATGCCTGCGGCAGGCTGTCCGCCGTTACCGTAGGCGAGCGCTCCGGGGATATAAAGAGTGGCTTTGCCACCTTTGCCAAGAAGCATAAGGCCTTCGCGGAAGCCGGGAACGACGCCCTGCAGGTTGAATGTCGCCGGGCCGCGTCCGTCGGTGGTGTCGAAGACTTCACCGTTGAGGTGCTTGCCGGTATAGTTTACGACAACGGTAGCCGTCTCGGTGGGTTTGTCGCCTTCGCCGGGCACTTCGATAAGATATGAAAGGCCGCTTTCGGCAGTCTTCACTTCGGGGTTGGCGGCTTTCTGCTCGGCCACATAGGCCTCGGCCTTTTTGCCGTTTTCTACAGCGGTCGGTTCTTCGGCCTTGGCAGCTTCTTTAGCCTTTGCGGCTTCTTCCTGCGACTTCTTGTAGAGGTCCTGGAATGTCATGGCGCGCTTCTGAGTTTCGGTATACGACATCGAGTCGGCGAGGAAAGCCTGCTTGAACGAGTTCATCACTGTTGCTTTGTCAACATCGATGCCCTGCTCTTCGAGCTGCTGTATTTCGGCCATCATCTGTATTGCCACCTGCATGCCCATGCGTGTGTTGCGGCTGCCGTCCGAGCCGAAAACAATCTGCATGCCGCGGAGGAACTCCTGCTTGTCGGACTTTTCGTCGTTTCCCATCTGGGCGAAATCGCCATAGAGCATCGAGCCTACATATTCGCCGTAGGCCGTCGACATCGAATCGGCGGCAGTGACTTCGCAGCCGCCTTTGCCGCACTTTCCGCAGCTGACTGCCGCAAGTGCCATAAGGGCGCAAGCGCCCATCATCATTTTTTTCATATTGTATCTATTATGTTTAAATTATTGTTTCATCAATCGAAATCGACAAGTTCGACTTCAAACTGCAAGGCGCATCCGGGAGGGATTGAACCAGGCACGCCTTCTTCGCCGTATCCGAGCGAAGCCGGCATCGTCAGGCGGTAAGAGCCGCCACGCCGCATCATCTGCAGGCCTTCGGCCATGCCCGAAGCGAGGTCAGCCACGCGCGCCTCCAAGGGGGATTCGCCGGCCTCAATAGCATCGAACACGGTGCCATCGGGCAGCAAGCCTCGGTAACGTATGCGCACGGTGCTTTCGGCGCCGGGCATCGACGGCTTTCCGGGCGTGTCGGCGCCTTCGCGCAACACCTCGAACACAAGGCCGTCGGGCAAGACCTTTGCACCCTCACGGGCGGCAGCCTGCGAGAGCATAAGGTCGGACGCTTCGAGCGCCTTGGCGTCCATCGCCCTCTCAATCAATGCCGATGCCGTGGTGTGCGCCGTGGCGTCGTAGGGCTTCGACAGCTCGGCCAGGACAAGGCGCTTCACGGCAGCCGTGTCGCAGTCGACTCCCGTAGCGAGCAACTGCCCGAGGGCATTGTCGACGGCGAGCTTCATGTTCGAGGCCACGAAGACCGCCACGGCTTCGTTGAGCGAATCGGCAGGCACAGGCGTCGCCGCCCCGGAAACAGATACCGCAGCGGCAACGAAAAGAGCGGAAACGGCGCCGCGCATCATTTGCCTACGACTTCGATAAGCTCTACGTCGAAAATCAAGGTCTGGTTAGGCCCGATAAGGCCTCCGGCGCCCTGCGGCCCGTAGGCGAGCTGCGACGGAATGAAAAGACGCCATTTCGACCCGGCTTTCATCAACTGCAGAGCCTCTACCCAGCCCGGTATCACCTGGGTGACGCCGAAAGTGGCGGGTTCGCCGCGGTCGACGCTCGAATCGAACACGGTGCCGTCGATAAGCTTGCCAGTGTAGTGCACGACAACCTGGTCGCCGGCGGTAGGCTGAGCGCCGGTGCCCTCGACGAGCACTTCATATTGGAGACCCGACGGTGTAGTCTTTACTTCGGCGCGCTTGCCGTTGGCCTCAAGGAACTCCTTGCCGGCCTTTTCGTTGACACCGGCCATGGCGGCAGCTTCTTCTTGCTGCTTACGCTGAAGCTCGGTGAAGAATTCGTTGATGACCTTTTTGGCCTCGTCGAAGCTCAGCTTGGGCGCTTCACCATAATAAACGGCGGCGACGCCGTCAGCAAAATCCTGAACATTGATTTTATCGATGCCCGAGCCACGGAAATTGTGGCCCATGCTAAGTCCGAGAGCATAGCTCAAACGGTCAAAGTCTTTAGTGTCCATAGTTATGTAATTGTTAATTCTGTACAAAGGTAAGATTTTTGCGACAACCGCCCAATCATTTAACAAATAAAAGCGCTTCCGGGTTGGGCGAGACCGACATTTAACGGAGATATGAAGGAGACTATTTCGAAAGCCGCAAATCATGCTACACAACATATAAATATTCTTGCAATTTACAATTTTTATATATTTCTTTGCGACAGAATAATGTCTGACCATTAAAAACTACTGACATGAAAACCAATATAAAGACCATTGCAATAGTGGCGCTATGCTCAGCTATAGCATTCGTAGGGAATGCCGACAGCAACAACTTGCCGAGCCGATGGTCTGTCGGCTTAACGGTGGGCGGTAATGTGGGCCCTGGTGACAATATCTCAACCGGGTATGGAAAATATGACGAAAGACACATCGACCCAATGAAAGGATGGGATATAGGCGTTGAGGGAGCATATCGCCTACCAATGTCTTCGAAATTTCTTTTCCATCCCTCTATTTCATTATTATACCGCCATTATGGTGATATTTTCGGAAAAATCACATTTATTGGCGGCTCGGTAGGCCCAATTGTCGGCATCGGTGAAATCAATGAATTACGTACAGATGTCACTATCCCTATTGGTTTATTCATTCCTTTAAAACAGACCGTTCTTGAGTTTGAAACAGGGCCTCGGTTAGGATGGTATCTGTATCAGAAGCTGAAAGACGTATCCTATAAAAGTGGTGAGGACGGATTTGAAAAGGCATGGAGCTACACATCCAATTGCTACCGGCGCTTTTCGGCGCAGTGGCGTTTCAGCGCGACATGCAATTTTTTGTCGAACAGGCTGTATGCCAAGGTGGCGTTTGACCTGACTATGAGCCATCCCGTGTCGGGCGTGCGCGGCAGGAATGTGCTGTCGGGTGGCTTTGGCGTGAATTTTTAGTTCCTACGCCGCTATCGCGCTACGCTGTAGCACTTTTGGCCGATGAAACGGATTACCCGGGCTGCGCGCACCCTATGGGGCGCTTGCCCGGGCCTACCGCTATTTACGCCACTCTGTGGCGATTTGCCCCAAATGGGGCAATAGCTCCGTGATTTGGAAATTTTGGCATACAATTCTCTTAAACCCAAGAGGGGCGCTGGTCGAAGGTGTCGGGGAGCGGCGTTGGAAGCTGACCTGAGTTTATGACGTGCAGGGCTATGGCGCGCGTCATGAGTATGTCGTCGTGGAAGCCTGGCTTGGCTGCATATGAGCCGTTGGGCAGCATTTCGTAGACGAGCATTTCGTTGCATGCCTCGGGGTCGCGCTCAATATATGCGCCCTCGCGGACGGCTTCTATCAGCCCGGCCACAAGCATGCCTTTGGTCTTACGGTTGGTGTGGAAGCCGACGCGTCGGGTATGGGACGATGTGGCGCTGTCGAAGACTTCGCGGCGGTATAGATTGTCGTATTTCTCGGCCAGTCGGTTGAGGACAAAGAGGTTTGAGTCGGCTCCGCCATAGCAGGCGGTCTCGTAGGTGTTGCTCTCGATAACCAGAAGGGCATGGCGGTAGAAACGCGCCACGGCAAGGCTTTTGTCAGCAAGCAGGTCGTGGTCGATGTGTCCGCGCCACTGTGCCACCACACGCGGAAGCCCGTCGGAGGCGTCGAGGACGGCGATTACCGACCAGTCGCTGGCGGCGGCCCGACCGCCGACATCGACGGCGACGACATAGCGGCCACGGTCGCGCGGCGGCTCCCACATCTTCATGCAGCCTTTGGCATCTTCGATGAAACGTGTGGCCGTGCTGTCGACTTCGCCGCGAACCGAGGGCATGGAGCATCCCTCGCGCAATGCCTCGACCGCCATTGTCGACAGCACCATGCAGGCGCTGTTGCTGAATGCCTCGACATCGTCGACGGGAAACTCAGAGTGTATCAGTTCGCTGTCTGGCATCTCGCGCACCTTGCACCGGTACCAATGGAGCTGTTCCGAATCGCATCCGTGCGACCACAGCCAGCGCTCGCGCACGTTCATGTCGGAGAGGAGCGCACGGGCGTCGGGGCACGGCATACGGTAAAAGGCGATTTCTTTCCACGGCACGAAGACGGCATGCTTGTCGCCCAGACCGCTCTTGCTGCGGAGCCATTCGGTGTGGAAATAGTCGCCGACGCCCCTTGCCGTAGATTCGACCGCCACAAGCGTATAGGGCAGCAGCCCCACCGAGCCGCACACGGCCTGTATGACGGCTTTTGGCGAACGCGTCCGCGTAAGCGCCCAAAAGGCCGTCTCGCTCAGATGGGCGAGGGCAAAGTCGGCGCCACGAATGTTGTCGGGCTTCTCGCTCGACCCTATTGTGACGCAACAGTTGCGACCGGCTATGCGCCGCACGTTGGTGCGGCCCTCGAAGGGCTTGAAACATGCGGCCTCTTCGCCCTCCCACATCTCGGACGGATAATGTTCGAGCATCTTGGTGTACATGCCGCGTATTGTCGCCGCCGTGTCTTTGATATGGGCGCATATCACCGAGTTCCAATTGGTGCGGTGCACGCACTGTATCCAGGCCATATACATCTGTATCAGTGTCGAACCGCCCCATTGGCGCGCCTTGAGCAGTATTATGCGGATAGGTCTGCCGGCGGTGCGGTCGGCTTCGAGCACCGACAGCAGGCGGCGCTGCGGAGCGTTGAGCACGAAAGGGATGTCGGCCGAGGTGTTCTTCTCCTTTACCACCACACAGCTCGCGGCCCAATACTCAAAATCGTAGTGGCAGCGCAGGCGCCGCCACGCGTCCGGTTTGTCGAGGGAGTCTGAGTAGGCGACGTCTTCAACCATAGCCTTCGGGACGGCAGCATATGGCAGCCCGTCGACAGGCGTAGGCACTTCGACGCGCTCGCCCATGCACCCCTTGCCGCTGAGCGGTTCGTAGCTTCCGTCACGCAACGACCGCCGCAGCATGTCGTGCAGTTCAAGACGTTCTATTTCGCTCAACGATGCCATGGCGTAAAAGCTATTTTGAATGAATCGAAAACGAAATCGCCCGACACCGTGCCTGCAAAACAGAGTCCGAGAACACGGCACGGCCTTGCGACAATACCGAAGCCCAAAGGACTGCGGCATTCGCCGACGACACGCAGTTCTGACATCGGCCACTCCCGGTCGCCGTCTATGCCAAGGCCTTGAACCGATATACGGCCATCGATGCCGTCGCCACAAAGACGTGCCGATACACGTGCCACCTTGACATAGTCGAGCCTCTCAGGCTCTACGGCCATATCCATAATTACCGGCAAGCGGTCGTAGCGGCTCTCGCGACAAAGCGCAGCGACACCGCCCGCACACAAAGCGAAAGGCTCGCCATCGGCAACCGCCACAGCGCTTGCCACAAGGTCGGAGCGGAAATAGGAATTCCACCCGTAGTCGCGGCAGAACACCTCAGCAAGCGACCCCTCGCCGAACGCCCACAGTTCGCCGAGACGCGAATTATATGCCAGAAAATCATATCGGCACGACGACGACAGATAGTCGATTCCGCCCGAAGCCGGAAACCTGACAAGCGAGCGCCCGGCACCTCCGGCATCGCCGGCCAAGACGAACACCTCGCCATTGTCACCGCAGGCGATGGCATCGCCACGGCATATGCCACGTGAGAGCGACTTGCGCACCGACAGGCTACGGCGTCCCGACGATAGCACCACCGAAAACACGCAGCCTTCAGACCCTGCCACAAAGCGGCAACGGCCGAACTCCCACGACTGGTCGCGTCCCCGACAGGCCGCGATGGCCTTGACGGCGCCCCCCGACGTACGCGCAATGGAATCGACAGCCAAAGGGTCATCAGTCGGGGCAAAAGCTATGGCATCGGCAAAACGTTCGTCGGCCGACGATACCGTCTGCGTTGTGACACCGAGGGTAGACAGCTCGAACGGGCACATACCATCGGCCACATAGACGGCATTGCGGCCCGAAGCATCGGGGCGCAATGCGAAAGTCTGCGAACGCGTCACACCACCCGATGTGACGTTTATTATCATCTCGACGGCATCAGGCGACGGATATGAAAGCACCGGGCCGAACAATGTCGGGGCGCCGGTCGGAAAATCGTCAAGCCTCACGACACCGCGCCCCTCGCCGAAACGGACCACCGTCACGGCCTGCCACGGGCGGTCTGCCGTAGCGACGGCAAAGACGGCCGGGCTGTATCCACAGTAACGGTGCACGGTCAAATCGCCCCACGCGGCAGTCTGTGCATCGGCGGCGCAACAGGCGGCCGAAAAGACATGCGGGCGCGAGAGCAGAGCCTCAAATAGCCCGATACGGCCTACCGGCTTGGCAAAAGCCGCGTGAAGAGCTTTCGAGGCCGATGCGGCATCGGCTGCAGGCGAAAAATCGATTGTCAGCGTACGCGCCCCACCCGAAAAGGGATTATAGACCGTGGCGACACGTTCCTCTATGGCATCCATCCTCGCCAATGCTTTCATCACAAGCCTTCCGGCCTGACCTCGGTAAGAAGTGCCGAGGCCGCATTCGCGCCCGGGCAAGCCCACATTCAAAAACGCGACAGAAGAATCACCGCCACGCCCCATGCCGATGTCGGCTTTACGGTCGGGATGGTACGGATGGAACATAGGCCCGACATAAATCTCACAGCTTGCCACCTTTTCCATGCTCTCGACATCGGGAAAACGCGCTTCAAGAGTCCAAGTCGATGCCGACAAAGTATATGCGTTAAGGTTCTGCCTGTCCGAAGAATATACGGGTACTGTCGAAGCACATTGCGCACCCGTGCTATGCCCTACGAGCACGGCCGGCGACACGAACAATTCGTGACCGTCGGCATCGAAAAGACGGTAGCGCACAAGACAGGGCTGCAGCAGCGCTCCTGCCGCCGACGCCTTGGCGCAAAGTTCCATGTAAGCTTCTGCAAGGTCATTGGCTACGGCTTCGGCATCGCGGCGTTCAAGCTGCGACACACCGCTATAGGATGCACCAAGTCTACGCGACCCCACTTGAGCAGTGACCGCAACACCGTCTTTGCCGCGCAGGGTCACAGCCGGATAATCTGCCGACAAAGTCTCTGCCGACAACTCGTCACCGACATGAACCCTTGATGCGCCGGCCTCTGTCATCACGATTGTCGAATCGGCCCCGGTGCGCAAAGAGCACAGCGCCGAGCCGGGCAATACGCCGTCGGCTCTAAGAGACGATACCGACGCACCGGCTCCTTTAAGCACAAGGCTGCGTCCCGACGACATCAAAAGCTTGTCTCCGCCGCCCGAGGCAAAACGGCCCAAGGGCACAACTCTTTCCGACGCAGCATAGCTTTCGGGGCGACCTACCGGCTCAAAGCGGTCTCCGCAGCCCGACGGACGCATATTTTCGAGGCGGCGACATTGAGTGACGCCTTTATTGTCACTGCCACCGCCGCGTCTGTGCAAAGGCATTTTCAGGCATATTTCTTTAATTGCTTTTTCCATATTATCTATATTATTGTTTAGCCGCAAAATTATCACCGTCAGGCGCTTGAGTATGCCGCAAAATCCCGTCGGCCAACATTTTCGCAAGGTGCGGCATTCACGACTTTTATGCCACTATTTGACATTATTTAACCGCTATATCGACTTTTCGGACAATAAATTGGCTCTTCGGCCAATTTTAACAGACCAAATATTTCGTAACTTTGCATCCGAAAAACAATGTTATAAAACATATATTTCGGACACATCGCATTAGGTACAAGCAATTTTTTTCGATATCACTCAGAAATAAGATAAATATGAAGACCAAAGCGTTTACGCTGACGAGCGTTGCCGCAGCAATGCTCTCAGGCGCAATGTTAACAGGCTCTTGCGGCAGCAAACAGCCTCAGCAGCAAGGAATGACGGCTCCTGAAATCGCAGTCATGACGGTAGCTCCCTCGACCGCCGCTTTCGAAAGCTCCTACCCGGTTACCCTCAAAGGAAAAACCGACATCGCAATCCGTCCGCAAATCAGCGGTTTCATTACAAAAGTACATGTCGACGAAGGACAGCGCGTACACAAAGGCCAGACGCTTTTCACCATCGACCAGGTGCAGTTCCAGGCCGCCGTCGACCAGGCTCTTGCCAACCTCAACTCGGCACGCAGCGCCGTTTCTACAGCAAAAATCACAGAGCAGAACAAACGGATGCTCCTCGATAAAAACATAATCAGCGAAACCGAATGGCAGATGGCCGCAAACCAGCTCGCGCAGGCAAAAGCCGCCGAGGCCCAGACAGAAGCGGCTTTGGTGACGGCACGCAAGAACCTCGCCTACACAACGGTGACCGCACCGAGCGACGGCGTAGTGGGCACCATCCCCAACCGTGAAGGTTCGCTCGCGTCGCCGTCATCGGCACAGCCGCTGACAACCATCAGCGACAATTCGGAAGTATACGCCTACTTCTCTTTCTCTGAAAAAGACCTCCTCGACCTTACCCAGGGCGGCACATCGAGCATCGATGCAAGCATAAAGGCTCTGCCTGAAGTGCAGCTCGAACTTGCCAACGGCACACGCTATCCCATCAAGGGCCGCGTGGCTACAGTATCAGGCGTCATCGACAACTCGACCGGCGCCGCTTCGGCACGAGCACTTTTCGACAATCCGTCGGGAATGCTCCGCAGCGGCAACACGGGCCAGATTATCATACCGCGCGACAGCGAAGGCGTGATTGTAATTCCCCAGAAAGCGACATACGAAGTCCAGGATTTGCGCTACGTATACACTCTCGACGACAATAACATGACCGTTGCTACGCCCATCACGGTGCAGCCGTACAACGACGGCAAGAACTTCGTCGTTACCTCAGGCCTCAAAGACGGCGACCGCATCGTTATCGAAGGCGTCGGCACCGCTGTGCGCGCAGGCATGCCCATCAAGCCCAAAACCGGTGCCGAGAACGCTCAATGATACCATCGCCGCACAAATAAAGTAGAATTTTAAGTTATCATAATATGAAACTTGACAGGTTTATAAACCGCCCGGTGCTGTCGACGGTAATCTCGATTTTCATCGTGCTCCTGGGTCTAATCGGCCTGACATCGCTGCCGGTGACCCAATACCCCGACATCGCGCCCCCGACAATATCGGTAAGCACAACATATAACGGCGCCAACGCGGCCGCCGTGCTAAACTCTGTGATAGCACCGCTCGAAGAATCAATCAACGGCGCCGAAGGCATGACATATATGGAGTCGACCGCCACGAACACCGGCTCGGCAACCATCAACGTATATTTCAAACAGGGCTTCGACCCCGACATGGCAGCCGTCGACGTACAGAACCGCGTGTCGGCAGCCGCAAACCTTCTTCCCTCCGAAGTAAACCAGGTGGGTATACAGACGCGTAAACGCCAGACATCGATGCTGCTCGGCGTTGCGCTCGTCGACACCACGGCCACCGCTACCTACTCTGCCGAGTTCCTCGACAACTACATGAAAATCAACGTTATCCCGGAACTTCAACGCGTAAACGGCGTGGGTGACGTGATGTCGTTCGGTGCCGACTACTCGATGCGAATATGGCTCAAGCCCGAAGTGATGGCCCAGTACCACCTCATGCCTGCCGACGTGACCGCAGCCTTGGCTGAGCAGAACGTCGAGGCCGCCCCGGGCGCTTTCGGCGAACAGGGCAACCAGTCGTTCCAGTACATCATGCGCTACCGCGGCCGTCTGTCCAAACCCGAGGAATTCGGCAACATAGTGGTGCGCACCGGCTCAAACGGCGAAGTGCTCTATCTCAAAGACGTTGCCGACATCGAACTCGGCCGCGTGACATACGGCTTCTCGAACCGCGCCAACGGCGACCTCGCCGCAATGGCAATCGTGTTCCAGACCCCGGGCTCGAACGCAACGAAAATCATCGAAGACTGTCTCGCACTTGTCGACAAGCTCAAAGCCGACCTGCCGCAGGGCTGCGCTTTCGAAATACCGATGAACAACAACGACTTCCTCTACGCATCGGTCAACAACGTAATCCATACTCTCATCGAGGCGTTCATACTTGTGTTCTTCGTCGTTTATGTGTTCCTTCAGGATTTACGCTCAACTCTAATCCCGGCAATAGCGATTCCGGTGGCTCTCATTGGCACATTCTTCGCCATGAGCCTTATCGGGTTCTCCATCAACCTCATTACACTGTCGGCTCTCGTGCTTGCAATCGCGATTGTGGTCGACGACGCCATAGTCGTCGTCGAAGCGGTGCACGCCAAACTCGACCAAGGGTACTCGTCGGCGCGACGGGCATCTATCGACGCCATGGGCGAAATTGCCGGCGCGCTTATCTCAATCACCCTTGTGATGATGCTCGTGTTCATCCCCGTGTCGTTCATGCCCGGCACCGCAGGCGTGTTCTACCGCCAGTTCGGCCTCACAATGGCAATCGCCATCGGCTTCTCGGCCGTGAACGCGCTTACGCTGTCGCCGGCCCTCTGCGCCATCTTCCTCAAACCGCACAAGGCTGAAGGCCAGCCCGACGAAAAACTCGCCAAACGCATGGGCGACGCCTACAAGGCCGCCGGTCAGGCCATGGCAAAACGCTACAAACGCGCTTTCGTGCTCGACATACATCCCCTCATCACCTTTGTGCTCCTCATAGCCACCATCACATTCATGGTACTCGGTTGGTATGGCTTCCACAACGTCGTCCTCAGCTGCATAGCATGGGCCGTGGCAATAGTCACCGTCATGGGACTGTTCGGCAAACGTTTCCACCGCTCGTTCGAAAAGAACTTCGGCAAACTCCTCGCGGGCTACAAAAAATGCGCATCGTGGTTCGCACGGCACAAAATCACGGCATTCGCAACCGTGCTTGTTTCGGTAGCCGTCCTCGTATGGCTTATGGCGACGACCCCGAGCGCACTTGTGCCCAATGAAGACACCGGCACAATATTCGCGATGGTCGATATGCCGGCCGGTTCATCGCAGGAACGCACTACCGAGGTGCTCAACCAGCTCGACTCGCTGTGCGCGACCATTCCGGGCATCGCAATACGCCAGGCCATCAACGGCTACAGCTTCATTGCCGGACAAGGCCCGACATACGGCGCGTTCATCATCAAGCTCAAAGACTGGAGCGAACGCCCCAAGAGCCAAAGCTCCGAAGCCATAATACAACAGCTCTACGCCCTGACGTCGCAGAACATACGCGACGGCCGCGTGATGATTTTCGCGCCCCCGATGATTACGGGCTACTCGGCCACCAACGGCTTCGAAATGAAGATGCAGGACCGCACCGGCGGCGACATCAACCAATTCTTCGGCGTCGTTCAGGGCTTCCTCGCACAGCTCAACCAGCAGCCCGAGATACAGGCCGCGTACACCACCTTCAACCCCACCTTCCCCCAGTATATGATTGACATCGACGCCGCCAAGGCAAAGCAGGCCGGCATATCGCCGCGCGACCTGCTGTCGACATTGCAGGGATACTACGGCGGCATGTACGTGTCGAACTTCAACCGCTTCGGCAAAATCTACCGCGTGATGATGCAGGCGGCTCCCGAAGCGCGCATAAACCCCGAGACGCTCAACAACATCAAGGTGCGCAACGGTGCCGAAATGGCGCCGATAGCGAACTTCATCAAGCTCACCCGTGTCTACGGCCCTGACCTGATGAACCGCTTCAACATGTTCACTTCGATTTCGGTTACAGGTACGCCCAACCCCGGATACTCTTCGGGCGACGCCATCGCCGCCATCGAACGCGTGGCAGCACAGACCCTGCCGCAGGGCTACGGCTACGAATACGCCGGCATGACGCGCGAAGAAGCCGGCAGCGGAAGCTCAAACGCCACCGCGACCATCTTCGCACTCTGTCTGCTCTTCGTATACCTGCTGCTGTCGGCACAGTACGAAAGCTATATGCTGCCGTTCGCCGTGATTTTGTCGGTGCCCTTCGGCCTTGCCGGCGCTTTCATCTTCGCACGCATGTTCGGCATATCCAACAACATATATCTGCAAATCGCCCTTATCATGCTTATCGGCCTGTTGGCCAAAAACGCAATCCTTATCGTTGAGTTCGCTCTCGAAAGGCGCAACACGGGCATGAGCATCTTCAACGCCGCAATCGCCGGTGCAGGCGCCCGTCTGCGACCGATTCTTATGACATCGCTTGCAATGGTAATCGGCCTTCTGCCCATGATGTTCTCGACCGGCGTAGGCGCCAACGGCAACCGCGCTCTCGGAGCAGGCTCTGTAGGCGGCATGTTGATTGGCATGCTCTGTCAGATATTCATCGTTCCGGCCCTCTTCGTCGTATTCCAGATAATACAGGAAAAAATCAAGCCCATCAAGTGGCAGAACGAAGAAAAAGGCGGCACTATCGAAAAAGAAATCGAGCAATACGCACAGTAATGGAAATGAAACTCACCAAAATAGCCCGTACGGGCGTAGCCGTATTGGCCCTGCTGATGCTCGGCAGCTGCGGCATCTACAAAAAATACGAGACACCGACATCGACCGTCCTCACCAAGGCATATGCCGAGGCAAGAGAACTGCCGACCGACTCGGCGGCGTTCGGAAACCTGCTGTGGGAGAATGTCTTCACTGACCCCAAGCTTGCTTCGCTCATCAACATGGCGCTGGAGAACAACACAGACCTGCGCAACGCCAAGCTGAACGTCGAAATAGCCCAGGCCAACCTCAAAGGCGCAAAACTCAGCTATCTGCCCTCGCTCGCCCTGGCACCGAACGGAGCCGGCGCTTCATATGCCGGCAGCGACCTGTCGTGGAGCTACACCATACCGGCACAGCTTAGCTGGGAAATCGACATATTCGGCAAGATTCTCAACAGCAAGCGCGGAGCGCAGGCATCGCTGTACCGGAGCGAAGCATACGCCCAGGCCGTAAGAAGCCAAATAATATCTGCGGTGGCTACTACATACTACTCTATCGCAGCCGTCAGAAACCAGCTGAGCCTCTCACGGAGCACCGCCGAGCTGTGGAAAGAGACCGTGCAGACGATGAAAGACCTCAAAAATGCCGGCCGCGGAGTCACTGAAGCCGCCGTCGTACAGTCATCGGCCAACTACTATAGTATATTGGCCTCAATCACCGACCTCGAGGTCTCGCTCGACAACCTCAACAACACCATGTCACTGCTCGTGAACACCCTTCCGCAGGAATGGGATGTCACCGACAAGGTCGACCTCAGCGTACCCCAAGTGTTGCGTGCAGGCGTGCCCATGGCCGAGTTGGCCGCAAGACCCGACGTGCAGGCCGCCGAACAGGCACTCGCCGCAGCATACTACACCACGGCTTCGGCAAGAGCCGCATTCTACCCGGGACTCAACATAGTGGCAAACGGAGGCTTCACAAACCTTCTTGGTTCAATGATTAAGAACCCCGGCGACTGGTTCTACCAGCTCGCAGGCTCACTGACGGCACCCATTTTCGCACGCGGCCAGAACATCGCACGCCTCAAAGCTTCCAAAGCCCAACAGAAACAGGCTCTCAACAGTTTCGAGTATGCTCTCCTGTCAGCTTCGGCCGAAGTAAGCGACGCCCTGACCGTATACGAGAAAAGCCAGGAAAAATCGGCACTCCTTGTCGAACAGGTCGCAAACCTCGAGAAGTCGGTCGAATATACCAAAGACCTCATGCTCTACTCCACCGGCTCGACAAACTACCTCGAAGTGCTCACGGCACAACAAGGACTGCTTTCGGCACAAATCAGCCAAATCAACACCGAGCTGGCACGGGCACGTTCTGTCATCAACCTCTATCAGGCTCTTGGAGGCGGACGGTAAAAAGAAATATCCTTAATACAAAAAAAGCGACGGCAATGTCGCTTTTTTTGTGTACATTCGGTTTTGTCTTAGATGCTGCGGCACGGCAAAACCAAAATAATTTTTGTTTTGCTCTCGACTTATTCGTACCTTTGTACGGTCAAACCTCGACAGGCGAGGTGGCCTAACGCAAAACCAACAACTTCTCCAAGCTATGCAGGCGACAAAAAAAGCCACCCTGACACTACAGGACGGCACTTGCTACCAAGGCTTTAGCTTCGGGTTCGACGGCCCGGCCGCCGGCGAAGTGGTGTTCAACACCGCTATGACCGGATACCCCGAAAGCCTCACAGACCCCTCATACGAGGGTCAGATTTTAGTCACCACATTCCCACAACTGGGGAACTACGGCGTACCGCCGTCGGGTGGCGAAGAAACCCTCGACGGATACTACGAAAGCTCACGGATACATTGCAGAGCCATCATCGCCCAGGACTACGCATTCCACCACAGCCATTGGCTGGCACAGCGTTCGCTCGCCGACTGGCTAAAGGAAGAAAAAATACCCGGCATCTACGGCATCGACACCCGAGCCCTCACCAAGCATCTGCGCCAGCATGGCTCAATGCTCGGCAAGATAACAATTGAGGGAGGCGACGATGTCGATTTTTATGACCCCAACGCCGAAAACCTGATAGCGCAGACATCATGCCCCGAGCCGGTGGTCTACAACAGGCTCGGAGAAGCGCCGGAACCGCTGACACTGCCGCTGTCGCCCGACAGCGAAGGGCGCAAGACTGTTGTGCTGGTCGACTGCGGCATCAAGCACAACATCATCCGCTGTCTTCTCCGGCGCGGCGTGCGCGTAGTGCGCGTGCCATGGGACTACGACTTCACCGCACTGCCCTACGACGGGCTTTTCATAAGCAACGGCCCCGGCAACCCAGATTTCGCCACCGCCACCGTTGAGCATATACGCAGAGCCATGGCGAACGGACGCCCCATATGCGGCATCTGCATGGGCAACCAGCTCCTTGCAAAAGCGGCATGGGCACGTACCTACAAGCTGAAATACGGTCACCGCTCCCATAACCAGCCCGTACGGCGCGTCGGTTCCGACCAATGCTTCGTGACATCACAGAACCACGGCTTTGCCGTCGACGGCAGCTCGCTGCCCGACGATTGGGAAGCGCTCTTCGTAAACATGAACGACGGCACAAACGAAGGCATCCGCCACCGCCGCCTGCCCTTCTTCTCGGCACAGTTCCACCCCGAAGCGTCGAGCGGTCCGCGCGACACCGAGTTCCTTTTCGATGAATTCATAGCACTACTGAAGTAATGGACATGTCACAAAAGATAGAAAAAGTGCTGCTTCTCGGCAGCGGCGCCCTCAAGATAGGCGAAGCCGGCGAATTCGACTACTCAGGCGCACAGGCACTCAAAGCACTGCGCGAAGAAGGCGTCAAGACGGTGCTCATAAACCCGAACATCGCCACCGTGCAGACATCCGAAGGCATGGCCGACCAAATATACTTCCTGCCTGTCACACCTTACTTCGTCGAGCGGGTCATAGAAAAAGAACGCCCCGACGGCATACTCCTCGCCTTCGGAGGCCAAACGGCCCTGAACTGCGGCGTCGAGCTTGAACGCTCGGGCGTACTCGAAAAATACAATGTAAAAGTGCTCGGCACGCCTGTCCGTGCAATCATGGACACCGAAGACCGCGAGCTGTTCGTAGAACGCCTCAACGAAATCGGCGTCAACACCATCAAGAGCGAAGCCGTAGAAAGCGTCGCCGAAGCGCTCCGCGTGGCATCGGAACTCGGATACCCTGTCATAGTGCGTGCGGCCTATGCCCTCGGCGGCCTCGGAAGCGGCTTCTGCGACAACGACAGCGAACTCCGCACCCTCGTCGAAAAAGCGCTCTCGTTCTCGCCCCAGGTATTGGTCGAAAAATCGCTCAAAGGATGGAAAGAAGTCGAATATGAAGTCGTGCGCGACCGTTTCGACAACTGCATCACCGTCTGCAACATGGAGAACTTCGACCCCCTGGGCATACACACCGGCGAAAGCATCGTTGTGGCACCGTCGCAGACCCTGTCGAACGACGACTACCACTTTCTGCGAAGTATCGCCATAAAAATAGTACGCCACGTAGGCATCGTGGGCGAGTGCAACGTGCAGTACGCCTACGACCCTGCCTCGATGGACTACCGCGTGATAGAAGTGAACGCGCGCTTGAGCCGTTCGTCGGCTCTTGCATCAAAGGCCACCGGCTACCCTCTCGCCTTCGTTGCCGCCAAACTCGCGCTCGGATACGGCCTGTTCGACCTCCGCAACAGCGTCACACAGTCGACATCGGCCTTCTTCGAGCCGGCACTCGACTACGTCGTTGTCAAGATACCGCGCTGGGACCTCGGCAAATTCCACGGCGTAGACCGCCACATCGGCTCCTCGATGAAATCGGTGGGCGAAGTGATGGCTATAGGCCGTACATTTGAAGAAGCAATCCAAAAGGGCCTGCGCATGATAGGCCAGGGCATGCACGGCTTCGTCGACAACAAAGAACTTGCAATCGAAAACATCGACGCCGCCCTGAGCGAGCCTACCGACAGGCGCATATTCGCCATCGCCAAAGCCTTCGCCTGCGGATACTCAGTCGACAAGATACACTCGCTCACCGCAATCGACCGCTGGTTCCTTTACAAACTGCGCAACATATTCGACACATCCAACGAGCTGAAAGCATACAACAGCCCCGACGACATCCCCGAACAGCTGTTGCGGCTCGCTAAACAGCAAGGTTTCAGTGACTTCCAAGTAGCGCGCTCGCTATATAAAGAGGCGTTCAACGATGACACCGACAGACACATGGCATCTGTCAGGGCCCGACGCAAAGAACTCGGCATAATACCCGTGGTCAAGCAAATCGACACTCTCGCCGCAGAATATCCGGCCGCTACGAACTACCTCTACCTCACCTACAACGGCACCGAAAACGACGTCGACTACACCGGCGACCACCGCTCTGTGGTGGTTCTCGGCTCAGGCGCATACCGCATAGGCTCGTCGGTAGAGTTCGACTGGTGCTCGGTAAACGCACTCCTCACTGCACGCAAGCAAGGCTACCGCTCGGTGATGCTCAACTATAATCCCGAGACCGTATCGACCGACTACGACATCTGCGACAGGCTTTACTTCGACGAGCTGACATACGAACGTGTGATGGATATACTCGAACTCGAAAATCCGCACGGCGTGATTCTATCGGTTGGCGGACAGATACCCAACAACCTCGCCACACGCCTCGATGACGCACACGTAAACATACTCGGCACCGCCGCATCGAGCATCGACCGCGCCGAAGACCGCCACAAGTTCTCTGCAATGCTCGACACCCTCGGCATCGACCAGCCCCGTTGGCGCGAGCTCACCGACTTCGCCGACATCGAAAGCTTCGTAGAAGAAGTCGGCTTCCCCGTGCTCGTGCGTCCGAGCTACGTTCTGTCGGGCGCCGCCATGAACGTCTGCTCAAACCCCGACGAGCTGAGGCGCTTCCTCAAACTCGCCGCCAACGTATCGAAAAAGCATCCCGTGGTCGTCAGCGAGTTCATCCAAAACGCCAAAGAAATCGAGATGGACGCCGTAGCCGACAAGGGCGAAATCAAAGCATACGCAATCTCGGAGCACATCGAGTTTGCCGGAGTGCACTCGGGCGACGCCACAATACAGTTTCCGCCGCAGAAACTCTATGTGGAGACAATGCGCCGCATAAAGAAAGTTTCGGCGAAAATCGCACGTGAACTAAATATCTCAGGCCCGTTCAACATACAGTTCCTCGCCAAGAACAACGACATCAAAGTCATCGAATGCAACCTTCGCGCCTCGCGAAGCTTCCCCTTCGTCTCGAAAGTGCTTAAAATAAACTTCATCGACCTTGCAACACGCATCATGCTCGGCCAGCACGTCGAAAAGCCGTCGAAAAGCGCATTCGACCTCGACTATGTGGGCATCAAGGCATCGCAGTTCAGTTTCTCGCGCCTCGGCGGTGCCGACCCCGTGCTTGGCGTCGACATGGCATCGACAGGCGAAGTCGGCTGCCTCGGCGACGACACCGACGAAGCCATCCTCAAATCGCTCCTTGCCGTAGGCCTGCGCATTCCGCGCAAAGCCGTACTGCTGAGCACCGGCACGCCGAAGCAGAAAGCCGACATGCTCGACGCGGCACATATGCTCCACAAGGCCGGACTCACTATCTACGCCACATCGGGCACTTGCCAGTTCCTTAACGAAAACGGCATACCGGCAGTAAGAGTCTATTGGCCCTCGACGCCCGACATGCAGCCGCAGGCCATCGACCTGTTGCACAACAAGCAGGTTGACCTGGTGGTGAACATGCCCAAAAACTTCACCGGCACAGAGCTGAGCAACGGACGCAAGATACGCCGTGTGGCCGTCGACCTCAACATTCCGCTCATCACAAACCCGAGGTTGGCATCGGCCTTCATAAGGGCCTTCACGACCTTGCCACTCGATAAAATAGAGATAAAATCATGGCAGGAATATTGAGCTTTTCAGCATAATGTCATTAACAAATCCTATTTTAACATTAATTAACTGTGGGTTTTCTGTTTCGTTGTGACATCTTTACAAATCATAACATCCTAAAACCCAAATCGTTAAACTTAAATAAAATTAGGCGGCGGCAAAGATGTCCAAAAAGTATGTCGTAAAACATATATAATTTATTTGGACATCATGTCAAAACACCCGACCTTTGTACCGCAAACCTAAAACAATCTTTTTTACCTTAGAAATTGTACCTATTGGAAACCCATAAAACGGAACTGCGTGAGCAGTTCCGTTTTATGTTTTCTTGGGGTCGAAAGACCTATGCGCCGAACCAAGCACCCCGGCACTGCGTTGTTCATTAATGAACCGTCACAATCTCCATAATGGATAAATTTCCCGACAAAAAACATATCGTGATAATCGGCGGAGGCTTCGCCGGCCTTAACCTCGCACGCAAAATCGACAAAAAGCTGTGGCACGTAATTCTTATCGACAAGAACAACTTCCACAGCTTTCCGCCGCTCTTCTACCAGGTGGCATCGTCGGGTCTTGAACCGGCAAGCATATCATTCCCCTTCAGGCGCGAACTGCGCTCAAGCCGGTATAAAGGCTGCGAGTTCCATATGGGCGAAGTAAAACGCATCGACACGGCAAAGCGCGAAGTGCACACGCAGTTCGAAACCATACCCTACGACAAACTCGTCATAGCAGCCGGAACAACCAACAACTTCTTCGGCATCGACGACCTTATAAAACACGTCTACACCATCAAATCGACTTCCGAGGCAATCCGTTGCCGAAACGAAATGCTCGACAGGCTCGAACGCGCATCTATCTGCCGCGACAGCGCCGAAAGGCAAAGGCTGCTGACATTCATAATAGTCGGAGGCGGACCGGCAGGAGTAGAAATCGCCGGAGCCGTCGGCGAACTGAAACGCTTCATCATATCACGAGAATATCCTTCGGTCGACCCCGAAGAAGTCAAAGTGATACTTGTCGAAGGAACCCCGGCACTCCTCGCTGCAATGGGGCCGCGCTCTTCGGCCGACGCCCTCAAAGGCCTCAGGCAACTGATGGTCGATGTAAGGCTCGACACTACCCTGAAATCCTACGACGGACGCACGGCAACATTTGCCGACGGCACACAGATAGAGACCGACACCGTGATATGGACTGCCGGCGTGACAGGCGTGCCCTTCAACATCGAAGGCACCGACACCACTCCGGCAAAGGGCGCACGATGGGCCGTAGACCGCTACAATGCCGTCATCGGCCTCGACGGCGTATATGCCATAGGCGACATCGCCCTGATGGCCGACGAGAAATATCCAAAAGGGCATCCGCAAGTGGCCCAAGTGGCGATACAGCAAGGACGGAACCTCGCCCGAAACCTCAGCAGGCCCGAGCGCGAACCGGTTCCGTTCTCATACCGCGACAAAGGCTCCATGGCGACAATAGGGCGCAACCGAGCAGTTGTCGACATAGGCAAAATACACTTGAGCGGACGCGCGGCATGGTTCGCATGGCTCGTAGTGCACCTAATGTCGCTCTTGGGTATGCGCAACCGCGCCGTCGTGCTCATAAACTGGTTTTGGAGCTATTTCACTTTCTCTTCCGGGCTGAGACTGCTATTGCGGCCCGTACGTTATCCTATCAGAAAACACTGGGACGAATGAAAATCGAACAATTCAAAGAAATATTCGCGACATCCTTCAGCGACCCGGCCCCGTGGCGGCAATGGTTCTTCGGCAACGTGGCCGTCAACGACGACGAAATCTACATTGTCGAAAACGCCAAAGGACGGGCTGCCGCAGCACTAATGATGCAACGCTACGCATTTCTCTACCACGGTGCGGAAACATCTGTCGGATATATAAGCTGCGTGGCAACCCGTCCCGAAGACCGTTCAAAAGGTCTTGCAAGCATGGTCCTGACCGACGCTTTGGCCGACGCCCAAGCCAAAGGGTTTGCAATGTGCGTCCTCATACCGGCGGCGCAACATCTGCAGTATTTCTACAGGCGTATGGGCTTTGCCACCGTATTCTACGACAGCATCGAACGCTATACCTCGCTCCATACCTTCGGACGCCCCGAATGCCGGACTACAGAACCGTCTTTCGAAATGATGCATAGCCTCGAAAAACGAAACGGTTGCTCGGTTATGCACAGCCCTGCCGACTATACCAACATATTGGCCGACATGGCGCTCGACGGCGACGCCCACACCGTAGCGGTAAGCGACGGCGAACGTTCTGCCATGCTCTTTGCCATCGACAACGGAGACAAGGTAAAGGTCAAATGCCTTATGGCCGACAACGAAGCTCTTGCCGACGCCGCCCTCGCCGAGCTAAGGCTCAAGACGGGCAAAAAGAGCATCACCGTACTCAGGCCGCCGGGAAATGGAAAGCCGCCCGTAATGAGACCTTTCGGGATGGCACGCATAACCGACGCATCGGCACTTCTCGGGGCGCTCGCCGCCGCCCATCCTGAAATCGAAATGACAATAAGGCTCACCGACCGTCTGCTGCCCGAAACAAACGGCATCTATGCCATTTCGCAAGGGATATGCTCTCTCTGTCAAGCTAAACCGGAGAAAATCGACCTCGACATAACGCCCGAAGTACTCGCCGCAATCCTCTTCGGCAACAAAGAAACAGGCCGTATTTTCGGCCTGCCCACACAACGGCCCTACATGGCGTTGATGCTCGACTGATTAAGAGAGTCCCATTGTGCCACACCCGATTTTTTTGCGTACATTTGCACAAACGAAATACCACCCGACACGATGGAAGAAAAGAAACTGTTCCTGCTCGACGCATACGCCCTGATATACCGTGCCTACTACGCCCTGATGCGCGCACCAAGAGTAACGTCGGCCGGAATGAACACATCGGCCATATTCGGCTTCCTCAACACTCTCGAAGACCTTCTGCGAAAAGAAGACCCGGGGTATATCGCCGTATGTTTCGACCCTGAGCACGGACACACTTTCCGCCACGACGAATATCCTCAGTACAAAGCCGGGCGCGACAAGCAGCCCGAAGACATAACGGCTGCGATACCATATATCAAGGCTCTGCTCGAAGCCTTCCGCATACCCGTAATAGAGGTCAAAGGCTACGAAGCCGACGACGTTATAGGCACCCTCGCACGCAAGGCCGAAGCCGAGGGCTTTACGACGTATATGATGACGCCCGACAAGGACTACGGGCAGCTCGTGACAGACCGCACATTCATGTACCGTCCGTCCATAAAGGGACAAGGCTTTGAAGTCCGGGGGCCCAAGGAGGTGTGCGACAGATACGGCATCGACAGCCCAAGGCAGGTCATCGACCTGCTCGCGCTCGAAGGAGACGCGTCGGACAATGTGCCTGGCTGCCCCGGCGTAGGCGAAAAGACCGCGGCGAAACTTATTGTGGAGTTCGGCTCGGTCGAAAATCTGCTCGAAAACACTGACGCCCTCAAAGGCGCTTTGCAGAAAAAAATCATCGACAATGCAGAACAGATACGCATGTCGAAACATTTGGTGACAATCGTTACCGACGCTCCCGTAGACTTCGACACGGAACTGCTGCGCCGCAAACAGCCCAACACCGAAGCCCTGCTGCAACTGTTCAAAGAACTTGAGTTCAAATCATTCGCTGCAAAATACTCTGCCGCTACCGCGCCCGAGGCCAAAGTGCAACCCGAACGGACTGAAACGACTCCCTCGCTGTTCGATTTCGACATGCCCGAGGAAACGCCGGCCGCAAAAGTCGCCGACTATGACATCCGGGAGCTGACCGACAGCGATGCCGTCAAGGCGTTCATCGACGAAGCCATCGCCCACAAGACAGTCGCAATGTCGCTCAACAGCACAGGCAACGAAGCCATGACGGCCAAGACCTTCGGCATCGCATTGGCGTATAACAAGGACGGCAAGCCCGAAACGGCATACATACCCTTCGCTGCCGACAAAGACACCCGTAGCAAGACAACGGCGCTTCTGCGCCCCTTGTTCACAACACCCGTCACTATAGTCGGCGACGACATAAAACGCGACATGCTTATACTCAGGCGCGAAGGACTGCTTTTCGACGGCGCCGGATGGTTCGATACGTCAATAGCCCACTACCTATGCCAACCCGAGCAACGCCACGACCTCGGTACTCTCGCAATGACATACCTCGGCACACGCATTGCCGACTACGACACAGGGGCTGCGAAACGCTACGAACAGCAAAGCAAGCCCGAAACCGCGTGCGAGAGAGCGGCAACGGCGCTGATGCTGATGCCCGTGCTCAACGACGAAATACAGCGCCAAGGGCAGGCCGCGCTCCTCAACGACGTAGAGCTGCCTCTTGTAGCCGTACTCGCCTCGATGGAATGGGAAGGCGCACGCATCGACGTGTCTGAGCTGCAAGGTCTCGCACGGCAGCTGTCGGAACGCCTCGCAGAACTCGAAGAAGAGACGTTCGAGCTTGCCGGGCATCCCTTCAACGTAAGCTCGCCGACACAAGTCGGACAAGTGCTCTTCGACGAAATGCAAATCGACCCCAAGGCAAAAAAGACAAAGGGCGGAGCATGGTCGACAGCAGAAGACGTACTCGAAAAATACAGCAAAAGCAACCCCATAGTGCAGAAGATACTCGACATACGCGGACTGAAAAAACTGCTCGCCACATATATCGAGGCTCTCCCCAAACTCATAAACCCGGCTACGGGAAAACTGCATACCACCTATAACCAGACCGTCACCGCCACGGGGCGAATATCGTCGACCAACCCCAACCTGCAGAACATTCCAATCCGCACCGCCGACGGCAAAGACATACGCCGCGCATTCGTGCCTGACGACGGCTGTCTGCTCATGTCGGCCGACTACTCGCAGATAGAACTGCGCCTGATGGCCGACCTCAGCGGCGACAAGGGAATGGTCGACGCATTCCTCTCGGGCGAAGATATACACCGCGCCACCGCCGCCAAGATATACCACGAGGAAATCGCCGACGTCACCGACGAACAGCGCCGCAACGCCAAAACCGCCAATTTCGGCATAATATACGGCATCTCGGCATTCGGTCTGTCGGAACGCCTCGCCATACCGCGCTCCGAAGCGAAAGAACTCATCGAAGGCTACCTCGCAACGTACCCCGGCGTGGCACGCTACATGGAGCAGGCCATCGAAAAAGCGCGTAACGACGGCTTCGTCACCACCATTATGGGCCGCAAGCGCTACCTACCCGACATAACATCGCGGAGCAACACCGTGCGCTCCTATGCCGAACGAAACGCCATCAACGCGCCGCTGCAAGGCTCTGCCGCCGACATCATCAAAATAGCCATGGTGACAATCGATGCCGAGATGCGACGCCGCAAGCTCCGCTCGCGCATGTTTATGCAGGTGCACGACGAACTGGTGTTCAACGTCGTTCCCGACGAACTGCAGCAGCTACAGCAGCTCGTGGTGGAGCACATGGAAAAAGCATACAAAGGCCGCGTGCCAATGGAAGTAGCCGTAGGAACAGGCAAAAACTGGCTCGAAGCACATTGACCCATAACGAAAAAATCATGATAATAATAAGCGATAATCCCGACATACGGGCCGAACTTCTACCAATCACATACACGCGCCCCGTAGGCGCAATCAGAGTAGGCATCGACACCATAGCCGAAAAATGGCAGGCCATGCTCCCCGGCGAATACCGCTGGGACGTCGCCGCCACATACTTAGAAGAGAAATACCCCAAGGCCTCGCCCGAAGAAGCCGCCGAGGCACTGCACATAGCAGGGCACGTGCTGCCGACTGCCGAACTGGTCGAAGCCGTCAAGGCACTGCGCCCCGGCGAAAAACTCCTCGCAGGCACCACCGAAGTGGCACACAGGGGCGCCGAGACCAACGCCGAAGTCCGTTTCGGCGGCGAAATATGTGCCATCGAGCATCTTTACGACATATTCGGCTTCAACGGCAAGGCAATAATCGACGACTTCAGCCGCATCACCTTCGGACGCACAAGCCAGCCCGTCAACTCCACAAACACCGTCATCGGCGACCCCTCGCTCATCTTCATCGAAGAGGGTGCGCATGTCGAAGGCGCTTTCCTCAACACCAATGCCGGGCCCATATACGTAGCTAAAGACGCCGAAATCATGGAAGGCTCCATGCTGCGCGGCCCCATTGCGCTATGTACACATGCCGTAGTGAACATGGGTTCTAAAATCTACGGCGCCACCACTCTCGGCCCATACTGCAAAGTAGGCGGAGAACTCAACAACGTAGTCCTGCAGGCCTACTCCAACAAAGCCCACGACGGCTTCCTGGGCAACGCCGTCATAGGCGAATGGTGCAACCTCGGCGCCGGATGCGTGGCCTCGAACCTCAAAAACGACTATACCCCCATACGCCTCTGGAACTATCCCACAGGGCGCTTCCTGCGCACAAACCTGCAGTTCTGCGGACTAATAATGGGCGACCACTCAAAAGCCGGCATAAACACCATGTTCAACACCGCCACAGTGCTCGGCGTGGGCGTGAACATCCACGGCTCGGGCTTTCCGCGCAACTTCGTGGCATCGTTCAGCGAAGGCTCCACGGCAGGCTTCTCCGAAGTCTCGATGACAAAATTCTTCGACATCGCCGCACGCATGATGGCTCGCCGAAACGTCGAACTCACCGATGCCGACCGCCGCATGTTCTACGCCATCCGCGAAGCTGCCGAAGCCTTCAAATAGTCGCAAGCAATCAACGCCACGCAATCTGAGAGCATTTTTAAATAACGAAGAGCATCAACAGAATATGAAAAGCGACCAGAAACATAACGATGACATAGCGTATTTCATAGCGTTTTGCATCGAAGCCTATAAAAATGCCAACAGAATGACCGGTGGCAATGTTTCACATATATTCAACGAAACAGGGCTGACGAATTTCCTGGCGGAGAATTTTGAACCGATTCATTCTCAAAGTCCTCTATGGATTTTAGAAGAAATCAACGAATATCTCTCAACACATAAATAATGTCTATGAAACTTTATCACGGCAGTGTCGACAAAGTAGAAGCGCCTGAAATCAGAGAACCGAATAGAACCCTCGATTATGGAGCCGGATTTTATCTGACCTCTTCACATGAACAGGCCGAAAGTTGGGTAAGGCGCAAGTTCAAAGGAGGCATAGAGCATGGCTGGATAAATATTTATGAATATAACCCTGAGTTAGAAACAGAATTGTCGGTTTTATCATTTGACAAGCCTAACGAGGAATGGCTCGACTTCGTTATGGCAAATCGAATGAACAAATATTACGCCCACGATTACGACATTGTGAAAGGCCCGGTTGCAAACGACCGTGTTTACGCGGCGTTCGCCCTCTATGAAGCCGGCTTATTTAGCAAACAAGATTTGATTTCCGAACTAAAAGCATACAAGTTAGTTAATCAGATACTGTTACATACTGAAGCTGCATTAAGAGCCATAACGTTCATTAAAGCCGAGGAGATTACAAAATGACCGAAAGAAAGGTAACATCAGAGAACCTATATCTTTTGCTACCAGGCAAGGTCAGCAAAATGGCCGTGATGTATGCCGACGACTTCGGACTGCCGATTACCGAGGCGCTAAACCGCATATACCAATCTGAGACATACCGCCAACTTGAAGACGAAGAAACCAAACTATGGCACTACGGCCCCGTCGCCCTCTATCAGATGTTCTTGGAAGAGATTTAAGCAGCCTCGCCGACCATGTATCAACGTAACAAATCCTTCAGTCTGTCAAACAAATTTTGTTCATATAGTTAACCAACAGGTATCTGAACAACCCTTATGCGTGAAAGAAGTCGGGGTTCTTTCACGCTATTTTATTTTGCCATTGTATTGCCAAAAAAGTTGGCATTAGCAAAATATTGTTTAATTTTGTGAAACGGTTATTCATTACTAATGAAAAAGGAAATATTTATGAAACAGCTTTTTGCAAAAATCTTGTGCATGCTCTTTGCAATGACTACGGGGCATGCCTTTGCACAGATAGCCGACCCGACCACATACACCCACGACTTCGCCTCCGACGGCATATATTATTTCATAATCGATAAGGACAACAACCGTGTGGCGGTAGTCGACGACGGCTACTTTTACAATGACACTGAAGCATATTTCATGTGCGACACCCCGGAATATTACTCATCCTTGCGAAATTTTGGCGACAAAGGCTACACCGGTTGCTATAAGTGGAATATCGACATACCATCTACCGTTGAGCACGACGGAAAAACCTATACGGTGACGCGCATCCACTACGCCGCTTTCGCCGGTTGCGAAGACCTTCTGTCGGTGAAGCTCCCCTCGACCATCGACGATATATGGGACGGAGCCTTTTTCAATTGCCCCAAGCTGAAAACTGTAGCGATGACTGATGTCTCCTGCAAGATGGGAGCCGAACTTTTCGGCATGTGCCCTTCGCTTGAGACGCTCGATTTATCGTTGCACGACCATCTCTCGTCTATTTATTTCAGTAGCCACTTCTATAGCGAGGTGCACTGCACATCGCTTCGCGAGATAACTTTGCCGACAGTTTTCGATAATTGGTGCCGTCTTGACGATATGCCAAAAGACGAAGCCACGGGAGTGCCTGTGTTGAAAGCGCTCAAGACAAAGAACCCGAAGCCCCAAACTATTGAGACTTTCCACTTCGACGACTACATCTACGCGCACACCACCCTCTATGTGCCAAAAGGCAGTGCAGATGTCTATCGCAGCCACTACCAGTGGGGCAAATTCGCCAACATCGCCGAAGATGGTTCTGCCGGAACTATGGCAATAGAAGTGTCGGACGAAGTGCCGGTGCGCATCGCCGGGCATAGTGTCACCGCCTGTGCCGATATCAAAGTCTACGACATGTCGGGACGGCTCTGTGCCTCACTCGACAAAGGCATGTCGGCGACATTGACCGCAGGTATATATGTCATCACCACCGAAAACGGAAGCGCCTACAAAGTATCAATCCCGTAACTTTATGGCATAGACACCACGCGCCCTCAAAAAAACTTTTTCTCGCTGATTATTTGCGAGTTTGAGAAAAAAAACTTAATTTTGCGGTCGATTTCGTAATCTCTGGCAGGACATGCAGCCTGCGAATATTGCGAGTAATGTTAACATTCTAAATCAATTACACATCAATGGATTTGATTAAAATTGCCGAAGAAGCCTTCGCTTCAGGCAAACAGCACCCCGACTTCGGCCCCGGCGACACCATCACCGTGGCTTACCGCATCAAAGAAGGCAACAAGGAGCGTATCCAGCAGTACCGCGGTGTGGTTATCCGCATCTCTGGCGAAGGCGCCAAGAAACGTTTCACCGTGCGCAAGATGAGCGAAAACATCGGCGTTGAACGTATTTTCCCCATGGACTCGCCTTTCATCGACTCAATCACCGTGAACAAATACGGTAAAGTGCGTCGTGCGAAACTCTACTATCTCCGCGCCCTCACCGGCAAAAAAGCCCGCATCAAAGAGCGCCGCGTAGTGAACAAGGCAAACGACTGATACGCAGCCACAACGACAAAATACACGAGGCATGCTCCATTACGGTGCATGCCTCGTGTGGCTTTTATGAAGTAGTTGCGATGAGTGGCTGTTATTCGAGGCCTTCTACATAGTCCATAGCCATGTAGTGTTCGCGCGGATGGTCGCAAGCCGGGCATTCTACAGGAGGTTCGGTTCCCTTGTATTCGTATCCGCATACAAGGCACTTCCATACTATTTCGTGGTCGCGCTTCCATACCGTGCCCTCTTCGACCTGCTTGAGGTAATGAAGAAAACGGCGGCGGTGACGCATTTCTATCTGCGCTATCGAGCGGAAATGCTCGGCTATTTCGTCGAAGCCTTCCTCTTGGGCCACCTTGGCGGCAGCCTCGTACATCTGCGAGCCTTCGACAAGTTCTTCGTGCGCCGCCGTCTGTAGGTTTTCGGCCGTCGTACCGATGACTCCGGCATCGACATCAAGGGTCACGGGCAGATTACCGCCTTCGAGCATCTTGAAATATACCTTGGCATGGCGCAGCTCATTGTTGGCCGTCTCTGTAAAAATACGGGCTATCGGGAAATAATTTTCCTTCTCGGCCTGCGAGGCATAGAATGTGTAGCGGCTATATGCGCTCGACTCAGCCATATAGGCCATTACTATGTTCTTTTCAGTTTTTGTACCCTTTATACTTTTTTTGGTCATGATAGGAGGTGTTTTCAGTTCATTGGTTTCATTCACTGATTTACTAACAAACCTCCTGCCGGTATGGTTCAAACGATGTGGACTCCTATTGCAGCGGCATTAAACATAAAGAGAAGCGCATGCGCTTCTCTTGACAAGTATGTTTCTAAGAAAATACGATTGACCTATCTGCCATAATGCCCCTTTGCCGATACGACCGTGACCGTTACAACATCTTCCTCAATAGAATACACAAGTCTATTCGCCTTGTCTATGCGGCGGCTCCAATATCCGGAGAGATTGCCACGGAGCTGTTCGACCTGGCCGGTTCCTGTTGTAGGATGCTCCTTCAGTTCGGCTAACAAGGCCTCAATTTTGGCGATTGCTTTCTTCTGCCCCGATTTATACCATTCGTGAAAATGACGCTCGGCCTCGGGAAGAATTATGATATCGTATATCATACGCCAAGCATCTCCCTGATTTCATCCATAGTGACCTTACGCCCCAAACCGGCCTTATGCTCAGCCACTCCGCGCATTACCGAGGCCATGTTCTCAGGGTCGTCGAACCAGGGGTCTCCACTCGGCGAAGGGTTCTCGTAGACTTCGATTTTTGCGCCGGAGGCCTTGGCTATCAAAGTTTCCTCGATGTATTTTTTAAGACTTTTGCCCACTGATGCCGCCATAATAGACAAAGTACGGAGCGTATCGACGGGCAGGTCTATGTTTTTTCGTTTAATTTCGATTGTCGTTGCCATAGTTGTTCTTGATTTATAGTGCAAATATACAAAGAATATACAATATACACAACGTCGCCATGCAAAAAGTTCTCGTTTTTTGGTTTTCAGTAGCCTCTGCGGTATTTCAGGCGTCTTCGGCAATAAACCGTGCCACAGAGTCGGTGTAGTTCGGGCCGATTACGACATCGGCCGCAGCTTTGACTTCGGGCAAAGCGTTGCCCACGGCGACCGCCACATCGGCAACGGCAAACATCGGCACATCGTTGAGGCTGTCACCGAACACCACCAGGCGCTCCACCCCGAGCTTTTTCTTCAAGCCCGACACCGCCCGAGCTTTGTCGACTCCCGGAGGAAAAATCTCGAGAGTGACAACTTCGGGGTTGAAAACATCGTGGCAACAGCTGACAGTGCAATCGGTCGATGCGGATATAGCATCTGCCGCCACACGGATGCCGTCCGATTTGCCCATGGCAAAAAACAGCATGCCGAATTGCCGAGCACGGGCAGGCGCAGGCGTTCCGAGATGAAAACGTTTAAGCCTTGCACGTTCCTCATAAAAACTGCGCTCGGCACGGTTAAGCTCTGCACCTTCATGATAGACATCAAGCGTGAGGCCGTCATCCGACAACACGTAAACAAACGGGCTAAAACCGTGCTGCCTGCATAATCCTACAATGGTATCAACGTCGAGCTCCGGCAGAAAGTGCGGTTCGACAAGCCGGGCGGCTTGACGGTCCCACATGGCACAGCCGGTCATGACCACAGCCGGCGGCACGGTGAACGTACCATCCAATAGCGGTCGCACAGTAGCCGGAGTGCGCGCCGTAGCCACCGTTATAAGAGCACCGTCACGGCTCAAATCCGATATGATTTCCGAAGAAAACGGCGATATGCGCGAATCGGCGCCAAGCAAAGTCCCGTCCATATCGCTGACATACAATGTATCTTTTCTCATACTGATTGCAAAGTTAGGATAAGTCGAACACAAAACCAAACTTGTCTAATTTTTGTGTCACAAAAGAAGCCAAAGAGAAAATCACCCACAAAAAAATCTATTAATCGTACAAAACAAATTTAGTTGTTTTGCCAATTTTATTTGGTATACCAAATAAAATTGGATATCTTTGTGGCATGGAAATAATTTCTCGTAATATATATATTGACCATATCCTGCGTTTTTTTAACAAAGGTATGATAATTGCGCTAACCGGCCAAAGGCGTGTCGGTAAAAGCTTTATACTCCGACAACTTGCTCAGGTAATTAAAAGCGACAAACCCGAAGCCAATATTGTGTATATCAACAAAGAGAAGAAGATATATGCAGAAATCCGCACTGACGAAGACTTGTCGGCATTCCTTAGGGACAAATTCCGAGAAAATGACGACAACTATTTGTTTATCGACGAAGTTCAGGATATTGAAGGCTTTGAAAACACACTGCGCAGTCTCAATGCCGATGAGGAATGTCAAATTGTCGTAACCGGGAGCAATGCCAAGATGATGTCGTCCGAGCTTTCTACATATCTCGGAGGACGATATATTGACATTCACATCCAAAGTCTTTCATATAACGAATTCCTCGAGTTCCATAAGCTGACGGATTCTCCTGAAAGCCTCGACAGATATCTTTTCTATGGTGGTCTCCCACACCTTTATCGTCTTGGGCTGCAAAACGAAGATATGATTTGGGAATATATCCAAAACATCTATAACACCATAGTACTTAAAGATGTGGTAAAGCGAGAGGGCTTGCGAAATGTCACCCTATTTGAAAACATGATGTCGTATATTAGCGACAACACCGGGCAATTGGTCTCAGCGACATCAATATCCAAATATCTGAAGTCACAAAAAGTTGAACTCACCCCATTGTCTGCCTTAAATTACCTCAAAGCCGCATCCAACGCATATATAATAAATAAAGTTCCACGATACGACATCCACGGCAAGAGGCTGTTGGAAACAACTGACAAATATTATTTTGAAGACCTTGGCCTACGCAATTTGCTTGTAGGGAACAACCGCGCTAAAGATATTGAGAAAGTTATTGAAAACGCCGTTTATCTGCACCTTAAAAACCTCGGTTACAAAATAGCCGTCGGAGTGCTACCGTCGGGAGAAGTAGATTTCGTGGCTGAGAAAAAGGGCCAACCCATGTACATACAGGTCGCTTATCTGATTGCCGATGAACGTACCATGAACCGTGAGTTTGGAAATCTAATGAAGATTAATGATAACTACCCCAAATATGTAGTTTCCATGAATCCGATAACAAAGTCTACCGTTTATGATGGCATTATTCACATGCCGTTAAGGCAGTTTTTGATTAACGACAATTTTCAGAAGCTGTAACACAACCATATACGGCTCTTTTTGTCTTGCAAAAAAGAAGTTGGGACATGCCGTTTTACAAAGAATTTGCAGCGATTTGTGGGCAAGTGGCATTGTAGCTCGTCAAAAAATCGTTAACTTTGGCGGCGTTTTGAAAGACGATGGTATGTTTGCACAATAATAACCTACTTTCTTCCGCCATCATCTTAGCATAATCCGCCATGAAACGGACTTTAAAACACGTAATACCGGCAATAATAGCCGCCTCGGCATTCACTGCATGCACAAAGGCAGACAAAGTGTCTGTCACCGTATGCAACCCGTCAGGCATCCAACGGCTCAATGAAATAGTAGAACTCGACACCGCAAGGCTGCCGAGGCTTCTCGCTGGCAAACATTATATAGTGGAAGACCTCGACGGCGAGACTATCCCGTCGCAGCTGACCTACGACGGCAAACTGATATTTCCCGTCGATATAGAAGCCGATGGAGAAACCCGATACAGAATATCCACAGGTGACAAACCGTTGCATGTGGCATCGGCGGCGTTCGGCGACATCTACCCCGAACGCGACAACGACCTTTCGTGGGAAAATGACCTTGTCGGCTTCAGGGCATACGCCATGGCTAAATACGACAAAGGCGAACGCCTCTACGGATACGACCTTTGGCTCAAGCGCAATACCGCAGGCATAATACTGCCTCAATTCTACGCCGACGACATAAACCCCGACAACTGGAGAACGTTCGACAGCATCCGCGCCGTTTCGACCGACCGGGCCGACGAATTCCTCAGGACATTCTCGTACCACAACGACCACGGTTTCGGCATGGACTGCTACGCCGTAGGCCCGACATTGGGTGCCGGATGCGCCGCGTTGATGGACTCCGCCGAAATCGTGTTGCCAAAAAACTACACCACCGCCGAAATCCTCGACAACGGCCCACTGCGCTTCACAGCAAGGCTGACATACCCCACGTTTGCACTCGAAGAGGACTCTGCTATATGCGAAACACGACTAATCACACTTGACGCCGGTTCACACCTCAACAAAACGACCTTAACGTTCAGCGGCACGACGCAGCCAAAGCCTATAGGCGTCGGCATAGCACTGCACGACGACGGGCAAAGAACAGCCAACCACGAAACCCGATACATAGCCTACACCGACCCGACGCAAGGTGACGGAAACGGCCGCATTTTCATAGGTTGTATCCGCCCCGGCGGATTTCAGGAATGCCTCGAAGCCGACGGTCACCTCATCTGCAAAGACACCTACAGCCCTGACGACACATTCACATACTACTGGGGCTTCGGCTGGGACAAAGCCGACATCAAATCGTTCGAGGCATGGACGCGCTATCTCGAACAATACAAACACCGACTCGAAAACCCTCTGCAAATAAAATATGAATAAGGATATGGTAAACTTCTCGCTCGAAGGAAAAGTAGCCCTCGTCACCGGTGGCGTCTACGGAATAGGATTTGCTATCGCGAAAGCGCTCCACCAGGCCGGAGCACGCATAGTCTACAACTGCCACACGCAAAAATCGATGGAAACGGGCATCGCGAACTACAAAGACGCAGGCATCGACGCAAAAGGATATCTCTGCGACGTTACCGACGAAGATGCCGTCAAAGCAATGGTAGCCGACATCGAAGCGACAGTGGGCACAATCGACATTCTCGTCAACAATGCCGGAATCATCAAACGCATCCCGATGGAAGAGATGGCAGTCGAAGACTTCCGTCAGGTAGTCGACATCGACCTTGTGGCGCCGTTCATATGCGCAAAAGCCGTAATACCCGGCATGATACGCAAAGGACACGGCAAAATAATAAACATATGCTCCATGATGTCGGAACTCGGCCGCGAGACAGTCAGCGCATACGCAGCCGCAAAAGGAGGCCTGAAGATGCTCACCCGTAACATCTGTTCGGAGTACGGCGCCGCGAACATACAATGTAACGGCATAGGGCCGGGCTACATCGCCACACCACAGACGGCACCGCTGCGCGAAATACAGCCCGACGGCTCGCTACATCCCTTCGACAAATTCATCATAGCCAAAACTCCGGCCGGACGCTGGGGAACGCCCGAAGACCTCATGGGCCCGGCCGTGTTCCTCGCCTCCGACGCATCGGACTTCGTAAACGGACAGATACTGTACGTCGACGGCGGTATTCTCGCATACATAGGCAAACAGCCCTGACATGGAACAGATATTCAGCTACATAATCAGCCTCGGGGCCGCGGTGATGATGCCCGTCATCTTCACCGTCCTCGGGCTGTGCATAGGCATACGGCTCGGCGACGCCCTGAAAAGCGGCCTTAAAGTGGGCGTAGGCTTCATCGGCCTGTCGATAGTCACCGCCCTGCTCACATCGGCGCTCGGACCGGCGCTCGACACCGTAGTAGGCATATACGGCCTGCAGCTCAGAGTGTTCGACATGGGCTGGCCGGCGGCTGCAGCCGTGGCATACAACACCGCCGTCGGGGCGCTTATAATACCCGTATGCCTCGGCGTGAACCTGCTCATGCTGTTCACACAGACAACACGCACCGTAAACATCGACCTGTGGAACTACTGGCACTTCGCATTCATCGGAGCCGTGATATACTTTGCCACATCGTCGCTGGCATGGGGCTTTTTCGGCGCCATAATATGCTACATCGCCACATTGATTATCGCCGACATGACAGCGCAGAAGTTTCAGCGCTTCTACAAGGATGTGGACGGCATATCCATTCCACAGCCTTTCTGCGCAGGTTTCGCACCCTTTGCATGGGCAATAAACAAAGGCCTCGACAAAATTCCCGGAATGCAACGCCTCGAAATCGACGCCGAAGGCCTCAAGAAGAAATTCGGGCTGCTCGGCGAGCCGCTCTTCCTCGGCGTTGTCGTCGGCATTGCCGTAGGTTGCCTCACATGCACCTCTTGGAGCGCCATCGTCGACCACATACCCTACATCCTCGGTCTCGGCATAAAGATGGGAGCCGTCATGGAGCTGATACCGCGCGTCACCGGCTTGTTCATCGAAGGCCTCAAACCGATTTCCGACGCCACCCGTCGGCTGATAGCCCGTAAGTTCAAAAATGCCGATGGCCTCAACATAGGCATGTCGCCGGCACTTGTCATAGGGCACCCCACGACACTGGTAGTTTCGCTGCTGCTGATTCCGGCATCGCTGCTGTTGGCTGTTATTTTGCCCGGCAACCAGTTTCTGCCGCTGGCATCATTGGCAGGCATGTTCTACATCTTCCCCCTGGTGCTACCGTTTACAAAAGGCAACGTGATAAAGACTTTCATCACAGGCTTGATTATAATGACCGCCGGGCTATATATGGTAACCGACATCGCCCCGGCATTCACCCTGGCCGCACACGACGTTTTCGCCATGACGGCCGACACCGCCGTGGCGATACCGCAAGGCTTCGAGGGCGGCTCGCTCGACTTCGCCGCCTCGCCGTTGGCATGGCTTCTCTACCAAGGCACCGTAAACCTGCGCTACATAGGCGCGAGCGCCATTGTCCTGCTCACATGCTTCATGATGTGGCGCAACCGTGTAAACATACTGCGCAACAGACAACTGATGCTCGAAAAAAACTCAACCGAAATCCAATCCGAAGAATGAAAAAACTACTGACCGCAATCGCTGCCGCCGCAATCGCATTCGCGGCACAGGCACAGACCGAATACACAATCCTCAGGGCATGCCACCCCGACGACGTCAAAAACTACGACACCGAGCAGCTGCGCAGGCATTTCATGATGCCCCGGGTGCTCGAAGAGAACAAAATAAACCTCACATACTCGATGTACGACCGCATAATATACGGCGGCGTAATCCCCGTGGGCAAAACGATAAAGCTTGAGGCCATCGAACCGCTGAAAGCCGACTATTTCCTTCAGCGGCGCGAACTCGGCGTGATAAATGTAGGCGGAGACGGCATCGTCACCGTCGACGGCAAAGACTACGAACTGCACTTCAAAGACGCGCTATATGTAGGGCGAGGGAACAAAGAAGTAAGCTTCCGCTCGAAATCCGACACCGAACCGGCAAAATTCTACCTCAACTCCACCCCGGCGCACACGGCCTACAAGACACAGCTCATAACAATCGACGGCCGTAAAGGCTCGATAAAGGCAAACCGCATCAAAGCCGGCTCGATGGAAGAAAGCAACGACCGCATAATAAACCAGCTGATAGTAAGCAACGTATTGCATGAGGGCCCCTGCCAGTTGCAGATGGGCCTGACGGAACTGATGCCCGGCTCCGTCTGGAACACCATGCCGGCCCACACCCACGACCGCCGCGTAGAGTGCTACTTCTACTTCAACGTGCCGCAGGGCAACGCCATATGCCACCTGATGGGCGAGCCGCAGGAAAACCGCCTCATATGGCTCCACAACGAGCAGGCCGTCATGTCGCCCGAATGGTCTATCCACGCCGCCGCCGGGACATCGAACTACATGTTCATCTGGGGCATGGGAGGCGAGAACCTCGACTATGGCGACATGGACAAAATACAGTATCTCGAAATGAAATAATGGACAACTTCAAAGAAGTATCAGAAAACTATACCCTTGCCGAAGCAGTCAAAGAGGCACAGCGGTGCCTGCACTGCAAGCTGCCGGCATGCAAAAAGGGATGCCCCATAAGCAACGACATCCCCGACTGGGTCGCCGAAATCGCCAAAGGCAATTTCGGCAACGCCATGAAAATAATAAACACACGCAGCAACCTGCCTGCCGTGTGCGGACGCGTATGCGGACACGAAAGGCAATGCGAAGGAAACTGCGTACTTGGCAAAAAAGGAGAACCGCTGCACATCGGCAAGCTCGAACGCTTCGTGGCCGACTTCGACAGCGAAGCCGGCCTCTCGCATGAAGCAATCCCCGAAAAGAGCCGCGGACGCGTAGCCGTAATCGGAAGCGGCCCGGCAGGCCTGACCATTGCCGGCGACCTCTCGCGCCAAGGCTTTGCCGTAGAAATCTTCGAGATGGAGGCCGAAGCCGGCGGTGTGCTCCAATTCGGCATACCCGAGTACAGGCTCCCTAAAGAAGTCGTCAGGCGCGAAATCAAAAAAATCGAGAACCTCGGGGTCACATTCCGGCTCGGCACTACAATCGGACGCGACTTCACCGTCGACGACCTCTTTGCCGAAGGCTTCGACGCCATATTCATGGGAACCGGCACCGGTAAGCCCAAGAAACTCGACATTCCTGGCATAAACCACCCCGGAGTGCGGCAGGCCATTTGGTTTCTACGTAGGGTGAGCCTTTTCCAAAGCGGATGTATATCGCGCAAAGAAGTCGTAATATCGCAAGGTGACAAAGTTGCCGTAATCGGTTGCGGAAATACGGCAATCGACGCAGCACGCACGGCACTCAGAATGGGCGCCGCAGAAGTGTCGATAATATACCACCGCACAATCGACAAGATGTCGGCACTGCGGGCCGAGTACGACGAAGCCGTCGCCGAAGGCGTCCGCTTCATGTGGAGCTCGTCGGTAACCGAAATCGAAGGAGGTCAAGGCAACAGGCTCAACTCGATAACCGTAGAGACCGACGGCACAAAACAGACAATGCCGCTCGACCGGCTCATCCTCGCCGTAGGCTCTTCTCCGGCGGCACGGATAGTATCAACGACACAAGGCATCGAAGTCGACGACAAAGGATACGTCCTAACACGCGACAACCCCTACGGCATGACAACACGCAAAGGCGTATTCGCCGGGGGCGACGTCACGAACCGCCCGGCGACGGTAGTACACGCCATGCGCGATGCAAAAGCCGTGGCCGAAGGAATTGCCCGATACGTCGATGCCGTAAAACTAATGGCCGAAATCAACTGAAGTCATCATATCATCCAACTATAACACAATGAGTAAAATAGTAACATTAGGAGAAATCATGCTCCGCCTCTCTCCGCAAGGCTGCCGCCGCTTCGTGCAAGTCGACAGCTTCGACGTGATATGGGGCGGCGGCGAAGCCAACGTGGCCGTCAGCTGCGCCAACTACGGCCACCATGCCGTCTTCGTCTCCAAACTGCCCGAACACGAAATCGGACAAGCCGCCGTAAACGCCTTGCGCCGCTACGGCGTAGACACCGCACACATAGCGCGCGGAGGCAAGCGCGTCGGCATATACTACTGCGAGACAGGCGCTTCGATGCGGCCGTCGAAAGTAATATACGACCGTGCCGGCTCTGCCATCGCCGAAGCCGACCCCGAAGATTTCGACTTCGACGAAATAATGAAAGACGCCGACTGGTTCCATTGGAGCGGAATAACGCCGGCAATCAGCGACAAAGCCGCCGAAATCACGCGCCTCGCCTGTGAGGCCGCAAAACGCCATGGGGTCACCGTCAGCGTCGACCTCAACTTCCGCAAGAAACTGTGGACTCCCGAAAAGGCGCAAAGCATCATGAAGCCGCTCATGCAATATGTCGACGTATGTATCGGCAACGAAGAAGACGCCGAACTGTGCCTCGGTTTCAAGCCAGACGCCGACGTCGAGGCCGGCAACACCGACGCCGACGGATACAAAGGCATCTTCAAGGCAATGATGGCCGAATTCGGCTTCAGATATGTTGTGTCGACCCTGCGCGAATCTTTCTCGGCCACACATAACGGCTGGAAAGCGATGCTCTACGACGGCAAAGACTTCTATCAGAGCAAACGCTACGACATCGACCCCATCATCGACCGCGTAGGCGGCGGCGATTCATTTTCGGGCGGCCTGATACACGGGCTCCTTACAATGGACACCCCCGACGAAGCCCTCGAATTCGCCGTGGCGGCATCGGCGCTCAAACACACAATCAACGGAGATTTCAACCTCGTTACCGAAGCCGAAGTCAAAGCTTTGGCAAAGGGAAACGCAAACGGACGCGTACAACGATAAGACTATGGCACGATTCGACAAACAGGCCGTAATGGCAAAAATAGGCGCGGCCCCCATAGTGCCCGTCTTCTACCACAAAGACCCCGAAACAGCGAAAGCAGTCCTTAAGGCATGCTACGACGGCGGCGTACGCGTATTCGAGTTCACAAACCGCGGAGACTTCGCCCACGAAATATTCGGCACCCTCATGAAATACGCCGCCGAAGAATGCCCCGACATGGCACTCGGCGTAGGCTCCGTAGTCGAGCCCGGCACCGCGGCGCTATACATGCAGCTCGGCGCATGCTTCGTGGTAGGCCCGCTCTTCAACCCCGAAGTCGCAAAAGTATGCAACCGCAGGCAAGTGCCCTACGTTCCCGGCTGCGGAAGCATCTCAGAAGTAGGCTTCGCCCAGGAAGCCGGATGCGAACTCTGCAAAGTCTTCCCAGGCGACGTGCTCGGCCCCAAATTCGTCAAAGGCCTGCTCGCCCCCATGCCATGGTCGAAGCTAATGGTCACAGGCGGCGTCGAGCCGAGCGAAGAAAACCTCAAATCATGGTTCGGCGCAGGCGTCTACTGCGTCGGCATGGGCAGCAAACTCTTCCCCAAAGAGCGCATACAGGCCGCCGACTGGCAATACATAACCGACATGTGCAAGAACGCCCTGCAAACCGTCGCAAACAAATAGACGCAGCTGAACTACTTTTTTGTCTTAAAGAATTTATTTCGTACCTTTGCAACGCAGGCCATAACGGCCTGCGTATTACATATCTGAAAGCGTTTCTTGCTTTATTCCACAGAGGAAAATCGCCAATTTTTTCATTGATATGGAGGATAAAGCAGTCAAGACAACGCCCTTGCTTGTCGCATATCCACTCCCCGACAAGGGGAAGCCGATATACGGTAAGGCGTGGGAGTGGACTGTTTATTCCATATCAGGCGTTTGGCGATGCCTACTCTGAAATAAACCGAACATCGTTCCACGCTTTTTCTGTATAAACGCATAGGCGCCGAAGGAACAGGCCGCCGGAATACTATTGTTACGACCATGGGCGAACTCCTCAAGACAATTCTGCTGCTCCTGTTGCTGCTGTTAGCCTTTCTTGCATAAATGTGGCAAAAAATACGGTTAAAAAGGCACGAGAAGTGTACCCTGAAATAAAAAATCCGTATATTTGCCTCACAAACCTAAAAACGACAGATACTATGATAAGCCCGTTAGCATACGTCGACCCTTCGGCCAAAATCGGCAAAGACGTCACAATCCATCCTTTTGCATATATCGACGCCGACACTACAATCGGCGACGGATGTGAAATAATGCCATACGCATCAGTCATCCACGGAACAACCTTGGGGGCAAAAGTCAAAGTATACCAAGGCGCAATCGTAGGCGCCGACCCGCAGGACTTCCGCTGGAAAGGCGGCCCATCGTTCTGCTACATAGGCGACAACACCATAATCCGCGAGCACGTGATAATCAACCGGGGCATAGCGGCCGACGGTGGAACACGCGTAGGAGCCGACAGCTTCGTGTTCGCCGACAGCCACATAGGGCACGACACCCACATCGCCGACAAATGCGTCATCGGCAACAGCGTGACAATCGCCGGCGACGTCAAAATAGATGAAGGCACAATCCTGTCATCATCTGTCGTACTGCACGAACGCTCGCACATAGGCAAATTCGCCCTCATAAAAGGCGGAACACGCATCAGCTCGAACGTGCCTCCATACACAATAATGGCCCACAACCCCGTGACATACTACGGAGTGAACTCTGTCGTGATGCGCAAACACGCCGGATTTACCGAAGCCCAAATCGACGACGTCGCAAAAGCATACCGCCACATATACCAGTGCTCGACATCGGTCTTCAACGCGCTCAAACGAATAGAGACAGACATCGACGACACTCCGGTGCGCGCCGAAATACTGCACTTCGTGCGCGAAAACAACCTCAAGCTTGCAGGCGACCGCTTCGAAGCAGAATAAACCGCTCACGCACCAACCGCGTTATACTCAAAAAAAAGACCCTGACAATGATAATCCACAACTTCGCCGAACACCCCTCGCTCGTAAGCCAGTACCTGGCAGAAATGCGCGACACCACCACTCAGACCGACAGGCTGCGTTTCCGCCGCAATCTCGAACGCCTCGGCGAGATTTTCGCATACGAAATAAGCTGCACCCTGCACTACCGCAAAACCGGCATCGCCACACCATTAGGCGTAGACGCACAATGCGACGTCATCGACGAACAGCTCGTGCTCGCCACCATCTTCCGCGCAGGCGTGCCCTTCCACCAGGGATTTCTCCGATACTTCGACAACGCCGAAAACGCTTTCGTGTCGGCATACCGCAAGTACAAGGAAAAAGAGAACTTCGACATCTGCATCGAATACCTCGCCTCGCCCCTGCTCGACAACAAGACGCTCGTCCTGTGCGACCCAATGCTCGCCACCGGGGCCTCGATGGAGCTGAGCTACCGTGCTCTTCTTACAAAAGGCCTGCCCTCAAAAGTGCACGTGGCATCGGTGATAGCATCGCAGAAAGCAGTCGACTACATGGCATCGGTAATGCCGGCCGACTCCGAGCTGTGGGTAGGCGTCATCGACCCCGAAATAAACGCCCACAGCTATATAGTGCCGGGCCTCGGCGATGCCGGAGACCTCGCATACGGCACAAAAGAATGACCGAAACCGCGGATGTACCATAATGGTATCCGCGGTTTCAATTATAAAAAAATCCATGCCGCGTAATATTCGGCACACCGTACTCGTCTAATAGTACGATTGATATTTCACACCCACTTGGCAAAAAAATAGCCAAGATAGACGGCTGCGAAGCCGGCAAGCACACTTACACCGGCATAAAGCAGCGCCACAGGAAACTGCGACGATTGGAACAAGAGATAATTCTCATTCGCAAACGTAGAAAAAGTGGTGAAACCGCCGCAAAAGCCCACCGTAAGGAAAAGCTTGACAGTGGGAGGTATTGCTATGCCACGGTCGACCAGGCCGAGAACAAACCCTATAATCAGGCTTCCTACAACATTCACGGCAAGCGTTCCCCACGGGAACGTGGCCGCAACGGCCGACTGTATATATTTTGTCGACAAATAGCGCATGATGCCGCCCAGACAGCTACCGGCCCCTACACATATTATTTCAGTCCACATATCAAAGCGATTTTTCCGCAAAGATAGTGTTTTTACACCCCACCGACAATATGCGCGCTCCAATCGACCACAAAAAGGACGTATTGCCGCTCAAAATGTTAATTTTCGACTTTTTTTCTTGCCAAATATTTATTATTACGAAATATTTGTGCTAACTTTGCCCGACAATACGTCGCACACACTTGCTTCTCTGCTTCTGTCAAGACGTGCGGCAATCTGAAAAAGCATTATATATCAATCACTTTTATGTCTAATTTTTTCTAAGGATGAAAAAACTGTTTCTACTACTTGTGGCAGTCATCACATTGGGCCTGAGTGCGTCGGCACAGACGCGTTCGGTTCAAGGCACTGTCATTGATGCTGAGAACGGCGAGCCGCTGATAGGCGTCTCTGTGACAGTCGGCACCGAAAACAAAAACGGTGTCACAACCGATATCGACGGTAATTTCTCGATAAAAGTTCCGGCATCGGCCAAAAGTCTGACCGTTTCCTACATAGGATATCAGACCCAGGTCGTATCCATCAAAGACGGGAAAATGCTCATACAGCTTCACCAAGACAATGAGCTGCTCGACCCCGTCATCGTAGTCGCATACGGCAAACAGACCAAGTCATCTTTCACGGGTTCTGCCGCGACGGTAGGCTCCGCATCCATCGAAAAGACCCAGGTCACAAACGTGCTCGACGCTCTTTCGGGCAAAGTGCCGGGACTGCAGCTGTCGAACGCTTCGGGCGCTCCCGGCGGCTCAGACCCCACAATCCGCGTTCGCGGTTTTTCATCGCTCAACGCAAGCAACTCGCCGCTGGTGATTGTCGACGGCTCGCCGTTCACTGGCGACATAAACTCGCTAAACACCAACGACATTGAGTCGATGTCAGTACTCAAAGACGCCGCATCGAACGCTCTATACGGCGCCCGCGGCGCTAACGGCGTCATCCTTATAACAACCAAACGTGCCAAACTCGGCGAAGCTACAGTCACCGTCGACGCAAAATGGGGCGCAAACCACCGCTCCTCGCAGGACTACGACTACATCACCGACCCGGCCGAATATATGGAGATGTACTACAAGGCGCTCTACAACTACGCCACATACCCCAAAGAAATCTACCTGCCGGCGAACTCCAGCACCCCGGTAAATATCGGCGGTCAGGGCATGACACCACAACAGGCATATTTGTGGGCAAACCAAGAAATCACATCCAACTCAACCTACGGCTTGGGATACAACATATACACCCTGCCCACAGGCATGAAGCTCATCGGTGAAAACGGTCGCCTCAACCCCAACGCCAAGCTCGGATACCTCGCCAACGTAAAAGACATGGGCCAATTCTGGCTGTACCCCGACAACTGGATGGACGAGACCTACAAGACAAGCCTCCGCCAGGAATACAACGTCAACATAAGCCAGGGCACCGACAAAAGCAACCTTATGGTTTCGGTCGGCTACCTCGACAACCAGGGTATCGTACGCGCTCCCTCTGACTACCGCCGCTTCACCGGCCGTCTCAGCGCCGACTTCCAGGCAAAACCATACCTCAAAGTCGGAGCCAACGTGGCCTACTCTCACATCAACATGAAAGCTACCACCGGCGAAGGCGACGGAAACTCGACAGGCAACATATTCGCCGTAGCCACACAGGTGGCACCCATCTACCCCATGTTCATGCGCGGTGCCGACAAGCAAATCATGCGCGATGACAACGGCATCCTGCGCTACGACTACGGCGCAGGCCTAAACGCCGGCATGAAACGTCCGTTCCTCACCGGCTCGAACGCCATTTCCGACGCGAACCTCAACGTCGACAAAACAATAGCCAACAACTTCAACGGCACGGCGTTCGTCGAAGTGCGCTTCCTCAACGACTTCAAATTCACATCGAACAACAACATCGCACTTCAGGAATGGCGCTCGACCTCGACTTTGAACCCGTTCTACGGACAGTTCGCTTCATCCGGCGGTATCGTCGACAAAAGCCACAAACGAAACATGGACTACACATTCCAGCAGCTTCTCGACTGGAACCACGTATTCGGTCAGCACGACGCGAGCGTCCTCTTAGGCCACGAATGGTATAAGACCACGCTCGAAAGCCTCTCAGGCCGCAAGCAGAACATGTTCCTGCCCACCAACGACGAACTCGACGGCGCAATCATCGACGGCTCGCCCAACTCATCATATTCTTCCTACAATACCGAAGGATGGTTCGGGCGCGCGCAATACGACTACGCGAAACGCTACTTCGCTTCATTCTCGTTCCGCCGCGACGCATCTTCGCACTTCCATCCCAACCACCGTTGGGGCTCGTTCTGGAGCTTCGGAGCCGCTTGGATTATAAACAAAGAAGAGTTCTTCAACGTCGATTGGGTAAACATGCTCAAATTCAAGGCCTCGTACGGAGAACAGGGCAACGACGCAATCGGTAGCTTCCGCTACGTCGACACTTACACCCTCGTAAACGCAAACGGTCATCCGGGCGCCTCTCCCAGCACAAAAGGCAACGAGGACATAACATGGGAAAAAGGAGCGAGCCTCAACTTCGGCATCGAATTCGAACTCTTCAATGCACGCCTCAACGGCGGCATCGACGGCTTCTACCGCACCACACACGACATGCTCATGCAATTCCCCCTCCCGGCATCTTCCGGCTTCATGGGATACTACGACAACGTCGGCAACATGATGAACGCCGGTATCGAAGTAGACCTTCAGACCGTTCCCGTACGCACCAAGGACTTCACATGGACCTTCGGCATCAACTTCACATGGTACAAGAACAAAATCACCATGCTCCCCGAAGAACGTAAAGGCCTCGAAATCGACGGCTACCGCGGCTACTCGAACAGCGGCATCTTCTTTGGCGAAGGCCTGCCGATGTACACAATGCTGATGTACAAATACGCCGGCGTAAACCCCGAAAACGGCCTTGCGATGTACTACCGCACCGTAACCGACGAAAACGGCAACGAAACGCTCACAACGACCCACGACGCGTCAACCGCCACGCAGTACCTCTGCGGCTCTCCCCTCGCACCGGTATATGGCGGCTTCAACACCTCGTTCGAGTATAAAGGCTTCGACCTCTCCGCAACCTTCAACTATCAAATCGGCGGCAAGGTAAACGACACCAACTATTCGGGATACATGGGCGTGCCCACCACAAGCACACGCGGCGTGAACATCCACAAAGACATGTACAAAGCATGGACTCCCGAAAATCGCAACACCTCGGTGCCGCGATTTATGTTCAAGGACGAATACACGACACAATCTTCCGACCGTTGGCTCACCGATGCCTCCTATCTCTCTGTCGAAAACATAAACTTCGGCTACACACTGCCTAACAAAATCGTCAAAGACCTGCATCTGAGCAAGCTCCGCGTTTACTTCGCCGCAGATAACATCTGGGTATGGAGCAAGCGCAAAGGCATGGACCCGCGCCAGTCTATGACAGGCGGCGTCAACAACACATATTACGCACCTATCCGCACACTCTCGGGCGGCTTTACCGTAACATTCTAAAACAGCAAGGACAATGAAAACAATATATAAATCCCTTATCGCGGCAGCCCTCTCCGCTCCGCTGCTTACGGGATGTATCGAAGACCCCATTGCGTCGAGCATAATCACGGCCGACCAGCTGCAGGGGTCGCCAAAAGGCGTCGAAGCCCTCGTGTGGGGTATGCCCGGACACCTGAACGTAATAACCCTGAGCCCCGACAACCACTTCGACTTCGGATATGCGTCGATGCTCCACATTCGCGACGTCATGACCGAAGACATGTACGTCCGTGATGCCGGCGGATACAACTGGTTCGCCGCATGGAGCTCCAACAGCATAACCTTGGGCATGGAATACCTCGTATGCCAATACCCGTGGAACTTCTACTACGAACAAATCCTCACCACAAACTCTGTGTTGTCGGTAGTTCCCGAAAATCCCGAGAACCCCGAGCTGCGGCTCTACCGCGCCGCCGGCTTAAGCTACAGAGCTTTTGTCTACCTCGACATAGCGCGACAGTATGAGTTCCTGCCTACCGAATTCAACGCCGGCCTCTCGGATGAAGGCAACGACATCCTCGGTCTCACCGTTCCCATCGTGACAGAGACGACCACCGAAGAACAGATGCGCAACAATCCACGTGTTGGCCACGACGACATGGTTGCGTTCATCAAGAAAGACCTCGACGAAGCAATCGCTCTCTACGACGGCGCGGCTACCGTAGCCGAAAAGACAATACCGACCCTTGCTGTGGCATACGGTCTGATGGCACGTCTGTATCTTTGGGATGCCAGCTACCAGGACGAAATCAAAGCCGACGCCGCTGCGGCAAACACCGCGTTCAAAGAAGCGGAGCGATATGCACGCCTCGCAATCGAAACATCAAAAGCGACACCCCTAACACGCGAAGAATGGCTCGACACCACCAAAGGCTTCAACGACGCATCGTTCAGCTCATGGCTCTTCGCAGGACAATACGTGACCGAAGACGACGTAGTGCAAGCAGGCGGCATCCGCACCTGGGCTTCGTTCATGAGTCCCGAAAGCACGTTTGGATACTGCTCTCCGGCACAAGGCGCATTCCCCGAAATAGGCGCAAGCCTATATAAAGCCATCGATGACCGAGATTTCCGTAAACTCTCGTTCACGGCGCCCGAAGGCAGCCAGCTCGGCGAACAGATACCGTTCATAAACAACGAATTCGCACAGCAGAACTTCGACGGCCCGTACATCAGCGTCAAGTTCCGCCCCGGAAACGGCAACATGGAAGACTACACCGTAGGCACCGCAACGGCATATCCGCTGATGCGCGTCGAGGAAATGTACTTCATCGAAGCTGAAGCCGCAGCCCATCAGGACGCCGGACGCGGCAAACAGAAACTCCTCGACTTCATGCGCAGCTATCGTTTCTCGACTTACTCGACACGCGCAAACACTCCCGAAGATGTTGTCAAAGAAATCATCCTGCAGAAACGCATCGAACTGTGGGGCGAAGGCATAACATTCTTCGACATCAAACGCCTCGACTACGACGTGACACGCTTCTATCCCGGCACAAACTTCGAAAAAGGCCTCGACACCTTCAACACCAACGGGCGCCCGGCTTGGATGAACTTCGTAATAGTACGTCAGGAGTCCGACAACAACAAGGCTATCGTAGGCTACAACTCGCCCTCACCGGCCGGCCTGTACGACGCTATCCGCTAACCTCCTAAATATAATCCGCAATGAAAACAAGCAAAATATTTTCCGCTCTCGCAGCCGGCGCAATTCTTGTCGGACTATGGTCGTGCAGCGATGAAAAAACCTACAGCCCGACACCGGAAGAAAAGGGCGATGCTGTCTACTTCTCCGACGCCGAGCCCACCGAAGTGGAAATCACCAACGGAGCTTCGCAGGTCTCTGTACAGCTGTTCCGCTCAAAAGCCACAGATGAGCTCACAGTACAGCTTGAGACTACAATCACCGAGGCCAACGGCGACCCGACAACGAACATCTTCGACCCCACGACTCAGGTGACATTTCCTGTCGGAGTAACATCTATCCCTGTACCCATCGAAGTGACTTTCGCCGACGTCACTCCCGAAGAAAAGTACAAGATGAAGATGAAAATCCTCGGCGAGCACACTTCAAAATATGGATTGTCAGAACAGACCTTCACAATCATATATTCACCATGGACCGACTATAAGCCATTCAAAGGTTCAGAACCGGCTCTGGTGACAATGAGCGGTCTGCGCGACTTCGACGAAAAACCTATTCCTGTCTACGAATCGAAATCGCTCGTTCTTGACCGCAAGAAATTCCAATTCGGCGACTACGAATGCCCCGAACTACAGGACGAAAACAAATGGCAAAGTCTCTGCAACGGAAACAACGGAACAATATTCGTAGATACCCTCGAATACATCGATGAAGACAAAGCAGTAAACGCCATCCGATTCGAACCGATGAGCCTTAACATCGACTACAACAACGAAGACCTCCAATATACCGACGTCTACACATACGTCACCGAGATAAACCCGGGAGCCATACCGGAAGGAGCTTCTCCCGAAGACTTCAAATCGATGTCAGGCTACATTATCGACCAAGGACTCTTTGTTGTCAACGCCATCTATTACACGGCAAGCGGAATGGTGATGCAGCAAGACGATTACTACCAGCTTCCCGGCTTCCCCGACTACGCACTGACAGTCAACTACGATGGAATTGTAATACCCACCGACACCAACGAAGAAGAAATCGAAATCAGCATCCACCGCACAGAAGACGTATTCTCATACGCCTATAAACTATGCGACGGAAAACTCACCCAAGCTCAAGCCACGAAAGAAGCCGAATCGCTCATAAACAACGAAGATTATCCGCTCTATTACGACGAGACTTCAAAATTCCGTTTCATCCTTCACGATTCGGGATACTACACAGTAGTAGCGGTCGGATACAACAAAGACGGTGAATATGCATGCCGAACTGCATATGCCTTCGAGTACAAGCGCATAGTGCCCTACACGTGGCGCTCGATAGGACTGTGTGAATATACCGACGGTTTCATCTATCCATACTACAGCAGCATGGAACCTGAGACATGGGACACCGAAGTCGAACAATCGACCGTAAACCCCGGCCTCATACGCCTCGTAAACCCCTACCGCTACCGTAACGGCGGATGGCCTTATGCCGATCCCAACTACGACCTCAAAGGCAACTACTACATCGAAATCAACTTCGAGGACAAGGAAATGGTATACGTCAACCAGGCTCCGCTCGGAATAATGATGAGTGAACGCAACGGCGAAATGTACGTTTGGTCCAGAGCTGACGAAGCACTAAAAGGCGGAACACGTCCGGCAACAATAAAACGTTGGGGCTACTTCGGAGAGATGGACGCCGACCAATGCATCACCTTCCCGGGAGCATCGCTCCTTATCGCCTGGGGCGGCATGAGAGACGATGCCGGCAACCTCGATTGGAGCTATACCAACCTCACGCCGGGCTTCGAACTCAAAGACGCCACGCCGGCCGATTATGATGCCGAACTCAAGAAGACAGGACCCTTCTACCTCAGCCTCAAAGGCAAGGACTTGTCGCCTAAAGCTCCGCGCAACGTAGTCCGTCGCAACGGCGAGACTCGTGAGGTAAAACTGCACCAAAGCTACAAAGCCGAGCGCAAAAACATATACAACGCTGTTCCCACTGACAAAGTGAAACGCCGTTAAAAAATCTTCCGACAAAGCGACCGGCGCCCCCTAAGGCACCGGTCGCCAACCCGGAAGCGTCAAAATTACAGACTCGTTCAAAACGCAACCGTTTAGACTGTTTTGTGATTTGTTTCGACACATTAACGTTGAATTATTCAACAAAACATGTATATTTGCAACTAAAATCTTGCACATATACACAAAGGAAAAAGCAACAATGAAAAAAGTCATACTATTAGCCTTAGCGCTCGCTGCCGGCTCGGCAATCGCACCGGCGCAAAGCAAGCTCGACCCATCGGCAGCCCAGTTCCTGAGCATGACACCCGACATCCAGTCGCGTGCCGCCGATGACGAAGCCGAAAAAGTTGCCGTCATCGTCACAATGACCGACAACGGCGTCCTTTCACAGATTGAAGAACTCGGCGGAGAAGTGCTCAGCCAAATAGCCGACATGGCAATCGTAAGCCTCTCAGCACAGCAAATCGAAGCCGTTGCCGCCATGCCCGAAGTAAAACGCATATCACTCGGCTACTCAAACCATAAGCACATGGACACCGCCCGTGTGCTCACAAACGTCGATAAGGTACAGGCCGGCACAGGCCTCGACAAAGCTTACGACGGCACAGGCGTAATATGCGGCATTATGGACATTGGCCTCGACGTGAACCACGCAAACTTCCTCGATGCAGCCGGAAAACCCCGCACGTCGGCCCTTTGGGTAATCCAGGGCCGAAACGCGTCAGTGCGCGAATATCTGACCCCCGAAGCAATACAGAACTACACCACCGACCGATACGACGAAACCCACGGCACACACGTGCTCGGCATCATGGCCGGAGGCTATAAAGGGAAGGCCGACGTAGTGGCAACCGTCAATCCGCGAAACGGCGGATGCTACCAACGCAGTGACTACGACGTGCCCTACTACGGCGTAGCGACCGGAGCCGAACTCGCTCCCTGCTCTGGCACACTCGACGGCAACAACATCCTGATTGCCGCCGAACGCATCATGAAGTACGCCGAAGAAAAAGGCAAGCCCGCAGTAATGAACCTATCGCTCGGCCACAACCGTGGCCCGCACGACGGCACAACAGCAGCCGACCGTTTTCTTGCCGAAGTAGGCAAAAAAATGCTCATCACAGTTTCTTCGGGCAACGAAGGCTCGACACCAATGTCAATCCGCAAGAAATTCGCGGCAGGCGACACATCCGTCAAGACCTTCATCTCCGAAGACGGCAAAGTCATGGGCGTCTGCGACATCTGGTCGGAAGACAACACCCCTTTCAAAGTCACATTCTCTGCGGTCGACACAATAAGCGACAAAACCATCTACACCTACTCTGTCGATGTAACCCAAACCGGCACTATAGGCGTCGAAGGATTGGCGATGAACTACAAAGGCTGCGTCCGCGATTTCGCCCTCGACTCCATCTTCACCTCGCAATCATACGTCATCTTCACAAACGAGCTTAACCCCGAAAACAACCGCTACAACTCACTTGTGACAGTACTTCTGCAAGGCAAAGCCAAAAACGTCAAACCCGTCATAACCGTAGAAGGAAAAGAAGGCAAGACCATCGACATGTATGCCGACCAAGGCGTCTACTTCCTCGACAGCAACATGGCCGGCAAAGGCTATGTCGAAGGCGACGACACCCAGTCTATCAACGACATGGCATGCGGCGACAACATCCTCTGCGTAGGCGCATACACCAACAAAGAAAAGTGGCCCACATTCTCCGGCTTCCTCAACTACATCGCAGAAAGCCACACGGGCGACATCGCCGACTTCTCATCCTACGGAAAAACCTTCGACGGCCGTCCGTTGCCCCACGTTGCGGCACCCGGACAAGCAATAATCGCATCCTACAACAATTACTACTTTGCAGCAGACAACGACCCCTATGAAGGCCGATACGTAGTTGCTCTCCGCCAGGACAAGACCCGCGACCACCAATGGATGGAAATGTCGGGAACCTCTATGGCCGCACCGCTCGCCGGAGGCATCCTCGCCCTTTGGCTGCAGGCCGACCCCACCCTGACCATGGACCGAGTCAAAGAAATCATAGCCGAGACTGCAATAAAGGACAAATACACCGAAGCCGCACCCGAGAAATTCGGCTACGGCAAAATAGACGCCCTCGCCGGACTCAAGAAAATCCTCGGCATGAGCGCCGTAAACAACGTCACCGCAGAAAGCGACATACTCGTCAATCAGATTGCCGACGGCCGGTTCGACATCTTCGCACCGGGAGCATCGGCTATCGAAGCACGCATCTACAGCCTGACTGGCGCACTCGCTGCTTCGGTTAACGCTACCGGCGAAAATGCAACCATCGAAACCGACGGTACCGCCCCCGGCATCTACGTGCTCAGCGTAACTGCCGACGGACGGACACAGACACGCAAAATCGTAGTCCGCTAAGAAACGGCAACGAAATACAAAACCTATCATTTCCCCGGCAGACGCATCGACAGACGTCTGCCGGGGAACTTTTTGTCCTCTTCAGGCATCTTAAGATGCCATAGGCGCAAAATACATGTCAAAATGTTTGGAAACTCAACAAATTGACATTACCTTTGCGAGTATAAACCTAATCATTAACGACTATCTGCTTATGATGCCTGCTCTACCAAAAAAACTCTCCTATTACCTAATTGCTGCGGCAATGCTGTTTCCGGCAGCCGCAAACGCCCTCAAACCGGCAGTTCCCACGGCAACATACTCCTGGGGGCTTGAAGACGGCACCGGCGTCGTCAACTGCTCGGTAAAAGCGCCCACAAGCTATTTCAACTTCTTTTACGAAGGAGACCCGTTCGAAGCCGGCACGACACTCACAATGACAGTGGTGCGCTCATGCAAAGCAATCTCCAACGACTCCGTCGAAGTATTCTCTGTAAAAGGCGTATCGCCCGGCCAGACAATAAACCGAGCCGACAACGCCATTCCGGCATGGCAATACGGCTTTGAATACACATATACCGCATACGTTGAAATAGAAGGCCCCGACGGCGAAAAATCGCCCGAGTCAAGCACTCCGCTCAAACCCGGCTACAACTATTCCAAATTCTATATCGACGACGCCAAAGCATCCGCCGACATGAAAACGGTCACAATCAAGTCGACGGTACCCACCGAATACCTCGACACAAGCGGAAACGCCGTAAAACTGCCCGAAAACTATTTCACGGCATTCAAACTTTATTGTCAGGAGACACCTCCTACGCCCAACGACACGCCGACCGAAACATACCCCGACCCCGTTCAAGGACAGGAATACACATTCACCACCGAAAAATTCACGCTCAACAAAGACAACACATGGTATGTAGTGGCCGAAGGCCCCTACGGAAATGCCATCTCAGTACGCCGCCGCATGTATGTCGGATATGAAACACCGGGTGCAATACAAATCACCGGAGCACAGAAAGAACGCCACGTAGAACTTTCCTGGACTGCACCCACAGCCGGAATATCGGGCGGACAGATGGGTCCATACGCCGTAACATACAACGTTTACCGCACATGGGGATACGGCGAAGACAACCGCAAGCTGCTTGCCGAAAACATCGAAGCACAAAGCTACACCGACAAAGGCGAAGACCTCGAAGAGGCAAAACTCGTCAACTACCAGGTAGTTCCATACACCGAAGTCGGCGAAGGCAACGACCTTTGTTTTGCCAACAGCACAAACTACGCCGACAAACCCTTCGGCATAGGCCCCGACGTAGCCCTGCCCTTCAGCGACAAATTCGTCGGCGCAGGCTACGGAAACGACACTCAGCAGAAATGGAGCTTCAGCGCCTCAAAACCGACATGGACCATCGGACGCCCGGCAAAAACCGGCGACGGCTACTACGACCCCACCGTGCAACCGATTTTCAAAGGTGAAAACATTGCATACACACTGTTCACCGGCGCCTCGAGCCAAGGCAAGGAAGCGACCATGACTTCGTGGTATATCGACATCAAATCGGCATCCAAACCCGAACTGTCACTATACTACTACGCCATATCAGACAACGACGCGGCCTTGACCGTAGAAGCCTCCGACGGAAAAGGCGATTTCGTGCCCGTGAAAAAAATATCAATCAGCGAAGGCACCAACGCATCGACCTACGACATCGAAGACATCGAGACCAACTGGAAACACGAAACAATCGACCTCTCCGAATACAAGGCATGGCCGGGCTTCCGGCTGCGCTTCAAAGCGTCATACACTTCCAAACCGGCATCGGTGATGCTCAGCCACATAAGCCTCGACAACAACACTTCGGGCATCGACGCCATAGCAGGCAGTGCCGACACTCCGCTAGACATCTACAGCATAACCGGCATCTGCGTCGCCAAAGGAGTCGCTCCCTCAGATGTTCCGGCACTCGCTCCGGGCATATACATCTTCCGCTCAGCCTCTTCGGCACGCAAGGTTGTCGTAAAATAACCTGATAACAGCACAAAAAAACCGACGCACCGGTTCGCCGGTGCGTCGGTTTTTTGTGCATATCGTTCAGTATCTGAACGAACTGCCCCCAAGGAACTCTCGCAGCAACGATGTCGAAGGCAGCAACGACGCGCTTATCGGCCTGAAATAACTCAGGAATTTACGCAACCGGTAAGCCTCGGCATATTCGGGCACATCCGACGGCACGCCGCTGAGAATGCTTTCGGCATAATCCTTCATCACCGCAAGCTCGAACACGAACGATGAGTTGAACATCGCGTCGGCATTCTCCTGATATGGAAATATCCATTTCTCCTCGCCGCGCCTCACACTCGGCCAACGCCTGATGGTTTCCTCGGCCGAGGTGCCGCGGTACTTGTGGTCGCGGATTATGCGCCTCAGAAGACGGTTGTCTGTCGTCGGCACCCAGTTATGGTCATCTATCGACAGCGTTGTCAGCGCCGACACATACAGCCTGAACTTGAACTGCTCGGGTATCTGCGCCGTAAGCTCGGGGTTAAGCCCGTGTATGCCCTCGATAAGAAGTATTGAGCCAGGCTCAAGTTTGATTTTGTTCCCACGGTACTGGCGGCAGCCAAGTTCAAAATTATAGGTAGGCAGCTCAACCGTTTCGCCGGCAAGTATCGCGCTGAGGTCGGCGTTGAACTTTTCGAGGTCGAGTGCATAGAGCGATTCATAGTCATAGTCGCCCGTAGCGTCGCGCGGAGTGCATTCTCGGTTCACAAAATAGTCGTCGAGCGAAATCATCTGCGGCCTCAGCAGATTTGTCATCAGCTGTATGGCCAACCGTTTCGTCGTCGTGGTCTTGCCCGACGACGAAGGCCCCGAAATAAGGACTATACGCGCTCCGCCGCAACGGTAGCGCTCAGTGATGTCGTCACTGATACGCGCCAACGCCTTCTCGTGAAGAGCCTCGGCGACATTTACTATGTCGGCCGCATCGTGCTGCATGATATAAGTGTTCAGTTCGCCAACGTCGCGCACCCCGACAATACGGTTGAACAGAAGATACTCCGTGAAAGCGCGGTACATTTTCTCCTGTCTTATCGGGGTCGCGGCACGCTCCGGCTCGTCAGGGTCGAACGGCAGCAACAGAAAACCTTCCTTATATTTGATAAGGTCAAACACATCGACCAAACCTGTCGATGGAGCCAAGGCCCCGTAATAGCTGTCGCTGACATCGCCGAGAGTATAATATGTGGTATAGAGCTGACGGGTGGTGCGCAACAGCTCCGCTTTGGAGTGCAGGCCCTGACGCTCGAACATCTCCATAACCTCGGTCGTAAGCTTCTGATGCCTCTCAAAGGGGAAATCGGCGCCGGCCAACGCGAGCATATGGTGCTTGAGAGCCGCTACAAGCTCGGCGGGCACATCGTCGAAGCCGCCGAGACGGCAATAGTAGCCGTGCGAAATCGAATGCTCTATCGTAAGCTTCGTGCCGGGCACAACAGCCTCAACCGACGCATAAAGCATCATGCACAGCGAACGCGTATAGACACGAGGACCCGAGCCGGTGCTACGGTCTTGAAACTCAAGCTGCTTCGGACCGTAGACAGCATAGCCGAGGTTCTCGGTCTTGTTGTTCACCCTACAGCATATCGGCTCAAAGCCGAGCCGCCCTTCAAGCGAACGGGCAATCTCGGCAAGGGTTGACCCACCCGGAACTTCGAGCGAAGCTTCTATATTCTTGCAATAGACAATTATCTTAGGCATAACTGTAAATCATTATTTTACGACCGAGGCATCGCGGTCTATATCCTTTTCTGCAGCCTCTCCGGCCTGCCGATGTTCTTCAAGTTTCGAAAGCAGGGTAAAGCGGTAGAACGCGTCCTGCACCGAATGGATGAAGCCCGGCATACCGTCGCGGAAACCACCCTTGAGCACATACGATTTGAAGAAACGGAACGGCGGCTCGTAGATAAACTTCCACGGTGAATACGAACGGCCGCGTCGCTCAAGCTCGTAGTTGCTGTAGGTGTCCATCTTGCGGACAAGCGTACCGGTATCTTCATTTGCAAGATGGATTAAGGCAAGTTCTGTCCGCTCCTTGGGCACATACACCGTCGGCCCTTCGTAGGTCGGGAACGTATGCACCGCATAGGGCCAATAGGAACCGTCCTTCTTGAACATCCGCGGCGTATAGTCAGGGTAAGACGAACGCATCCACTTGCCCATGAAATAATTTTTACGCGCCACCATATAACCTCTCGGACTTTCATAGTCACGTTCGAGTTCGGCAAACAGATAATCAAGCAGACCGGGGGGCACAATCTCATCCGAGTCTACAACAAGTATCCAGTCATTGGCAGCGGCATGGTCGGCGAAATCCCTGTAGGCTTCAGGTATCCGATGTTCGCCACGCTCCTTGACAATCACACGCGCCCCGTGAGCTTGCGCTATTTCGACAGTGCGGTCGGTGCTCTCCATATCAAGCACCAAAATTTCGTCGAGCCGGTTCAACGCCGACAGCACTTTGTCGAGATGCTTTTCCGAATTATAGGTGTGCACCACTGCCGATATTTTGGGCCTGTCTGTCATTTCTTCCTTTTTAAGAATTTCTTGATTTTTTTCTTGCGCTCGACTTTTACCTGATGTCGGCGGAATATCTCTGCCGCCTCAACCACGAAAGCATCCACATCCGGTTCTCCGGCGGCAATTGCATATTCGCGTGCGAATGTAGCGGTAGCTTCGGCGGTTTCGAGTATGCCTCTGAAATTAAGCATAAGCGTGCCACGGTCATGCACATCGAAGGCCATGCGGTTGATGTCGACCAAGGTGAACTCATAGCCGCCGTCATCCGTCTGTCTGAAAAGCACATTGCCCATAGAAAAATCTTTCATGAACACGCCCTTGCGGTGAAGACCGAGGGTAAATTCGGCCAATTCGCGTGCGATGGCCGGAAAATCGGAACGGTTCTGCACGCTCCGCAGTTCGTTCCAGCCGGGCATATAACGGCATATGTAGTACGAACAGCCGAGCATGCCGTTTTCAGAACAAACGACGGCGCCGAACGGTTCGGGCGTAGCCACGCCCATCGCGGTGAGGCGCATTGCGTTTTCAAAGGCTCGCAGAGCCTTGGGCTTGCGAAGATAACCGTACATTACCGACTTGAACGCACCGGGCTTACGGAACGATTTTATGCACAGCGCCCTGTCGGCAGTCGTAGCCACCACGTTGCGTCCCCTGAAAATTTCACGGGTATCCGTCGGCAGGCCGTCTGAAGCCAACCTATCGGCAAGTTCGGGTGCAAGCGCCACCAAATCAGGGTTAAGTTTTATGTCAGCTTTCATTGACGTGTATAGACATCTATTATCTGCCGGTAGAAATTATCGTACGAAAAACGGACATCGGCAGTCTCTGCCGCTTTAGCCCCCATGCTTTTTCTCAATTCCGGCTCTGCGGCAAGACCCGCAATGGCTTTGGCGAGAGCTTCGGGGTCGGAGGGCGGAACGAGCATACCGTCGACACCGTCGCTTATTATCTCTGCCGGACCGCCGTTGCATGTAGCCACCACAGGCACGCCCTGCGACATGAACTCAAGCACGGTCAGCCCGAAAGCCTCTTTTGCCGTCGTCGGCACGACCCCTATGTCTGCCGTCGACATCAACGCCGCGATGCCGTCGACATGGCCGAGCCATTCGATACGGCCGTCGACACCGAGCGCACGCGCCAATTCCATAAGCGGAACCACATCGCGGCTCCGGCCCTGCCCGGCAACAAACAGACATATGCTTTCCGGCAACAAAGCCATTGCGCGGACAAGCACTTCAAGACCCTTTTCGGGCGATATGCGGCCGGCATATAGCAGCACGACCTTTCCGGCCTCGCGGCGGCATTCCCCGGCTGAGGTCTCCGGCGAGGGCACTATGGCATTATATATCACATGCACTTTCGACGGGTCTATAACCGGCGACGAAGACATGAATTCTTTTTTCGCAGTCTCTGAAACAAATATCAGGGCGTCGAGTGCCCCATAGAGTTCTTGGGCATAACGGCCGGTTTTGGCGGCCTTGGCGAGATGGCGCGTCATCACTATGCGCACCTTTGTCGGGTCGGCCATAAGACGACGTGCCCTCACGGCAGTATCAGCATCTTTGAAATTATGCACATGCACTACCACCGGGGCTTCCATGCGGTTGAGCACACGGGCAAAGACTATGGGACTTATAAAATCGAGCCGCCCTTTCAGCGTCAGCTTGCCCGGCATGAAACCGGCAGACACAAAATGACGGTCGACATCCTTGTAGCCACGGGTCACCACGGCCACGCTGTGGCCATCGGCATCGAAGGCACGGCAAAGGCCAAGCACGTACTGCTCACCGCCGCCCCACACACGGTTCGACACCAGATGCACAACGTTCATCGGCTTCCACCTCCTTCGTGAACTATACGCCTTGCGGCACGATATGCCGCAAGAGTGGCGATAAATCGCGCACGTGCTATACGCATGCCGGCAGCACCGTCGAGTATGGCGCCGTCGCGGAGTTGGCAACGGAGATACGCCGACGCGGCCCTCAGCCATGACATCGGGGCAGGCGCATCGATGCCGGCGGCGGCAAGAACACGCCCACGCATCTCGGCATTACGCAGTTCCTTGAAATCAAGCTCGTCGAAATCGTTGCAACGGTAGTGCATTATGTCGCCCGGAACAAAAGCCGGCCGCACACCGCGCGGATACGACAGCCGCTCGCCCACGTCAAGCAAATCCCAGTTGGCATATCGGCGGTCGAACAGCCGTGTCTGCAAATCGGGCTGCATGCCGCTGCGTCGCATAGGCCGGCCGCAAATATAATTCACCACTCTGAAAGAGTACATACGGTGCGTGAACCCCTCGTTTTTGAGCCTTATGATGTTTTCTCGCAACGGCTCCGAAAGCATCTCATCGGCATCTATCGACAGAACATACCGGCCATTTGCAAGACCGACGGCATACTGCCTCTGCGAGCCGTAGCCTGCGAACACCCGTTCGGTGACCTTGCACCCGTAGCGGCGGCATATGTCGACGGTGCCGTCGGTCGACATCGAATCGACCACGACGATTTCGTCGGCCACACCTATGAGCGAATTGAGGCAACGCTCTATGTTGTGTGCCTCGTTGGCTGTTATTATTGTTGCGGATAAAAATGTCGACATTGACGCATTTTTTTGCAAAAATAATCCTTTTTTTCTGTTTGTCGACAAAATCGGGGCGTTTTTCTATAATCGGAAGCCTAAAGTAGAGAAGCGCTTGCAAGACACCCGTTTTTAGAGTAACTTTGTGACATGGAAATGAGAGAAATGAAAAAACTTATTGTTTTGATGGTTTTTGCATTCATGAACGTGGCGACCGCGAAGGCCGTCACGCTTCGTGGTATGGTAAAAGACGCATCCGACGAGGCCCTCATGCAAGCCTCGGTAAGATTGCTGGCGGCAACCGACTCAAGCCTTGTAAAAGGAGCCGTCACCAACGACTCCGGCCGATTTGCCATAGAAAGTGTCAAACCGGGACGATACCTCGTTGAAGTTTCATATGTCGGATACACGCCACAGATACGCGATGTCCGCGTGGCCGACGCCGACATACGCCTCAAGCCCTTCGTGCTGCAAGAAAGCGCAATCATGCTCAACGAGGCCGTTGTCCGGGGCATACGCACACCCATAAAAGTGATGGAAGACACCGTCGAGTTCAGCGCCGAGTCCTACAAGACACAACCCAACGCCGTGGTCGAAGACCTGCTCAAGCGTCTGCCCGGCGTAGAAGTGGGCACCGACGGCAAAATCACCGCCAACGGAAAAGAAGTCAAGAAAATACTCGTCGACGGAAAAGAATTCTTCTCCGACGACCCCACCGTGGCTTCGCGCAACCTGCCCGTCGACATGGTCGAGAAACTGCAGGTGGTCGACCGCAAAAGCGACCTGGCCCGCCTTACTGGCGTCGATGACGGCGAAGACGAAACCGTAATAAACCTCACCGTAAAGAAAGACCGCAAAAACGGATGGTTCGGAAACGTCGAAGCCGGCTACGGCACCGACAACCGGTACCGCGGCACTTTCACCGTAAACCGCTTCTGGAACGGCAACCAGATTACATTCCTCGGTGGCGCCAACAACATCAACGAACCCGGTTTTGCCGACGGAGCCGCCGGACGCTTCAGGCGATTCGGAGGAGACAACGGCATAACGTCGGCGCAGTCGTTCGGCATAAACTTCAACGTCGGAAAAGAAGAAATACTGCGCGTGGGCGGCAACCTGATGTACAGCCACACCGACCGCGACACACGCACGACATCCGACCGCCAGTATCTTTTCGCCGACTCAAGCTCAACCACTTCGAGCCGCAAATACAGCCGCGACAAAGGGCACAACATTCGCGCCGACTTCCGCCTGGTGTGGAAGCCCGACAGCTTCAACACCCTCGAATTCAGGCCTAACATATCGCTCAACTACAACAATTCGGCTTCGAACGACTCTTCGTCGACTTTCGCCGGCGACGCCGCGCGCACCGAAGTGAGCCGAAGCATAAACCGCGGAACATCCGACGGACACTCATTCGAATTCGGCGGCCGCCTCATCTACAACCACAATTTCCGCCGCAAACGCGGACGTTCATTCTCCGTCATGCTCAACTACTCCATGAGCAACGTCCGCGAAAACTCCGACACATACTCACGCAACCGCTTCTTCCTCTTCAACGACTCAATAGACCTATACGACCAATACGCCGACAACCACACATGGAGCAACAACGTCAGCGCACGCGTCAGCTGGACCGAACCCTTGGGCAACGCAGCCAAAGGAAACTTCCTTGAAGTGTCCTACCGCTTCTCCTACCGATGGAACAACGCCGACAAGCTCACCTACGACTACCCCGTAAGCTTTCCTGACGGATGGGACGGCGACCCCGTCATTGGCGACGAAGCCGTGTTCAATCCCGAGCTGTCGAACCGCTTCCGAAACGACTACATGAACCAGGACGTACGTGTAGGTTACCGTCATATCAGCAAAAAAGGAACCCTAAACGTAGGCCTGTCGCTCGTGCCACAGACATCACGCTCGCGAAACCTCATAGACTCCGACAAAGACATTCCGCGCCGCAACGTGCTCAATTTCGCACCGTATCTGCGCTACCGCCTGCGCCTGACAAAGACACGGAGCCTCAACCTCAACTATTGGGGACGCTCCTCACAACCCTCGATGACCCAGTTGCAGCCCGTGCCCGACCGTTCCGACCCTCTGCGCATAGTTGTCGGCAACCCAAACCTGAATCCCACATTCAGCCACAGCGTCAACCTGCGCTTTCAGGATTTCAACCCCGACGCACAGCGCGCCATCATGGCCATGCTCGACGCACAGTACCAGCAGAACTCAATCGTCTCGAAAACCACATTCGACAACGAAACAGGCGGACAGACAACCACATACGAAAACGTCAACGGTGTCTGGAGCGTGCGAGGAATGAACATGGTCTCATTCCCCCTGCCGGCAAACCGCACAATCACATTCAACAACCACATATTCCTCAACTACTCCAACAGCATAGGCTTCAACAACGGCATGCGCAACCGCTCCGGCTCGTTCATGGTAAACGAAAGCTTCGGCATGGCATGGCGCCCCGACAACCTCGAGTTCGAGCTGCGGCCCCGTTACGGCCTGCAGACTGTCTCGAACAGCGTCCAAAAAGGCGCCGACCGCACCGTGCACACATACGGCGGCTCTTTCTACGCCACATACAACACCCCTATCGGCATCGTTCTCAGTTCCGACATAAACTACTCGGCAACCTCGGGATACTCCCAGGGCTACGACACAAAGACGTGGATGTGGAACGCAACCGTATCATACGAATTCCTCAAGAACCGCGCCGCAGCCGTCTCGCTCAAGGCATACGACCTGCTCGGCCAACGCTCGAACATCCGCCGCAGCATAACCGCAAACTATATCGACGACAGCCGCTACAACTCGCTCACACGCTATGTGATGCTCTCGTTCAGCTACCGATTCAACACCTTCGGAAAAGGCAACGAACCCGCCGACCGAAACGCATGGGGCGGACCCATGGGTCCGCCGCCGGGAGGCCGGGGAGGCCGGCGCATGGGACGCTAAAAGAACCATGCGCACACCCTCAAAAGCTAACGATAACCGCCAAGTGTGCGCTGAAGACGTTTCCGCGCCATAAAAATGCGGCTTTTGACAGTGCCGAGAGGCAGAACCATACGCTCTGCTATCTCGGCATATTTATACCCGGCAAGATACATTGAAAACGGCACGCGGAGTTCCTCCGAAAACCCGGCAATCATATCCGAGATTTCCTTGGCCGACAGCGCCCCTTCGGGAGTCTCGAAGCCCGAATCCTGCGACACATTGAGTATATACAGGTCATCGCTCGAGTCAATGATAACGGCAGAGCGGACATTGCGCCGGTATTTGTTTATGAACAGGTTGCGCATTATGGTAAACACCCAGCCCTTGAAATTCACGTTCTCGACATATTTGTCTTCGTTGTCAAGAGCCTTGAGCGTCGTATCCTGCAGAAGGTCATAGGCATCCTCGCGGTTCGAGGTCAAGGTATAGGCAAAACTCAGCAAATTGCTTTGCACAGAGAGGAGTTTGTTCTGGAAAGTTTCTGAAGCCATAGAGATATACCAATTTTTATCGATGAATCATAAGTTAACTGTCCAATAAACGCCTTGCAGACACCTAAAGATTTGTAAATTAAAGATTTTTGGGCATTTTTACGCTACATTTCTTTTTGACGCCACAACTTCTGAACAAGAACCGCGTTTTCCATGTTTTCAATAGAAAGGAAACGCGTTGATATTGATTTAAGAATATTTAACGATGTGCGGAGCTTTAATTTATTAATTTTGCAACGTATATCACATTAAGGTTTCTGTTTGCAAAACACGTTTCCAGAACACAAAACAAAAAAACTCCATTTTCATTACCGCAAATACGGCAAATGCCAAAATCCGCCGACAAATGCAACTTTCGCCGAGAAGGCGGCATAATCGCCTATAGTTCAACACCGAAAACACAACAAACCATCTAAGATATGGACACTAACTCCAACGAAAAAAAACCTAAACGTCCGCGTATCGGACAACCTTTCCGCGCACCCGAGGAGGGCAACGACGGAAATCTCAACAACACCGGGTACAAACCACGCACTCCCGAAGCCGATGGCGAAGGCGAAGGAGACGGCTTCCGTCCAAAACGCCCATACCAGCCGCGCCAAGGCGGATACAACAATGGGCCCCACCAGCAACGTCCCTACAACAACTACAATAACCACGACGGAGAAAACAACGAATACCAGCCCCGCCCATATCAACCGCGCCAGCAACGCCCTTACAACAACTACAACAACGGCCAACGCCAACAGCGCCCCTACAACAACTACAACAATCAGGGCGGCTACAACAACGGCGAACGCCAGCAACGCCCCTACAACAACCAGGGCGGTTACAACAAACGCCCCTACAACAACAATTACAACAACCAAGGCGGCTACAACAACAACGGCGAACGCCAACAGCGGCCCTACAACAACCAGGGCGGTTACAACAAGCGCCCTTACAACAACCAGGGCGGCTATAACAAACGGCCCTACAACAACCGGCCTCAAGGCGACGGCTCATTCCAGGCTCGCGGCAAAAGCTTCACGCCGCGCCCCAAACGCGTTGAGTACGAAGTCGAAATCCCCGACCCGAACGAACAGATTCGCCTCAACAAATACATGAGCAACGCAGGCATATGCTCGCGCCGCGAAGCCGACGAATTCATCCAGCAGGGCCTCGTAAAAGTAAACGGACAGGTTGTAACGGAACTCGGCACAAAAATCACGCACAACGACGTTGTCGAATACGACGAAAAAGTCGTGACCCTGCAGAGCAAATGCTACATCCTGCTCAACAAACCCAAAGACTGCGTCACCACAAGCGACGACCCCAACGGGCGCCTCACCGTCATGGACCTCGTCAAAGGCGCATGCAACGAGCGCATATACCCCGTCGGACGCCTCGACCGCAACACAACCGGCGTGCTCCTGCTCACCAACGACGGCGACCTCGCCTCGAAGCTCACACACCCCAAATTCGTCAAGAAAAAAATATACCACGTATGGTGCGACCGCGACATCTCTGAAGACGACATGCAGCGCATCGCCGACGGCATCGAACTCGACGACGGCCCCATACACGCCGACGCCATAAGCTACGCAACAGAGACCGACCGCAACCAGGCAGGCATCGAAATCCACTCAGGCCGCAACCGCATCGTGCGCCGCATATTCGAGTCGCTCGGCTACCACGTCGTCAAACTCGACCGCGTATACTTCGCCGGCCTCACCAAGAAGAACCTGCCCCGCGGACGCTGGCGCTACCTCACACAAGAAGAAGTCAACTACCTCAAAATGGGCTCTTTCGAATAAAACACATCCTCAGATACAGAAATCGCCCCTGAACAGCGCAGCGCTGTTCAGGGGCGATTTTTATAGTCTAAGGGCTAAATGCCTTCTTACCTCTTGCCAACACGTCCTCCGCCGGTTATCATATAATCGAGGTTCGGCGAAATATCATACGTTTTGGCATTATAGTAAAAATAGTAACTGTTGCTATTGACATTCAAGCCGAAAGCGCCTCTCATAAACATATGTACGGGCAAAGACGTATAACGGCTGAAATCGGGCTGCGTCGAATACGTGACTATCCAGCCCAGCTTCTTGGGTGTGTTTTCGGGCGTATAGTCGGTCTGCAGCCAGCGTTTTATTTCAAGCGACTCACGGGTGGCGGCCTGGTCATCAGCCACCTTTTGCGCTTTCATATCTTCTATCATTGTCAGTTCCGTGACCCATCCTTCTTTCAGATAATACTTTTCTTGAGACTCTCCTATTTTCTTTTGGCTGAAATAAATAGGCTCGTAGCACTCCAATATCGTCTTGCCGTTCGACACCTTACGGCCAGGCATGGTAACCGAGCTTCGCGGAGGCACAACAAGATACTGCTGCTCGGCCTTCGATATGCCTGCCGAACGAGTATCCGCCTTGCCGACATTTATTCCGTTGGCAAGCGCTCCGACTGCGCCCCCTACGCCAAGCGCATTTGTCACGGCGCCCAAATTGAGGCTTCCGCCGGCTGTCGAAGAAGCCCCCTCGTTATACACCGAATTCGTGAAATACGGTTCTGAATACCCGTTGTTCATCAGCCTGAAAGAGTTGGCAAGGTCTATGTAGACCGGCACAGATGTCTTGTTGGTCACTTTCAGCCGCTCGCCGACAACGCTTCGGTCTTTGTCGCCGTCGAGGTATACATGCTCGAATCCGATTTCCAGAACGCTGTCCGACAACACCGACGTTTCTTCCATGCCCCACAGAGAGATGAAATAACCGGTGTATTTGTCAGGCTGCGGCTTTTTGCCTTTATACTCCAACGGAGCGTGGCTGTTATAGAGACCGATGAGCCGCAAGTTGTCGGCCGAGGGGACGGGGGCAACCTCTCCGACCGGCGTATCTGCCTGGGGAGCCGCAGCCCGCTCGGCCGCAACAGGCGCCTGAGCGCCATTCAGTGCCACAAGCTGGCCGTCGCCGATTTTATATGCGAATACCTTATCTAAAGGAATACGCTCTATGTTTTCATCTTGGGGAGTCTGCGTGTAATATAGATATTTCGAGGCGACTTCGATATTATACACCGTCTTTGTGGTGCCGTCGGCAAGCACCACAATGTCGGCAAACAAGTCGGCAACGCCTACGATTGCCATGGCAAGAGCAAGCGACAGCCGCAAAAAAGTTGTACGGAACATAGCTGTTAGAATGGTTTTTATAATTATAAATGCAACATGCAAAATTAAAAATTTATCGGTACAAATCCAAAAAAACTCCACGGCATCATCGTCGTGGAGTTTTTTATGTCACAAACAATTCCGTAAATTTCTGATGCAAAGTTACAGAAGGTACAACGGGCATGAAATACCCAAAAATAGGTATTTTTTTTCAGCGCTCGTACTCGCGTAGCTCCAGCTCCCGACCGTCGAACACGGCATATGTCGAGCGGTCGAGCCAATTGCCGAGGATGAGCAGACGGCAACCGGGCGTGACAGGCTCGTCGAGCGCAACATGATGATGGCCGATGATGATGTACCTCAGCTCAGGGTCGCGCGAACACAGGCTCCGCGCAAACACCTCGACCGCCGCTCGCGCCTTGGCACCGAAGACAGCCGAAGGCCGTGCGCTGCCCTTGCGGCTGTGCGAACTCCACCCGTGCGCGAACGGTATCGTCCACCGAGGATGGATGCCGGCATAAAGCTTTTGACAAAAACGGTTGTGGAACAGCGCCCTGAGGGCACGGTATGAAAACGGCTGACGTCCGAAAGTATCGCCGTGGCCGAGAAAAAAATGCGTGCCGTCGATTTCCTCGTGGATGCCTCCTTCCGAAGTATCGACTATGCGAAGCCCTATTTCATCGCGCAGATAGTCGAACAGCCATATGTCGTGGTTGCCTATGAACCACACGATTTCTATGCCCATGTCGGCCATGCGTGCGAGCTGCCCTAAGAAACGCACATATCCTCGCGGCACCACCGTGCGGTATTCAAACCAATAGTCGAGGATGTCGCCAAGAAGATAGACGGCGCGTGCGTCGGTCTCTATCGAGCGCAGAAACTCCACCACACGCCGCTCGTGAGCGATGCGGTCGGACACGTAGCTCGCTCCCAAGTGTATGTCGCTCAGAAAATAAGTGCGGCTCCGCTGTTTCGGCATTCCGCTCATAGCAGCCCCAGTTCGAGCTTGGCTTCCTCGCTCATCATGTCCTGCGTCCACTCAGGTTCAAAGACAATGTTCACCGTCACGCCCGCAACGCCCTCGATGCCCTCAAGCTTCATACGCACATCTTCGAGAATGAAATCGGCCATCGGGCAGTTCGGCGCAGTCAGCGTCATGTCCACAGTCAGGTCGCCCGAATCGGCAAGGTCGATGCGGTAAACCAGTCCGAGCGAATAGATATCGACAGGTATCTCGGGGTCGTAGACCGTGCGGAGCGTCTCGACCACTTTTTCTTCGATTTGTAGGCGTTGTTCTGCGTTCATAATGAGCAAAATTACAAATTTTTCCGCCCAACATAGTGCTTTTGTGCATTAAAAATTGTAATTTTGCGTTGTGCCGTAAACCTCGCGGCAACATAAACAGCTGAATATTCAATCAATCCATTACTCCAATATGAAAAAACTGAAAGCACTGACGCTGACCATCGCAATGATAATGGTTGCTGCCATGCCTGCCATGGCACAGTTCCGCATCGGTCCGCGCGTAGGCGTTGCCGTAAACTCAATGCGCCTCGACAAAGACGTCTTCAACAACGACAACCGCGCCGGTTTCACAGGCGGCGTACAGGCCGAATTCACAATCCCCGTAATCAATCTCGGTTTCGACCTTTCGGTGATGTACGTGCACCGCGTATCCGATTCAAACTACAAAGGCAACCAACTGAAACCGTCAGATGACCCGACAGCTGACCTGCTAAACTCCAACCGCTACAAAAAACGCGACTACATCGAAATTCCCCTCAACATCAAATACAAAATCGGCCTGCCTATCGTAGGCAAAATCATATCGCCCTATGTCTTCACAGGCCCGAGCTTCGCGTTCCTCGCATCGAAAAAAGCCATCACCGACGCTTACGAGAACAAATCGTTCGACGTCGCATGGAACTTCGGCATAGGCCTACAGCTCTTCACGCACCTGCAGGTCGGCGCATCATATGGCCTCGGCATGACAAAGACCGTAAGCGCACTCACTCCAATCAACGGCACAAAAGTCGACAGCAAAAACAATTATTGGACAATAACAGCCGCCTGGCTCTTCTAAGAAAATACACAACTGACAACTAATCAGACTAATTAGACCAATTAGACTTATCAAATGAGACTCGTAATCGAACCCGACTATCAGACCCTTTCGCGCTGGGCCGGCAACTACGTCGCAGCACGCATCAACGAAGCAAACCCCACGCCCGAGAAACCCTTCGTGCTCGGATGCCCTACCGGCAGCTCGCCACTGGGCATGTACCGCCGCCTCATCGAACTCCACAAAGAAGGCAAAGTATCTTTCAAAAACGTCGTCACATTCAACATGGACGAATACGTCGGTCTGCCCGAAGACCACCCCGAAAGCTACCACAGCTTCATGTGGAACAACTTCTTCAGCCACATTGACATTCCGCGCGAAAACGTAAACATACTCAACGGCAACGCTCCCGACCTCGCTGCCGAATGCGCTCGCTTTGAAGACAAAATCAAAAAATATGGCGGCATCGACCTCTTCATGGGCGGCGTAGGCCCCGACGGCCACATCGCCTTCAACGAGCCCGGCTCGTCGCTCACATCACGTACGCGCGTAAAGACACTCACCACCGACACCATCATCGCCAACTCGCGCTTCTTCGAAGGCAACGTCGACCTCGTGCCCAAGACAGCCCTCACCGTCGGCGTCGGCACAGTGATGGCCGCACGCTCGGTAATGCTCATGGTCAACGGCCACAACAAGGCCCGCGCACTCCGCCACGGCGTCGAAGGCGGCATATCGCAGATGTGGACAATATCCGCACTCCAGATGCACCCCAAAGCAATTATCGTTGCCGACGAAGCAGCCTGCGAAGAACTTAAAGTAGGCACATACCGTTACTTCAAAGACATCGAAAAAGCAAACCTCGACCCCGGCACCCAATTCTGATAAACATTCCCCGATAACATCAAATAACGGCCCGGAGCTTGCATCTACCCCGATGCCGCTCCGGGCCGTAAACCATATATTCCAATGGCACAAAAAGACATTCCCGTACTTCTGCTCACCGGCTACCTCGGCAGCGGAAAGACAACACTGCTCAACCGCATACTCTCAAACGAACGCGGCATACGCTTTGCCGTAATAGTAAACGACATAGGCGAAGTCAACATCGACGCTTCGCTGATACAGAAAGGCGGCGTAGTAGGCAAAAAAGACCAAGGCGACCTCGTCGCGCTGCAGAACGGCTGCATCTGCTGCACCCTCAAAATGGATTTGGTCGAACAGCTCAGCGACATCGTCGCCACAGGCCGCTTCGACTACATCGTCATCGAAGCCAGCGGCATATGCGAACCCGCACCCATTGCGCAGACCATCTGCTCCATGCCAAACATGGAAGCAAAATACACCCGTCACGGCCTGCCGCGCCTCGACTGCATAGCCACCGTCGTCGACGCCCTGCGTATGAAATCGGAGTTCGCCTGCGGCGAAGACCTCAAACGCCCCGGCATCGACGAAGAAGACATCGAGAACCTCGTAATCGAACAAATCGAATTCTGCAACATAATACTCCTCAACAAAATATCCGAAGTAACACCCGAAGAAGCCGGACGCATAAAAGCCATAATCCGCGCACTCCAGCCCAAAGCCAAAATCATCGAATGCGACTACTGCGACATCGACCTCACACAACTGCTTGACACCCGAATGTTCGACTTTGAGCGCGTCGCAACATCAGCCGCATGGATTGACGCAATCGAAGGCCACCACGACGATGACGATGATGACGACCATGACGAGCACGGCCACCACGGGCACGAACATGAACACGGCCACGAACACCACCATCACCACCACGACGAAGGCGAAGCCGAAGAATACGGCATACAGACATTCGTATACCACTGCCGCCCAGGCTTCGACATAAACAAATTCGACTACTTCATAGCACGCCAGTGGCCCTCCAACATAATCCGCGCCAAAGGCATATTATACTTCAGGCACAACACCGACATGTCATACCTCTTCGAGCAGGCCGGCGTGCAGAAGAAACTCACCGAAGCCGGCTACTGGTTCGCAACGGCCCCCAAAGAAGAACTCGAACAACTGATGCGCCAGGAACCCGGCCTCGCCGCCGACTGGGATCCCGTATACGGCGACCGCATGGTGAAGCTCGTCTTCATCGGCCAAAACCTCGACAAAAAAGCCATCACCGAAGCGCTCGACAAATGCCGCTGACCCGGTGGCCTCACATACCTTGCATGAGAATGCGAACCCCCAAAATGTAGGGACGTGCCTTTGGCACGTAGAAGCGTAATGTGTCTGTCAATCAGCCTACATGCCAAAGGCATGTCCCTACACTTTTGGCAACTCCTCTATTCCACATCCCCGGCAGAAACCACGCTCTCGCCGCACTTACGCCCAGGCGTATACTCCTTCACAAGCTTTTCGTAGAGCGTCATCCCGTTGAAATAGTAGTCCCCGTTCCATTTGCCAATGTCAAGGTCTTCATTTAGGCTGCGGCAAAGCTCCTTGTCCGAGTCCAAAAACGCCGTCAGCCACTCACGGGTACGACCGGCGCCGCGCTGCGTATTAACCTTGCAAGGCCCGTCATCACAGTCACGCCATAAAAAATGCGCCTCTTGAGGGACTGAAATCCTCATATATTTCTTTTTGAGCTTGAACGAGTTAATCTCAATCCAATACGACAGATGGTCGCCGGCCTGATGAAGAGCGAACCACGACCGGTAGGCATTCTCCAGCCGGTTCTCCTTATGGCGGAAAATCAGCGCACGCATCCATTTTATCACATACTGCTCGTCGGGGCGGTCCTTGTGCCAAATCACCACCATGTCAATCGAATCCGACGTGATTTTCGTCTTCTTACCGTCAATCTTAGCCTTCAGCTCCTTGTCGGCTCCCCATGGAGGCGACACCTCTACACCCTCATACTTGATGCCGTTCTTCATCAGAATGTCGGCACGCGCGCTGCCGGCACTCACGTACAGCGTGGCGCACACTAACAGCAGAAACAATGTAAACAATCGGTTTTTCATAAGGACAATATATTGTTGTTTCCGCAAAAATAAAAACTATCCCCGACAAACCCCTCAACAAATGTCGAGAACCCGATAAAAATTTCCGCTACAACGACACAAATACTAAAAAAATAACTACTTTTGCAAAAAATGGTCTAAAAATGCGCAAGAATATCCTATCGACAATCCTGTTCACCCTTGTTCCCGTTTTAGCTTTTGCCAACACGGCAATTGTATGCGACAATATCGAAAACGACGGCACCGGCTCAGTCTACGCCGTTCACACCTATAGCCTATCTGCCGAAAATCTTCCCGAAATCGACAACTACAACTGGACTTTCAAGCTAAAAGACACATCCGGCAATTATGTCGAAATAGAAACAAGTTCCCAACCGAAATTCACGACCAAACCGGTAGACAACACCGACAACTACGCACACACCGCAACCGGCGACCTTTCGGGCTTGGTCGAATGCCGATACACAATAAACGGAGAACCGCAGTCTGCGCCGTCACTTAACATATCTTTGTCAGCAGAGCCATACATAAGCGCAATAACCGACATCAATCGCGTTTGGGATGAAAAAGACCCCGACTATTTCTACCTGACGTTTAACGTCCATTATTATGGAGCGAACCGTCTTGACATATTTGTTGAAGAAGAATTTAGTTCGGTACGAAGGCTTATCGGTGTAAACGAGTCCCTTTTAGCTCATGTAAAGACAGGCCTGATAAATTCGCTGTATTACGCTTGGGTAGACATCCTTGTCCAAAACAAATACGGCTCTGCACAAGAAACCATTGAGTTGGAGCCATATAACAGCTCCGGCATTTCAAACTGCACCGTTTCGGAAAACGGCTACGACGATATCACAATCTACGATATAAACGGCGCTTTCATCAAAAAGGCCGCCAATCCATATCTCCTGAAAGACTTGAAAAAAGGTCTATATATTGTGCAGACAAACAAAGACGGCAAACCCGTAAAACGCGAAAAACTATTGATAAAATAAGTACGGAGCACCAATTACAGACAAGCGCAAGCTCCCATTTACCACGCGAAGTTGCAAAAACCATTTTTTCAACCCTCTATATCAGATTTTTGTTGTATCTTTGTAATTACAAATCAAAAAAACTTTCCAACAATGGCACGGCCAATTAAAGAAACCCCTGAGTTATTCGGTAAGGATGCACAGCGCTTCGAAAAAATGATTTCGCAGCCAATGCCGGTGTCAAAAGAGGAGAAAGAAAGGGCGCGCAAGGCCTACGAAGTCATGAAATCCATAAGCAATTTCCAATGGTAATATGGACTTCTCGAAACTGACTCAAATTCAACTCTCCGATGACACAATAATTAAACCGTTCAGATGCACAAATGATGATTTGAACGGTTTTCTTTTTGATGATGCAAAGCATTTTCAGAAAGAGCTGATGGCTGTAACATATCTCCTTGAGGATTTACAAAAAAATGTGACCGTGGCATATTTTAGCCTGCTCGCCGACAAAATTTCATTCAATCCAGATGAAAAGAATGTTTGGAACAGGCTGAACCGCAACATCCCCAATCCCAAACGCCGTAGAAATTACCCGGCGGTGAAAATTGGCAGACTTGCAGTGAATGAAAGATATACTGGAACTGGCGTTGGAACATTTGTTTTAGACAATATCAAATACGCGTTCGCAACCGTCAAACGGCTCGGTTGTCGTTTCATAACAGTCGATGCTCTTGTTTCTGCCGCACCATTCTATGAAAAGAACGGCTTCCGCTTCTTCTCAGATTTAGATAAAGCAGAAGAAACTCGCCTCATGTTCTTTGATCTCAAAAATTTCATTGAATAAAAGTTCAACAATAAGAGTCAGTTTTGGCTCAGGTCGAAATTTCAGCGCATAACAAATGTAGACGTCGCTACCATATTACACATCGCCCCATTCGGGGCAAACGCCACAGAGTGGCGCAAACTGCAATAGGCCCGGGCAAGCGCCCCTTTAGGCGGCGCGCGACCCGGGCAAACCTGTCCTGACAACGCAAAGCTACAGCGTAGCGCGATAGGGGCGCAGAAACGCTATCTACAGCTCCCCGACCGCCCGTAAGGTCGTGTTGGGCGCATCCGGGTCGTTCGTAACGATTGAAATCCGGGCGTTGAGCAATGCCCCCGGCAACTTTCGGGGGTCTACCGTGACGGTGAGAACGGCCTCTTTGCCGGGCTTCACCGTGTCGGCCGATACCGACACCGCAACGCCCTCGTCGGCAGTATATACACGCCGCAGTTTCAGCGGCGACTTGCCTGTGTTGCGGACGGTGCACTCCATCGATACCGGCTCCCGGCCCAGTCTGCCGAAATCAAGGCTCGTTTCCGACAGACGGCAATGCGGAGCCTTTGCCAGCTGTTTCGCCGTCATCTTCGAGAAATCCTCGCTCACGATAGCCACCGTCGGCAGCGGACAGCGCACCGCACTGTCTGCGTCGCGGCACACATACACCGTGTCGCACACAAGGCCGTACTGCTCGCACCGTGCCGAGTGGAAATAGAAGATAAACGACATCTGCTCGCCCGGCGGAACAGCCTCGGGCGACGCCACAGCCTCTAAATAAGGCGGAAGACCCTCTATGCGTGGACGTATCGTGTCGGTCGAGCGGTTATATGCCTCAAGGAAAACCGTACGCAGCTGCCCCTTAGCGACCTCTCCTGTCATAAGCACGCCCTTTGCAAGCTGCATGTCGGCGCCGCAGTCAACAGGAAAACGCCGCGCCACACTCTTGGCCGAACCCACCACCGTACCCTTTATGTAAAGCTTCGGCTGTGCCGGGCCGGCAGAAAGCTGCACCCCGACATACTTGGTAAAACGCCCCGGGCGGCCTGCCGGGTCATATGTCACCGAAATCGAGGCCGTATCGCCCGGCTCGACGGCGTCGCGCGAATACACCGGCGACGTGCAGCCGCACGACGAACGCGCCACCACTATCGACACCGGCTCGTCAAGAGTATTCACAAACTTGAACGTGCACGTCACAGGGCCGAGGTCTTCGTCGAAGGCCCCGAAATTATGGCTCGTCTCAAGCCACTTCACATCGTCGACGGCAGCCCCCGAAAAAGCGGCGAGAACAGCTATTGCAGAAATCAGCAAATGTTTCATGCCCCAAATTTACGATTTTTTCCTCACATGCCGAGAAAAAAACGGCCGGCATCCCCGGCCTTTTTCCCGACGCCGGAGATTTTCCGCAAACGCTCCGGCAGGCACCGCCGTAACTTTGCGCCACAACCCACAAAAAAATCGAAAAAAATGGAAGAAAATCCCACCCCGCCGCCCGTCAACGGCGACACCGACGGCAGCAGCGACACCGAACTGCTCAGAGCAATAAGCGCCAACAGCGAGTGCGCGCACGTCCTTGCAGCCATCGCCGCAGGAGGCGACCCCGTCGAACTGCTCGCAACCTTGCTGCCGAAAGACCCCGAACCGGCACCGGCGCCAGAAGCCGACAGGACGACTCCCGACCCGACTCCCGTCGCCGAGCACCCAGAAATAGCAATGTACCAGTCAGCCGCGCAGGCACAACGGCAGAATGACGGCGACGACCGCTCGTACCCCACTTTCCTCGCAAACATACGTCCCGACTTCTGGGACGGCTTCTAAGCCCAAAACATTTTTTACAACTACTTACTATTTACTATGAGTGAAAACATCGTAGCCGGCACCGCCGGAGGCAAACACATCGCAGGCACCGCCGCAACAACAGAAAACATCGCACAGGCCGCTCCCGGCCTGCTGCGCAACTCAATCGACAGCCGCATCGTCAAAGTGCGCCCCATGTCGACGCCAATCGACCAGCTCACGCGCTGCGCCAACACACGCAAGGCCACCGCAATGACCGTCGAATACTACTCTGTCGACACCAAAGTCACCGAAGCCGAAGTCACAGAGCCGACAAGCCCCAACGACGGCGTCGACCGAGGCAACGGACTGATGACCTACATCATCAAGACCTCGGCCGACAACATCTTCGATATCTCCGAAACCGTCCTCGTGCCCGCCGTGCAGGGTAGCGCGCCGGCCGGAACAGCCGCAGGGCCGCTCGTGCTCTACGTCATAGGGCGTCCGCAGGACGGCGGCATCGAAGTCGTGCCACTCAACGGAACGCCCCAAAGCGGCATGGGCGGCTCGTTCATAGCCCTGCCGCAGCTCGCCAAAGGCACGCGCCTGGTGCGCATGGGCCGAGCCGCCACCGAACTCGACGTGCAGACGGCACAATTCTCCGCCATGCCACGAAAAGCCGCGAACAACTGCCAGATATTCAAAATGCAGGTCGAGCAGAGCACCCTCGCAAAAATCGCAGGCAAAGAAGTCGGTTGGTCTTTCTCCGACCAGGAAGAAGCCGCTATCATCGACATGCGCCTCGGAATGGAGAAAAACTTCCTCTTCGGCCACCGCTCCGTAATCTTCGACCCGGCCAAAAACGAAAACGTCTACTTCACCGGCGGCATATGGGGTCAGGCGCCGCGCAGCGTCGAACTCGCCCTCGACACACTCAGCGAAGCCGACCTCATCGAACTGTGCAGCAAAGCATTCACCGGCAACAATGGCTCCAAGCGCAAAATCCTCATCGCGGGCACAGCTCTTGTCGAAGCACTCTCCAAAGTGCAGTACAACAAAGTAGTCGCCGCAGGCGAGACAAAAGTCAAATGGGGCATCGAGTTCAAAGAACTCGTCTCGAACTTCGGCACGCTCTACGTTCTCCACTCCGAAGTCTTCGACCAGTGCGGACACGCCGCCGACGGCTTCGTCCTCGACCCCAACTACCTCACAAAATATGTGCACGTGCCCTTCCAGGCCGAGAAGCTCGACCTACGCGCCTCGGGACAGCGAAACACCGACGCCGTAGTCCTCACCGAAGCATCCTGCCTCGTCCTGCGCTACCCCAACGCCCACATCCGCGTAATCGGCAAAACCGTAAACGCATGAAAATAACCCTCTCAAAAGCCGAAATGCTCAAGCGCCGCCGAATTGCCGGCGGCCTTGAGCCTTTGCGCGCCGACTGTACCGTCGAGCGCACCGACGGCATCGACATCGACGCAGTCCTCGAAACAGAACTCCGCCGCCGCTACCTCGACATCCTCGACCACGGCGACCGCAGCCTCGTCGCAGCCGACAACATCGCCGCCACCGTCTCGTGCGTCCGCAACGAAGACCCGGGCACCGGCGGAGCGCTCATAGCCGCACCGGCAATGTGCCGCCGCATATTCGACGTCCGCCTCAACGGATGGCTCCGGGCCGTCGAAGTAAGGCCGCCCGACGAAGCCGACACAATAATATCGCGCCAACAGAACCCCTACACAGCCGCCACAGCCGCACACCCCGTGGCCGTATTCACCCGAGGCGCCGTCGCAGGCTCCGCCCCCGACATCCTCGCATGGCCGGCCGTTGGCATACACCCTCAGGCCCTTACCGTGACAGCCGCAATAGACCCCGGCGAAGACTATTACACAATCGACGAAGCCGCACTCCCCATACTCCTCGACCCGTCCCCGACAATACAACCCATATGAACAGCATCCTCGAAGCAGCCTACAAGGCATGGTGCGCCGCTGCCGACCTCAGGGCGCGCCGCCAACGCTACAAAAACTACACCTACGGCAACCAATGGTGCGACACCGTCACCGACAGCAAAGGCCGCACCATAGTCGAAGGCCGCCTCCTCGAAGAAAGCGGCGCAAAGCCTCTAACGAACAACCTCATTCGTCAGCTCGTAAAGACCGTCGTGGGCCGCTACCGCACTCAGGCAGCCGAAGCCGGTGTCTACAACGACGAAAATCTCAAGCCTCTCGCCCAACGCAACAGCCTCGCCGAACTCGACAGCCGACTGCTCGAAGAATTCCTCATATCAGGCTGCGCAATCCAGCGTATCGTTGACGAACGCCGTTGGGGCGGCTACGGCGTATGGGTCGACAACGTAGACCCGCGCGACTTCTTCGTCAACGCATTCAAAGACCCGCGAGGATGGGACATCGACCTCATCGGCATGCTGCACGACATGACACTCCCCGAAGTCATCAACCGCTTCGGCGCAGGCTCGCCCGAACGCGTGGCCGAACTCCGTCAGCTCTATGCTCAAGGCGGCGACGGCTCCGGCATAGCCCCTGCCATAAGCCTCGGCGAAGCATCCGACGCCGAAAACTTCTTCTGCGCAGCCACACCCGCACGCTGCCGCGTAATCGAAGTATGGACATTCGACTGCCGCGAGACGGCACCCGGCAGCACCGGCATGGACTTCGCATGGCACTGCCGCTACCTCGCACCCGACGGAACCGTCCTGTCCGAGTTCGACTCACCCTATCCCCACCAAGGCCACCCCTTCGCCGTAAAACTCTACCCCCTCACCGACGGCGAAGTCCACTCCTTCGTCGAAGACGTCATCGACCAGCAGCGCTACATCAACCGCCTCATCGTCATGATAGACAAAATGATGGCAACATCCGCAAAAGGCGTCCTGCTCTTCCCCATGAGACAGATGGTCGAAAATCTCAAATGGGACGACATCACACGCGTGTGGGCGCACTCCGACGGCGTAATCCCCATCCGCGGCGACGAAGGCCCACTTCCGCAGCAAGTCATCACCAACACATCGGGCAGCGGCGCATACCAGCTCCTGTAGATGCAGCTAAAACTCTTCGAAGACATATCAGGCGTCGGTGACGCTCTCCTGGGGCGCACACACGGCACCGCACGAGGCGTCGAAATGTTCGACACACAAGTCCGCAACGCTACAATAGCACTCGCCGACATCTTCGACACATTCACCTCTTTCACACAGACACGCAACGAAAAAGCACTCGCAACCATCCCCGACACATAAAAAGAACATCCCACTCCAACACACCGCAAAACGTAGAGGCTGTGTCAAAATTGTAGAATTTTCAAAAAAACACCCATAGCCCACAGCAACACATCTTTGACATACTGCTTATTTACAGGTGATTAGCACTTATACATCAAAGTAAATCCTTTCATTATCAATTTTGACACAGCCTCTCTCAATGATGCATCGACGGGGTTATGAAACAGCTCAGAAAACCCGTTTAACAGCACCGTTCGGAGCCTTCACGATATAGAGTCCCCGTGGGAGAGACACAGAACGCAATTCGCTGCAAAGACCATCGAAAACCACTACACCGTCAAGCCCGTAAACCGTCACAGGCTCGTCTCGACCCGTCTCGAGGTCGCCGACACCAGACATATCGAGACCCCTGATACTCGAAAACTGCCACCAACAATTGGAACTCTGTTCCTTGTATCGCTCAAGAGAACCCTCCGGCACATAAAGCTCGCACTTGCCATAGGTATCATCTCCAAAAGGACTGTCTGTAACCGGTGGTTCCGGCGCAAGACAGGTCACTTTATCAAGTGACGTACATCCCCAAAATGCGCCAAACGATATTGTATCAAGCTTTGTTCCGAAACACACCTCTCCAAGACCGGAACATTCCAAAAAAGCCAAACGTCCGATTGACACAAGCCCATCAGAAAACTTAACCGACGTCAAGCCCGTGCAGCCTTGAAAAACAGAAGCCTCAATCACAGTGACAGACCGGGGCAGGCTCATCGACGCCAAACCCGTGCACTCGAAGAAAGCCGCCTCGCCGATTGATGTCAGAGACTCCGGAAACGCCACCGAAGTCAAGTTCGCACATCCACTGAAAGCAGCCTCGCCAATCGCCTCTACACCATCAGGAATAGAAAAATGACTTCCATAAGCATTCGGATACAGGACGATAGTCTTACGGGACTTGTCGTACAGAATCCCGTCGACCGAAGTAAAATATCCATTCTCGGCATCCACTCCATACGATTTCAAATTAAGACATCCGCTGAAAGCTTGCCGCCCTATTGAATAAAGCCACTTCGGAAAAACCACCGAAGTCAAGCCCGTACAATTGTTAAATACGCCATCACTCAAAAAGCCAAGCGACGTCGGCAATATTACCGAAGTCAAACCCGTGCAATCACTGAAAGCATAAGTTCTGATATCACTCAACGCCCCCGGTAATTTCAACGAACTCAGGCCTGAGCATCCATGAAAAGCATAATCTCCGATTGAAGTCAGCGACTCTGGCAAGCTCAACGACTTAAGACCCGTACAGCCACTGAACGTCGAAGCACCGATTGAAGTCAGAGATTCGGAAAAATGCAACGAAGTCAAACCCGTGCAGCCCGAAAAAACCGCGTTTCCGATTGAAGTAAACGATTCGGGAAAACTCAACGACGTCAGACCGACACAGCCCTCAAACGCAAATTCTCCGATTGAAGTCAGCGACTCAGGGAAAGTCAACGACGTCAAACCGGCACACCCCCTGAATGCATTTGCTCCAATCGAAGTCAGCGACGCCGGAAAAGCCAGCGTCGTCAAGCCGGCACAGTCCCTGAACGCATCATCGCCGATTGAAGTCAGCGACTCGGGAAAATTCAACGTCGTCAAACCGGCACAGCCGTAGAAAACAAAATTTCCGATTGCGGCAAGCGACTTCGGAAGAGACAACGAAGTCAAGCCCATGCCGCTGAAGGCACTATCACCGATTTTGGCCAATGTTTCAGGAAGATTCAATGTGGTCACGCCCCGACACGAGGCAAAAGCACCCCCTCCGATTTCAGTCAGTGATTCAGGAAAGACTATAGATGTCAGACCCGTGCACCAGGAGAAAGCATATTCGCCTATCGAAGTCAGTGATTCAGGGAAACTCACCGAAGTCAATCCGGTGCAATTACTAAAAGCCTCACATTCGACAGCGCACACCGCATCGCCGCGAGAAGTTACCGCAGGGATTTCCAAATCACCCTCAGGCTCATCGACATAGCCCGATACCGACACCTTGCCGTCAGAAACAGCAGAGAACTGTAGATTGCCCTCGGTGTACGTTGCCGCCATTGCGCCAACGCACAAGGCAAAGACCATACATAACAGCATAATTACTCTTTTCATAATGGTTTAGTTGACAAGAAAGGATATTACCCTCTCAAAATTTAATTTGACCGGCCGATACCCTCAAGCCGGAAATGAAGAAAAAAAGCGTGGGTATCGAACCATTGCCCGTTCTGCATCTTGAGGCTCTGGCATGTGCCTGTCGCAGTAGAACGAGCAACGCAGAGCCCACGCAAATATGCAAATGCACGATGTCGGCTCCGTCGTCGCGAAGAACCGCCACCAAACATGATTTACATATCCATGGACATCTACCGTTGCCTCTTCCTTGACTGCGATTTGAAACTGCCAGATTTCAAGATGCCAAGAACAGAAGCGCTGATAAACGCCTTTGTCTAAATGTCTTGCCGCCCTCCCTCAAAACCCTCCGACAGGGGGCCCTATGTTCAGTCGGCCTGCAAATGTACACAAAATTTGCGAACTTTTACACCGATTGAATCACTAAATCTCCTTTAAGAGACAACCGGCAATGCGCAAATAAATTTTGCATTGCTCTCTACTTATCCGTATTTTTGCATTTCAAACACACTTTCAGACAGAAAAACATGAAAAAACATATATTTGCCGGCATATTCCTGGCCTTGGCCTCGCTTTCCGCCATGGCTCAGCTCAACGCCACTACCGACATCGGCGACCTCGCCCGTGCCGACGCCATGGCCGCTCAAGAAAACTACCAAGGCGCGCTCGACCAGCTCCGCCTGATTGACGGAACGACAGACGCCACCACCCGTGCCGACATTGCCTACCGCCGCGCCATGTGGCTTCTGAAGCTCGGACGCTACGCCGACAGCGCCGACGCATTCCAAGACTTCCTCCGCGACTACCCCTACGACAGCCGCTGCTACCTCGCGCAAAAAGGCATCGGCGACAGCCTCTACGCCCAAGGCATGTATGCCCAAGCCCTCGAAGCCTACAAAAAGACATACTACAGCGGCATGCCGGCAGCCGACGCCGCCCAAATGGCATACCGGCGCGGCATATGCGCCATAGACGTCCATGAGCCGGCATTCGCACGAAGCTCCTTCGAACGAGCCGCAAAATACCGTCCCCTCAGGTCGGCAGCCATGTTCTACCTCGGCAAACTCGACTTCGACGAAGGCAAATACGACCGGGCCCGCGAACGCTTCAAAGCAGTAAACACAGCCACGCCACCCGGCGACATGACCGACTACTACCTTGCCTCAATCGACTTCGCCCAAGGCAACTACCGCAACGCACTCGCCACAGCACGACGACTGCTTCGCCGCGACGGTCTCCCGCGCCACGTACAGGCCGAGATGAACCGCATCGCAGGCGAGAGCCTCTACCACGAAGGCGACCTCGACGCCGCAACCGATTATCTGCGCAGATACATCGCCAACGCCGACACCCCCATGCCGTCGGCACTCTACATCATGGGCATCGCCGACTTCAACGCCGGCCGCTACAACGACGCCATATACCGCTTCATCCCCGTCACCGAGAGGGGCCAAGGCGCACTCCGCCAGTCGGCATACCTCTACGCCGGACAATGCTTCATGGAAACCGGCGACACCTCAGCCGCAATCCTCGCCTTCGACAAAGCCGCAAAAGCCGACCACGACCCGGCCGTCAGAGAAGCCGCTTTCTACAACTACGCCGTAGCCAAATTCGCCGGCGCCGACGTCCCCTTCGCCTCCGCCGCTGAGACATTCGAAGAATTCCTGCGCCTATACCCCTCAGGCCCCTACACCGACCGCGTGGCATCGTACCTCGCCGCCGGATACATGGCCGACCACGACTACAGCCGCGCACTCGCACGCATCAACCTCATCGCCTCGCCATCGCCCAAAATATTGCAGGCCAAACAGCGCACGCTCTACGCCCTCGGCCTCGAAGAGCTCCGCCAGGGCCGCCTCGACCAAGCCGACAGCCACCTCGCGCAGGCCGCCGCCCTCAGCAGACACAGCCCGACAATAGCCGCCGAAACCACACTCGCGCAGGCACGCCTCGCACAGGCCAAAAACCTCGACGACGATGCCGCAGCCAAGTTTCAGGCATATCTCCGGATGGCATCCAAAGACGCGCCAAACCGCCCCGTCGCACTCTACGGCCTCGCATACTCACTATATCGCCAAAACAAAGCCGGGCAAGCCGCCGAATACTTCACACAGGCAGCGAAAGCGCTCACCGACAAAGCCGCCAAAGCCGACGCCCTCAACCGCCTCGGCGACATAAGCTTCGCAAAAGCCGACTTCCCCCAAGCCGCCGCATACTACTCGCAGGCATATCAGGCAAATCCGGCCGCAGGCGACTACGCCACGCTCGCATCCGCACGCATGAAAGGATACATGCGTGACTATCAAGGCAAACTCGACGCCCTCGACACATTCCGCCGAAGCTTCGGCTCATCCGCACTCATGCCCGACGCGCTCCTCGAAACCACACAGGCACAAATCAGCCTCGGCCGCAACGCCGACGCTGTCGAAACATACCGCAAACTCATCGCCGACTACCCACAGACATCACAAGGACGCCGCGGCTATCTGCAGATGGCAATGACACTCCTCGACATGGGCCGCAACGACGAAGCCGTCGAAGCATACCGCGCGGTCATACGGCTCTATCCCACATCCGACGAAGCCGCACAGGCCGCCGCGCTCCTCAAAAACATCTACGCCGACGCCGGAAACGCCGACAAATACCTCTCCTTCATGTCGAGCGTCGACAAAGCGCCGGCCGTCAGCGCCGATGAGGCCGAAGAACTCGCATACGAATCCGCCGTCAAAGCCTACGAAAAACGCGGCGAGACCGCTCAGCTCGAAGCATTCGTCAAAAAATACCCCACCTCGCCCGACGCACCCCTCGCCATGGGAATGCTACTCGACAACGCCGCCGGCAACGGACAAGCCGCACAAGCGCATGAAATCGCATCCGCCATCGTCGACCGATACCCCGACAGCCGAGCCGCCGAACGCGCACTCGCCATCCTCGCCCAAAACGCATATAAAAACGGCGACCTGCCACTCGCCCTCAGCCTGTGGCAGCAGCTCAGGCAGAAAGCATCCGACGCCGCCACGGCAACACAGGCGCGCCTCGGCGTAATGCGCACCGCACGCGACATCGGCGACATGGCCCTCGCCGGAAACATCGCCGACGAAATAATAGCCTCATCGGCAGGTGCCGCAGCCGGCACAGAAGCAAAATTCACCAAAGCATCCGCTTTGCAGGATGCCGGCGACAACGACGCCGCCATAGCGATGTGGCTCGAAATGTCAGCCGACACCGCCGACCTCTTCGGCGCAAAAAGTGCCTACGAAGCCGCCGATGCACTCCACGACGCCGGAAAAGACAAAAAAGCGCTCGAAATCGCGCAGAAACTCACACGTTCAGGCTCGCCGCACCGCTACTGGGTCGCTCGAGCATTCATCCTAATAAGCGACATCTACGCCGCACAAGGCAAAAACTTCGAAGCAAAAGAATACCTCGAAGCCCTGCGCGACAACTACCCCGGCAGCGAAACCGACATTTTCATGATGATAGACAGCCGACTCGGCGAAAAACAGGACTAAAATGAAACGCACCATATTCATACTCACCGCATTGCTCGCAGCCTCGGCGCTCGCCCAAGACCTATCGACCGAAATAACGGTCGAACGCGACATCGAACTGGCACTCCCCAAAGCATCACCCCTTCCCGGCGTCTTCCCGGCCATGCCGCAGCTCCCCGGCACACACCCCGACATACGCCCCGTCCAATACAGCCGAGCAGCCGACTTCGACGGCACCGCAGCCCCCGACAGCCTCGCACTCCACAACGGCACAGAAGCTCCCGACAGCCGTCGTGGCTACCTATGGGCCGGATACTTTCCCATCTACAACCTCGCCGCAGCAGCCGGATACCGCATCGTCGATACCCAAGACTCCCACCTCGATGCCGCCGCATCATTCAACGGCTACTCCTACGACACACCCCTTCCGCAAATCGGCAAAAAAAGCATAAGCGACAACACCGCACGCCTGCTGCTCGCCGCCTCTCACCGCCTCGACAACGGCCTTCTCCTCTCAGCCCAAACCAACTACATGCACGCCGCCCTCAAGTCGCCCACTCCCTGGCCGCGAATGCAGAAACAACGCATCAACACCTTCAACATCGGCTTAGGCATCGAAAAGCACGGCTACATATCATACGCTGCAAACCTCAGCTATCATACATTCAGGCTCGGAAACAACCAGGTTGCATCATCCAACGCCGGCTTTATGTCTGGCGCCGACCCGGCAGAATATCGCTACCATGACCTCGAAAAAGCCTCCGACGACCGTCTCACAGCCAATGCAAACATTTCCATTCCACTGGCTTCCGACAAAAAACAACTGCTGAACATCGACGCCTCTTTCGACCTGCTACACCGCCACGGGTGGATAACCCGGCGATGGTCACCTGACGCCGCCCCTCATGACATAAGCCCGTTATTTATTTCTGACATAACCCCATCTCCGTGGCTATGGTCGCTGACGCCGTCCTACGACCTATCTTTCGACAACTTCAAAATGCACCTCGGCGCGCGCTTCGACATCGCCCACAACACCGACGGCCCCTCGTTCCGCATAGCACCGGCCGTTGAGGCCACATGGCTGCCGGCAACCGCATTCTCCGCGTTCATCACTGCCGACGGCGGCGAAAAATTCTTCACCTTGTCCGACCAATACAACTATAGCCCCTTCCTGCCCGGCCACAGGGCTTCGTCAAGCGTATCCATGCCTGTCGACATAAAACTCGGAATAAACCTTCGCCCCGTTCCGGCGCTCGCCCTATCCGTCTATGGCCGGTATGCTTCGATAAAGCGCTACCCCATGATACTGACAATGCCCACCCATTCATTATACTTGGAAGACATCAATATGGCAGGCTTCGACCTGAACGCCCGGATATCATACACCTACCGCAACATCCTCACCTTAGATGCGGGCGCACAAACTTTCTTCAGCGCCAACACCGCCGCCTCACCCGAAGCGCTCGATAGGACGCGCCACACAATCGACGTCAGCCTCGCATGCCGCCCCATCGACAAACTCAATCTATCACTCACATACAATCTACGCGCATGCCGCTCATATCTGCAATGTCAACAAGACCAAGTCGGCGTCACCGGGCGCATGTATAAATACGTAAAACAGAACCTCGGAAACAAAAACGACCTCTCAATCGGCGCAACATACAGCATCTACGACAACTTCGACGTATTCGTCAATCTCGAAAACCTGCTCGCGCACCGCTACCAGTTTTTGCCCAACCTATGCGCGCAGAGACTACACGGTCTCGCAGGCGTATCACTGCGCTTCTGACACATAAATCAAAAAAACCGCACGACAATAGCACCCAAGTGGATATTTTTCGCTATATTTGCGAGCCAAAACAACCCTTGTGAATATTTATTAATTATTTAACCATATTATTACATGCAAAGCAAAGGAAAATTAGGAAGCATCGTGGCCGGTGTTATCGCTATTTTCTTGGCATTGGTATGCCTCTTCTACCTCTCGTTCACATACATCTCAAACAAGTACGAGAGCCAGGCCGCAACTTATGCCATCCAGGAATCCGGCGACAATGACGACGCTGCTTACAACCAGGCCTACAAGCACTACATGGACTCGCTCGGCGACAAAAAAGTGTACATGGGCTACTACACTCTCAACGACGTACGCAAATGGGGCGTTGGCCTCGGCCTCGACCTAAAAGGCGGCATGAACGTCATCCTGCAGGTCGACATGCCCGACATGCTCCGTTCAATGAAAGCGGGCGACACCGACTCCGTCTTCGAAGCCGCTCTCGCAGGCGCCGAAAAAATCGTGGCATCACACCAGAGCGACGACTTCGTAAGCTCCTTTGTCGACCTCTACCGTCAGTCAAAGCCACAGGCCGACTTCTCCGTTGTCTTCCAGGACATCGTAACGGCCGGCCAGAGCGACGACGCTGTCCGCGCAACACTCAAAAGCCAGGTTAAAGACCGCGTCGACAACTCGGCTACAAACGTGCTCCGCAACCGTATCGACCAGTTCGGAGTCGTTTCGCCCAACATCCAGGTTCTCCAGGGCAAAGACGGACAAATCCTCCTCGAACTCCCCGGTGTCAAAGACCACGAACGCGTCCGCGACCTTCTCCAGCGCTCGGCAAACCTCGAATTCTACGAAACATACCGTGCCGAAGAGCTCGCATCGTCCTTCAACACACTCCTCAACCGCATCGCAAACGACACCACCGTAAACGCCGCACCACTCATGGCACTCCTCAGCCAGGGCGCATCATACGGCGCTACAGTCGGCTATGCACAGGACGCCAAAGCAATGGCAGCCATCGACGCCGTACTCGCATCCCCGGCAGCCAAAAACCTTCTCCCATCTGACCTGCGTCTGCGTTGGGCCGTCAAGCCCACCGTCCGCACCGACGCCTCAGGCAAAGAGACAAACTTCGGCTTCGCACTCTACTCGCTCCGCGCAAACGGCGGCAAGGCAGCCCTCGACGGTAAAGCCGTCAGCGACGCATCATCGAACTACGACCCACTGCGCGGCAACGAAGTATCCATGCGCATGAACTCCGAAGGCGCTCGCAACTGGGCTCGCATCACAGGCCAGAACGTCGGCAAACAGGTCGCAATCGTCCTCGACGACAAAGTATACTCAGCCCCCAACGTCAACGATAAAATCGAAGGCGGTTCTTCGTCAATCACCGGCGACTTCACAATCGAAGAAGCCCGCGACCTTGCAAACGTCCTCAAGTCGGGTAAGATGGATGCCAAAGTGCACATCATTTCCGACATGGTCGTAGGTCCCTCGCTCGGCAAACAGGCCATCGAAGCCGGCTTCATATCCTTCGTAGTGGCACTCGTGCTCCTGATGCTCTTCATGATTGCATTCTACGGCTTCATCCCCGGCATCATCGCCAACATCTGCCTCATCTGCAACCTCTTCTTCACAATCGGCATCCTCGCCTCGTTCCAGGCTGTCCTCACCATGAGCGGCATCGCCGGTATCGTACTCTCGCTCGGCATGGCCGTCGACGCCAACGTGCTCATCTTCGAGCGCACCAAAGAAGAACTCCGCGCAGGCAAGAACGTACGCAACGCTCTCGCCGACGGTTACAGCAACGCCTTCTCCGCAATCTTCGACTCCAACCTCACATCTATAATCACAGGCGTAATCCTGCTCCTCTTCGGCACAGGACCCATCAAAGGCTTCGCGACAACCCTTATTATCGGCCTCATCTGCTCATTCTTCACCGCAGTATACCTAAGCCGTCTATTCTTCCTCTGGTTCTCGAAGACCGACGCCTACAACAAGCTCACATTCTCCACAGGCATCTCGCGCAAGCTCTTCGTCAACCCGGGCATAAACTTCCTCGGCCAGCGCAAAGCAAGCTTCACCGCAGTTGCCATAATCGCTGCAATCGTTGTGGTGTCGCTCTTCGTCCGCGGCCTCAACCAGGGCATCGACTTCTCCGGCGGCCGCAACTACATCGTCAAATTCGAACAACCCGTCAGCACCGTAGAACTCCAGCAAGTGCTCTCACAACAGTTCCCCGGAGCTTCCACCTCGGTCATCACAATCGAAAGCTCCAACCAGGTGCGCGTATCCACCAACTACAAAATCAACGACGAGAACGCCGACACAGAGCGAGAAATCACCGGCAAACTCTACGAAGCCCTCAAACCCTATCTCCGCGACGGCATGACCGCTGCCGAGTTCTCCACCACCGACGCTTCGCAGGGCATCGTCAGCTCGCAGAAAGTAGGCCCCTCGGTAGCCGACGACATGCGCACCGACGCATACATCGCCGTGGCGATATCGCTCCTGGCAATGTTCCTCTACATCCTGCTCCGCTTCCGCAACGTCGCATTCTCGCTCGGTGCGCTCGCTGCCGTGGCATTCACCGCATTCACAATCATCGGCTTCTACTCACTCTTCTATGGAGTGCTCCCATTCGCAATGGAAGTCGACCAGACATTCATAGCCGCGATACTCACCGTCATCGGATACCAGATAAACGATACCGTCGTCGTATTCGACCGTGTGCGTGAAAACACCGCTCTCTATCCCAAGCAGGACTTCTTCACCACCGTAAACCGCTCCATCAACACCACCCTTAGCCGTACAATCATGACATCGGCTTCGACACTGTTGGTACTCCTCTGCATCTTCATCCTCGGTGGCGACGCAATCCGCAGCTTCACATTCGCAATGCTCTTCGGCGTTATCATCGGCACACTCGCCACAATCTACGTGGCATGCCCCGTGGCATACCTCACCGACAGCCGCAAGAAAGCAGTTGCAGCTAAAGCCGCCAAATAAAGAATCCCTTCCAATTCACCACAATAGCAAGCCGGGCGCCCCTTAGCGCCTGGCTTTTTTCATCTCCCGCCTGTCCCAAAAAGAAAACCTCTGTCCCTTTTGTACTTCTGTATAAAATCTTCTCCTAAAAAATTTTTGTCCCTTATCCCCTTTTGTTTTTCTGTTTTTAAAGAAGCACCGAAACCGCCATCAGCGCCATACCTATTATCACAAACGAAATCGAAATATGGTGGTGACCGTGGCTCTCCGCGCTCGGCAGAAGCTCATCCAAAGAAATATACACCATCACCCCGGCCACCGACGCAAGCAACACCGCATTCAGCGCAGGCGTCCACAACGACAAAAGAAACGCCATACCGGCCAATGCCCCCAAAGGCTCCGCAAGACCCGATAGGACACTCCACATCAAAGCCTTCCGACGGCTGCCCGTGGCATTGTATACAGGCACCATCACAGCAATGCCCTCAGGGATATTGTGCAGCAATATCGCAATCACTATGGGCACCGCAACCGAAGCACCGTCAAGAGCCGAAACGAACGTAGCCATTCCTTCAGGGAAATTATGTATACCGATGGCAAGCGCAAGCATCACCCCGGCCTTCTTAGACCGCACCGGCTTGCCGTCCTCAACATGCGAATACTCGTGCGGATTATCCTTCTCCGGCACGAGAAAATCTATCAGCGCAATAAGCGCTATGCCCCCGAAGAACGCAAGCACCGCATACAAATGCGACTGCCGGCCCACGCCGAAAACACCCTCAAGCTCAGCCAAAGCCTGAGGCATAAGGTCCAAAAACGAAACATAAAGCATAACTCCGGCCGAAAAGCCCAAAGCCCCGGCAAGAAAACGGCTGCTGCGGGCCTGCGGCAACAGCGACATAAGAGCGCCGATGCCCGTACCCATTCCGGCCAAAAGCGTAAGCAAAAGAGCCGTAAACAACGATGAACTCGATATATCTTCCATAATGAAATTACAACAATAACATAACAAAAAAGACACCTCAAAAATTGCCCCCTTATTTAACTTTTGTTCTTTTGTATAAAAAAACTCCTGTTTCTCCCGGTCTCCTGTCTTAAAAAATTTTTGTTCCTTATCCACTTCTGTTTTTTTGTTTACCAAAAAAAATGTACCTTTGCCAATATGGACAACGACATCACAATCCGACAGGCACAGACAACCGTAGACCAATGGATACGGACTGTCGGCGTGCGCTACTTCTCACCCCTCACCAACATGGCAGTCCTCACCGAAGAAGTCGGCGAAGTGGCGCGTGTCATGGCTCGCCGATACGGCGACCAGTCAGAAAAAGAAGGCGAAAAGCTCGACCTTGCCGACGAACTCGCCGACGTCCTATGGGTTGTCCTCGCTATAGCAAACCAGACAGGCATAGACCTCACCCACGCCTTCGCCAACAATCTGAGCAAGAAAAACGTTAGAGATGGCAAACGACATATAAACAACACAAAACTAATATAGAATACAACCATGGAAGAGACTCCCAAAACCGACAAATACACCCAGGCTATCGCCGCAAGCAAAGTCATCGAAGACGATGCCGCTGTCGCCGAAGCAGTCAAAAAAATACTCGACGAACACTATGCCGAAAACGACAACGCCGACGTATACAAATTCCTCTTCAACACAATCGACCTCACAACGCTCCGCTCTACCGACAGCCAGTCATCTGTAGCACGTTTCACTGAAGCCGTAAACAGCTTCGACGAACTCTTCCCCTCGCTACCCAACGTAGCCGCAATATGCGTCTATCCCAACTTCGCCGCCGTCGTGCGCTCAGTCCTTGAAGTGACCCCCGTCAAAATCGCTTGCGTATCAGGTGCATTCCCGTCCTGTCAGTCCTTCGAAGAAGTCAAAATCGCCGAGACATCGCTCGCCGTCGCGAACGGCGCCGACGAAATAGACATCGTCTTCAACCTCGGATACTTCTTCGACCACGACTACGAATCCGTCTGCGACGAAATCAGCGAACAGAAAGAAGCTTGCCGCGACGCTCGCCTCAAAGTAATCCTCGAGACAGGAGCGCTAAAAACAGCACGAAACATCAAAATAGCATCCGTACTCTCGCTCTATTCAGGCGCCGACTTCCTCAAGACTTCCACCGGAAAAGAATACCCCGGAGCAAGCCTCGAAGCTGCCTACGTCATGGCAAACGCCATCAAAGAATACTACGAAAAAACAGGAATCCGCGTAGGCTTCAAAGCCGCCGGTGGCGTACGCACTACCGAAGACGCCGTCAAATACTACACCGTCATCAAAGAAGTGCTCGGCAACGAATGGCTCTCCAACGAATACTTCCGCCTCGGCGCTTCAAGCCTCGCAAACACCCTGCTCGCAAGCATCGTAGGGCACGAAGTGCACCACTTCTAAACCTCATACAAAAAGACCAATCACCACAGCGACAATGAAAATCTGGATTTATATCGACGGTAGGCAAGAAGGTCCGTACACTCTCGAACAGCTGCTCGACAAACCCGTCAACGAACACACAATGGTGTGGTTCGAAGGACTCCCCAAATGGTATCCCGCAGGATATCTCGACGAACTCAAGCCCCTCTTCGACGGCTCAGTTGCGGCAGGCATAACCGAAGTGGCCGAAAACGAATGCACCGAAAACGCCGAAAGCCAAACGCCTCAAAACGAAGACAACGGCATAGGCACTGAAGCCACCGTCCAAAGCCAACCGACAGCGGCCACGGCACGCTATGCGCCGGGGCAACGCTACACAGCCGCGGCACGGCCCGACAAACCATGCCCTCCAACATACCTGGGCTGGACGATATTCCTCACCATCTGTTGCTGTTCTCCCGTAAGCCTCGCAGGACTAATCGCATCAATCTGCGTATCAAGCTTCTACAACGGCGGCAGCCTCGACAAGGCGCGCAAAGCATCCGAAGTGGCCGCATGGCTTGTAATGGTCGCCATAGCACTCGGCATGCTCCCCGTCATGTTCATGAGCGCCTTCTTCGGCGAATAATGGGCACACCGCCGCCAATACACCCACACAACAACAAGGCAATGCTCGCAGCGGCTGTGGCTGCGGTCATTGCCTTGTTCTGCATTGCCATATTCTACTACAAAACAGACCCCACATCAGAGTGGATGCCGCGATGCGCATTCAAAGCCCTCACAGGCTACGACTGCCCCGGATGCGGAGTCCAAAGAGCGCTCCACGCCATACTCCACGGCAACATCGCAGCCGCATGGCACTACAACCCCTTCGTATTCTTTGCCATTCCCACCGCAATATTCTATATCATAACAGAAGCAGGCCGCAAACGATGGCCACACCTGCACACACGCGCAAACAACCCCTGGCTCATCACAGCCATACTGATAGCCGTCCTCTCCTACTGGCTCCTCCGCAACATCTAAAAAAACAACACCCCACGACACCGCCACTTGTAGGGACATGCCTTTGGCATGTTATTAAATACCAAGCAAGTAACCACAGCTCAATCTAAAAGACCTTACCGACCCTAAAGACTTTAGTGACCTTAAGCACCTTACCCACATAAAAAACTCCTGTATCTCCTGTACTCCTGTCCAAAAAACTTTTTGTTCCTTCACATCTTTTGTTTTTCTGTTTTCCCGGCGCCGGGGAATTTCCACAACAGCATAGAGCATAGTGTCGCTAACTTTGCGCCACGATGAGACTCCTACAGCACACACGACGCCACCCC
>CAJTXL010000008.1 GCA_910583525.1 uncultured Muribaculaceae bacterium | reverse complement strand
TCTATACATAATGAACCCCAAAAGTTTTGTGTCTAACTTTTGGGGTGCAGTTCAACCGGGTAAGGGTTTTTATGTCGTTACTTTTACCTTAAATGAAAGTGCCGTGAGTGAAATCAGGCCGTGGCAATGATGGCTCTAAATGGTGCTACCTATTGCAGATGAATGAATCGAGGTCGTCCTCTTTTGCCAAGGCGAGGCGTTGGCGCAGCCGGTAACGTGATTTTATGACACTTTCGCGCGAAATGCCCATGGCAAGTGATATTTCGTCGTTGCTCTTGCGCAGGTAAATCATCATACAGATAAGTTCGTTGCCGGAGGTGATACCCGGGACGTCGCGCCGCAGGTCGGATATGAAATGCGGATAGATGTTATTGAAGGTCTTGCGGAACTCTACTTCGTCGGCTTTTTCGAGCAATATCGGCTGAATGATGCTTTTGTTGACTTCGGGTCTGTTCAATTGCTCTATGCGGTTGTTCAGGGCAATGCGGTCGGCGATAAGACTTTGGATTCTATCGCATTGTAATTGTATCTGTTTACGATGGTTGCGACGCTGTATCGCAACAAACAGTATAATGCCGGATAAAAGCAAAACGACGATTGCAATACCCGATATTATCCGTTGGTGTGTAAGTGATAGTTTAAGTTTGAGAAGTTTTGCTTCGTCTTCTGATTTTGATGTGCGGTAACGCATGTCTGAACCTATGACAGACATCAGTTTTTCGCGGTTCAGCAGAGTGTCGCTCAGTTCGTCGTATATCGGAAACTCCGACAGCAGTTCCGCCGCCATTCCGTTTGCCGCATATGTCTGCATCAGCGGTTTCAGGAACATGGCCTGCGACTCTGTGTCGCCTTGATGCCGTACTTCGTCGAGAGCTTCTTCCATCATCCTGATGCCTTCTTTGCTTTTTCCGATTTTAGTGTAGGCGTTGCCAAGGGTGAATTTCTTGTAAGCCGGAGCCCAGGCTTCGGGATGGTTCAGACGCTCCAAGATGCCTATATAAGTCTTTATTGAGTCGGGATAAATGCCGCTGTTGATGATATAGTCGGCTTTTTCGCACATAATCAGTTCTCGTAAGGTTGCCTTGTCGGCTTGCGTTCCGCCATCATCTATGGCTTTAAGTGCGAGAGTATAACATTCTAATACAGAGTCCGGTTGTTCCTTGCTGCTATAAGTCGCCGCCGCAAACCTGTATAGGTCGCTGAGCATGCGGCCGCCGAGTTGGCGGCTTATGCAAATCCCTTTTCGGTAGGCTTCGAGCGATTTGTCCTGTATGCCGAGAGTGTAGTATATGTTGCCGAGGTCGCCGTATAGCTGTATGGAACCCTCGGTGAGTTCATATTCGGGATGGCTCAGCAGATAAGATTCGGCCTCCTGCAAATATTCGATTGCGTTGACGTAGTCGCCTATGTTACTGTAGAAATATCCCATTTGCGCGAGCACCTCGATAGGATTGTCCGATGATTTCCCGGCCCGTAATTCGTCGACGGCTTTTTGTTGCATGGCTATGAAATCTTCGGCGGGTGCGTCGTTGTAGCGCAACATGCACGCCTGCTGATGATACGACAGTCCTGTGTCTTCCTGTATCCTTTTTTCGTCGTGTCCGCATGATGCAACCAGCAACACCGATGCTATTATAGGCAGTTTTGTATTCATGATGCAAAAATAGCGATAAAACTCTTTTTCAGGCAACGTGTGGAAGCCAATGTCTATCGAAATGTCCATGCGTTTAAGACGCCGGGGTTCGCGTTTTTTTACATTTTCTTGCCAAATTTATTGCAGGAATGGTTGAGGCATATTAACTTTGCGCAAAATCTTCAATGTTTGCAACGGGTGTTTCTCTTTAAATGGAGAAGCGCTGATATTTATCTGAACTATGGAAAAAACATGGCGTTGGTTCGGACCCAACGATAAAATTACGCTCGACATGCTACGTCAGATTGGTGTCGAGGGTATCGTCACGGCCTTGCACCATATACCTAACGGAGAGGTATGGAGTTACGACGAGGTGATGAAAATGAAAAATTTCATCGAAGAGCATGGTTTACGGTGGTCTGTCGTCGAAAGCCTCCCGGTGAGTGAATCGATAAAGTACGGCGGCAGCGACCGTGACGAGCTTATAGAGAAATATAAGGAGAGCCTTGTCAACCTCGGCCGGGCCGGCGTGAAAACGGTATGCTACAATTTTATGCCTGTGTTGGACTGGGCAAGGACCGACCTGGACTATCCGAATCCTGATGGGACGACGAATTTGTATTTCAATCGTGCCGAGTTCGCATATTTCGACATAAAAATCTTGAAGCGTGCCGGTGCCGAGGCCGACTATGATGCGGAGACTTTGCGCCGGATGGACGAAGAAGTGGCTCCGCGCATGGACGCCGAAGCCGAGCACCGTTTGGTCGAAAATATCATTGTCAAGACACAAGGCTTTGTCAACGGCAATATTTCGGAAAACGACCGTGAGCCTGTCGAAAAGTTCGCTGCGCTTCTCCGTCTGTACAAAGGCATAGATGCCGCCAAACTGCGCGAAAACATGGTGTATTTCCTCAAAGCCATCATGCCGGTCTGCGACGAATATGACATCAACATGTGCGTGCACCCCGACGACCCCCCGATGGCGATATTCGGCCTGCCGCGCATCGTGACTTGTGACGCCGACATCGAAGCATTCCTGGATGCCGTACCGAACCCGCACAACGGACTGACGTTCTGCGCAGGGTCGCTAAGCGGCGGTGCGCACAACGATGTGCCGGCTCTTGCCCGGAAATATGCCCGACGCACGCATTTTGTGCATGCTCGCATATGCAATGTGATGCCTAACGGCGATTTCAAAGAGTCGTCGCATCTCGACCCGAGGCTTGTTGAAATAGTCCGTACTTTCGAGGCGGAGCGTCCCGATGTGCCTATGCGCGTCGACCATGCGCCCTTGATGCTCGGCGACGAAAAGATGGGATATAATGCCGGGTATTCGTTCCATGGGCGCATGCTTGCTTTGGGTATGGTGAGCGGCATAATGGCAGCGGTGAAAACATTAAAAATTTAAAATGCAAAATGAAGAATTTATTTGATATAAACGGCAATGTGACGGTGATAACGGGTGGCACGGGCGTGCTCGGACGGGCTATCGCCAAATATCTGGCACTCAATGGTGCCAAAGTGATAATACTCGGCCGAAACGAAGAGACTGGCGCTCGGATAGTGTCTGAGATAGAGGCGGAAAAACCTGCCGGAAGCATAGAGTTTATGAAAACCAATGTGCTCGATTTGGAAACCGTTAAAGCGAACTGCGAGGCCATCGTGGCAAAATACGGCCGAGTCGATACCTTGCTTAATGCGGCCGGTGGAAACATGCCGGGTGCAACCATCGCTCCAGACAAGACTTTCTTCGACCTCAGTACCAATGACTTCGAAAAGGTCCTTAATCTCAACCTTACCGGCACGGTTATTCCTACCCAGGTCTTTCTCGGCCCTATGGCAGAGCAGGGCAAAGGCGTGGTAATCAATTTCTCGTCGATGGCGGCGTTCCGTCCGCTTACGCGTGTGTGCGGCTACGGCGCCGCCAAAGCCGGCATATCGAATTTCACGGCCTATATGGCAGCCGAGTGTGCACGCAAGTTCGGCGAAGGCATCAGAGTCAACGCCATTGCTCCCGGTTTCTTCCTGACGGAACAGAATCGTTCGCTGCTGACGAACCCCGACGGGAGCTATACGCAACGCGGTAAGGATGTGATACGTCAGACACCGTTCGGCCGCATGGGCTCGCCCGAAGAACTGTGCGGCACCATACATTATCTTATGAGCGAGGCCTCGAAGTTCGTCACGGGTACTGTCGCCGTTGTCGACGGAGGCTTCAACGTATTTGCAATGTAGTTAGAGTATGTTTGAACTTAACAAAACTTCAGATTTAGGAGTCTGTCAGGCCTATAGCCCTCTCCAAAATCTGTCATTATGGAACCCCATAACTCCATCTTTGGAGATGTCTATAGTCTCCGACATACTCTCTAAATCTTTTGTTCCGTTAAATCCAAACATACTCTTATGAAAGACTTCATGGACAAGGATTTTCTGCTCGAAACGGCGACGGCGAGAGACCTCTACCACAACCATGCGGCGAAATTGCCGATAATAGACTACCATTGCCACCTCGACCCGGCAATGATAGCCGACGATTACCGCTTCGGCTCCATCACCGAGCTGTGGCTCGGCGGCGACCACTACAAATGGCGTGCTTTGCGCACCAACGGAGTTGACGAGCGCTTTATAACAGGCAAGGATACTTCCGATTGGGAAAAATTTGAAAAATGGGCGCAGACGGTGCCGTATTGCTTCCGCAATCCGCTTTACCATTGGACGCATCTCGAATTGCGTACGGCGTTCGGCATCGACGAACGGCTGAATCCCGAGACGGCACGCGGTATTTTCGAGGAATGCAACCGTCAGCTACGCGAAAACGCAGATATGACGGCCCGCGGCCTCATGAGGCGCTATAATGTCGAAGTGGTATGCACCACCGACGACCCTGTAGATACGCTTGAACACCACAGACGTATACGCGAAAGCGGTTTTGAGATAAATGTTCTTCCGACATGGCGCCCCGACAAGGCCATGGCCGTGGAGAACGTCGACGCTTTCTGTGAATATGTAGGCCGACTATCGGAAGTGTCAGGTATTGCCATACGCACTTTCGACGATTTCATTGATGCCCTGCAAAAGCGTCATGACTTTTTCGCCGAGGCAGGCTGCCGGTTGAGCGACCACGGGATATCGGAGTTTTATGCCGAAGATTTCACAGATGCCGAGATTGCCCTAATCTTCGGCAAGGCGCTTGCCGGTCATGCCCTTGACGAGCTTGAGATACGTAAGTTCAAAAGCAAGATGCTGCTGGTGTTCGGCGAGATGGATGCCGATGCCGGTTGGACGCAGCAGTTTCATTACGGCACCATACGTAACTCCAACTCCAAGATGATGGCCTTACTCGGGCCTGATAGCGGCTTTGATTCTATCGGTGAATGGAGCACAGCACAGACGTGTGCGAAATTCCTTGACCGACTGAACAGTCGCGACAAGCTTGCCAAGACTATACTATACAATCTCAATCCGTCTTCTAACGAGGTGCTCGCGACGATGGCCGGTAATTTTCAGGACGGGTCTGTGCCGGGCAAGATACAGTTCGGCTCGGGATGGTGGTTCAACGACCAGCTTGAAGGCATGAGCCGCCAGATGAATACGCTTTCCAATCTCGGACTTCTGAGCCGCTTTGTGGGCATGCTTACCGACTCGCGGTCGTTCGTATCCTATCCGAGGCATGAATACTTCCGTCGCTGTCTCTGCAACATCATAGGCAACGATGTCGAAAACGGTCTTATACCGTTCGACGGCTATGAAGAAAAACGTGTCCGCCGTATGGTTGAAGACATATCTTATAATAACGCAAAACAATTTTTCGGCTTTTGATTGCCGACCGATACCTATACCATGGAAATCACACCTTCGATAACTGCAACGGCAAAAACAAACTGGCGGTGGGTTATTTGCTCGCTCCTTTTCTTTGCCACGACTGTCAACTACCTCGACCGCCAGGTGCTTTCGCTGACCTGGAAGGACTTCATAGCCCCCGAGTTCCATTGGACGGACTCCGACTACGGCACAATCACAGGTTTCTTTTCGCTGTTCTATGCGGCGGTGAGCCTCTTTGCAGGCAAGTTCATCGACTGGATGGGCTCACGAAAGGGCTATCTTTGGGCCATCTTCATATGGTCGGCAGCGGCCTGCCTTCATGCGGCCTGCGGCTGGGCTACGATGAAGATTGAAGGCCTCGGTTCGGTCGAAGCGTTATATGACATAAAGTCGGGTTCCGCTCTTGCTCTTGCTGTTGCCTCGGTGAGCGTATGGCTCTTTTTGGGCTGCCGGGCTTTGCTTGCGCTCGGCGAAGCAGGCAACTTTCCGGCAGCGATAAAAGTCACGGCGCAGTATTTCCCGAAAAAAGACCGGGCCTTTGCGACTGCCGTGTTCAATGCCGGCGCTTCGGTCGGCGCCCTTGCGGCACCTTTGTGCATACCCGTCCTCGCCAAGCTTTGGGGTTGGGAAATGGCGTTTCTGATTATAGGCGCCCTTGGCTTCGTATGGATGGGCTTTTGGGTAAACCTTTATTCAGCGCCCGAAAAATCGAAATACGTAAACAAGGCAGAGCTTGAATATATCCGTCAGGACGAAACCGATGAGCTTAAGACGCAGGCCGACAGCGGCGCTTCCAAAACGATATCATTTTGGCGCTGTTTCTGTTTCAGGCAGACATGGGCATTTATTGCAGGCAAAGCGCTTACCGACGGCGTGTGGTGGTTCTTCCTTTTTTGGGCACCGGCATATTTCTCCGACCAGTTCGGCTATGCTTCATATACCCCGATGGGACAGGCTTTGATATTCACGCTATATCTTATCGTGACGGTTCTATCGATAGCCGGAGGCTATCTGCCGAAGCTATATGTCGAGAAACGTGGCATGAACCCCTATGCCGGCCGTATGAAGGCAATGCTGATGTTTGCGTTTGTTCCTATCCTGGCTTTGTTCGCACAGCCGCTCGGCATGTACTCGGCATGGTGGCCGGCCGTAATAATCGGTCTTGCAGGTGCCGCACACCAGGCCTGGAGCGCCAACCTTTATTCTACTATCGGCGACATGTTCCCCACATCGACTGTAGGGTCGATAGTCGGAATGGGCACCATGGCCGGAGGCATAAGCTCGTATATCATCAACAAAGGCTCCGGCGAGCTGTTCGACTATGCCGCCGCTGCCGGAGATTCATTCTCGTTCATGGGCTTTACTGCAAAACCGGCGGCTTACATGGTGGTGTTCAGCATCTGCGCCGTGTCCTATCTGCTCGCATGGTGCGCCATCAAACTTCTTGTGCCCCGATATAAGATGATTGAGGCGTGAAATAGCTTCAGTTTAGATAACAAGTTCAGGCAATCAGACTGTTATTATCGATTTTCCGAAGAACGTTGAGAGCATTGCCAAGGTAGATATGGTGAAATTATGTTCACCACTGAGCCAACGTGTTATCTCACTGGGGCGTTTCCCTATTTGCTCGGCAAGCTGTTTTTTGGAAAGACCTTGTTCCTGCATAAGGGCGTCAATCTTATTTGAGATGGCGAAAGAAAGGCGTGTTTCCTCACGCTTTTCTTTCGGGATTTCATTGAATATTTCCTGCAAATGAATACTGGCGGTTCTCATAGCTCAAAGGTTTTGTCGGTTACTATTTGGCTTTCTGTGATTTCGACATTACCAGAACGAATCTCCTGCTTCAAAAGACGTTCGAACTTTTGCAAGTCTATCACATAGCCTTGCAGTGTGTTGTCTTCTTCGTAAGTGCGGCTATTCTTGACATCGCCGTTCCCAATGACGAGTATCCGATTTGTGAGCCGCAGGCAATACAAGCGAAGTTTGGATTTAAGTACAGGCAATGCCACGACAGAGTCGTTCATCTTCCCCTCCCGACGAAAATATCGCTCCAAAGCGCCATTTGACATAATTTGTTCAAGAAAACGCATTATTGCTTGAAAATCGGGATTTAGTTCGGCGTCGTTTCTGAATTTGGCAATGAATTTTTCAAATTCATTTTTATCATCAGAGAGGAATTGGATTGTATATAAGGTGCATTTGTCGCTACTATCGACAAGAAGGAGTTCTACTTCGCTCATAGTTATCTGGTTGTTTTAGTATTATAACGCAAAAATACGGCAAATATTTCACATATATGTAAAATATGGCGAATTTATTTTGATGTTCTGACATTTTCAGAACCAACGGCGGTGTTTGCGGTAGAAGTAGAGCAGGGCTGCCGCATGGCGGCGTGCGCCGACCGACAGCAGGCTTGAGGTGGTGGCGCGCTGCCAATCGTGTATTATTGTGATGTCGGGGTTGTAGATGATTTTTTTCCCGAGGCGTCGCACGGCCATGCAGAAGTCGGCGTCTTCCGGTCCGTAGAATATTTTTTCATCGAGGCCGCCGACCGCTTCGTAGATGTAGCGCGGAAACATCTGTGCCGCTCCGATGATGTAGAATGGCTCGAACGGCGACCGTGGTGCGTCGGCGGCAATTGATGTCCTGTTCTTCCCTGCTATGACGTTTCGTATTTTCACGCCAAGCCCCGGAAAGGGTTTGTAGCTTGTCTGGACTTCGCCGTCGGGATTTGTGAGCCGAGGACCTACGATGCCGACCTCGGGATGTCTGTCGAGGTATGTCGACAGGGCGAATATGGCCGAGGAAGTGGCGATGGTGTCGTTGTCGAGTATCATCATGTGTCGCCCTGTGGCGAGGCGCAGGCCTGTGTTGCGTCCTACGGCGACGCCGCAGTTCTTGTCGAGGCGTATTATCCGTATACGGTCGAACTCATGAGCCACCATTTCGGCTGTGCCGTCGACCGACCCGTTGTCGACAAGTATGATTTCGCAGTCAGGCTCCGCCATCAGGCTTTGAAGGGAGCGTAGACAGCGCAAGGTCGTATCTCGTTGGTTGCATGTGAGTATGACCAGGGAGATGCGCATATGTGTTGTGCGTTAAATGTTAGCCGAACAGTTTTATTTTAAGTGCCTTGAGTGCGTGCTTGAGTTCTCCGAACGACTTGAAACGACGGATTTGCTTGTTTATGAACCGTGGCGAGATAAAGTAGCTCAGGTTGTTGCGGAAGAGCAGCTTCTCCATCTCTTTCGATGACAGGTTGGGCAGGTTGAGGATGGACTCGCGCTGCACGTCGGTGGGTATATAGTCGTCGGTGGCGAGCCAACCGTTTTCTTTACAGATTTTGTAGTATTCGGTGCCGGGGAAGGGTGACACGATGTTGAACATCACCTGGTCGACATCGAGCTTTTTGGCTTCGTGCAGTGTGTGCAGTACTGTTTCGCGTGTTTCGAGCGGACTGCTGCCTATGAGTATGTTGAGCTTTACCGGCACGCCGTATTTTTTCAGCAGGCCTATAGCGCGGTATATGTCGGCCACCGTTATGCCTTTGCGGATATAGGCGAGGATATCGTCGTTGAAAGATTCTACACCAAGGTCGATATAGCGGCAGTTGCTTTCGCCGAGCATTTTAGCTATGGGCTCGGTAATGGCATCGACGCGAGCCTCACAGCCCCATGCCATGCCGTATTTTTTCATTATGGCGCATATTGCAGCGGTGCGCTCTTCGTTCCATATGAAGTTGTCGTCCATGAACCCGATAGCTTTGTAGCCTTGGGCCGCAAGCTGCTCGACTTCTTTTTCGACATTTTCGGGAGAGCGGAAGCCTATTGTGGGTTTGCGCTTGTGCTCGCTGCGGAACTCTATTTCCCTGGCGAAGGTGAGCGACGACGGCACGCAGTACAGACATTGGTAGGGGCAGTTGCGCGATGTAATCATCGTCGTGTAGGGCGACGTCTTCAGTTTGGGGTTGTGGTACTCTGCATTGCCGAGCAGATGTCTTGCCGCAAACGGCAGCTTGTCCAGGTCTTTGATGAGCGGCCTTGGCGGATTGTTTACGATACGCCCCTGCTCGGACATCCATGAAAGTCCTTTTATTTCATTCAAGGGTGTTCCTGCCTCGAATGCCTTTATCAGTTCATCGACGGTCTCTTCGGGCTCTCCACGTACGACAAATACGTTTTCATCTACAAGGCATCGGTTGACGAAGTGTGTCGGACCAGGGCCCATTAGCACGATTTTGACGTTTGGCCTGTGACTGCGTATCAGCTCAATGGCGTATAGGTCGGTGGCGATAGACAGATTGACCGTCCATATCAGATAGACGTCGCTGTCGTCGCGCGCGATGAATGAATCGAATTGTGCTTTTGTGGTTTTGTTGTAAACGAAATCGCGGTATCTCACCTGGTTGTTGTCGTTTTTCTCAAGCAGTGCCGCGACCGTCAGCTCGTAGATGTTCGGTGCAAGGTACACCACACGTGTGCAGCCTGCTGTCCGTTCGGCCGGTTGTTTGTGGTCGAAACACGGAGGAACTATGAAGGTGAGTTTCATGAGTATTTATGTCTGTACGTTTGCACAGATATAACGCATACGGCGTGCCGTTTATTGCGTCTGACGGCATTTCGTGACCGTCATTCCGCATCTTCCGCAGTCGAAGTCGAGCCGGTAAGTATTTGACTGGTCGCGCAGGAACAGCGGTGACGGGAGTTTCGACGCCTCGTCTTTTTTTCTCAGGCACGCTCCGAGTTCGCGTCGTATGCAGTATCGGGTGCTCATTACCTGAGTGTCTTTTTTCGGAGCCGGCGCTGTCTCCAAGGCCATGGCAGCGATAGTTGCGCCGTGGTCTGTATAGAATTTGCGCGATAGGCTGTTGGCAACGTTGTCGTGGTAGCTTAGAGGCGGCACGGTTGCGAAGGCGTCTTTTTCGAGACTGTCAGGATTGCGCTTGTCGAAAACGTATGTGGCCAGAGCCGCTATATCGAGCATGGCGATGGCTTGTCGTCTTGCAGCCGAGAGAACCGATGCGGCGATGAAACGTTCGCCGAGCCTGTCGTCGATTTTGTCGAGACAGTAGATGGTGTCGCCGAGCTTTGCAAAAATGTTGCGACGTGCTTGCATTTGGTCGTTGTTGGCCTTTGTGTATGGTGCTTCGCATACTATTGTGGCGCTACAGCCGCGTGTGTCATTGGCTGTTACGGAAAAATGTCCGTCATCTATATTTTCGAGTGTGAACGATACGGGTATATGGCGGTTGCATCCGGCATCGTGTCGGTCGAGTATGTCGAAAAAGGCCTTGTCGTTGTTCCGGTAGATTTTGGTGCCAGGGGTGATGGATTGTATAGGAGTTGCCGGATAGAGCCTCTTGCCTTCTATGCGGTTGAGGCGGAAGCCCGTATATTGCCGGTTTTTGTCGAAAAATCCCAGTCCGTCGCCGTTTGAGAGCGTTGTGGTCAAGTCTGCCGTAATGACGCCACGGGAACTGTCATGCGATGTTACCGTGCCTACCGGCAGCCCAATCCATTTCGGAGTGTCGAGCGATGCAATTTTTTCGGGTTTGAGGGGTGAAATGAAATAATTTGTGTACCCTCGGTTGAATGTACGGTTCAGGTCGGGCGTGAAGGCATAGGAACAGATGCCTGCTGAGGCCCGAACGTATTCTCCGCCTGATGAGCTGATTATATCGTCGATGGCTTTCGAATATGCCGCCGTGACGTTCGCCACATAACGCGCGTCTTTGAGCCTTCCTTCGATTTTGAACGATGTTGCGCCGGCATCTATAAGTGTGCGCAGTTTGCCGCATTGGTTCAAATCTTTGAGAGACAGATAGTGACGGACAGGAGCGAGGTCTTTGCCGTCGGCATCGGTGAGGCGGTAGGGCAGACGGCACATCTGCGGACATACGCCACGGTTTGCGCTCCGGCCCATGGCGGCATATCCGGCCTGGCAGTCTCCGCTGTAGCTCACGCACAAGGCACCATGTACGAATACCTCGACCGGCACGCCGGCCGCTTTACGGCATTCTGCAATCTGTTCGGCCGAGAACTCGCGCGGAAGCACCAACTGCGAAAATCCTGCGTTGGCGAGACGTGCGGCTTTTTCGGGAGTGCGTATGTCGCATTGTGTGCTTGCATGCAAGGCTATGGGCGGCATGTCCATATTGAGGTATGCCATGTCCTGCACAATGAGGGCGTCGACTCCGGCCGCGTAAAGCTGCCAAACTATTTTTCGGGCTTCTTCGATTTCATCGTCAAAGAGTATCGTGTTCATTGTCACATAGACGCGTGCCCTGAAGAGGTGTGCGAACGATGCCAGCCCGGCAATGTCGGCAATACTGTTCGAGGCCGAAGCCCTTGCCCCGAATGCCGGTGCGCCTATGTAGACGGCATCGGCGCCTGCAAGTATGGCGATGCGGCCCGTCGCCGCGTCACGCGCCGGTGAGAGCAATTCGAGGCTACGCATTTTTCAGTCGGTCGAGTATGGCGAAAGCATCGGCTCTCGAAGCGTCGATACGGTCGGGGTGGTGGGCGTCGCTGTTTACGACTATTGTAATACCGGCTTTTACGAGCTGTGGCAGATAGCGCAAGCCGGGGAAGAAACGGCCGTGTTCGGCATATGCTTTGGTGTTAAGCTCTATGGTGAGGTCTTTTTCGATTATCTGGTCGATAAGGCTTTGCACCAAAGTGCTGTAGTGCTCGCCGTCTTCGATGCCGGGGGCGTACAGCGATGCGTTTTGGCCGACTTTGTCGAAGTGTCCGAGAATGTCGAATCCGCCGGCTTCTATCATGGCGCGCGACTGCGCGAAGAAAGTGTCGACCACATAGTCGATGTCGCCCCTGAAATGCTCTGACATCCGGCGTTTGAAATTGTCGAAATGTCCGTCGATGTCGACCGGCTCACCGCTTTGCGAGGGGATGAAATGCACCGAGCCTATGCTGTAGTCCAATGGCAAAGTTCTGAAGTATTCGTTTGCCGGCCCCCAGGAATTGTCGATGTAGTCGATTTCCATGCCGGTATAGAATCGGCATGAAGCAAGTTCGGGCAGATGCCTGAGACGTTCGGCTTCGTCGAAGAACTCGTCAACGCATTCGAACGCCATGTTGCACGGCGATTTGAACGGTATCGGGCTGTGCGGAGTAAAGCCGTAGTGGAGCATGCCCGATGCGACAGCCGATGCCGCCATGCTTGCCATGTCGGCGCGTCCGTCGCAGTATTGTGTGTGGCTGTGGAAGTTATATTGTCGTGTAGAGTTTATGATATTTCTAAAATCCATAAAGGCTTTTTATTCAATGTCTGCAATGCTCGCCGGGTTGCATCCTTTTTGAGTGATGAGGCTTTTGGCAAATAGATACAGGCATACGGCATCGGTGACAGCAGCAACTGTTATGGCAAGCCAGAGCGGTAGACCGAAGCCCTCGGGCGACGGTGCGAACAGAATGTAGCTCACCACTACCATAGTCATGAATAGTGCCGGTATCAGCGTTATGATGTATGTCTTGCCGTGGCGTGCCAGATAGACAGTGGCGGCCCATAGCGTAAAGGCGGCCAAGGTCTGGTTTGTCCATGCAAAGTAGCGCCACAGCACATTGAAATCTATAAGCATCAGCGCGAATGTGGCGGCGAAAATGGGAAGGGACACTGCTATGCGTCTGCTGAATTTCGACTGGTCCGACTTAAGGAAATCGGCAACCGTAAGCCTTGCCGAACGTAGTGCCGTGTCGCCTGTGGTAATGGGCGCGGCTATGACGCCGAGCAGCGCGAGAAAACCGCCGATTGTACCGAGCCATCCTACAGAGATGTCGTGCACGAGCGCACCGGCGCCTGCATGGCTGCCCATATATTCCGCCAGCCCTTCGTAACCCCCGGTAAACGTAATGGCTGCAGCTGCCCACACGAGGGCAACGATGCCTTCGGCCACCATGGCACCGTAGAATACGGGCCGTGCGAGCCTTTCGTTTTTAAGGCACCGGGCCATCATAGGCGATTGGGTGGCGTGAAATCCTGAAATGGCACCGCAGGCTATGCTTACGAACATCATCGGAAATATGGGATGCGTATCCGGCGATGAGTGGTGGTTCATAAGCCCCTCGTTTATTCCGTCGGGAATCGTATGCCCGCCGAACAGAAGCACGCACAGCAGGCCGGCGGCCATGAACAGGAGAGCAAAACCGAATATGGGATAAAAGCGCCCTATCAGTTTGTCGATGGGGAGCAGGGTCGCCAGCATGTAATATACGAAAATCAGTCCTATCCAAAAGATTGTCGATGCCCAGTCGGGTGTCATCCCGGCAAGCAGCGAAGCCGGTGTCACGACAAAGACGGCGGCTACAAGGATGAGAAGAACGGTCGAGACTACTCGCAGCACTTGTTTTATCACGGGGCCGAGTTCGCGCCCCACAAGTTCGGGCAGCGAGGCGCCGTTGCTGCGCAACGACATCATGGCCGATATGAAATCGTGCACGGCACCGCCGAAGATGGTGCCGGCGACAATCCATATGAAAGCCGAGGGGCCGAACATCACGCCCATTATGGCGCCGAAAATCGGCCCTAAACCGGCGATGTTGAGAAACTGAATCAGGAACACTTTCCATGTCGGCATGACAATGTAGTCGATGCCGTCGGCATGGGTCATGGCCGGGGTCGGACGTTCGGGCTCTATGCCGAAAATCCGCTCTGCGATAAGACCGTAGACAAAGTATCCGCCGATTAGCACGGCGAGAGATATGAGCAGCAGTGTCATTCTTTTATTTCAGGGGTTGCTGTCGGAGAATCGCCGAGCGACTGGCGCATGGCCGTGTCTGCCTCGATATTTTTCATGCGGTAGTAGTCCATGATGCCGAGGTTGCCCGAGAGGAAGGCTTGTGCCATTGCTTTTGGCAACTCGCATTCTGCCTCGATTACTTTGGCGCGTGCTTCCTGGGCGAGGGCTTTCATCTCTTGCTCGCGTGCGATTGCCATTGCGCGACGCTCTTCAGCCTTGGCCTGGGCTATGTTCTTGTCGGCCTGAGCCTGGTCTATCTGCAAGGCGGCGCCGATGTTGCGGCCTATGTCGATATCGGCGATGTCGATGGAGAGAATTTCGAATGCCGTGCCTGAGTCGAGACCTTTTCGCAGTACAAGTTTCGATATGGAGTCGGGGTTCTCAAGCACCTGCTTATGGCTTTCGGCCGAGCCGATAGACGATACGATGCCTTCGCCGACACGTGCCAGGACGGTATCTTCGCCTGCGCCGCCGACAAGCTGGCGGATGTTGGCGCGGACTGTGACACGGGCTTTGGCAATAAGCTGGATGCCGTCTTTTGCCACGGCTGTCACCGGCGGGGTGTCGATGACCTTGGGGTTTACGCTCATCTGCACGGCCTGGAACACGTCGCGGCCGGCCAGGTCGATGGCCGTAGCCATCTTGAAGCCGAGGTCGATGTTGGCTTTGGAGGCCGATACAAGGGCGTGTACGACACGTTCTACGTTGCCGCCTGCGAGGTAGTGCGCTTCGAGGTCGTCACGTGTCACGTCTTTAAGTCCGGCCTTGTGGGCTTCGATAAGGGCACGCACTATAACGCTTGCAGGCACCTGGCGTATGCGCATCAGAACAAGCTGCATAAGGGATATGCGAACACCGCTTACGCGTGCCGATATCCATAGGAAGAACGGGCAGTAGTAGAAGAACACTATCAGCAGTACTACGGCCAATACGATTAGGAGGACTACGGTGAGTTTCATTGGTCTATTGTGGTTGTGATGTTAAAATGCTTTTTATGGTCGGCTGTCAGCGGTTTTCAAGCCTGACGGCTGCGTTACGCTGCTCTTTGATTCTTTGTCGCAGGGTGTTTGTACGGGCTTCCGAGTCGAGGATGGCATCGGAGACCGAACGGTCGCCTTTGCGGTAGCGGCTTCGTAGGGCTTCTTCGTCGGCAAGATGCTTGCGCAGCGTGGCTTCTGTCGCAAGTGCGTCGAGCATGGCGCTGCGTGCGTCGCCGTTACGGAAGTCGGAAAGACGGTAATATACTTTTCCCTTGCCCAAGTCGATGCTGAAACGCGGCGATGCCGAACTTATGCTGCTTTTGTCGGTTTGTGAAGGCAGCTTTGATTCGAGAAGAGCCTTATAGTCGACACCTTTTTTCTGCGTAAGAGATATGTCGGACAGGCGTGCAAGCGCAATCAGCGACGGGTCGGAGGTGTCGGCATTGATGCGCATGGGCGACGGTGCAAATATGTATATGGTGACTTTGCCGGGAATGCGGTTGCGGTCAGAGGCCCACCATCCCAGGCCCGAAGTCTCGTCGATGGCGAGCATGTAGTCGTTGTAGGGCGAGTTATACGGCATTCCGAGGTTCTGTGGTTGGAAGAATTCTTTTCCACCGTTGTCGGAGTCGGTGCGTCGGGTCATGAAAATGTCATATCCGCCGAGCGAGCCGTTGCCGTCAGATGCGAAGTAGAGCGTCATGCCGTCGGGCATTAGGAACGGGTATCGGGCATTGCCGCCGTCGCCGAGTTTGTCGTCGAGCGGAGCGGCATGGTCTACGGTGCCGTCGTCAAGTATGTCGGCGCCGTATAGTCTGAATATGCCGCTGCTGTCGGCTGCCGCCCATAATATCTCGCTGTGGTTCTCGGGCATATATGCGGTCGACAGCTCTTCGGCGTCGGAGCCCGCGCCGAGTCGGCTTACGGCGTCGGGAGGCAATATCCGGCCTGCGGCACCGGCGAGGCGGTAGCTTTCGAAGAAATCGATGCTGTCGACTGTGAGCGAATCGATGATTTCGATGCGCTCGACACGTTCGAGCATGTTTCGCATCTGTATCATCTTCGACGTGAGGGTCTCGAACTCTTCAGATGCGCTTTTCTTTGCCTTTTTCAGGTTTGCCGACCATTTGTCGAGATGTTCTTCGGCCGAATTGACGTCGTAGTTGTCGAGGGCGGTCTCGGCCAACATGCGCGATGCCTCGCCCACGCCCCGGCTTTCGGCCACTTTCAGCTGCGGCAAGGCCTCCTCGACATTCCCTGTCGCCAACAGCGACGCGCCGTAGAAAAATGTGGCGTTGCCGTCGCGCGGCGAACGCTTCACTACCGGCCTCAGTTTTTCGATTACGGCGTCATAGTCGCCCTCGCGGTATAACTTGCGCGCATCGTCGATAGGCCCGGCAATCGTAGCCGTCGCCGATGCCGCCACAAGCAATAAGGTAAGTATCGTTTTGCGGATTGTCATGTTCCAAATGCTTTAGGCTACAAAAATACGAATAAGCGAGCGCAAAAACAAAATTATTTTGTTTTTGCCGAACGGAAGTATTTAAGGCGAAGCCAAAGATACGAATAAGCGAGCGCAAAACAAAATATTTTGCGGTTGCCTTGGGCTGCAAACGGTGGGCGCCGTCAGGCTTTGTTGCGGTTGAGGTAGTAGTAGGGAAGGCCTACGAAAAGAGCTCCGCCGACTATGTTGCCCAATGTTGCCGGAAGCAGGTTGCTTGTGAGCATTTCCAAGACTGATACGGGGGCGCCCTGCATCATTGCAAGCGGCAGGAAGAACATGTTTGCCACGCAGTGCTCGAAGCCGAGCGCTACAAATGCCATTACGGGTATTTCGCAGGCGATGAGTTTTTCTCCAAGGTGTCTGCCGCTGAGGGCGAGCCATACGGCCAGACATACACACCAGTTGGCGCCTATGCCTTTGAGAAATATGGTCCCGGGCGATGCCGATGTCTTGGCGATGCCTATGGCTTCGACAGCTTTGGCATACGGCGCCGATGCGGTCAGCCCGGTAAGGTAAACCAAAAAATATGCCACGATGAGTGCTCCGACAAAGTTGCCTAGCCATACGATGGTCCAGTTGCGCATCATTGCGGCCACAGATAGTTTGCGTTGCATGCACGGCGGTACCAGAAGGGCGTTGTTGCCGGTGAAAAGGTCGGCGCCCAAAATGACAACGAGCATCAGTCCCACAGGAAATACAAGACCGCTCAACAGGCGTTGAAGGCCCGGGTTGGCGGCTGATAACTGTGGAAAACCATAACCTATGATAATTGACAAAGCACCACCGAGGGCTATGTAAGCGCCTGCGAGGATGCTTCCGATTGCAAGGTGTGGCAGTGTACGGCCGGATGCTTTTGCCAATCCGGCATTGGAGGCTGTTTCAAGTGTCTCAGCCGGTGTTCTTACTGGCATAATGTGGATTTTTTTAACGACCCGTTAACGCTGACGGAGACGTCTGTGGTGTCTTACGAGCCGTTGGGTGAATTTCTTTTCGGCGCTTTTGAGCAGCAGCAGCTGTCGTGGCGTGAGCACTTCTTTGAACTTGTCGAAATATTCGTTTTCTATTTTGCCCTCGCGCTCCTTTTGGTTGAATATGGCCGTTGCTGCAGCTTCGATTTCAGTGTCAGAAGCCTCTTTGTTTTCGTTTACCGCGCGTTCGAGTTCGCGTGTCTCCAAGTTGATTTGCATGAGTTTGTCGTCCATCTCGTCGTAGACGGGGAAGAAGCCGCTCTGCTGCTCTTTGCTCAGATTGAGTTCCTTGGCAATGAATTGGTGTTTATAAGCCCTCATCTCTGTCAAAGCCCGTTCGCGTTCGTTTTCGCTAAGGGGTGTCTGTGCCGCGGCGCTGCAAGTCGCCATTGCAGCGATTAATAGGAATAAGGCTTTGATTGTGTATGTCATTTTGGCATTGGTTATTGCGGTAATATGTAATCGCCTTGAGGCTCCGTTGTTGTCTCGTTTTCCGAAAGACCGTCCATGATAGTGCCGGCATCGATGTTCTCGTCTTCGAGCATTTCGTCGAGCACATCCCATGAGGTAATATCGTCGTAGATGTAGTCCATTACGAAATTGTCGTCAGACAGAGCGCTTGCCATTATCGGATTGTCGTCTATCGGCTGCAGCTTCCCGGCACCGGTCAGAGAGGCGAACATCTGCAGCATGCACCATACTCCGGCAAACATCGCCGCCATATAGACATATGGACGTATTTTCGCCCAAAAAGTTTTCGGCTGCAATTCTTTGTCGGCGGCTTCGGGGTCTTCAATTTCCTGTCGGAATGGCAACGAGTCGGACATCGTACGGCAGAAGGCATCGAAGTATCCGTCGGGTACTTTCAAGCCTGCCGAGGGCGTGGCAAGTCCTTGCCTGCGAGCTGTCTGTAGTATGTTTTCACTTTGTCGTGCCATCTGGTAGAATATGGGTTGTATTGTTTTGACTCGTCTGTTCCTTTTAGGTTTAATCGATGTTGTCAAAAAATTGTTCGATTTTTTTTGTCGCGAGATGGTACGATGCTTTGAGTGCCCCTACCGAAGTTCCGAGTATCTCAGACATTTCTTCATATTTCATGTCGTCGAAATACTTCATGTTGAATACGAGCCGTTGTTTCTCGGGCAATGTGGCAATGGCCTGTCTCAAAAGTGTTGCGAGGCGTTCGCCGTCCATATCGGAGTCGGCCGCGATGTTCGCTGCGGCTGCGGCTTCGGGTTCGTCGAGCGATATGCCGGTGCGGCGTTTTTCGCGTTCGAGATGGCTGAGGCTTTCGTTTATGGCGATTTTGTATAGCCATGTCGAGAGTTTGGCTTCTCCTCTGAAGTTCTCGAGCGAACTCCATGCTTTCATAAATGTGTTTTGCAGGATGTCGTTGGCATCTTCATGGTCGCCCACCATACGTCGTATGGTCCAATACAGCGGTTCGCTGTATAGACGTATCACATCACCGAATGCCTCGCGGACAGTGGCCGGGTCACGCAACAGGGCGCTCAGCGTCTCTTCTTCTTTTGTTCTGTCTTTGGGCATGTTTGATGAAGTGTGGTGTCGGAGTGTTCCCGCGAACGGAATAGTCCGCATATTTTTATGCACCAAAGTTAGCTTTTTTACTCTGAGCGGCCTAATGATTTTAGTTTTTTTATGGATTTACGCGTGTTGTGCAATCTGTAAATACTAAAAATAAGCCAATAAATATTAAATAATATTTTATTGATGTTTTTCTGTTTGCATTTGCCGAATTAATGTCGTTACTTTGCACCACGCAAATAAATACGAAGCTTTGCTGTGAAGCAAGGTAGGAAAAAAGTCAGACCATACAAAATGTGTACGCAATTATCTATAAAGCAACCTTTTCAACATTCTTTTCTCCTTAAATAAGTTTTCTATCAGAACGACGAAACCCCGGTTATATGCCGGGGTGAGTATTTTTTGTATGCGGAAAGTATGTTCAGTTGGCTGTATTGCGGTATTCTTTGGGTGTCTTGCCGGTGCGCCGCTTGAAAAATCGCACAAAATGCTGCGGATAGTCAAAGCCAAGTCGGTAGCTCACTTGTGAGATGTTAAGAGACATTTCGTTCAGGAGTTCTCTTGCAGCATTTACCATGCAGTTTGAAATGAAGTCTTTTGCTGTTTGGCCTGTGGCTGTTTTCACAAGCTCGCCGAAGTAGCCGGGCGAAAGATTGAGGCGGTCGGCAAAATAAGCGACAGACGGAAGTCCTTCGTGTTCGGCTTTGTTGGCGATATATCCCATGAGCATCTGTTGGAATTTCTCGATAACAGTATTATTGATGACCTCTCGGGTAATGAATTGACGTTCATAGAACCTCATGCAGTAGTCCAGGAAGACTTCTATGTTCGATACGATTATGTTGCGCGAATGCCTGTCGATGGCGTGCTGCATTTCGTGTTCAATCAGAGATATTACAGAGTTGATGGTTTTTACCTCTTCTTCAGAGAGATGAAGGGCTTCATTGCTGTTGTATGAAAAGAACTCATAGCCGGACATTTTTTTGCCCAATCCCGTACGCGACAGGAAGTCGGGATGAAAGGCAAGCACTGTCCATTTTATGTTCGGCGTGTCAGGTTCGACAATGCTCGTCACTTTTTGGCCGGGAGCAAAAGAGACTACCGACATTTCATCGAAATCATACCGTGTGAGGCCATAATTGAGGCTGCAGCCTTTTGTCTCTTTGATGAAAATGGCATAGATGTCGTATTGGTATGTCGTTACTCCCGTGTTCGGAGCGCCGTCGTAACGGCCTACGCTTACAAGGGGGTGCAGATTGGCAAATCCGTAGAGGTCGTTGAATTGTTTTATCGATTCAAATCTGATTTGTTCAGGCATAGTCCGTTATTATTGGTTTTTCACCGCAAAATTACTCATTTTCAGTATAATTCAAGTATATGTTTTACGGGTGTAATGCCCGTTTTTTCGGAAAAAGTAGTACCTTTGTGCTGTAAAAGGCTCCGAAGCCTCCTTAATTGAAAATTATGATAGTAAATACCGCACGTTTTATAATAAGTAATACGGACTACCGCAAATGTCCGGCCGACATACGCCATGAATATGCTTTCATTGGTCGCTCGAACGTGGGCAAGTCTTCGCTAATCAACATGCTGACGGGTAAGAAAGGACTGGCAATGACATCGTCTACGCCGGGAAAGACTATGCTGATAAATCATTTTCTTGTAAATGACAGCTGGTATATTGTCGATTTGCCCGGCTATGGCTATGCCCGCCGCAGCAAGGCCGACCGTGAACGTCTTGAATGTATTATAAAGAGCTACATACTCGGTCGCGAGCAGATGACAAATCTGTTTGTGCTGATAGACAGCCGCCATAAGCCTCAGAAGATAGACCTCGACTTTATGGAATGGCTCGGTGAAAACGGTGTGCCTTTCAGCATCGTGTTTACGAAAATGGACAAGCAGTCGGCCACTGCGGCCGGACTTCAGACAGAAGCCTACCTCAAGCAGTTGCTCGAAACGTGGGAGGAATTGCCCCCAGTGTTCCGCACATCAAGTGAAAAGGGTCTCGGGCGTGACGCTATCCTTAATTATATTGAAGAGATGAACCGTCTGCCTTTGCTGGACGCCGAACAATAACGGGGCAAGATGCGTTTTTCTGACATAATCAAAAACTTGAACGATTATGAAAGAAAACCGTCATGACAATCCATCGGATGCACAGCGCGACCGTGCTGTGAACAAATATCCGGGAGCGGCCGTAGACCACGCCAATGATGGCTCGGCTGATGAAAAATCTGTGCAGGAACGCACATGCGCACAAAACAACAATCCACGAAACCACAAATGAATGACGGCGGCCAATACTTGGCCGCCGTCATTATATAAGACAACGTTTTGCTAAATGTTATAATGTAATAAGTTCGTCGGCTGAAAATGCTCTTGTGGCGGTGCGGCCGATTACAGAGTCCCACAACATTGGCGAAATTCCGTTTCCCGGGCGTTTTACCGTTATGTTTTCTTCGGAGAAAGTTTCGCCTTGTGCTATGTTGCGTGCCGCTACGATGCTTTTTCGTGCGACCTCGATGTTGGGCCGTTCGGCGTCCGCGACATTTTTCGACCCTGAACCGAGGGCGGATTCTGTCCGGCGTACGGCAGCCACGAGTTCGGCCAACTCGTTTGGCTCGAGTGATGCTTTATGGTCGGGTCCCGGCAGGGAGCGGTCGAGCGTGAAATGTTTTTCAATGATTTTTGCGCCTCGTCCGACCGCCGCGACAGCGACTTCAATGCCGACGGTATGGTCGCTGTATCCGACGCCGGCTGCACCGAGTGTGGCAAGGGCATCCATGGCGCGTAGGTTCACAGACTCGAGTGGTGCCGGGTATTGGGTGGTGCAGTGCAGCAGATAGACAGAGCTTCGGGGTGTTCCGGCCTGTTCGAGAACTTGTAGGGCGCAGCCCACTTCGTCGAGGGTCGCCATGCCTGTCGACATGATTATCCGTTTGCCGAGAGCGCCTATTTTGCGCAAATACGGCAGATTGGTGATTTCGCCTGACGGTATTTTCCAGAAATCCATGTCAAGCGGTATCAGGCAGTCGATTGATACAAGGTCGAACGGAGTGCTCATGAATCCGATTTTTTCCTCGTCGCATAACTGCTTCAGACCGGCATAGTCGCAGAGCGGCAAATGTATGGCCCGGCACATGTCGAGTTGGCTCTGTGCTGCTCCTGTTGTTTCTTTTTGGTACTCGGCTTTAGGCGCGAAGGCCGATATTACAAGTTCGGGTACGGCCGTCTGGAATTTCACATAGTCGGCACCTGCACGACGGGCTTCGTGCACCATCCGGCGTGCCATGTCGAGGTTCCCGTTGTGGTTTACGCCGGCCTCGGCTATGATTATAACGTGATTGTCAGTCATTCTAATCTTTATTTGGGTAAAAAACGACATCGGCAAGATACCGCACGGTCTCTACGCCCGGTTCGGCCCGTTGTGTCTTTAGCGGTCTGCCGAGTGCATCGTCTATAATCAAGCCCGGGAGGTCGACACCTGCATGCACGGAGGCGACGGCTCCGCCGCCAAGGCGTGGATTGATTTCCATTACCATAAGGCGTCCGCTGTCAAGGTCGCGGAGCAGCTGCACGGTAACTGCTCCCCGCAGTTCTGTGGCAACAAGTACGCGTCTTGCCAATGCGTCGGCGTCGGCGTCGGCTATGGTTTCGGTGCGGACAGCCTCACCGCCACTCACTTCGCCTCGGAGCCTCGGACTAAGGGCGGCAATCTGGCCCGTGCGCATGCCTACGTAGCAGTCTACGGTTATTTCTTCGCGGTTGTCGAACCGTTCTTGTATAAGGTATTTGGATGCCTGCAGTTCGTAGAGCTTCTGTAGACCGTTGATTTCGACTATTCCTTTCGATGCCGACCCGTAGCGAGGTTTGGCAATGAGTTTGCCGCATGGTGCCCCGATGCGGTATGTGGCAGGTATTGGTAGGCCGAGGCGCTCGAAATATTCGGCCGCCGCACACTTGTCGAACATGCGGTCGACTTCTTGCCGGGGGCTGACGGGTGCGAAAACGCCGGTGGAAGAATGTCGAGCCACGAATTCGGCTGCAATGCCAACCGCCCCGTCGACAAAGGGGAGCACAACCGATATTCGGCGGCTCTCACAAAGCTTGTCGAGTTCGGCAAAGATTGTCGGGTCGCTCCAGCGTGTGCCCTCGACGACTTCACCGACCGATGCAAGTGCAGAATGGGCGTCAAGTTCATAGCCTGTTATTGAGCAATCGATGCCACGGATGGCACATGCCTCTTTGAGCATCTGCGCCATGGTGACGCGTTTAGCGCCTCCGAGAAACAGAAAGCCGAGGCTGTCGGGCGATTTTACGGCTGTCATCTGTTGTAGATTTCGGGTTTGTATTTCGCAAGGTTTTCGGGCTTTATGAACCAGTCGATGGTTTTGCGAAGTCCTTCTTCGAACGAATGCCGGGGTCTCCACTCTGTGAGGGACGTTATAAGTGTGTTGTCGCCGCACAGACGGTTTACTTCGCTTTTTTTCGGCCGCAGACGCTGCTCATCGGTGATTTCGCTTACATCTTTGCCCATAATTTTTGCGATAAGCGCGAATGTGTCGCCCATCGATATTTCTGTTCCCGTGGCAATGTTGATTTCCATTCCTTCGATGCCGGCAGCTTCCGCCAATGCTATAAAGCCGGCAGCGGTGTCTTCGACGTAGTTGAAGTCGCGTGTCGGGGTGAGGTCGCCGAGTTTTATTTTGTCCTTACCCGATGCAATCTGTGTAATAATGGTGGGTATTATGGCTCTTGCGCTCTGCCTCGGGCCGAATGTGTTGAACGGACGCGCTATGACTACCGGCAGGTCGAATGCGTTGAAGAAACTTTTCGCAATAGCGTCTGCTCCGATTTTTGTGGCGGAGTAGGGCGATTGCGGCTGGCGCGGATGCTTCTCGTCGATGGGCACGTATTGTGCGGTTCCATATACTTCGCTTGTTGAAGTGACGACGATGCGCCGCACACCGGCGTCGCGTGCCGCCTGACACATGTTCAGAGTTCCTTTTATGTTTGTGTCGACATAGCTGTCGGGTGCCACGTAGCTGTATGGAATGGCAATCAGCGCAGCCAAGTGGAATATTATGTCGGTGCCCTTTGCGATATGGCGGCAGAAATCCGGGTCACGGACATCGCCGCATACGATTTCAAGTTCAGGCCGTGGCGCAATGTCTTCGAGCCAGCCCCAGTTATTGAATGAGTTGTACTGAGCCAGTGCTCTGACCCTATAGCCGGCCGCCAAGAGTGCTTCTACGAGGTGCGAACCTATAAATCCGTCGGCGCCGGTCACCAGCGCCAATCCTTTGCCTGTGTCTACCATGTGCGTTCGAATTTGTATGTATAGGACTTGCCTTCGTTCAGATACACCATGTCGAGGTGCCCGTTGTCGAGGCGCGTTATTGTCATTGCGATTTTCAAATCATCGAGCAACAGCCATTCAGGCGGTGCATATGTGTCGGTGCCTGCCGGGTTCTTGTCGTCGTGATGGTCGAAGTCGAAACTGATGATATTTTCGTGGCGGCTCCAGGTGCACACGCGGTTGGCGTACTCATAATTGCCGGTGTCGTGCATGAACACGGCTACGTTGCTCTGAAAGCTGAGGTATGTTTCGCAGTTTGGCTCATACGGTTCGCTGTCGACGTCCATTGCAACCAACGCCCAAGAGCCGAACAGCTTGCCTATGTGCCCGTTGTTCTGTGTGCAGCTACTGAGCGCGAGACATATTATGGCCGTCAATGCCATTATGGTATAGTGTTTCGCTTTCATTGTTTTTTGCCTATTTTAAAAGAACCTGAGTAGGACAGGCCGATTAGTGCGCCGAAATTGTTTCCGCGCAGATTTCCGGCATCGAATGCCACCTCGGCTTTGAGCGAGAGGCCTTTGAGTTTGTCGCACGGCTTCCATGCCACGGCGAGTTTCGCCGATGTGTCGTGCAGCCGTTTTGCAATCGGGCGGCGTCCCATGCCTCCGGCACGTTGGTAGCTCACCATTGCCGTATAGTTCCAGGCGTCTGAAACGAGACCTTCGAGGGCGGCGTGGAAGCCACGGGCACGGTTGTGGGTGTATTCGGGATAGCCGTCGAGGTTATAAAGCGGCGATACAACAAAAGGCGAGCCTATGCTCATGCCGTAGTTCGAGTAGGGGCCGTAGACGTCGTTGTTGTAGTAGTTGTCGCCGCCGGTGACCGACGAAGTTATATCGGTTCCCGGACGGTCGCCCGGAGCCCAGTGTATGGGGCCGGACTGGTTGGTGAAGTCGAAATATTCGATAACAGCTTTGCTGACTATTCCTTTTTTGCCAAAGTCGTATTGAAGCCCCCAAAGACCGTCCCAGCCGGTGGCTTTGCCTATGCCGGAGCCGTCCTCCCACGGCCATTCGAAATATGCCGAGAGACGGCTGCCGTTGCTGAAATCATATCGGGCCTTGAAGTCCCAAGAACCTAATGAGTTGCCTTTGTAGTAGCTGTCGCCGTTTCCCTCGATGGGGAAGAACATATCGAAAATGTCTCTGAAATGAAAGCCACGGTATGCTTCACGCACCACTTTGCCTTTTGAATACCATTTGGTGTATCCTGCAAAAACTCCGGCAGTCTGCATGCCTACAGTTACCGAAAACGGCATCGACGGTTTTGTGCGGAAATAGCACCGTTTGTATGTGTACCAGTTGTCGAGGCTGATGTGGCCGTTGTAGTGGCTGAAAGTCTTTGTACGGTAGTCCTTGTCCATGAAGCGGCCATACATTATTTCTCCGTCGATTTGCACCCATCCGTCGGTGAACGGTATGTTCTGGAAATCCACAAATCCGACCGCGACGCCGGGGATAGGGCACGCGTTGTTGCTCCGAGTGAGGTCGCCCGATGAAAGCCTGTTGTCGACAATGCCCGACCGTCGTTCCTTCATGCCTGCAAGAAGATATACGCCTCGGAATTTCACTTCGGCGTATAGCTGATGGAGTCGCACCGGAGCCTGACGCACGCTTGAAAAGCCCCATTTGTCGTTTGCGGCATCGTAGCGGCTGTATTCAGCCGCAGAACCGTAGCCGAGAAGATATTCTACGCCGGCACCCCAGTTGAAGCGCTTGTCGAGTGTCATCTCTTTTTTGAGCATACCGTCGTGCCATATGCCGTTAGCACCGTTGAACCGGCCGTAGTTCCATGATGCGAGCATGTAGGGGGCGAAATTGCCTGTCGAGGCATTGACGTTCAGCGATGCCTCATATTCGATTTTTACGGGGGCGGCAGACTTGGCAGGCAATATGCAGGCAAAGACTGCTGTCAGCGCCGCTATGATTTTCGTTTTTGTCATTCGAGGATTATTTTGCCGAAGAACTCCGGTCGGTGATAGTCGGGCTTTGGCGTTGCTATGCGGTTCCAGCTAAGGTAGTGCGGACGCGATGCCTCTGATGCGCATTTGTAGAAGTTGCCCCGTATCGTTGTGCCGTGTGGCGGATTTTCAATTCCCAAAAGAGAGAGAGGGATGGCAACGAGCAAATTCCATGTGAACAGTCCTTCGACTTCGCGGAAAGGCCTTGTGCCGCACGACGGATAGCGGCGTACCGATGCCAGTTCCTCTGCGTTCAACCGTGTCGGTTCGGGACGTCTGAGCCGGTGTGAGGCATTGATTGCACCGATGCAGTTGAACTCGAAGTTCCAGTATTCGCCGTCTTCACGTGGTTGCAGGAATACTTCTACACAAGAATCCTGACTGACCGGCGACTGGTCGGCGCTGTTTACGGCGCGAAGGTAGTTACATCTTGTCAGGAAATCGACATATAGATACCGGCCTGAATATGCGGCGGCAAATGTTGCGAGCGGACGGTAGGGATATTCATTGGCCCAATTGGCCTTGTCGATTGTTGCACGAGTGCCTTGAGTGTCGAGGATTTGGATTATTCCGTCTGACGAGTCGAGTTCGTCAAGAGAATCGATGCGTGGTATTGCTATTGTTTTGAAATCCATGTTCAGGTGAAGATGTCGTAGGTTGCCATTATAGTGCCGGCTATTGCCATTGCAATCAGGAGAGAGCCGATTATTCTGTTTATAAGACGCAGAGAGCGCACGTTTATGCGTCTGCCGAGCCTGTGCACGAGCGTCGTCACGCCATACCACCACAGCAAAGCGCCGCCGAATATGGTGGTATATGCCGCAATGTGGTGATGTATTCCGAATTCGGGCAGTATATAGTTGAACCGTGCGAACAGGCCTATTATGAAGAACAGTATCAGCGGATTGGAAAATGTAAGCAGGAAGCCCGTGACGAAATCGCTCCAATAGTTGGTGGTCTTGACATCGGGTGTTCGCAGCGAACGTGTGGGATTTTTCTTGAAAAGGTACAAGCCGAATGCCGCCAGCACTATACTGCCTATTATTTGGATTATCAGCTGATGCCTGTCGATGAAATCGGTGACGAAGCTGAGACAGAAGCCCGTCAGCAGGCAATATATAAGGTCGCTAAGAGCCGCTCCGACGCCGGTGAAGAAGCCTGGCCAGCGTCCCTTGCCGAGGGTGCGCTGTATTACGAGCATACCTATCGGACCCATCGGGGCCGATATCAGCAAGCCTATGGCAATGCCTCGTGGCAGTATGTAAAGCAGCTGCTCCATTTGCGAAAAATCAAGCAAAAATACTAAAAGTATCGTAAATTGTCAAGAGCCAAAGACCGCTTGGCTCGAAAAAAACGTTTATATTTGTGGCACACAATCTGTTTTTGTCGCCATAACATAGCCAATGACACTATAAATGGATATTTTAAAGCGCTTAAATACAAGGCGGTGCTCCGCTGTTTTTGTCCTGTTGATTGCGTTTGTCGCGTCGGCGGCTACCCTGCATACCGGAAGCTATGATTATGAAGGAGGCGTACGCCACGGGAAGCAGCATGGCTACGGCGTATGCCGCTATTCTAACGGTAATACCTATTACGGCTATTGGGATATGGGATATAAGAATGGCATCGGACGGCTTGTTTATTCCGACGGCACAATAGACTTCGGCATATGGCGCAAGGGTGCGCTGCCAAAGCAGAAAGGGCGGCGTTTCAGGTGCGGACATCTGTGCTATGGTATTGACGTGTCGAAATATCAGAAGAAAATCGATTGGACCAAGCTTTCGCTTCGTGCCGATGCAAACGGTAAGGTGCCGCCCGGAAAGCAGAAAGCAAAATATGCGCAACCGGTGCTGTTCGCACTAATGAAAAGTACGCAGGGTACAACCATAAAAGACCCGACTTTCGAACGCAATTTCCGCGAGGCAAAACGGTGCGGAATAATACGCGGGGCTTACCATTTTTTGTCGGTATCGTCGCCGGTAGAAGCCCAGGTGCGGTATTTCATTGCGAATACTCCGCTTGCGGCAGGCGATTTGCCGCCTGTGCTCGACCTGGAAATACCTAAAAGCATCATGCAGAAAGAGCATAAAAAGGTGGTGCGGATGGCAAAACAATGGCTCCGGCTCGTAGAAAAACACTACGGAGTAAAGCCAATAATCTATACATACAACAACTATTATATAGATTATTTAAAGGGGCACGGTCTTGATGATTATGATTTCTGGATTGCGCGTTACGGTGCGGAGCCGTCGGCCCGGCATTGGGAGATATGGCAGTTTACCGAAAAAGGAGTGTGCAAAGGCATCGACCATGCCGTCGATATTGACATCTTCCGAGGGAACTTTTCCGACCTTAAGAAGTATGTGGCCAAGAAAGGAATAAAGGCAGTCAGGAAACGTAGATAGGCATGCGTTAGGAGCACTTCCATTGACCTTTGCCGTCGGTGGCTTTTCCGTAGGCTATCGCATGTCGTGGGCAGCTATGGTAGCACCGCAGGCATAGTGCGCAGGCATCGCCCCATTTCGGGCGCCCGGCTTCCATGGTTATGTTCGCCATCGGGCATAAGGTGGCGCATTTTCCGCAGCTTATACAGGCTTCGTGTGTGTGGAATGGTTTCGGTGACATTGCATAGCGTCTGAACCAAGGGTATATTATGCGTGATTTGATCCACGAGAACGGTTTTCTGACAAGAATGTCTTGTCCGTCGGTCATGACAGATTCGGCTATGGCTATAAGAGTGCCTTCCGATGCTGTTAATTTGGCCGCGGAAAGTTCGGGCGCGTCAACGTCAAAGCCCTCCATCAGCGTATATGTATTGGGCATTACCACGGCATAGGCGCCTGCCGTATTGAAACCGCGATTTCGCATAAGTTTCCGCCATTGGCGGTCTGTCAGTCCCATATCGTCGCCGCAGCTTGTAAGCATTATATGCTTTGCATCGGATATGTTGCGGCCCGGTATGAAGTGTTTGATGAAATAGGCTACGACGGGTGGTATTCCCCATGAGTATGTCGGGAATGCCCATATGAGCCGTCTGTCACCGTCGGGCATGTCTACAACCGCGTTTTCGGGATGCCGCAGCATTTGTGGCGTAAACTCCCGTAGGTCGGTTTCTTTGAGCAGTTTGGCCAGACGGAAAGCGGCGCGGCGTGTGTTGCCCGTACCGCTGAAGTACAGTATCATCGGCGCGATTTTTTATCTTTTGGCGGAAACTCTCGGGCAATAGGTTTTATCGTCACCTGTGTTGCTCCGAAGCCGTATTCGCGGAAAGACGCATCCTGCACGTCGTGACCTTTGAAACGATGGGTAAGCTCTTTCATTATGGCCTGCCGCAATATGCCCTCACCTTTGCCGTGGATAAAGACGATGCGTTGGCCCGGTCTGTTTTGGTTTGCGAGCATCACTTCGGTGAAACGGTCAATCTGCAGGTTGAGAATGTCGGCAGGCGAAAGACCGGCGGTGGTGTCGAGCAGCTCGTCGGCATGAAGGTCAACCTCGATAATATCGGGCTGTCGGTTTGCCGCTTTCGACTTTGCGGCACGCTCGGTGTGCCGCTCCTGAACCGATACATCGCGTTTTTTGCTGCGTATGCCTTCGGCTATGTGCGCGGCTTCAAGTTCGGGCATCATGGCCGGGACTTTGTCTTTGACTGCAATGTCGAAAACCAACACGGGGCCATCGAAGTACGGGTTCGGCCTGAAGCAATGGAGCTTGGCGAATTTGGTCGTGTCGACTTTGAACTCTATGCCCCCGGCCGGTTTCATGTCGAAATCGCGGTCGCGTTTAAAGGCGATGTATTGCACCGACATACGGTCGAATTCGGCGAGCTCCGATACCTGAAGCTCGAATGCGAACTCCTGTATGTTCGGCTCAATCAGGCCGTCGTAGCGCAGCGTCCAGCTGTCGGAGTCGTCTGAACGAGAACTTATCGAGATATAGATGTAATAATTTGAGTCGTTGACAATATACGCTTCAAAAGAAGATTGCGACAGTGCTTTTATGTTTGTAGGTTCGAAGCCGAGCACGAGGTTGAGCACATTTCCGTTTTGTGTTTCTATAATCGGAAGCTGTGTCGGTGCCGGAGCTTCTTTCTTCTCGGACTGCACCGCCTTGGGCTTGGCTGAAGTTTTCGGCACTGCCGTTTCGAACTTCGACGGTGTCACTACCACGCATTCACGCAGCAGTACGGGTGTTTCAAAGCCGTCTTCGTCGACATATGCGATGCCGTCGGCTATGCGGACTACCTTTCCGCCGCCTACGGCGTTAAGGTATCTTACGGTATCTCCTATTTTTACGTTCATTGGAATATGAAATAGAAAATCAATGTGCCCCAGGCTACAAAGAGAAGCGAGTCTATTCGGTCGAGTATGCCGCCGTGTCCGGGTATGAGATTGCCTGAGTCTTTGATGTGGTGGCTTCGTTTCAGGAGCGATTCAAACAAATCGCCCCATGTCGACAATACACATACCATTACGGCAAAACCGAGCCATAGCGGCAGCGTGAGGCCGACTTGCGGCATGATATATGAGAATAAGGCTCCTGCGGCAAGGCAGAACAGCAGGCCGCCGAAGAAGCCTTCCCACGATTTCTTGGGTGAAAGCCGTTCAAAAAGACGGTGTTTTCCGAACATCGACCCTACACAGTAAGCACCCGTGTCGTTGAGCCATATCAGAATGAACATTGCCAGCACAAGCATTGATGTCTGTGCTCTGCCGTCGGTATATACGACTCCGAGCATCGACAGCGGAACAGAAATGTATATCTGGGCCATCACAGCCGCCATGGAACTTTGGAAAGCGCCTGGTGTGTTGTCGTAGAGCGACATTACAAAGCGTGCCGGAACGTAGCAGACAAGGATACCCATTACCGTAAACATCAACCAATCGGGCATGATGGTGAACAGGGGAAGGCATGCAATGGTAACCGCCGCCAAGATATCTGTAACAATCGCAAAGCACGCGGCCTTGTTTTGTCTTGTCGGTATGAATATCTTTTCAAATTCGACTACGGCCAATGCGGCGAAAATTGCCATCAGCCCTACGAACCATAAGTATCCGAGAAATATGGCTCCTAAGATAAGGCCGATATATATAATGCCGCTCAGCGAACGTGTGATTATGTTTTTCATAGTTCAGTTTTTGCCGTAGTAAAGCATGTCGAAATTCTCCCAATACAGAGTGTCGTCGGCCGGATGGCGGCGCATTTTATCGGCCAATGTGAACAGGCACCTTACCGACATCCTTATCGGCATGGGGGCGTCTTCGATTAATTGTTCCATGAAAGGGCGTATGCCGTTCCAGAATGTCTCGGCGGCGTCGCCTCGGCCGAGTTTCATAAGCGATACCATGTATGCAAATGCCAACGATGTTCCTTTAAGAGGTATCTTCAGTGTCATGTCGATAAGCTCTTTGCCTTGCTCGGAAAGGAGATAACCGTCTATAAGGGCGGTGACATTGCTGAATTTTCCGATTGAAAACAATGCTTCGGCCCATGCACAGATGTCGGAGTTCTCTGTAGTGTTGTCGATAGAATTTCTGCGTAGAAGGGCTATCAAACTTTGGGAAGAAGAGTTGACCGACAGCGTATTGACAAGCTCTGCATATATGTCATCGTCGAAGCCTTTGCCGTCTGTGGCATCATAGAACGCATTCAGATATTGTCTGGCATCGGCAGTATTGCACAGCAAAAGCTGCCTCATGGCTTTTTGGTTGCCCGGATGTTCTTTGAGATATTTTTTCAGCAGGCGTATTGCCCGGTCGGAAGCTCCGGAGCGAACCAATAGGGCGCATTGGCAGTCGGTGTACATGAACTCGTCGGGGTTCTCCGTTTTCAGACCTTCGAGTATTTCGAAAGATTCTTGGTATAGATAGGGCGCGAAGTTGTATGCGGCATCTACCAATACCATTAAGGAATCGGGCTCGTCGGCGGCAAGGGCGCGTGCCGAGTCGAAAGTTGCTTTTGCGTCTTCGTCTTTTCCCATTCTGGCCTGAGCCTTGAACAGGCTAATCCAATACTGGGGCGCGAAAGGCTCGTTTTCAATCAACTCCTCGGCAAGCTTTGCCATAAGTTCATTGTCGAGCATGTCGTCGGCCTCCTGCATCACTTCGTATGAAAGAACGGGTTGGAAGCTTATTTTGGCACGCAGTCTGTCGAGGTTTTCCACCACCCATTTGTATTGGTCGAGGTCGAAAGCCAGGTCGACGAAGCGTATTATTTCTTCGTCGTTGAAAGTGTCGTACTGTGTCAACAGGAACTCCAGTGCGGCTTCGGGGTCTTCGGGACGGTTTATTTCGAGGCGTGCTATGTCGAAAATCGGAGAGAATACGTCGGGATTGTCGGCAAGGTATGCCCCTGCGGCAGGCGACGGTTTGTCGGAGTCATCGATTGAAGTGTCGAGGTAGAGCAGGGCGCGTCTCTCCGACAGCGCCTGGCTTTCGGGGTAAAGCCGTGCGCCGCAGAAGAGGCACTCGGTCTGCACGTAGTCATCCGAGATGTCTCCGGCATAGTCGTAAATCTCCACCAGCTCGTCTTCGTCGAAATATCGTTCGGAGACGGGCCGCGACAGAGACTGTCTGAAGCGTCTGTATAGTTCTTCGCGTGGATTGTTGTCTTCGCTCATCTTGGGAACAAGCTCTTAGGCTTTCTTCTGCACCTTTTCCCAGGTGTCTTTAAGGGCTATGGTACGGTTGAAAACCGGATGCTCGGGGGTACTGTCGTAGTCGGGTGTGAAATAACCTATGCGTTGGAATTGGAACTTCTCGCCCGGAGTGGCGTGCTCCATGATGAAAGGCTCGAGTTTGATGCCGTTGACTACACGCAGCGAATCGGGGTTGAGCATTTCGCGGAAATCGCGGTCTGCTTCTGCGGCAGGGTTTTCTACATCGAACAGGCGGTCGTACAGACGTGCTTCGCCGTCGATTGCATGCCGTGCCGATACCCAATGAAGCGTGCCTTTCACTTTGCGCGATGCGCCCGGCATTCCGCTGAGGGTGTCGGGGGCGTAGCTGCAGTGCAGTTCGATGATGTTGCCGTCGGCGTCTTTGACGACTTCGTCGCACTTAATAATGTATGCGCCTTTGAGACGCACTTCCGAGCCGGGTGCCAGACGGAAGAATTTCTTGGGAGGGTTCTCCATGAAGTCATCGCGCTCGATGAAGATTTCACGGCAGAAAGGCATTTCGTGTGTGCCGCTTTCGGGGTCTTCGGGGTTGTTCTCCATCGTCACGGTCTCGACCTTGTCTTCGGGATAGTTCGTTATTACCACTTTCAGCGGATTGATTACGGCCATAACACGTGTGGCCGTGCGGTTGAGGTCGTCGCGGACGGCGTGCTCGAGCAGGCTGATGCTGTTGAGGGCCTCGTATTTGGTATATCCGATGGTGTCGATGAAGTTGCGTATCGAGCGCGGAGTGTATCCGCGGCGGCGCATGCCCGAGATGGTCGGCATACGGGGGTCGTCCCAACCGGCCACGAGACCTTCTTTGACGAGCTGCAGCAGTTTGCGTTTGCTCATCACCGTGTATGTTAGGTTGAGGCGGTTGAACTCAATCTGACGCGGGCAGTAGCTTTCGTCGGCAAGCTCTTTTACGAAATATTCGTAGAGCGGACGGTGCACGACGAACTCAAGAGTGCATATCGAGTGGGTCACGCCTTCGAAGTAGTCACTCTGTCCGTGAGCGAAGTCATACATGGGGTAAACTTTCCACGTTGTGCCGGTACGGTGGTGCGGTGTCTTTATGATACGGTACATTATGGGGTCGCGGAAGTGCATGTTCGGCGATGCCATGTCGATTTTGGCACGTAGCACACGCGAGCCTTCGTCGAACTCGCCGGCGTTCATGCGCATGAACAGGTCGAGGTTCTCTTCGGGAGTGCGGTTGCGGTAGGGGCTTTCTTCGCCCGGTTCGGTGGGGTTGCCTTTCTGACGGGCTATTTCCTCGCTCGATTGGTCATCGACATATGCCTTGCCTTCTTTAATCATGCGTACGGCAAGGTCGAAGAGCTGAGGAAAGTAGTCGGAAGCATAATATTCGCGGTCACCCCAGTCGAAGCCGAGCCAATGTATGTCTTCGCGGATGGAGTCGACATATTCGACATCTTCTTTGACGGGGTTGGTGTCGTCGAAGCGCAGATTGCATGTGCCGCCGAATTTTTCGGCGACTCCGAAATCCATGCAGATTGCTTTGGCGTGGCCTATATGCAGGTAGCCGTTCGGTTCGGGCGGAAAACGGGTGCTTAGGCGCCCTCCGTTCTTTCCGGCCTTGAGGTCGGCTACCACGTATTCTTCAACGAAGTTGAGGCCTTTGGTCTCATTTCCTTCGATAGCTTCTTTTTGTTCTGCCATAATATATTGTAGTTTCTTGTTTTGCTTGATTTTGTTTATTCTCCGAGACGCTTGCGGTAGAAAACGAAGTCGCGTCCGAGATATTTTTCGCGCACAACGGGGTTTTCGGCGAGTTCTTCCGATGTACCCTGGAACAGTATGCGTCCTTCGAAAAGCAGATAGGCGCGGTCGGTGATGCGAAGTGTCTCTTGCGCGTTGTGGTCGGTGATAAGAATGCCTATGTTCTTGTCTTTTAGCTTATAGACAACCGACTGGATGTCTTCTACGGCAATAGGGTCGACACCGGCAAAGGGTTCGTCGAGCATTATGAAGCGCGGATTGATTGCGAGGCATCGTGCTATCTCGGTGCGTCGGCGTTCTCCGCCCGACAGCTGGTCGCCGAGGTTTTTGCGTACTTTCTGCAGGTTGAATTCGCTGATGAGGCTTTCGAGTTTTTCGCGCTGTTCTTCCTTTGTCATTTTCGTCATCTGCAGCACGGCGCGGATATTGTCTTCTACGCTGAGTTTGCGGAATACCGAAGCTTCCTGGGCCAGGTAGCCTATGCCGTTCTGAGCCCGTTTGTAGACAGGGTATCGCGTGATGTTGAGGTCGTTGAGAAAGATTTGACCTTCGTTTGGCTCTATGAGGCCGACGGTCATGTAGAACGTTGTGGTCTTTCCGGCTCCGTTAGGGCCGAGCAGACCTACGATTTCGCCTTGCGTCACGTCGATTGACACGTGGTTTACCACGGTGCGTTTGCCGTACTTCTTCACCAGGTTATCGGTGCGAAGCACGGCTCGGTTGTCGGCGGTATCGTCTGCGACGGTTTCCTGGAGCCTTATTTCTATGTCGGTTTCTTTCATCGCCATCAGCATTGGGGTGTCACGCCGCGCAGGGTGCCGCGGTGCAGGCGGCTTTCGATGTAGTCGGTCAGAAGGTTGATGGCAACGGTATTGCTTCCGCCTTGCGGCACGATGAGGTCGGCGTAGCGCTTGCTCGGTTCGATATATTGCATGTGCATGGGTTTGAGCACGTCCTGATAGCGGTTTATTACTATTTCGGGTGTGCGGCCGCGCTCTATGCAGTCGCGTGCTATGACGCGTATCAGACGGTCGTCGGGGTCGGCGTCGACGAATACTTTGATGTCGAGTAGATTGCGTATGGTGGGGTCGGTGAGCACCAGGATGCCTTCGACTATCACGACGTCGGACGGCCGTACTTCGACGGTTTCAGCCTGACGTGTGCATGTGAGGTAGGAATATGTCGGCATCTGTATTGTGTTGCCCTCTTTGAGCTGCTTGAGGTGCTCCACCAAAAGCGACCACTCGATGGCGGCAGGTTCGTCGAAGTTGATTTTGCTGCGTTCTTCGGGCGGTATGTGGCTCGAATCTTTGTAATACGAGTCCTGAGGCATTACAGCCACTTCGCCGGCCGGCAAACTGTTTATTATTTTGTTCACTACGGTGGTTTTGCCCGACCCGGTGCCACCGGCAATGCCTATTATTAACATATTAATGTTGGTTTTGTGCTGTTTTCAAGTGCTGAGGGCCTCAATGTGTGCCGTAGCTCTTTCAAGGGCACGAAGTTACGAAAAATAGCCCATATCTCAAAAAACTATTTGAGAAATGAGCTATCTGTCTGTTTCGGTTTGTGGCCTATCGCGGCAGCACTTCCACTTTGAGCGCCTCGTAGGCGCGTTCGGCTTTGGCGCGTGCCTCGTCGACGGTGTCGGCTGTTGCGAGAATGACGCCCATGCGGCGGTGTCCGTGTATCTCGGGCTTGCCGAAGATGCGTATCTGTACGCCCGGCTCCGCGAGCACGGCTTCGAGATTGTCCATGATGATTTTGTCGGTATCACCTTCTACCACGATGGCGCGTGATGCCGACGGCCCCAGGAAGCGCACTTCGGGAACGGGCAGGCCGAGCAGTGCACGGGCATGGAGCGCGAACTCGCTCATGTCCTGCGAAATCATAGTCACCATGCCGGTATCGTGCGGACGTGGCGACACTTCGCTGAATATCACCTTGTCGCCTTTTATGAACAGCTCTACGCCGAATATGCCGTAGCCGCCCAATGCGCCTGTTACAGCTGCTGCCACGGCCTGAGCCTCGCGCAGTGCGGCGTCGCTCATGGGCTGCGGCTGCCACGAGTAGCGGTAGTCGCCGTCGATTTGTATGTGCCCTACGGGAGCGCAGAAAACCGTGCCCGAGATGCTGCGTACGGTGAGGAGCGTTATCTCGTAGTCGAAATCGACAAAGCCCTCTACGATTACGCGTCCGGCACCGGCACGGCCGCCTTCCTGTGCTTCGTGCCATGCAGCTTCGATTTGGTCGGCTGTGCGGACTGTCGACTGTCCGTGTCCCGAAGAACTCATTACCGGCTTGACTACTACCGGGAGCCCGATTTCGTCGATTGCCTGTTTGAACTCGTCGAAGGTCGATGCGAAACGGTAGGGCGATGTCGGAAGTCCGAGTTTTTCGGCGGCGAGGCGACGTATTCCCTCACGGTTCATGGTGAGCAGTGCTGCCTGTGCGGTAGGCGTTACGTTGTAGCCCTCTTTCTCAAGCTCTACGAGCATAGGTGTGGCTATGGCCTCTATCTCCGGGATTATGTGGTCGGGCTTCTCAATCTCTACGATTTGGCGCAGACGTTGTCCGTCGAGCATGTCGAAAACGTATGAGCGATGTGCGACCTGCATGGCCGGAGCGTTGGCATATTTGTCGCATGCTATTACTTCGACTCCGAGGCGCTGGAGCTCTATTGCGACTTCTTTGCCGAGTTCGCCGCTGCCGAGAAGGATGGCCTTGCGGCCTACAGGGGTCATGACTGAACCTATTTTTGCCATTTTGAATTGTTGATGAACGGGTGTTTTATAATTGGAAAAGACTGTTTGCGTTGTATGTGGTAGTGGCGTCGACCTCTTCTGCTGAAAGCCCGAGTGCGTCGGCAATGGTGACGGCGATGTGCGTCATCATTGCGCTTTCGTTGCGGCTGCCTCGGTGCGGAACCGGGGCGAGGAATGGTGAGTCGGTTTCGGTAATGATGCGTTCGATGCCTATATGCGGCAATGTCTGCCTGAGTTTCGAGTTTTTGAATGTGACGATGCCGTTGATGCCGAAGTAGTAGTCGCCGACTTTCCTTATCGCATCGACGTCGGCATCGGTGCCGCCGAAGCTATGGAAAACGGCTTTGACGTCGCGGTGCCCCTGTAGTACTTCGAGTGTCTGAGGCAGACCTTCGCGGCAATGGATTATGAGCGGTAAGCCTGTGCGCGATGCTTCGGCGGCCTGTATGTCGAAAGCCTCCATCTGTTCGCGCTCGAAGCTCTTGTCCCAATATAGGTCTATGCCGGCTTCGCCTATGGCTTTGTAGTCTGTAGGTGTCTGTCGCAGCACCGACAGTATGTATTCCAGTTCGGTGCGCCAGTTATCGTTTACCTCGGTCGGATGAAGTCCCATTGCCATTGCAGTGGCATCGGGCCGAAGCTTGTGCAGGGTCTGTAGCGGCTCGATGCTGTCGCGGTCGACGTTCGGCATGAGCATCATCGCTACGCCGGCTTCGATAGCCCTGTCGACGGCCGCGCATTGGCCGTCGTAGCTTCCTTCAGTTTGCCCGTCGAATGCGTAATCGGGCATGTAGAGGTGGGTGTGCGTATCTACCATATCAGTGGTTGCGTGTTGCCGCGCTTTCGGCCAAGGCTGTGAAAAAGGCGAGGGCGTCTTTGTCGAGCGCCACGTTGCCGAGCGCCGTTATCGCGTCGGCGCTGTATCGGTTTGCGAGTTCGCTGCATCGGTGGTCGAGGTGCAGACTGCGGTATGCCGCCGTTACTTGCCTGATTTTTTCTCGGTCTTCGAGGTCTTCGGCCAGGATTGCAGGCAACTCATCGGGCATTTCGGCCATGGCGTTTATCAGCAGCCATGTCTTCTTCTTATTGATGATGTCGCCCCCGATTTCTTTGCCGAATATAGCCGGGTCGCCGAATGTGTCGAGCCAGTCGTCGCGCAGCTGGAACGCGAGCCCCATGGCTACGCCATAGGCGTAGAAACTGTCGCACACCGAAGCTTCAGCTCCTGCGGCAATGGCGCCGAGACGACATGCGCAGCCTAACAGTACTGATGTCTTGAGCTTTATCATTTCTATATATTCGGCTACGGTGACATCGGAGCGGTTTTCAAATTCCATGTCGAGCTGTTGCCCTTGGTAGACTTCCATGGCCGTGCGGTTGAACTCCTCGAACAGAGCCGGAAACTTGTCGCCGGCATTGTCGGTCAAAAGCCCATAAGCCATTGTGAGCATGGCGTCGCCCGAAAGTATCGCGGCATTCTCGCCCCATCGGCGATGGACGGTAGGACGTCCGCGGCGAATGTCGGCACAATCCATCACGTCGTCGTGGAGCAGCGTGAAATTGTGGAACATTTCCACCGCAAGCGCCTGATTTATTACTTCGGCCGGGTCGCGGTGCGAGAGGGCGGCATAGACGGCCAGGCATAGCGCCGGCCGCAGCCTTTTTCCGCCCGAAGCGAGGGCATATTTAATCGGTTCATATAGCCCCGGCGCTGTTGCCGGATATTTGAGCGCTGCGATGGCGCTTTCGGTCATGGCTGCAAAACGGTCGATAGAATATTCCATGTGCGCTATTGTTTCTTCGGCAAAGGTACGCAAAAATTTTCTATCCTTGAAATCAGATTTGGAGGGTTGGATTATATTTCTTACTTTTGAAGCCTAAACCATTATAATATCTTGTCACTATGAAAAAAATGCTATTGACAATATGTGTGGCACTGACCGCTGTCTCGTTTGGTGCTAACGCTCGCGTCATCACTCCACAGGATGCTTTGGCGCGCATGACTGAAAGCAAACACATGCGAGCGCCACATAAAGGCGCTGCAACGACACTTGTCAGAACGATGGAGCGAGGCGAGACGCCGACAGTTTATCTTTTTTCCGTCGAAAATGCTGGCTGCTATGTGCTGTCGGCTGACGATGCCACTGAAGCCGTTCTCGGATATACAGATGTAGCGGTTGCCGATGGTGAGCCTATGCCCCCTCAGCTTGAAGGCATGCTTGAGTTCTATTCGTTGGAAATCGAGAATATCAGAAAAAAACCAGGCTTTGCAGCCCCCGTTGCAAAAGCTACCGAAAAAGCGTCGATACAGCCCATGTGCAGCGCGACGTGGGGGCAGACTAATCCGTACAACTCAAAGTGCCCGGAGGTTTATGGCTCCACATCGCTTTCTGGCTGTGGCGCTGTAGCTATGGCACAGGTGATGAAATATTTTGAGTGGCCGCCCAAAGGAAGCGGCATCGGTGTCGCCCGAGACCCCGAAAATAACCGATATACCATGCCCCTCGATGTTGCTTTCGACTGGGACAACATGCTGGATACTTATTCCAACGGTGTCGGCACGGATGAGGAGAAAGAAGCCGTGGCTACATTGATGGCCGCTTGCGGCCATGCTGCCGGCATGATATATTCGCCAAACTGGTCGGAATCTGACATCGTATCGATAAGCAGGGCTCTCGTCGAGAATTTCAATTATTCGCGGCAGTTGGCTTTCGACCGCCTGCTCTATTATGACTATGCCACATGGTGTGATAAAATCTACGAAAATCTCGCCTCGGGGAGTCCGGTGATATACAGGGGCTATAGCAGAACAGACGGTGGACATATCTTTGTGTGCGAGGCTACTACGGTGGCTATTTCCACATCAATTGGGGGTGGAACGGCGCATATAATGGTTATTTCAAACTGTCAGCCCTTAATCCATATTCATATTACAGTGGAGTTGTCGATGGCGGATTTTCGGAAGGGCAGTGGGCGATATTTAATATAAAGAAAGATGACGGCACGCCTGTAGAGCCGAAATTTGTCGTTAGTCAAGATAGCAGAGTGCTATGGCGGATAGAAGAAGGTGACGGAGGCAAACGGAAACTTGTTTTGCGTTCATTCTTCGGCAATGCCACAAATAATCCCATTGATGTGTCGATGGGTGTAATGGTCTATCGTGAAAGCGAGCAGACCGGCGGCACGCTGCTGCCGACACCGCAACGGGAGCGCGGTGTCGCGCCGAGCTACGGATGGTCTGAGGTATCGTGTCAGTGGAGCGATGGCGATTTTGCCCCCGGACTCTACCGCTTTGTGGCTATGGCCGCACCTTATGATTATACTTCGGCTGCCGATTTCGTCCCGCTCAAAAAGATGTTCAATGCCGCCGATTATGTTGTGGTGAGCATAGCAGAGGACTATACTCCACAGGCTTATATTGTTGAGCCTCGCAGAATCTTGATTGACCGGGAGGCAAGCATCACGAAAGAGAATATTTATCAGAATGTGTACAACGAAGCTAAGTTGATAGTTTACAATCCGTTCGATGTTCCCGTGGCCTCGTTTATTACACCGGCACTTAGCATTGGAGACAACATGTATCAATCTGAAGCTGTGCTTGTGTCGCTTGGAGCCGGGGAAATTGCCGAAAAGACAATATATTTCAGATTTTTCTGCAATGATATCGTGGATGACGAGGTTGACGCAGTTTTGAACTTTATCGATTGGGATTGCGGATATGCTCTCTGCCCGTCCTTCGATGTGAAGTTGTGCCGACAAAAAGAAAGTACGCAACTTGCTTGTGATGACGGTCTCGCTGTCGAGGATGATGCGGATAGAATGAGCATAAAAATCAGCGCCGGCATACGATGCACATCAGGCTACTATTCGGCGCCATTGTTAACAGAACTGTATAATAAGCAATCCGACGGCAGTTTTTGGACGTCGTATAGCGAACCAACGCGAATTTGTTGCCTCGGAAAAGGCGCCGATACAATGTTAGCTCTTGAACTGTTCTATACTTCTGAGTTAATAGGGGCCGACATGCAGGCGGTGATTTACTGGAACAACGGTGAGGCTTGGGTTCCGCTTGTCCGAAAAGACTTTATTCTCGGAAAGTCCGGTGTCGATTCGCCTGCACATGAGCGCAGGATAGTTGCTGCCGATGGTGTCGTTGCGGTGCGTGGTTATAAAGGGTGCCGGCTTAATGTCCATAGCATCGACGGTAGGTGTGTAGCCGAGTTTTCTTGTCCGTCCGACGATGAGCGCGTGAGCCTTGTCCCCGGCATATATGTTGTGTGTGTCGGTGGCGACTCTGCCAAAGTGGCGGTGCGCTGATTTCAGAGTCTTAGTCTGAGTGTTGCGCCGAAGCGGCGCGGAAGGCCCCGTTGCACGAATTCGTTGCCGATGGATTTGAAATAGAAGATGTCGTAGTGCGTGCCGGAGAGGTTTTCGCCCCATAGTTTAAGCGACCAATGTTCGGCGGCGAAGCTTAGCGACAGGCCGGGCAGGCAGTAAAAGGGCTGCTTTACGGTGTTGGCTTCGTTCCAGTATATGTCGCCTACGCAGCGTGCCGTGGCGGTGACAGAGGGCGTGACGCCGAGGAACTGCAAGGGGCTTGCCCTGTAGGTCAGTTCTCCGAAAAGGGTGTTTGCCGGGGCGTAGGGCACGTGCTTGCCGCGATAGTCGGCTTTGCCGTCGTTGTACTGCCTGAAAGTGGCGTCGGTATAGCCGTATGCGAGATTGAGCGAAAGGTCGTGGGTCGGGCGGTAGGCTACGCTCAGTTCAGCCCCGATGCTGCGTGTGCGTCCGGCATTCGTCATCAGGCGTCCCGTGACGGTTCCGGGCGGAAATACCGTCATCTGTTGGTTCCGGCAGTCGATGTAGAATGCGGCGGCATCGATTTTAAGGTCTACGTCGGCGATTGGGCGGCTATGGAAGCCTATTTCGTAGTTGAAGCTGCGCTCAGGCTCGTAGGCCACTATTTCGTCGAGTTTGTATAGCTGGCTTATGCCCATTTCGGCCATTATGCGCTGTTGCAGAACGTCGCTGAACATCTGTGTGTTGAACCCTCCGGCCTTGTAGCCTTTGGAGAATGTTACATAGGGGGTGAAAGGCTTCCAGCTGTATGATACGGTCACCTTCGGCAACACTTCGACAAATGTCTTGTCTAGGCTTCCCCGGTCGTCGATGTCGACGGGCTTGTGCAAGAACAATGTTTCGGAGCCGTCGGGCTGTAGGTGCATAACATCGAAGCCGGTATCGGCCGTGCTGCGGTAATCGAGGGTGTTCTTTTCGATGTCGAGGCGAATGCCGGCTTCAAAGCGCCAACGGCCGAGGGCATAGGCGCTTTCGTGGTAGAGCGCAAAACCGCCGGAGCGCATTGTGAAATTGCTGCCGAGGACGAAGCTCCGCGAATGCCAGCGGATAGGGTAGGTGGGGTTGGATTCGTTGCGGTGTTTTTCGATAAGTTCGGCGATGCCGGTGTCTTTGAACGTGACAGGGGCGTCCATGTCGGTGTTTTTGTAGAATGCGAATACGCCGCCGAGCCAGCTGTAGGCTCCTCGAGAGCCACGGGTGAAAAGGTCTTCGGTAAAGCTCCATTCCTTACGTGCCTGGGTGAGGGTGAAGTAGTCGGCTGTAGTGAAGTCCTGGTCGAGACGCATGCAGTCGTCGAGATATTGGACGGATGTTACCGACGTTACTACGACGCGTTTTCCGGCCCATGCCACTGTCAGCCCGTCGGCAAAAGAGGTGCGTCGGTATGAACATGTGTCGTTGTATGCTATTTCTCCGCTTTGCAGGGATGCGTAGGGATATCCGCCCTGACGGTTGAGTGAAACCGTTGCGGTGTTTGTCAGGGACAGTCGTTCAGACGGGCGCCATGCTGTTTTCCATCGGGCCGAGCCTGAGTTCTCGGTGTCGAGGCGCCGCCCGTTGTAGCTGTTGCGGAAAAAGCCGTCGGTATGCCGATATTGTGCGGCGATGCTCATTCCTACCGTCGGCGACAGTTTGCCGTAATATGCGGTATTGGTGTTTGCCGAATTGCCCGAGCCGTATTCGACAGACGCACGCAGGCCTTTGGTTGTCATTGGCGAAAGAGTGCGTATGTTTATCTGTCCGCCCATGGTATTGCGGCCGTTCAAGACCGACTGGGCGCCACGGAGCACTTCGATGCTTTCGATGTCGGCTATGTCGAAATCGTAGTTGTCCTTGTTCAGGTATGGTATGTTGTCGACCGACAGCCCGACGACGGGCTGGTCCATGCGCGCCCCGAGTCCTCTGACATAGATTGACGATGTCATGCGCGAGCCGTAGTCGGGCATGTAGAAGTTGGGTGTCACCAGGCTTATGCCTTTCGGCGCGGAGATGCCGAGCCGACGCGCCTGCGCTCCGCTTATGCGTGTTATGGCTTCGGCGGCGATGCCTCCGCCGGGAGTCTGTTTTATGCCCAATACCTCAAGAGGCTTAAGGCGATGTGCCGGAGCCGCAGTGTCGGGCGCTTTATTGGCCGCAGTTGCAGCCAAGGCAAGGGCTATAGCCGGGACAATAGAAAGCAGGCGCAGTGTCATCATGCCTTTTCAGATAGTTCGAGCCAACGCATTTCTTTTTCGTCGATAATGTCGCCGATGGCTGCGTAGCGTTGCGATTTGGTGTTGAAATCGTCGGAAGAAGTGCTTTCGCCCGATGCGAAGAAGGCTTCGAGAGCTACCTTCTCCTTGTTTAGCGCTTCAATTTCCGCTTCGAGGGCTTCAAACTCCTTACGCTCTTTGAACGACATTTTTACGGGACGGTCGGCGCTGCGGCGCTGCGGCTGCTCTTTGGCCTTGTCGACCGCTTTGCTTTCGTCTTTGGCTGTGGTGTCGAGGAATTGCCTGTAGTCGCTGTAGTTGCCGGGAAAGTCTTTGATTACGCCTTGACCTTCCATTACAAACAGATGGTCGACGATGTTATCGAGAAAATAACGGTCGTGGCTCACCACAATTACACAGCCTTTGAAATTTGCCAGATATTCCTCTAAAATTCCCAAAGTGACGATGTCGAGGTCGTTGGTCGGCTCGTCGAGTATGAGAAAATTGGGCTGCCGCATAAGCACCGTAGCCAGATGCAGGCGGCAGCGTTCGCCTCCGCTGAGCGTGTGGATGTATTTTTGTTGGTCGGCAGGTGAGAACAAGAAGCGTTGCAGGTATTGCATGGGTGCGATGCGTTGCCCTTGGCCGAGGTCGATGTCTTCGGCAAGCTCTGTCACGGCATCTATCACGCGTTTGTTGTTGTCGAAACTTATGCCGTCCTGGCTGTAATATCCGAAACGCACGGTTTCGCCGACATTCCAGTTGCCGCTGTCGGCCGGCAGCAGTCCTTGCAGCAGTTTTATGAATGTCGATTTGCCGACGCCGTTTATGCCTACTATTCCGAGTTTTTCGCCCGGAGCGAACGTATATGTGAAGTCATCGAGGATGATTTTGTCGCCGAAGCGTTTGCATATGTTTTCGGCTTCGAATATCTTCGAGCCTATGCGTGAGCTTGCGGCGTCGAGCCTCACGTTGCGTTCGTCATGCCGTATCCGCGAGCGTTCTTTCAGGTCGTAGAAATTGTCGATGCGGAACTTGGCTTTTCCTGCCCGTGCCTGTGGCTGGCGGTTCATCCACTCCTGTTCTTTGCGCAGAATGTTGCGAACGCGTGCCGTTTCGGCGGTCATAGCCTCTATGCGTTCGGCGCGACGTCGCAAGTACATGTCGTAGTTGCCTTCGACAATGAATATGCTCCTGTCGTCAAGCTCGATTATTTTGTTGCACACGCGGTCGAGGAAATATCGGTCGTGCGTCACCATCAGAAGTGTCGCCCGTGAGCGTTTAAGGTAGTTCTCGAGCCATTCGATGGTGGCTATGTCAAGGTGGTTGGTCGGCTCGTCGAGCAGCAGGAAGGCGGGCCGGCTCATCACCGTTCGGGCTATGGCGAGCCTTTTGCGCTGTCCTCCGCTCAGCTTTTTCACGGGCATCGACGTGTCGTGCATGCCAAGGCGCGACAGCAGCTGTTTCAGGCGGTCTTCATAGTCCCATGCCGAGGCCGCATCCATTTCGTGGATTGCCTCTTCGGTTGCGGCGGCATTGCCTGTCGCCAAGGCGGTGTTGTACCGTTTTACGGTTGCGGCTACAGCATCGTCGTTGTCGAGTGCGGCGTCGAGCACCGTGGCGCCATCGGGAAATACAGGCTCTTGCGGCAGATAGCCTACACGGATGCCGTTTCGGAACACGAGCGAACCGCTGTCGGCGCTCTCCGCTCCGGCAATTATGCTCAGCAGGGTGCTTTTACCCGTTCCGTTTCGTGCTACTATGCCTATTTTGTCGCCCTCTTCGACACCGAATGTCACATCGCCGAAAAGCAGCCGGTCGCCATAGCTTTTGGTGAGATTTTCTATGCTGAGCAGATTTGCCATGTCCTTTTTTCTTTTGTGCAAAGTTAGCAACTTTGCCGTATTGTTGCAAATCGGCCGAAATGTGGCTTCATACAGAAAGCGTCGATTTTGCCCCAAAATACTTTTTTATTGCGCAAAATCTTGCTTAATGACAAATTATTATTAATTTTGCATGTTGTAAAGCATAATTATGCAGCACGTCATTCAGCATTTCCAATGATTAAAGCAGCGCTCGAAAAAGTTATAAACGAAGATATGGCGGAGATATGGTCGATTCTTTCGCCCGATGAAAAGCGTATCGTCACAGACAATCTCCAGATACATTCCTTCAAGAAGAACCAGCTGATATATGCCGAAGGCGAGGAGCCGGAATTTTTGTGGTGTCTTCTTAACGGCAAGGTGAAAAAGATCAAGGAAGGAGTCGGCGGACGTGTGCAGATTTTGCGCCTTATCCGCCCTGTGCAGTATTTCGGCTACCGTGCATATTTTGCCGGAGAGCCTTATGTGTCGAGTGCCACAGCTTTTGAACCCTCGACATTGGGCGCAATACCTCTTTCGGTGGTGCGCGATTTAATCCAGGGAAACATAAAACTGGCATGGTTTTTCATTCATGAGCTGTCGCGCAACCTCGGCGGTTCCGACACCAAGATTGTAAACCTTACACAAAAGCATATACGCGGACGTCTTGCCGAGGCATTGATAGTGTTGCTCGATAATTACGGCTACGAAGACGACAATTGCACCCTACGTATATATATGGGGCGTGAAGACCTCGCCAATTTGTCGAACATGACAACATCGAATGCCATACGCACATTGTCGACATTTGTAAATGAGAAAATATTGTTGGTCGACGGGCGGCGCATAAAGATTATCAACGAGTCTCAGTTGCGTAAAATCAGCAAGTTCGGCTAAATTTTATCAGTTATTGCATAAAAAAGGTGGCGCTTTTTGTAGCGTCACCTGTCGAGGAGATAGGAGATTGAGATTATTTGTTCGGACAATTCTTTGAGTCCTTGCAAGCTTCGTTTTTGGCTGTCATCGGGCGTTTTCCGTGCTCTTTTCCTTTGTGTATTTTTTTAGCGCCCGGCTGTTGGCGTTGGGGCGTGTTCACATAGAAGTTTTCGAGGAACACTACATATTGTTCGGGCGTAAGTATGCTCTTGACTTCTTTGAGTCGGTTTTGCTTGTTTTGGCGATGTTCCGATTTTATGGTTGCATCGCGTTGGCATTTGGCCTGCTTTTTTGCGGCACAGGCTTCTTTGCGCTCTTTCGCGCATTTTTCTTTGAGTTCCTTGAACTGAGCCTTCTGTTTCTCGTTAAGGTTGATGCCTTCGAAAAGTTTGCAGTCTTGCGGCGAACATTGTGCTTTTTCTGCTGTGCAATGGTTTGCGCATTGTTGGTTTTCAGGGCAAGCCCCCGGTTTTTGAGCGTTTGCTGAGATGGCCATTGTGGCTATTACTACCATGGCGATGCTTAAGATTTTCTTTTTCATTTATTCAGTATTTCGGATTTGTTTTGATGATATGACATGGAACCGGCTCTGATGTTTAAATTTGCCCGATAGTTTAACTTATAATTAACTTTTGGCGCCGCAGAATGGTAAAATATCTGAAAAATGACAATTTGGGATTAAACCATTTTGGCAATGCCATGGGTCAAAAAGGTTCGCATATGTGTAGCGCTTTTTCCAAAAAATATTTAAAAAGCCGCTAAATGCAGCATTGTGCCGCATAAAATGAGTAATTTTGCGTTTCTACGAGTAGTGACACGTAGAGAACATTATCATAAGTATTAATAAAACGTCTCGAAAGGCCTTGTAGAGTGGCCGGGAGCAAGTGATTTTGCATAGCTATGCGTAAAAACAAATTTATAATAAAATCGGCAATTGTTGTATGTGCGGCTTTCATGGCCGCTCCGTATGGCTGTATAGATGCTTCGGCAGCCAATCCCGGCAGTGATGCTGACCGCTCTTTTCTCTTTTTCAAAAAGAAGAAAAAGAAAGAGGCCGCTCCGGCCGACTCTGCATCGACGTCATCTGACTACGATAAACTGACATCGGGTGGATCATCGCGTTCCGAGGGCATGTTCGATGTCATTGCAAAAGACGGCAAGTACTATTTCGAAATACCGCGTGCGCTGATGGGCCGAGACATGCTTGTGGTGAATAAGTTTGTCAAAGTTCCGGCAGAACTTAATGAAGCCGGTGCGAACCGCGGCATGAACTATGCAAACCAGATGGTGCGTTTCGAGCTTGATAGCGACAAGAAAGAAGTGCGTGTGCGTCAGCAGCGTCCGTCGCCTGATGTCGTGGCCGATGATGCCCTGGCGCGTTCGGTAAGCGACAACTACATATCGCCTATAATCGCGTCGTTCAAGATTGAGACCTATAGCCCCGATTCGTCGGCGGTGCTTATCAAGGTCAACGACATCTACGACGGCACCAAGTCGAGTTTCAATAACGTATTCTACGACATCAATATAGGTTCTTCGCCCAAAAGCGACCTCTCGCGTATAAAATCGATAAAGGCTTTCGACAACAACATATATGCGGTGTCGGAACTTACCACTTCGGTTACGGAGCCGGGCGGAACCGTATATGTCTCTGTCGAAGTAGGTTCGACACTACTCCTTTTGCCGGAGAAGCCCATGGCACGCCGTTTCGTCAATCCGCGTGTAGGCTATTTTACCGAGAGCGGATTGCGTTATGGCGACAAACAGCAGCGTGTGAGCCGTGGCAACTATATAACCCGTTGGCGTCTTGAACCGAAGCCCGGCGAAGCTGCGGCCTATCTTGCAGGTGAGCTTGTCGAGCCTGCAAAACCCATCGTATTCTGGATTGACAACACGACACCTCCGCAATGGCGTCCGTATATCCGCAAAGGTATCGAAGATTGGAACTCGGCTTTCGAAGGCGCCGGTTTCAAAAATGCGGTGAGGGTAGAGCAGATGCCCGACACCACCGACATCGATATGGATGACATAAACTATTCGGTTATAAACTATGCCGCATCGACGATGTCGAATGCGATGGGACCGTCGATTACCGATCCGCGTTCGGGCGAAATCCTTGAAGCGGATATTATGTGGTGGCATAACGTGCTCGATATACTTCACGACTGGATTGTGCTGCAGACCGGTGCCGTCGACGAACGTGCACGTTCTCTTGAACTGCCCGAAGAGCTTATCGGCGACGCCATGCGTTTTGTCGCCTGCCACGAAGTGGGGCATTCTTTGGGTCTGCGACATAACATGATGGCCTCGGCGGCATTCCCGACCGATTCGTTGCGTTCGCGCGAGTTTGTCAATAAACTCGGCGGCACATCGTCGTCTATCATGGACTATGCTCGCTTCAACTATGTCGCGCAGCCCGGCGACGGTGTCGAGATACTTTCGCCGCATATCGGTCCTTACGACCGTTTCGCAATAGAATACGGCTACCGTTGGTACGGCATTGAAGACCCCGACGCCGACCATGACCGTCTTCAGGCTTTGCTTGATGCCCATACGGGCGACCTCTATCGCTATAGCGAGGCGCAGGACTCTCGTGAGGCGCTCGACCCGCGCGCCCTCTCGGAAGACCTTGGCGCCGACCCTGTGAAATCGGCCAAGTACGGCATTGCAAATCTCAAACGCATCATGCCTAATATAATAGAATGGACGAGCTCAGGCAAGCCTGGGCAGGACTATGACGAGGCTTCGCGGCTGTATTATTCGGCCGTGGGCACATGGCAGCGCTATGCCTACCATGTCCTTGCCAATGTAGGCGGCATGTATGTCGACAACACGACTGTCGGCGACGGCCGCAAGACATATACTTTTGTAGATGCCGATTTGCAGCGTCAGGCTGTGAATTATTTCATCGAAGAAGTGCTCGTGCATCCGTCGTGGCTTTTCGATGCAGAGGTTGCCGACTACACATATCTTGTAAGCAACACGCCTGTGGGGCGCATGGAACATTCGCCCAATTATATACTGAAAAATGCCCAAAGCTATCTCCTGTGGGACATGTTGTCGGACAACCGCATTGTACGCATGTATGAAAACGAGGCACAGAACGGCGAGAAGGCCTTCAAGGCTTCGGAGATGATGGATATGCTTCATAAAAGCATATTCAAGAAGACCATTGCCGGAGCTTCGCCCGATGTCCGTGAGCGCTCTGTGCAGAAGAATTTTGTCGATGCCCTTATCATTGCCGCCAATGAGAACCAGGGTGTGAAAGACGGCTCAAAGAAGGTGACAATCGATGCCGACCCTGCGGCGTTGTTTGTCGGTGAACCGTCGGAGTTCGGATGTTTCGGGCACGTATGCAGCCATGCGTCAAATGGACTTGCCGGACGTCTTGCAACAGGTGAGCGCACGGCAGGCCGACGTACTGTCAATTTCTACGGCACCCAGGCAAACCGTATCTCTGACGCCATATCTCTGAAACGTGGCGAGCTTATGCGCATACGCCAATTGTTGAAGTCGCGCATCCCGGCGGCAGCCATCGATGCCAAATACCACTATCAGGACATGCTCATGCGTATCAATACCGCGCTGGGCATAGCACAATAACTTGTAAAACACACTTAATGTTAAGATTTCCAATCATTGAACGCGCTATGAAGCATGCTATAACCAAAAAAATCACTGTCGTGCTGCTGATGATGGCATCGGCGGTAGCCTCGGCCTTGGCGCAGCGCACCATTTCGGGTGTCCTGGTGTCATCAGAGGACAAAGAGCCGATTATCGGCGCTTCGGTCAGCGTCTCTGAAACGCAGCTGAAAAAGGCCGGAAGCAAAGCCAAACGTCTTGGGACGGTTACCGATATCGACGGTAAATTCACTCTTACCGTGCCCGATGCCGTTACAGAAATCGAATGCCGGAGTGTCGGCTTCAATCCGCGAACCATAGTGCTCGTGGCCGGTGTCAACGATTATGACCTTGTGCTCGACCCATCGTCGGAAGTTCTTTCAGATGTTGTCGTAACAGGCTATCAGGCCATCGAGCGCCGTAAGCTTACGGCATCTATCACAAAAATGGATATAGATGACAGTAAGATAGGGTCTATAATGAACATCGACCAGGCATTGGCCGGTCAAGTAGCCGGCCTCTCGTCGGTGCAGACCAGCGGCTCGCCGGGCGCTCCCCTTAAAATACGTATTCGAGGCACATCGTCGCTTCAGGGCACCCAAGACCCTCTGTGGGTGATTGACGGTGTACCTATGAACGGCACTGAAGTGCCGTCGACCGAAGAGCTTAAAGACATCGACAACCTCTACCAGTCGTCAATTGCCGGCTTGAACCCGGCCGACATCGAAAGCATAACAGTTCTGAAGGATGCCGCCGCAACGGCCATCTATGGCACGCGTGCAGCCAACGGCGTTATAGTCATTACCACCAAAAGCGGTAAGCAGGGCAAGGCTCAGGTGTCGTTCTCGACCCGTCTGTCATTTTCGCCGAAGCCTGATATAGACCGCCTTAACCTGCTCAACTCGTCTGAAAAGGTCGACCTCGAACTTGACCTGCTCGGCACGAATTTCTCCTATCGCGAGAACAAAGGCGCCGTGTCGCGTATTTTGCAGGCGGCCGGTGAACTTGACGCATTCAAGGCCGGCGGATGGAATGTACTGTCGCCCGGTGTGAAGGCTCAAATCAACGCACTTAGGGGAATAAACACCGATTGGAACGATATCCTTTTCCGAGATACTTTCAACCAGGAATATAACGTAAGCATAAGCGGCGGAGGCGACAAAGCCACCTATTATACTTCATTGGGCTATCAGGACGAGCGCGGCAACACTCCCGGTGTGTCGAACAACCGTTTCAATGTGGTGCTCAAGACCAACTATCGGCTCAGCAGCAAGTTCCGCGTCGGGGCTTCAGTTTTCGCAAACCGCCGCAAGCGCGACTCATATCTTACCGACAACGACGGTTTTACGAACCCGGTCTATTATTCGCGTCGTGCCAATCCCTATCAGACGGCCTACGATGCCGACGGCAATTATGTATATGACACCGACATTCAGGGCCGCGAAGACAGTGATTTGAAATTCAACGTGTTTGAAGAACGTGTCAATACCGACTACAGTCAGGAAAATACGGGACTTACGGCAATATTCGACGCGCATTTGCGCTTCAACGACTGGCTCAAAGTAATGACGCAGGTTGGTTTTCAGTATGATTATGTCGATACACAATCGTATGCCGGCAAGGAGACATACGCAATGCGTAAAGAGTTCTACCGTACGGAGGTCATCGGTTCTGACGGGATACGCCGTTCGTTTCTGCCCGATGGAGGCCGCCACATACAGTCGAAATCAACCAACAAGCAGCTCAACTGGAAGGCTCAGGCAGAGTTCGGCAAGCGTCTCGGCCTTAACCACGAACTTGAGCTGATGGCCGGTACCGAAATACGCAAGACATGGTACGACTCCAACTCTTCCACGGCTTATGGCTACGACCCCAAGACCCTCACTAATAAGCCCGTAATATTCCCCAATGAATCGTGGGCGCGCACATTCCCCTTGCATATAGAGAGCAAGAGCATCAATGCCTACGCCTCGTTCTACGCTACGGCATCATATTCGCTTATGCGCCGCTATACGCTCGGAGCAAGCGTACGCTTCGACGGCAGTGACCTTTTCGGGGTAGACAAGAAATACCGTTTCCTGCCGCTGTACTCGTTCAGCGGTCTGTGGCGTGTGTCCGACGAGCCTTTCTTGCGCGACGTCACTCAGGTAAACAATCTGGCTCTGCGCCTGAGCTACGGCATACAGGGCAATATCGACAAATCGACATCGTCGTTTGTGATGGGTGATTACAACAACGTGTCTATCCTCCCGGGTGTTAGCGAGGATATAATAGTGATAGGCAATCCACCGAACCGCCGTCTCCGCTGGGAGAAAACCCATACGGCGAACGTCGGTCTCGACCTCGGTCTGTTCGACAATATACTCAACATATCGGCCGATGCCTATTACCGCAAAGGCAAAGACCTCATTTCGATGAAGATGCTTCCGCTCGAAACGGGCTTCATGTCGACCATGGTAAACTGGGCGAGCATGCGCAACCGTGGCGTAGAATTGGCTATCTCGACGCGCAATATCTCCAATAAGGATTTCCGTTGGACTACGAACCTCAATATCGCATATAACGAGAATACCGTCTTGCAGGAAACCGTGCCGTTCAACCAAACCACGCCGTCGCGCGAAGGTTATCCCGTAGGGGCTATATTCGCTTACCGTACCGCAGGCCTCGATGCCGAGGGCTATCCTCTGTTCTGGCTCGATGGTGAGAAGGTGACGGCAAAAGAGTTCCTCAAACTTAACTCGGCCGGTGCAAGCACACTTACGGCCAAGGAACAGCGCGAACGATACAGCTACATAGGTTCGGGCGACCCCTTGTGGACGGGCGGTTTCATCAATAATTTCTACTACAAGAACTTCGACCTCACCGTCAATTTCGCTTTCAACCTGAAGATGTACACACGCATACAGCCGTCGTACAGCACCGTATGGTTCGACCGAGGCATGAATACGAACCGCGACATACTCGACCGTTGGACGCCGGCCAACCCCACATCGACATTGCCGGCGCTCATGCCCGAAGGCGTACGCTCGGACGAACGCACTCAGTATGGCGAGTTCTCGCTCTATTCGATGCTCGATTCATGGGTGAAACGCAACGACCACATACGTTTGCAGAGCGTCATCCTCGGCTACAATCTGCCCACTCCTCTGATAAACCGTATCGGTCTCTCTCAGGTCCGTGTGGCATTTGAGGCACGCAATCTCCTCGTGTTCGGCTCGGACTACAAAAACTTCCTCGACCCCGAGACGATGGGCAATCCGTTTGCGCAGCCGATTCCAAAGAGCTACACATTCAATCTTCAAGTAAAATTCTGACATTCTTACGCATATACCATATGAAATTATATAAGGCTATTCTTCCCGCTGCGGTGGCGCTTATTGCACTCACCGGCTGCGACAGCTTCCTCGACATAAAGCCAGTAGGTAAAGTCATACCTACGACAGCCGAGGAATTCCGTTCGCTCATAACCGAGGCTTACAACACCGTGCCCAACGACCGCGGCCTTGCCTCGATGCGCTCCGACGAGGTGCTGCTCGACGCTACAATGTCGTCGAACGACCTCGGCTCATATCTCGACATATGGCGGTGGAACGATGCTACACCCGACGAGAATACGGCCACTTTCAGTTGGCGCCAGTTCTATCATGTGCTTTTTATCGCAAACTATACCATCGAGTCGGAGCGCCTGATGACCGGCGGCTCGTCGGCTGAAATACGCCAGATGGTAGGCGAGGCATACATGCTCCGTGCATACATGCACTTCGTCCTCGCCAATCTGCATGCTCCGGCATATACCAAATGCGACCCGGCATCGACCAAGGCCGTGCCGCTCAAGCTTGACAGCGATGTCGAGGGCATGCTTGGACGCAGCACTCTTGATGAAATCTATAAATCTATTCTAAACGACCTTGATTCGGCTGAAGATTATCTGAACGTCGAAACATGGGAACCTGGATATAATTACCGCTTCAATACATTGTCGGTCGATGCGCTCCGTTCGCGCGTATTGCTGTACATGGGGCTTTGGAAAGATTCTCTTGAAGCATCGAAACGTGTGCTTGCAATAAAGAACACCCTTTCAGACATCAATTCGGAGCTTCCCAACCAATACAACTCGGTTGAGAATATCGTGGCTCTCGAACAGGTTATGACGGCTCAGTATGCACGCTCTGTCAAAGTGGACCGTGCTTTCTACGGGCTGTTTACCTCGTCAGACTTGCGTCGCTCAAAATACTTCAACCGTGTCACCAGCTCCAACATCCTTATAGATAAAGCCGGCAGCAACACCTATTCGTGCACCCTCAGGGTCGGCGAAATGCTGCTCAATGCGGCCGAAGCGGCATGGCATGAAGAAGAATATGACAATGCAGCCGAGTATCTGCTAACCCTGCAACGGAAACGCTTCAACGATGGCGGTGCTGCCAAAGAACAGGCTGTGGCCGCTATGGACAAGGACGAGCTACTCGAAGAAATACTCACAGAACGCGCCCGTGAGCTTGCTTTTGAAGGACACCGCTGGTTTGACCTGCGACGCACCACGCAGCCGCGTATCGAACGCACTTTCAAGGGCGAGAAATATGTGCTCGAAGAAGGCGACGAACGCTACACCATCCGCATTCCCTCGTCTGCCATTACGGCTAATCCCGGATTGGCGGACTGAACCCAAGCCAGGACGCCTCACCGGGCGTCCGGTCTTGAATATCATACGCACATTACCAAATTTTAATTTTTAATATGAAAAAACTTTTACTCATTGCTTCTGCCGCCCTTGCACTCAGTGCTTCGGCTGCCGAACTGACAAAATCGTGGGACGCCACGATAAGCAGTCCGCTTAAAGACGGTGCATCGTATAGTGCACCCATGGCTGTCGATGCCAAAGGAAACGTAATCGCCACAGGCATCTACGACCAAGAAATAACCATAGGCACGACAAAACTCGAATATGAGTTCGGCACCAATGCCTACCTTGCAAAATACGATGCCGCCGGAGCTGTGAAATGGGCTGTGGCTATCACAGGCTCTGTGACCCCGACTGCTGTCGAGACCGATGCCGACGGCAACATCTATCTTGCAGGCGTATTTGCCGATGAAATCGTGTTCAACACCACTTCGGGAGAGCCGATGACGGGTGAAGGCGCGCTTATCGACGGTGCTCCGGCGCAAAAACAGAATGCCGCTTTCATAACCAAATATGATGCCGACGGCAAATTGCTTTACGCGACATATTATGTGCCCGAAAAGCTGGCGGCACTTAATGAATCGTTCGGCTATTATCCCGAAGACGGTGATGTGTTCTTCCGTATCAACAATCTCCAAGTTGTAGGCGACAAAGTGTACGCATCGGCATCCTATACAGGCCAGACGCGTAAGAGCGACGGAAAGTACCTCTTTGAAGGTTCCTCTATCAATCTGTTCGGTTTCATGGATTCCGATTCTGCCGCAAGCAGCGTTTTCTCTGTCAATGCCGAAGACCTCAAGGATGTGACGCCGATTGTCCGTATGGGTCTTGTGGAACCGGCTATAATTGAAGATATGGGTCAACCCATGAGCAAATCAGCCAACTTCATTGTTGAAGACGGCAAACTCTATGCCGCATTCTTTGCAGTGGGCCCGGTTACCCTTTCAACATCTGCTAAGACCCAAAAACTCGAAAAAGACTTGGCGGCATGCACTTATACCCTTGTTGAAATAGACACCACGAACGGAGCTGTCAATCAAATGTACACAGCAGACTTCACCAACAATGGTTCGACTGTCGGAAGCAATATCATTGCCGGTGTCTACACGAAAGGCGACCAACTCCATGCCCTCGGCTATGAGTGCATTTCTGTGCCCGGTGCCACACCCGAAGCCGAAGCTACCAACAGCTACGACATCTTTGTGTTCTCTGCGCCCAAAGCCTCTTTGGCTTCGGCTGAGAAAAATGTTAAATCCATTATCGACGGCACCGTCACCTACTACGGCATAACGACTTCGGCACAGCTTGCCGACGGCACCATTGTTTTCGACGCTCTCGGTTATTACAATGCCACCGACGGCGACAAGAAAAACGGCGAATTTGCCGGTCTTGTCAAGATGCAGGCTTTCGACGGCACTGCCTTTGCAGACTGGACACTTGTGCCCGACGCAGTAGGCATTGCGGCCGAAGGCGCTTATGCCGCATTCAGCCAAGTGGTAGAATCTAATGTTGTGGTAAGCCTCTACACCGACAACGCTGCCGGTGTCGATGATGTGCTTGTTGCCGACCCCAACGCGCCTGTGGAATACTACAATCTTCAGGGCATCCGCGTCGCAGAACCCTCGACCGGCGTATATATCCGTCGTCAGGGCGACAAAGTAAGCAAGGTACTGGTGAAATAATCATACAGTCTAATCCTATCTCCAGGCCGCGCATGCTGCATTTGTCAGTGTGCGCGGCTTTTTTTGTCTTTTGGACGAGAATCCGTAATTTTGTCATGCCAATGATTGACGGAGAACCGAACATAAACGTAAAAAGTGTAAGCCATACGCCATCGTGCATGCGCCTTATAGTCGACCGTGTCGACGGAAGCCTTGTGTACGGGCATGTCGATGACAGCCTGCAATCGGATGTCCATTTTAAACTCGAAGCATTTGAAGTCAGCTACCTGCCGCCCATGCTGACTGCCGGGTCGCAGCTCAATCTTGTAGGTGTGCGGACGGTCGGCGATGGTACCGTTATGGCCGAAGCCCTTGTCTATGAACCCGATTATCTGGTAAACGTATCGCAGGTGGCCTCATGTTTCGAGAGCTACGCCACCGATGCGCGTCTGAGCATAGTGAAAGCGCTGATGCCGCCGCAGAACAGTGCCGCCATCTGTTTGGGAAATTTCGCGTCGCAGCTTCTCGATGAAGAAATACACCGCGACGGCGAGGGGCGCAGCTATGCCGACAGTGTGAAAGATTTCTTTTGCGCCAATGCCCTCAAACTTGCCGCATGCGATATCCCGGCTACTTTCCATGCCGACGCCATGCGGCAGAAAGCGGCTGTGTCGCGTGCAATCTCTTCATGTCTGCCTGCGCAGGTCGGCACATTCAAGCGCGACAATGTGATGCTCGAACCTGCCTTTTTCTCGGAAATGCTGGGACTGCAAGGCCGCATGGACTTTCTCCAGCTTGACTATAGTGTGCTTGTGGAGCAGAAATCGGGAAAAGGCGCGTGGCCTTTCGACGGTTTTGCGGTGCCCAAGCATACGCGTTCGCACTATGTGCAGCTGTTGTTGTATATGGCTATCATGCGTTACAATTACAGCGATACGTTCGACGCCGATGCACAAAAGGCGTTCCTGCTGTATTCACGCTATGCCGAGCCGCTTCTCGCCATCGACTTTTCGCCGCTGGCCTTTGTCGAGGCAATGAAAGTGCGGAATGAAATCGTGTGGTACAACACAAGGCTTGCCAAAGGTGACGATTTATTCCTTCGAGAACTTAAGGCGGAAGATTTCCGACAGGAGGTCAACCCGGTATTCTGGGAGCGATATGTCGAACCCGGATTGGATGCCGTGCTGTCGCCGATGCGCCATAACGATGCCTTGACCCTTAGATACTATTACCGCATGCTGAGGTTTGTGTCAGAAGAAGCCCTGTTGGCAAAAGTGGGCGAAAAAGGCGTCGCGGCTTCGGGTTTCGCATCATTGTGGCGCGACAGCTTTGCCGAGAAATCTGACGGTGGCAATATTCTTGCCGGACTTGACCTCGTAGAACCCGACGTGTCGCATCGCGGTAAGGTTGAGAGGGTTGTGTTGCGTTTTAACGGCTCTTGTCTTGATGCTGCAAATTTCCGTGTTGGTGATTTGGTGGTATTCTATCCTTATTTCCACGGACAAGAACCCGATGTATGCCATACTATGGTTTTCAGGGCTACTGTAGTGGCGTTTTCAGATGATTGCATAGTTTTGTCGCTACGGTTTGCGCAATCGTCGGCATTGCCTTTCTGTAATGCCTCGGGAAATGTGTGGGCTGTAGAACACGATATGCCCGACGCCTCATATGCAGGCCTGTTCTGCGGTTTGCATTCATTTCTTACGGCACCTGCCGAGCGTCGCGATTTGCTTATGTTGCGTCGCAAGCCTCTTGTCGACGGTGACGCAAGCTTGGTTGGGGACTATGGCAAATTCAATGAGCTTGCCGTCAGGGTCAAGCAGGCAAAAGAGCTGTTTCTGATAGTCGGGCCTCCGGGTACGGGCAAAACGTCTTTCGGGCTTATGACGACACTGAAAGAGCACCTGAGCCAAGAGAACGGCGATATTCTTTTATTGGCTTACACCAACCGTGCTGTCGATGAGATGTGCTCCAAACTTGTGGCCGACGGGCTTGACTTTGTGCGCATAGGCCCTGAAATGTCGGCGTCGCCCGAATACCGTAGCCATCTTGTCGGCTCTCGTGTGGCCGCTTGTGCAAATGTTTCGCAAGTAAGAGCTGTCATATCGTCGGCACGGATAATGGTCGCCACGGTGTCGTCGCTGAATGCCAACCGGCACATTTTTTCGCTCAAATCGTTCGACCTCACCATCATAGACGAGGCTTCGCAGATAGTGGAGCCTCAGCTTCTCGGAATTCTTAGTGCTACAGACGCCTCGGGCATGCCATCGGTAAAAAAGGTAGTCATGATTGGCGACCACAAGCAACTATCGGCTGTTGTGAAGCAGAAACGTGAGCAGTCGAGTGTGGACGATGTCGCTCTGCGTGAAATCGGCTTGACCGATTGCCGGTGTTCGCTTTTTGAGCGCTTGCTGCGGCGCTATGGCAACGACCCGGCAGTCTGCTATACGCTGACGCGGCAGGGCCGCATGCACGCCGAACTTGCGGCATTCGTTTCGGAGCATTTCTATGGTGGATGCCTTGAACCTGTACCATTGCCGCATCAGCTTGCCCTTTTGCCTGAATGCGGCGAGAAAAAATCGGTATTCGACAGTTCACGTTTCGTTTTTGTCGATGTCGAAGAGACTGCTGTCCCAAACGTCTCAGATAAGGTGAATTACCGGGAGGCGGAAGTCATAGCCCGAATGGTGGCCGATATACGGCAGCGAGAGGCTTCCTTCGAGCCTGCCGATACGGTAGGGATAATCGTGCCATACCGAAATCAGATAGCGGCAGTCAGGCAAGCTATGGTGAAAGTCGGCATTACCGGCGCTGATGCCATCACGGTCGATACCGTAGAGCGTTTTCAGGGCAGTCAGCGCAAATATATAATCTATGGTTTTACGGTGAAACAGCCCTATCAGCTCGATTTCCTTACTGACAATGTTTTCGTAGACAATGACGGAACGCCTGTCGACCGAAAACTTAACGTGGCTTTGACCCGTGCACGCGAATATATGGCACTCGTCGGCAATGTGCGCCTGCTGTCATCCGATGAAATTTTTTCATCGCTCATATCGCATGTGAGACATCACGGCTTGTTTGTAGAGGCAAAATAAAGCGCCACATGGGGTTCCACGTGGCGCTCGGTGTTGTATTTGAAATAGTTATTCTTCGGTGTTCTTTTCGGCGTATTCTTTGAGGAGTTTTTCCTGTACGTCGGCCGGAACGAGTTCGTAGCTCGAGAACTTCATGGTGAATGAAGAGCGTCCGCCGGTTATTGAGCTGAGCGAAGTAGAGTAGCTCGCCATTTCTTTGAGCGGTACGCGTGCCGAGAGTTTCTCGAAGCCGTTTTCGCTCGACATGCCCATGATGATTGCTCGACGGCCCTGGAGGTCGCTCATCACGTCGCCCATTACGTCGCCGGGTACCAATACCTCTACGTCATAGACGGGTTCGAGTACTTTCGGGTTCGCTTCGCGGAATGCCTGGCTGAATGCGTTTCGGCCGGCGAGGCGGAACGAGATTTCGTTAGAGTCTACCGGGTGCATCTTACCGTCGTAGATACATACGCGCACGTCGCGTGCATAGCTGCCTGTGAGAGGTCCTTGCTCCATGCGGTCCATAAGACCTTTGACAATTGCCGGTATGAAACGGGCGTCTATAGCGCCGCCTACTATGCAGTTGCAGACAACGAGTTTGCCGCCCCATGCCAAGGGTATCTCCTGGGTGTCGCGGACGTTCATCTTGAACTCCTGGTTGCCGAAACGGTATGTGTCGGGTGTCGGCATGCCTTCGGTGTAAGGTTCTACAATCAGATGCACTTCGCCGAATTGGCCTGCGCCTCCCGACTGTTTCTTGTGGCGATAGTCTGCACGTGCGGCACGAGTGATGGTTTCGCGGTAAGGTATCTTCGGCTCTTCAAAGACAATAGGCAGTTTGTCGTTGTTCTCGACACGCCATTTTAGAGTGCGGAGATGGAACTCGCCTTGACCCGAAAGGATGGTCTGTTTCAGCTCTTTGGATTGCTCGACTTGCCATGTGGGGTCTTCTTCGTGCATACGGGTGAGTATGCCTGCGAGTTTCTCGGCGTCGCTTTCTGTTACGGGTCTGATGGCGCGCTGATATTTGGGCGCTGGATATTTGATGAAGTCGAAAGCTATTTCACATCCTTTTTCGTTGAGGGTGTTGCCAGTGCGCACGTCTTTTAGTTTTACTGTAGCGCCGAGGTCGCCTGCCTTGATTTCATCGACGGGAGTTTTGATTTGTCCGCATACGCAGAACAACTGTGCCAGACGTTCCTTGCCGCCGCGTGTAATGTTTTCGAGGTCGGCGCCGGCTTTCAGAGTGCCCGACATAACCTTGAAATAGTTCACTTCGCCGATGTGCGGTTCTACGGTGGTCTTGTAGACGAATACGCTCAGAGGTCCGTCGCTGTCGGGTTTGATTTCGTCGCCTTGGGTGTCGACGGGTGCCGGCATGTCGTCGACGAACGGAACCACGTTACCCAGGAACTCCATCATGCGGCGAACGCCCATGTCTTTTTCGGCGCTGACGCAGAAGAGGGGATAAATCGAGCGGTCGATGAGGCCTTTACGTATGCCGAGGCGTAGCTCGTCTTCGGTCAGATGGTCTTCTTCGAAGAATTTCTCCATCAGGGTCTCGTCGTTTTCGGCGGCGGCTTCAACTAATGCGCGGTGGTATTCCATGGCACGGTCTTTTTCTTCCGCCGGTATCTCTTCGATTGTAGGCGTGCCGCCTTCGGGTCCCCATGAGTATTTTTTCATCAGCAGGACGTCAATCATGGCATTGAAGCCGGGTCCGCATGCGAGGGGATATTGCACGGGCACCACTTTCGGGCCGAATACGTCGCGCATCTGTTCGAGCACGTTGTCGTAGTCGGCTTTTTCGCCGTCGAGCTGGTTGAGGGCGAATATGATGGGTTTGTTGAGCGATGAGGCAGTGCGGAAAATGTTCTGTGTGCCTACTTCGACGCCGTATTGGCCGTTCACGACAATCACGCCCGTGTCGGTGACGTTGAGTGCCGTGATGGCAGAACCGACGAAGTCGTCGGCTCCCGGGCAGTCTATCACATTCAGTTTCTTATTGAGGAATTCGGCATAGAATACTGTCGAGAACACCGAGTAGCCATATTCTTTTTCAACGGGGAAATAGTCGCTTACGGTGTTTTTGGCAAGTACGGAGCCGCGGCGTTTTATAACTCCACACTCGAAGAGCATAGCTTCAGCGAGTGTGGTTTTACCCGAGCCTTTGCTTCCGAGCAAGGCTATGTTTTTGATTTCTTTGGTTTGATAGATTTTCATGTTATCAGTGTATTGTAGTTTTTCGGTGAAAAGTAATTTTTTTCGGCATGCAATTTATGAATTTATTTCTGAAAGGCGCCCCTGCGATAATATGTTTCACAACATAAAAAAAGTTTTTGGCTCAGTAATACGACGTTAGTGAGGCAATTTAACATTATTTTAAGACGGGGTAGGGCTTATTCGGCGCTTTTTTAGTAATTTTGGCCTCAATTTTGTTATGCTCAATTGAAGAAACATTCTGAACATACATGGATAAAAAGCACGACGATATGCCTAATGGCGGTGGTGACACACTCGACATGGGCATCCAACGCATAGAAATAGACTTGTCTAAATTCGGTAAAGAGCCTGACTACGGCACTCTCCCCATACTTCCGACACGTAATCTGGTGCTCTTTCCCGGTCTCACTATAAATTTTGAGCTTGGAAGAGAATCATCGCTCATCATGGCCCGGCATGCAAACGAGCATGCAGAGCCTATCGGCATAGTCTGTCAAATCAACGCCGATGAAGAAAAACCTGCCATAACGACAGGTTTATATAAATATGGTGTAGTCGCCGACGTGCTCAACATTTTCGAGCGCCCCGACGGCACTCACTCGGCTCTTGTCCGTGCCCGTGGCAAGTTCCGCATACTCGGTAGAAGCGCAGTGCCTGTAGCATGGGCCGCTTTGACGGCACGGGTAAAGCCCGTTCCTGATGAAGAACCTGCCGATATGCCCGAGTTCAAGCTTGCTTGCGAGCAGGTGCGCTCGGTGGCTTTGGAAGCGCTTAAAGACTCAGACCCGGGAGGCTTGTCGATGGTAGTAAAGCAGCTCGACGACAATGTGGCCATGGTGAACTTCCTGTGCACGAACATACCGACCGACACTTCGGTGAAAAGCGCTTTGTTGGCTAAGTCGAGGCTCGGCGACAGGGCTGTCGGGCTGCTTGGAGAGCTGAACATATTCTCCGAAAGGGTGTCGCTGACGCGCAACATAATGAAGAGGGCGCAGCGCAGCATGGAAGAAAACCAGAAAAACGCATTTCTTCAACAGCAGATGGAAGCTATCCGTGAAACCCTATACGGAGATGGCGACGAGGCTGATGAAGTGCTGCAACGTGCCGGTGAAGCCGGTATGCCACAGAAAGTGATGGCATTGGTCGAGAAAGAGGTGGAAAAACTTCGCCGCTTCAATCCGTCGTCGCCCGACTATTCTGTCCTATACAGCTATCTCGACACTCTTGTTTCGCTGCCATGGAGCAAGAAGACCAAGACTGATGCAACGTTGAAATCGGCATCCGAGATACTCGAAGCCGACCATTACGGGCTTGAGAAAGTCAAAGAACGCATAGTCGAGCAGCTTGCCATGCTTCTGCACAATCCGCAGGGCCGCGCTCCAATTTTATGCCTTGTCGGTGCTCCGGGTGTGGGCAAGACCTCAATCGGCAAATCGGTCGCAAGGGCGTTGGGTCGTAAATACGAGCGTGTATCGTTCGGCGGCTTGCACGACGAAGCTGAGATAAGAGGGCACCGACGCACATATATTGGTGCCATGCCGGGGCGCATAATCGATGCGGTGAAACGTGCCGGTGTCAACAACCCGGTGCTGCTTCTCGATGAAATCGATAAAATCGGCAATGACTACAAAGGCGACCCGGCGGCGGCTCTCCTCGAAGTGCTCGACCCCGAACAGAACTGCCATTTCCACGACAATTACATCGATGTTGATTTCGACCTCTCGGATGTGCTGTTCATTGCGACGGCAAACACTCTTTCGACTATCGCCCGGCCATTGCTCGACCGTATGGAAATAATAGACATCTCAGGCTATCTGCTCGAAGAAAAGATGGAAATCGCGCGCCGACATCTGATACCGCGCTTGCTGTCGGCCGACAAACTTGCTCCTGAAGACATGCAAATCAGCGACGATGCACTGCGCAAGATTATAGGCGACTATACTGCCGAGAGTGGTGTACGTACCCTTGAGAAACGTCTTGCAGCCATTGCCCGTAAGGCTGTGTTGGCAAAGATGCAGGATAAGCCGTTCCCGTCGCCAGTCGAGGCTGAAGACCTCTATGGGCTGTTGGGACTAGCACCGTGCAAGCACGACAAGTACGAAGGCAACGACATCGCCGGTGTTGTCACCGGCCTTGCATGGACCGAAGTCGGCGGCGAGATACTTCTTGCCGAGTCGTCGCTCGCGCCGTCGAAATCTCCGGCACTTGTGCTGACAGGAAAGCTCGGCGATGTCATGAAAGAGTCTGCCACAATCGCCTACCAATGGGTGAAGGCTCACGCGAAACAGCTCGGCATTGCCACCGACTTGTTTGAGCGCTATTCCTTGCATGTGCATTTCCCAGAGGGTGCCGTGCCCAAAGACGGCCCATCGGCCGGAATAACAATAGCCACGTCGATAGTCTCGACGTTCTTGCAGCGTAGGGTTGCGCAGAAGCTTGCAATGACGGGTGAAATCACCTTGCGCGGACGTGTCCTTCCCGTCGGCGGCATCCGTGAGAAAATTCTTGCGGCCAAGCGCGCCGGTATAACAGATATTGCCATGTCGGTAGACAACAAACGTGATATCGACGATATGCCTGCGCCTTATACCGAAGGCTTGACTTTCCACTATGTCGATACGGTCGACGATGTAATCGGTCTTGCCATCCTCGACGAGCCGGTTGCGAACCCGATTGAACTATGACCGTGAGCGAGACTTTGTCCGGGGCCTTGGAAGCCTATGCTTTGCGTAGCGGCCGCGCATTTACTCGGCCTAAGGCTGTGCTCTTCGACATGGACGGCGTTCTCTACGACTCCATGCCCGGCCATTGCCGCGCATGGAAGATGATGTGCGACGAAGCCGGCATATTAGCCGACGCCGACGAATTCTTTGCCTATGAAGGACGCACCGGGGCTTCGACCATCAATTTGCTTTTTGAGCGGCAATACGGCCGAGGTGCCGACGATGAAACGTGCCGGCGACTTTATAGCCGCAAGTCGGCGTTCTTCAAAGCCATGGGCGAGCCGCCATTGATGCCTGGTGCCCGTGAGGCTGTCGATGCAGTACTTACACATGGTGCCAAGTGCGTGCTTGTCACAGGCTCGGGGCAAAGTTCGATTTTGGAAAAGCTCGACAGGGATTATCCCGGCGCATTCGGCATGCGTGTGACGGCACACGACGTTCTTCGCGGAAAGCCCGACCCCGAGCCCTTCCTTATGGGCTTGTCGAAGGCCTGCGCTGAGCCTTGGTGTGCCATTGCCATAGATAATGCGCCGCTTGGCGTTATGAGCGCTTCGCGAGCCGGAATATTTACCATCGGTGTTCGTACAGGCCCGTTGCCCGAAGGAGCTTTGAAAGAGGCCGGAGCCGATATCGAAATTAATTCGATGTCCGCGTGTGCCGAAATCCTTTCTAAATTGTTATAAGTTCGGAGGCGTGCATAGGTTTGCATTGTAACGCACGCTCAGAAAAGAATTGACTCTATGAAACAGAAACTAATTTTTACCAACATTGTCGGACCTGCCATCGATGACCTTGTGGAAAGCCTCGGAGCACCGCAGGCCGTTGTCGTTGCCGACACCAATACGGCACATTTTGTACTTCCTATCCTGCAGAACGACTCTAAAGCGGTGGCGTCGGCTAAGGTAATAACTATAAAATCGGGCGATGCCAATAAAAACTTGGAAAGTCTGACAGATTTGTGGAAACAGCTGTCGGACTACGAGGCTACACGTTCGACTGTCGTGATAAACCTCGGCGGTGGTGTAGTCAGCGACATGGGAGGTTTTGCCGCCGCAACTTTCAAGCGCGGCATGCGATGCATCAATGTTCCGACGACCGTGCTTGCTGCTGTCGATGCCTCTGTCGGCGGTAAAACAGGCATCAATTTTGCCGGATATAAAAATCAGATAGGTACATTTACCGAACCCGATGCCGCAGTAATATCAAGTATATTCTTCAACACACTTCCTCCGCAAGAAATAATGTCGGGCTATGCAGAGATGTTAAAGCATGCTCTGCTTGAAAACCAGGAGATACTCGACAAGCTGTTGAACTATAATCCTGTATACCCTTTGCTCGACACAGCCGGTCTTTTGCCTTTGATAGAGTACAGCATAGGAGTGAAGGCCCGTATAGTCGAGGCAGACCTTACCGAGAAAGGCATACGCAAAGCTTTGAACCTCGGCCACACGGCCGGTCATGCTTTCGAGAGCATCGCTTACCGCCGTCGTTCACCTATCGCCCACGGATATGCCGTTGCATGGGGGCTTGTCGTTGCGTTGGTTATGTCGCATCTCGAACTCGGCTTCCCGTCGGATACGCTGCACTCGTTTGCGTCGTATGTGCGTAAAAACTATGGAGTGTTCGACATCACTTGCGACGACTACCCTGCGATAGTCGAGGCGATGCGCCACGACAAGAAAAACGTCACGGCCGACAACATCACTTTCACGCTTCTCGAAGCGGTGGGCAAGCCACAGATAGACTGCGTTGTCTCACCCGAGCAGATTGGAGCGGCACTCGATATCTACCGCGACCTGATGGGGCTTTGACAAACGTAGGTTAGCCACATACGCTGACTGCTTTTATACGATAGCTGCCGCCTTCGTTTATAAGCAGAATATAGCGTGTCACGTTTCCTGATGTCGTGATGCGGCATTCCTTGACCGACGAGGCTTCGATGTCAAAAACTTTCAGGGCTTTAGCTTTGCCTTTCTTATATCCGGCAGTGAGAGATTTATAGATTTTTTGCGCCTCTTCATTCAGTTGATTGAATGTCATCGTTTTTATTTCTTCAGGCTCGAATGTAGCCACATAGGCCTTTTCGTCCCCTTTTTCGAGGTATTCCAATTGGGTGGAAACGAGCCCCGGCACAAGTTTTGAGTATGGGAGAGGGATGTGTATTGTGAAACGGTCATCGCCGTTTCCATACGACGTGTATATGCGTTTCTTGTCGGTGCCGTTTATAATGCCTCCGGGATAGAGACTGTTGATGAAGAGCCGTTCGACGAGACTGTATGGGCCACAGGTCTCCGCTTCACCGAAACCGAAAGGCTTGGCGACGGCATCGTCGAAAGACATGGTCTTGCGGTACGCATTTTTGTCATAGGTTCTCGTCGTCGTTACATGCAGGTTGACGTCGGCAGCCTTGCCTTTACCCTTGCTCGCATATATTGCGATTTTGGCGTTGCGGTATTTGGCTTCAAAGATTTTCAGAAAGCTATATGGCGTCTGTTCTTTTGTCGTTATACCGCTTGCGTTGAGTGTGGCTGCGAGTTTTTCGGCATAGGCGATGGCTGTTTTGGAGTCGGCGAAGTTCATGCAGTAGCACATCTCGGTCTTTGGAATTTCCATTTTTATCCACCACATACGCACGTCGTGACCGCATAGCGATATCTTAGGCGTTTTTATCCGAATGATGGGGAAATCCCAGTAGTCGAAATTGCTGTCATAACCATTATTGTTGAGTTTCCGAAGCATTTCATTCGGCAATATTGTCGCCATGTCGACTTTCAATGTCTCTTTGCCCATTGGCAGCGACAACATTTTTATTATGCTTGGGTCGGGCTGCGCTGCTTTAGAGCTTGTCTTGGCAGAGTTCCTATTGTCGGGAGAGCGTTTGCCTGTCTGTTTGCTTTGTTGGGGCTTTTGGCCTTTGTTGCAGTAGAGCTTAAATCCGTCGAGTGACACTTTTTCTTTTTCCAAAGCCTTGAAAGCGAGGTCGAACATTTCGCGAAATATCCCTGACGTTTTTAAGTCGGATGTGTCTATGACTTTCGCCTCTTGTGCATTGTAGATTTTTTCTATGTTTTTGCTCGCCAATATCGACATGTTGCCGCATACAAGCTCGCTGCGCGTTCTGTTTTCATCGGCGGCAAAAGTCTGTAGTATAAGCTGATGGCCATGACGCTGCTCTGTCGGATAGTCGAACAGGACTATCTTTTCACCATTGTTTGAAAATTGAAGATAAATCAATGAATCTGCATTAACCGGGACAAAGCATGGCTCTAAGAAGTCGAAAAAGATAGAGCATCCGGCCCGTCGGTTCGATTTGCCGACTGACAAGTAAGTTTCTAAGAAAAACATATCGCCTTCGGCATCATACAAGGGTTCGGTTAAAGTGACGTGTGCCGTAAGGGCGTCAGGGTCGTCTATCACCTTAACGGTATAATCATCGATGCTATATGCCGATAATGGCATCGCTATCGACATAAGAAGTCCCGTGACAATATGGAATAAAATCCTGTTCAACATTCTTGCTTTACATAGTGGTGTGATGCCGTACATTCATGTAGTGTATGGTCTACAATTATGTGGCGGTTGGCCATGCCGGCTATTTCCGACATTTCGTGGCTTACGAGAAGTATTGTAGTCTGTTGTGCTATGTCCCGTATTATGTTGTATAGTCTTTTTTCAAAGACTTTGTCGATATAGCTCAGAGGTTCGTCGAGTATCAATACAGGAGGCCGGCATACAATCGCCCGTCCGAACAGCGTCCGTTGTAGCTGTCCGCCCGAAAGTCGCCCTATGGGTCTGTCGGCAAGGTCTGAAAGTCCTATGAGGTCTATAACTTCCGTTATGCGTTCGCTTCGGGCTTTTTTGTCAAGGCTTTTTTCGGCAAGAAGCCCCGAAGCCACGACCTCACTTACTGTGATAGGGAAATGTGCGTCCACGCTGTTTTTCTGCGGTAAGTAACCGAAGCGCGGATGCGTGTCGGTGGCCTTGCCGCGGCTGTCGTAGAAAACGATTTTGCCTGAGGTGGGATGCAGAAGTCCGAGTATAAGGCGCAGCAGGGTAGTCTTTCCGCCGCCGTTAGGCCCGGTTATGGCAATGAAGTCGCCTCGGTCGGCGGTGAAGTTGACGTCGAATAGTATCCGACGTCTCTCGCGCTCGAAGTTTATGTCGCAGAGCGACAGCAGGGGCGTGCGGTGGTGGCTGTGCTCATGGTCGCATGCCGAGCATAGGCAGGGTGAACTATGGCCTGGACAACTCATCGGCAATAAGTGTCATTTGTTTGAGTATATCATAGTCGAGCGGATTTATATACACCATCCGTGAACCTATTTCATCGTTTATGCTGCGTGCCTGCCGCGAGTCGTATTCTTTTTGGAAGAAGAATACTTTTACGGAGTCGGCACGAGCCATATCTATCACCTCGCGCACCTGGCGTGCCGATATTTCTTTGCTTTCCTGTCCTACGGCAATCTGGTGCAGTCCGTAGTCTCGGGCGAAGTACGACAGTGACGGATGCCATACTGCAAAGGCTTCGGCGCGACTGTCTGCAAGTTTGTTTTTGATGGCATTGTCGAGCGAGTCGAGCCGCTGTTCGAGCCGCTGCAAGCGTCCGTCTATGGCCTCAGCTTTTTCGGGCCGGTTCTTTGTGAGGGCTTTTGCCATGTTGCGTGCCATCGTCCTGATGCCGCTCACCGATGTCCATATATGTGGGTCTGGCGCTTCTTCTGCATGGTGATGGCTCACTCCGTCGTGGTGGTGATGGGAGTGTGTGCCGTATATCGGCTCTATGCCCTTCGATGTGTCGACGAACAATGTCCGGCTTGAGTTCTGCAAAGCATTTTCAAACGGAAGCGCGCCGGTGGCGAAATATGCTTCGGCTTCGTCGGCCTGTATGCGTTTGCTCATGCTTGGCTCGAATGTCTCGGGGTTGGCGCCACGGTCGAGCATCACGCTTATATGTGTGCCGCTGTCGGCGAGCTGTTCGAGGAGCCAGCGTTGTGGCTCGATGCTTACCATCAGTCCCGACGGCTGCTTTTCGTTTTTTCCGCCGGTGCATGCAAGGGTCAGCGAAAATATAGCCAAGGCTACGGCACAGGACAGGAATTGTGATATTGACGCTCTCATAGCAATGCTTTGGCCATTGATGCCGCCGCTTTTCTGCCGTCGCCCATGGCAAGAATTACGGTTGCGCCGCCGCGGACGATGTCTCCGCCGGCGTATATTGTCGGGATTGACGATTTCAGTGCTTCGTCGACGGCTATGGTGCCGCGGTTTGTCACGTCGAGGCCTTCGATGCTGTCGGGAATAAGCGGATTTGGAGATACGCCTACGCTCACAATCACTTGGTCGATGTCGATGGTATCGACGGCACCTTCGATGGCGACAGGACTGCGCCGTCCCGATGCGTCAGGCTCACCGAGCCGCATGCGTTGTACGCGCATGGCGCATACGCGTCCGCGTTCATCGCCGATATATTCGACGGGGTTGCATAAGGTCATGAACTCCACACCTTCTTCTTTGGCGTGGTGCACTTCTTCGATGCGTGCCGGCATTTCGGCCTCACTGCGGCGGTATACGATAATGGCTCGTTCGGCTCCCATGCGCCGAGCCGTGCGCACCGAGTCCATTGCGGTGTTGCCTCCGCCTATTACAGCTACATTCTTGCCTTTCAGAACGGGGGTGTCGTGCCCCGGGCGCCCGGCCCCCATGAGATTTATGCGAGTAAGGTATTCGTTGCTCGACATCACTCCCGACAAATCTTCACCGGGGATGCCCATGAAGCGCGGAAGTCCGGCTCCCGAAGCCACGAATATTCCACGGAAGCCCATGTTCAGCAGGTCGTCGTAGCTGAGAGTCTTGCCGATTACGGTGTCGGTATGGAAACAGACGCCAAGTTTTCGCAGATTGTCGAGCTCGGCGTCGACGACGCTGTTAGGCAGTCGGAATTCGGGAATGCCGTATTTGAGTACGCCGCCGATTTCGTGCAGCGCTTCGAAAACATCGACCTTGAAGCCGCGGCGTGCCATGTCGCCGGCGAATGACAGTCCGGCCGGCCCTGAGCCGACTACGGCCACGCGGATGCCGTTCGACGGAGTATCCTCGACGGTGGTTTTCGCCCCTGACAGGCGTTGGTAATCTGCAGCGAACCGTTCGAGATAGCCGATAGCAACCGGCTCTTTTTTCATTTTGTTGTATATGCAGCGGCTTTCGCATTGCTTTTCCTGAGGGCATACGCGTCCACATACGGCAGGTAGCGCGCTTGTCTGTTTCAACACAGAGGCGGCTTCTTCAAAGTGTCCGCACTGTATGTTCTTTATGAACCCGGGGATGTCTATGTTCACGGGACAACCTTCGATACAGGTCGGGGTCGGGCAGTCGAGGCAACGGGTCGCTTCTGTAACCGCCTGTTCGGCGCGGAGCCCCTGGTTGACTTCGTCGTTGCATGTTATGCGGTAGGCCGGGTCGAGTTGGGGCATTTTCGCTCTTGGAATGGCTGTGCGTTCTTTGGCCGGTATTTCATTGCGCAGTTCTTCGCGCCAAGAGGCGTTTCGCCCTTGTTTTATGTGTTCAGTCATGGTTGTCGTAAGCTTTCATTCGCATAATCATACTGTCGAAATCTACCTGATGGGCGTCGAATTCGGGCCCGTCGACACACACGAAGCGCATTTTGCCGCCCACGTTCACACGACATGCGCCGCACATGCCTGTGCCGTCGACCATTATCGTGTTCAGCGAGCAGATGGTCGGCACTTCATATTTTTTTGTCAACAGCGATACGAATTTCATCATCACTGCAGGCCCGATGGCAACGACTTCGGCCACGTTTCCGCGTTTGATTACATCTTCGACGCCGGCGGTTACGAGGCCTTTCCGGCCTGCCGAACCGTCATCGGTCATTATAATTACCTCGTCGCTGTAGCGGCTTACTTCGTCTTGAAGTATGATAAGGTCTTTATTCCGTGCCGCAAGAACGCTCACCACGTGGTTGCCGGCTTCTTTCATGCCCTTTATTATCGGCAACAGAGGTGCTATGCCCACTCCTCCGCCGCAGCACACTACGGTGCCGTCGCGACGGCCTATGTCGGTTGCGCGACCGAGAGGTCCTACGAGCTCGGTCAGCGTGTCGCCTGCCTCAAGTGCGCATATCTTACGCGTGGATTCGCCCACGGCCTGTATCACCAAAGTGATTGTGCCGGCTTTTTCGTCGGCATCGGCAATGGTGAGCGGAATGCGTTCGCCGCCTTCTCCGCAGCGGACAATGACAAAGTGCCCCGGTTTTCTGGCACGGGCCACGTCGGGCGCTTCTACCACCATTTTGACCACTTTTTCCGAGAAGTGGCTTTTTTCTATTATGCGGTTCATATTCCGATATTTTGCAATTGCACTGCAAAGATAGGTAAATAAGCCGAGAGCAAAAGAAAAATTGTTTGATTTTACCCGACGCGAAGTTTATTGGTGAAAAATGTAGCCCATTTGATATGTGCATGCCCGAATGCAGACACTTCAATTATCTGCATCCGGGCATGCCGTAGAAAGAATGTATTTATTTTATTCGAACGTTACATTTGAAGGGTCGTAGTCGGCTACTGCTACTTGAGGCTCGCAGTTTTCGTATGTGCATGAAACGAAACGTATGCCTGAGACATTTACGTCTGCCACAAGAGCTCCTTTATATGCTCCACCACTTATTGTGCTTGCCGTGATGCTGCAGTTGGTAAATGTACGGTTTGGCGTTTCGTTTATAGTGCCGAAGATGCCGCCGGTGCAATAATAGCCTTTTACGGTAGCTGCATTTACTGTGACATTTGTTGCGTTTCCGCTATTGTATATGCCAACAACCGTGCCTACGCGTTTTACTGTGAACATGCTGCCGTTCGGTTGTATATTTGCGCCTTCGACATGTATGTTTTCGAGGTTGCCATATAGATTGCCTACTGCAGTTCCTATAAAATCGATAGTTTTGGTGATGTTTACGTCTATGAAGTTGAGATTGCTTATGTTTCCGCAGAGTGTTGCGAACAGAGGTGCGTTGATGCCTGAGATTGTATGTCCTTGTCCGTCAAGGGTGACTATGTTTTCTGGAGAGAATGATTTTATTGGAGTCCAGTCATTGCCCGAGAGATTGATGTCGTTTGTGAGAACAATTTTTTTGCCGGCAAGAGCATTGGCGTTAGTGGCGCTTAGTTCTGACAGATAGGCGAGCTGGGCTGCTTTCGATATGCTGTAGACGTTCTCCACGGCTTCGATTTCCTCACTTAGGCCGTTCCATATTTCAGTGTCATTGCTGCCTTCGAAGTCTGGGTTTATTTCGACGTCGAAGACGGCGGGGTTGGTGAGCAGGGCGCCGTAGATGTTGGTGCGGTGGTTGCGCTGCACGGGCACGGCGGTGAAGGCCACGTCCTGGCGGTCGGCAGAGGCGTTGATGTCGCTGGTGAGGTGGACGTCAACGGTGGTCTTGTCGGCGCCCACGAGGATGTAGTTCATCGTCAGGTAGCCGTATTTGGCCGGCTCGACAGGGAAGTCCTCGCCTTCGGGAAGGGCGGCTGCGGTGAAGCGGGCCTCGGCGCTGCCGCTGACAGTGCCGTCGTATAGGTTGAGCGCATTGGGCATGTCGGCAATGTACAGGCCGGTCTCGCTAAGGGTCATGCCGGCTTTCTTGGCGGCTTCGAGGTCGCTGGTGCCGACGTTGAGCTGGGCGAAGGGGCGGCGAAGGGTCACGGGCTTGTTGACCGGGCCGGCCACCTTGAGGGATTTCTCGGTGTAGTAGAAGGCGTCGCGGGCTTCGTCGTTGGCGGCGGTGCCGTAGCTGACGGTCACGGTCTGCGTGGCGCCGTCGTAGGTGTAGGGCTTGTCGGCGGCGTCGCCGTAGGAGTCGGCCCAGAAGACGATGTCGTAGGTCTTGCCGGTGACCAGGGCGAGCTGCACGGTGGCGTGGAGGCCGTCGAAGTCGGCGGTGCCGTCGAACAGCACGGTTTTGGTGTCGCCTGTGGCTTCGGCGTCGTAGACGTAGTAGGCGAGCTTCGCGGCAGTGGTGCCGTCGGCGAAGGCACGCGAGGCCATGGCCGGGAGTTCGGCGGTGAAGGTGACGGTGCCGTCGCCGGTGGGGGCGGTCACGGCGTCTTCGCTGGAGCAGGAGGCGAGCGTCAGCGCCGCCATGGCTGCAAGGGCATAAATCGCTTTTTTCATAGTGCTTTGTTTTGGTTTATAATATAATTGGTCTTATTGGTCTGATTTGTCATCTGATTTCTATGTCGAAGCTGCCGTCGAAACCTGGGCTTATGCCTATGGCGCCGCCGGCGCGCGTGGTGAGGAACTCGCCGCGGACGATTGTCTCCATGGAGCGTCGCAGGGGCACCTCGAAGGCCGGGATGCGCGCCAGCAGGGTGCCGTCGGTGTCGTGCACCTCCATGGCGACGGTGACGGCGGTCTCGCTGCCGTTGACGAAGACGTAGTCGAAGGCGACTTCGGCCTCGTCGTCGCCCAGGGGTCGGATGGTCGACTCGTAGCTCACGCCTGTCCACGAGTCGGCCGGGCGGTCGGTGAACATGTTGAAGGAGCAGGGCATGTAGCGCGTGTAGTGCATGGTGACGCGGTAGTCGCCAAGAGCCGGGGCGCGCGAGGGTTCGCCGCCCTTGCCGTCGGCCGCGGCTTCGCGCCCGGCGCGCGAACGTGCCGACTGTTCGATGAATCGGCGCAGGTCGGTGGAGATGAAGCGGTACTTTGCCATTGGGCGGTGCATCTCCACGGTGGCGCCGTCGACGGGCGAGCGCGAGGGGCTGCCGTCGGGGGCGCGGCTCACGACCGAGGTCTCGGCATAGCCGACGAAGGCTTCGCGCCAGGGGTTGGAGCCGCTGTGGCGGCCGCGGTCGCGCAGGATAATCTCCTCGAAGTCGGAAGTGTCGTAGTATTTGTCGGAGGCGGTGCCGGCGTCGACGTGGTCGACGAAGACGATGAGGCGGTAGTCGCCCTCGGGCACGGCGATGTCGACGACGGTGTCGAGGTCGGCCGCGGCCGGGCGCGTGAAGGTGAACGATGCGTCGGGACGGCGCACAACCTCGCCGCCGCGGCTGATGCCGTAGGCGTTGACGGTGTAGCGCGCGTCGTGGGGCAGCAGGGCGTCCTCGGGGCCGCGCGAGCGCGACCGGGCTATGTTACCGGCGTCGTAGACGTATTCTCCGAGCAGCGGAAGGCCGCGGTCGAAGACGAGGCTCAGGCGGAAGGGACGGGTGTCGGACGGCGGTTCGACCTCGACCGGCGGCTTGGGCTCCTGGTGGATGCAGCAGCCCGTCAGAAGCAGCGCGGACAGGGCCAGGAGCGCATACGGGCGCATGGCGGCTATACGTCCTACCATGTCACCACCCCTCCTTTCTTCTTGAGGTCGAGGGAGTATCCGAAGGTGACGCCGACGTGGTCGACGCCGACGAAGACCTTCGACGATGTGTGCCGCAGCACGCCCGTGGTGTTGTCGATGAGGTCGTAGCGTGCGCTGTAGACGCCCACGCCAAGCGACAGCTCGAGCTTCCAGTGCCCGGAACGTCCCAGGGTGCGGCGCCATCCGCCCTCGAGGCCGCCGCCGAGGGCCGGGGTGCGGCCGTCGCGGTCCTGGATGCGGTCGGTGCCTCCGAACGACATGTTGTACCATGCGATGCCGAAGTGGGCGCCGGCGAAGAAGCCCGTGTGGCCGACGACGCGGTCGGGCGCGAACCAGTAGCGCACGCCCGGCTGTATGACGCCCGTGCGGAACTTGACGCGGTGCGAGAAGTAGTCGAGGTTGGAGTAGTACAGCGGCAGCTGCACCGACCAGCGGCGCCATTCGAGCTCGAAGGCGGCGTTGGTGACGGCCACGGCGGCCGCGACGGCGTTGACCTTGAAGGTGAGCGCGTTCAGACGGCTTTTTCCGTAAAAATAATCGGATACGCACAGATGCGCCGGCGCGGCGGTCTCGGTGTCGATGCCGAGCTCCGTCTCGCCCACGGGCGGTTCTGCGGAATGTAGCTCAGGAATTACCCCCCCCAACTAAAGCGCAGATTATCAGCGCCTTAGCAAAAGGTGCAAAGGCGACGATGCGTAATTTTGAGAGAGCTGTATTCATTAAACGGCTGGTTAGCTGTGCTTTTCTGCCTGCAAAGATAATCACTTGCCGCCAATTTTGCAAAAAAAATTATCGGAGTTTATATATTGCTTTCAATGAGCCATATATTGTCAATTTATCGTTCTGTTCGACAATCGGGTCTGGTGATGACGACAAGTCAATTACTTTCGGTTCTTTGTTGGTTACGCCTAATATGTTTTTTCGTTCGTTTGGACGTGTTGCCGCTATAAGGGTAATGGAATAGTCCTCTTTTAATTTACGAGACAATTCTTTGTAGCTTAGACCGAGGAGATATTCGGGTACAGCTACAGATAAAATGATATTTTCAGAATCGACTTTCATGGATATTACGGCATTGCCAAGCTCAAGCTCGCGCGAGAGGTCGGCTGCGGCACGTTGTTCCGGCGTTATTATACGGTCGATTTCAAAACTTTCGAGAATAGCTTCGTGTAGCGTATCTATGGCACGGGCGTAGATATGACTGACACCGGCTTTTTTGAGCAAGGCCACCGTTTTTATGCTTGCCCCGAAGTTTTCTCCGATAGCCACTATTACGAGGTCGACGTTGCGCAGAGGCAGCACTTCGAGCTGCGACGGCTCTGTAGAGTCTATCAGGTAGACGGTAGAGATATAGTCTTTTACAGCGTCGATATTGCTTTGGTTACGGTCTGCTCCTATTACCTCGTGCCCCATGGCGGTGAGGTCACGGGCGAGGTTTTCGCCATATATACCGAGGCCTATGATTAAATATCGCATAATATAAGAGTTTTTTCAGTTTATTATTATATCGTCTGATGGCAGCATTCCCGAAATATCAGGGCGGTTGCCTACGGTGCCGCAAAGCACCGAAATAATTCCTACACGTCCGAGAAACATTGCCGAAGCTATTACTATTTTCGATATATCACTTAGTTGTGGTGTTATGCCAAGCGACATTCCCGTTGTGGTTATTGCCGAGAAGACTTCGAACATCACCGCTTTCATTGGCAGTTCGGGTTGCAGTACCATTATTATTATGGAATATGATGTTATTGCGAAAATCGACAGGCATATGACGGCGTTGGCGCGTCGGACAGATGTCGGGGCAATAGTCCGTCTGTACGCCGTCACTCCGTTTTGTCCGAATGCTATCGAGCGTAGATTTAGCATTACAGCTGCGAATGCGTTGATTTTTATGCCGCCACCCATCGATTGTGAAGCACATCCTACCCACATCATGAACATGGCGATAAGAAGTGTGGCTCCGAGCCATTCGCCGGGACCGTATGTCGTAAAACCGGCAGTACGCACTGTCGTGGAGCAGAATATGGCCTGTGCAATCCGTTTCCATGTCGGCAGGCCGGTGAAGCAGTGGTTGTATTCAAGAATATAGAAAACTACAGCTCCGGCAATGAAAAAGAATGCCGACCATATCAGCACGAGTTTTGTGTTCAGGTCGTAGACGTGGATGCGTTTTTGTCTTTTCCGATTGGTCAGTCTGTCGCGTAGCCTGCGAAGGTGTTCACCGGCAGCTTCTTTGAGATTGACAAGATTGGGAAAGCCGATGCCGCCTGCGAGTATAAGTACGCTCATTACGAGATATATGGCTTGATTGCCGTTCATAAGCACCGGGTCGGACATGCCTTGAGGCAGAGTCGAAAAGCCGACGTTGCAGAAGGCCGACAGTGAGTGGAATGCCGAGGAGAGCATTTTGTCGGTTGCATTTTCGTATAGACCGTCGGGGAGCGCCATGTAGATGCCGACGGCGCCTATGGCTTCCACACATATCGTGAATGTGAAGATATACAATATTACGGGCATCAGCGTGCCTATGCTTTTCGAGTATATGAAGTCACGCATAAGTAGTTGGTTATAGATTGAGGCGCGGCCGCTGAAAAACATGGCAAAAAAACTTGTGAAAGTGAGCACGCCCATGGCGCCGATTTGCATCAGCACGGCCATTACGAGCCACCCGGTAGGTGTGAAAGTAGTGGCGAAATCGACGGTGCACAGACCGGTCATGCTTACGGCGCTCGCTGCCATGAAAAGCGCGTCGATATAGCGTATCGGTGCTGTGGTGCAGTTGGGGAGCATCAGCACCAATGAGCCTGCGAATATGAACAACAGAAAGCTTACCGACAATATCAGCGAAGGGTTGGTGCGACGGCCGAGCATTTGCATGGTGCCATATGACAGTTCGGCCACCGAGTATATCGCAAGCCCGGTGAAAAAGAATTGGCGGCTGTGCAGAAAATGCAGAAATCCTGACGTAGCTTCATGTGTATGCGGCCATATTGTCGGAATCAGTGTCAGAAGCATCATGGCGGCCGCGATTTTCCCGATGAAAAGGGTGGAGCGCATGCTCGCCTTGAACCGCAGGGTGTAATTGAAAAGTATGTTGACGATGAATACGCCTTGGGCTATGTGGAGCAGGCGCAGAAGAAGCTTACGGTCGAGGGCCGAACTGTCGAAGCCGGCATAGAGCAGAAGGCACACCACAGCCACGAGCGAGAAGCCGTATACAAGCACGCCAAGCAGTCGTCCGGCTGAGCCTAAGGCCATGTCGTAACGTCTTCGGGCGCGGACGAGCCGCCCTTTCAATTTGTTTTTTGCTCCCTCGTTCATCTCTTATGAAACAAACGTAAAGAGCTTTTGGGTCATTTGCCCTCGATATAGAATGTGGTGGTAAGCGGATAGTGGTCGGAGGCTTTTGTGTGTCCCTTTTTCATCGATACGGGTCGCAGGGCTCCGCGGTATAGAGTGTGGTCGATGCAGAAGTACAGCCTGTCGTTGTTGAATGTTATCATGGGGCCGAGGCCGCAGTCGGGATATACGCTTCTGAAGCCGACGTCTTCAAGGGTGCGTATGGCATAGCAGCCGGGCACGTCGTTGAAGTCTCCCGAAATGATGGCGTCGGGGCCTCCGTATAGCCTGATATAGCGTAGCAGTTGTTGCACCTGGCGTGCACGGCCTACTGCCGCAGCACTGATTTTAGACAATATATGGCTTTTAAGGCTGCCGATGTCCTCTCCTTTCAGCTCTGTAAGGTTTTTATATGTCTGCAGGTCGTTGTCTTTCAGTTGCATGGAATGCAGATGTACGTCGAAAAGGGTTACAAGCCGTCCCGACGGCAGGCTCACGCGGTAACACCTGACTTGTCCGCCGGGGAAGTTCTTTCTGTTTGCATCGAGATGTATCGGCTCGATAGGGAATTTCGACAATACGGCCAGGTCTTGGGTGCTGACACAGATGTATGGATACTTTTTGTGCAACGATTCGATTTGTTGCAGCGAAAGCACTTTGCCGCTTTTTACGACCAAAGGCAAGGCTTCCTGAAGGCATACGATGTCGGCGTCTAAATTGAGAATATAGTCCAATTGCGGATTGTCGCCCGGTGGCAGGGTAGCCGTAGCAGCGACGCCCGGCGGTACGAAATTGTGGGCGTTATATGTCATGAATGTGAAAGTCTCGGCGCCTTCGGGCACTTTATGTTTCACAAAGTTCAGCGGACAGTATGTCAAAATCGGGCCGGCGCACAAAAGCATGCCCAAGAAGCATATTACAGCTCCGCGCCTGTGCCAGAACAGCTGGGCTACGGCCATGAGCGTGACTGCGAGCAGGCAAACCGGGAATGCAAGCGGAAACACTCCCCATATTCCGCCGTGTTTGAGCGGCGATACCATGCCGGCGTATGCCGTGAGACATAGAGCCGCCACGGCGACAATATCTACCGTCAGAGCTGCGGCACGCAAGAAACGTTGCCATGCACTGCGCGGCCTGCGTGTATCTTTTTTATTAGTCTTTTTTGCCAAAAATCAGAAGAACCAATGGTTGTTGAACACACCTTTCTTCTTCCAGTAGAGCAGAAGCAGAAATCCGAAAATCATGCCGCCGAGGTGTGCGAAATGGGCTACGCCGTCGGCCGAGCCTGAGATGCCGTATAAAAGCTCAAGGACAAAATAGCCGATTATGAGCCATTTCGATTTTATGGGCACGGGTATGAAGAAAATGTACACCGGCATGTTGGGGAACAGGAAACCGAAGGCAAGCAGCACACCGTAGATTGCACCCGAGGCACCGACCATGGGCGTGTTGACAAATGCGTTGAGAGCCGCACAGTCGGGGTCGGAGTAGTTATAGCCCCGTTGCAGCAAGTCCCATCCCTGATTTATCACTTCGGTACATACATCGGGCGGCAGCAGGCTTTCAAGGTTGCTTATGTAGATGGCGAATACGCCCATCTGCACCAAGGCGGCGCAGATGCCGCATGATATATAGTAGAACAGGAAGCGTGCCGACCCCATGGTCATTTCTATTGTGCGGCCGAACATCAGCAGCGCGAACATGTTGAAAAACAGGTGCATGAAGCCCCCGTGCAGGAACATGTAGGTAAACAGCTGGAAGGGGCTGAACGCTGGCGAGGAGAAATAGTACAGCGCAAGATATTTGTCGAGAATACGGTCGGCTGCCGGTAGAAGAGCCATAAATGCCCATACGATTATGTTGATTATGAGCAGATTTTTGACTACCGGGGGGATGTTGCTGAAGAATGACGAGTTGCCGAACATGGTCTGTCGTGATAGGGTAGGGGGTTATACGTTGAAACGGAAGTGCATGATGTCGCCGTCGCACACTACATATTCTTTGCCTTCGACGGCCATCTTTCCGGCTTCTTTAACGGCTGTCTCGCCGCCGAGGTTCACGAAATCGTCATATTTTATCACTTCGGCACGTATGAACCCTTTTTCAAAATCGGTGTGTATGATGCCTGCGCACCGGGGGGCCTTTGAGCCGCGGATGAAAGTCCAGGCTCTCACCTCGTCGGGTCCGGCAGTGAAGTAGGTCTGCAAATCGAGCAGTGCATATGCGGCTCTTATCAGACGCGATACGCCCGACTCCGTAAGCCCTATCTCGGCAAGGAATTCCTGACGCTCTTCGTATGTGTCGAGCTCGGCTATCTCGCTTTCGGTGCGTGCCGCCACTATCAGCAGTCCGGCGCCTTCGTCCTTGATGGCTTCGCGGACGGCTTCGACGTACGCGTTGCCGTTGGCTGCGGCTTCGTCGTCGACATTGCATACATAAAGCACGGGTTTCGATGTGAGCAGAAACAGCTCGTGGGCGAATTTCTGTTCATCGACGGTATCGAACGACACAGAGCGTGCCGGAAGTCCCTTCTCGAGGGCTTCTTTGATGCGAGCGAGCACATCGGCCTGCATACGGGCTGTTTTGTCGCCTGCGGCTGCGGCTTTTGAAGTCTTTACGAGGCGGCTCTCTACCGTTTCGAGGTCTTTGATTTGTAGTTCGAAGTCGATTATTTCCTTGTCGCGGACTGGGTCTACCGAGCCGTCGACGTGTGTTATGTTGTCATCGTCGAAGCAGCGGAGAACGTGTATGATTGCATCGGTTTCGCGGATGTTGGCAAGAAATTTGTTTCCGAGCCCTTCGCCTTTCGAAGCCCCTTTCACAAGACCGGCGATGTCGACGATTTCTACTGTCGCCGGCACCACTGAGCGAGGGTTGCACATTTCGACGAGCTTGTTGAGCCGCTCGTCGGGCACGGTTATTACGCCGACATTCGGCTCTATGGTGCAGAATGGAAAGTTTGCCGATTGTGCCTTCGCGTTCGACAGGCAATTGAACAAAGTTGATTTACCTACGTTGGGAAGCCCAACGATGCCGCATTGTAGTGCCATTTATGTGAGTGTTTTTTCGTTCTTTATTATAGAGTTTTTTGGAGATGCAAAGATACGAATAAGCCGAGAGCAAAACAAAATTTATTGTCAGAAATGGAATATAAGCCCTGCCACAAGCATGCTGTTTTCGGTAGCGATGGCGGTATTTTCGGTATGTCCGTAGAAATATTGCTCGTAATTGAGCCGGAAAGCGCAATATAATTTGCCGACAGTGCGCGATGCCGTTGCGCCGGCTGTTATGCGTCGGTGTCCGTCGATGGTGGTGGCAAGAGTGCCGTCGGACTGCCGAATGCCGTTAGAGGCATCGCTTATGCCGTCGAGACGTGCCTGGAACGATAGTTTGTCGGCCATGCGCCAATTGACGGGAATGCCATAGTCGACAAAAAAGTTGTAGGCATGCGACGGTTTATGTGAGTCGCCGGTATAATGGCGGTATATGTATTCGCCTTCGGCAAAGAAACGACCGTAAGTCCATGAGAGCGAGGCGTTCCATTGATTTACACGAATCCCATTTCCGGTGCCGCCCGGCACTCGCGACATGAAAGCCACCTCGGGTCTTAGGCCGTATCCGGCGGTGTAGTTTGCCTTTACTCCGTAGGTAAGGGCTCTGTTCCATACGTTATGGTCTACCATGTCGGCAGAGTTGAATATTCCGCCTTCGAAGTACAATGGCACCCCCTTGGTCTTATAGCCTGCTTTGATGCCCACCGAGCGGAGATTTCCGAAGTCGGCAGTAAGTGACACGTCGGTGAAATAATAAAGGTGCGGTGCGCGTGAGGCTTCGACACTGAAGGGCACGCGTGTCTGTCCGAGTATTACTTTAAGGCCCTGCATGGGTGTTACGGTGGCATAGGCATCCATAAGGCGTATTTTGCCGGCCGCGCAGAAATCGACCTGTACGAGATAGTCGAGCCATGGCAACACATATCCGCCTGCACACAGACGCGCGTTCGCTACGGTAAAACGGCTCTCGCTTTTTACAGTCGATTGTTGGAAAAAGCCGCGGAATGTGCCGTTGAATTTGGGCATATAGCGCCATGCCCCGTCAGTACGTGTTGTGTCGGGTGTGGCCTGCATGCTCATACTGCATGCGGCAAGTGCCAATAAAACGCCGAAAATCTTTTTCATCGAAGCGTCAATAATCATATACCAGCTCGAAATCGTCGATATAAAGAGTCGAGCCTGCTCCACCTGTGAAATAGTCGCCGTATTTGCTTGCGGAGGCCGTGATTAATATGTATTTGGGAACCCGTGATGTCGAATTGTACTTTATCTCGAATTCAAAAGGAGTATAGCTGCTTACGGTCTGTGCACATTCCATCTTTCCGTAGGCCACGACGTAGTCGCCGTTGGGGTCGAACAGCTGACGGTCGTTGGGCGCCGTGCGTATTTCGAATGGTTCCGCCGTATCAATCAGGGCCAGCCATACCACGCAAGTGTCAGGCTGTCCGGCCATGTGCTTGAACTCGGTAGAAGTGTAGTTTATCGGAGCAGTAGTATATTTGAACTGTCCGCGCAGTTTCACGGGGTGTTCCGTGAACGGTCGTCCGAAGCTCAACACTCCGTTAGTGCCGACGGTGCGGACGTAGCTGCCTACGAAAATGTTGCCGGCGGCGAGTTTGCCGAGCGTTCCGATGCCCACAAAACGCGTCTGTAGGCATGCGGCCCATCCCGACCCTGAAGGAGTATCTTCGGTCGGAACAGTGTTCGATTGTCCGAGGGTGGCGGCGCCGGTGTTGCCGGTGCCCCAATATGGCGTGCCGTCTTCGGCCCAGGGACACCATATTTTTTTGTCGAGCCACCATTGGTCGAAGTTGCTGTTCGGCAACTGTAGTATGCTGCCTGTCGTGAAATCGAGAGTGGCGCCGTAGTCTTCGCCTGAATATGCCCTGGTCTGGTATGCTGTCTGCGGCGACAGATGCTTGATGCAGGCCGTGAATGCGCCGCCGTTGTCGGTAATGTCGTCTTTGGGTACGCGCGTCCATTCTTCCGAACCGGCTATGCGGTATTCTACGCCGTTGTCGCGCCCGGCCTCGGCTTGTCCGTATACCCAGGCTACGCACGTCCATGCGTCGGCCGATACCGTCCGCACGGTTTCGGTCATCTGTTCGACGTATACGGTCCATTCTTCGGTGTCGCCGAAAGACTCTACAGAAATTTTGAAAGGTTTGCGCCCGTCGAACGTTCCGCCGTCAGCTATGTCGGGTAGCATTGTCGAGCCTTTGCGCCCGAGCTTGGCTTTGAGTATTTTGAGCGAGGCCATGTCGGCCGATGCCGGAACGTAGAGCACGACGCGCCGTCCGGGCACGTCGATTGTGGAGTTGCCTATCTGGCCTTCGACGTCAAAGTAGCGCTCAATGTCCTGTACGCCGATGATTTTCCATAGCCAATTCTGATATAGTTTCAGATATACATACAGGGGCTTAGAGAGGTCGACAGGGCTGCCGAAAGGATTGTCGACAATCTGCGCACCAGGCGACAGCGAGTAGCCCGTAATCTGAACTGCCGAGAGGTTTATCTCCTCAGGGAATGTGAGGGTAGCGGTCATGGCGACGGTGTCGATGACCGTGCCTTCGTCCTGTCCTTTGGCCTGGAGTGTTATGAAGTTTGCCTGGATGCGTGCGTATGGAATGTCGTTATGTATGCACGACGAGAACATGACCATACAGGCAAGAAGCAATATGAAATGTGTAAATCGTCGTGTCATGAGTTCATATTACGACCATAAGGCCAAAGTTGATGTTGAAAATGTTGAAGCGGAAGTTGGCACCGGAAGTTACTCGCGAGCCTTCGTCTACGCCGTCGGTGGTCTGGTCTTCTTTGCGCCATTTGAGGCCGAAGACGCCGAACGACACTTGGAATGACACGTAATCTTGAATGAATACGCATACGCCGGGGCTGAAATTGAGAGAGCCTTGTGTCACAATTGTGCGCGTGTCTTTGGGCTGCTCGTTGTAGATGCGCTTGAAGCGCGACGAGCCGCTGCCGAACGACAAATCGACCTCGTTGAATATGCCGAAACGTCCGTGTGGGTCGAGGCCTACATAGGCTCGGTAGAACGATGCCACCGAGAAACTCTGCTGGTAGTAGCTCACGTCGCGTATCGAGAAGTTGAGGTCTTCATCAAAATCCACTCCGAGGTGAGCCAGGTCGGCAATGCCGCGCGAGTAGTCGAATTTCATGCCCACCGACTGGTTGTTGGCGAAAGTATACGCTACAGATGGCTTGATGGAGTAGAGTTTGCCTTTGAAATCGAAGTCTTTGAGAATCGACAGCACCTGAATGTCTTCGGTCTGCAATTCTCCGTAAGAGGCCGTTATGCCGAAACCCCATTTGCCTTTGGGGATGAATATGTAGTTGAACAGGCCGCGGTCGAAGCGCCCGAAATTGCGTTGCGGTATTATGATGTCGACGGTGTCGCCCTGAACTATTACTTTTTCGACCGAGTCGACCGGCACTCGGTTCTTTTTTCGCACTATTGTCTGCCCTGATGCGGCCACCGAGCCTGTTAGGACGGCGAGAAGCAGTATTATGTATTTTATTGCCTTTTCCATGGTCGCATCATATATAGAACATCACTCCGAAAGTGATTGAAAACAGGTTGACTTTGAAATTGGCTTTCTGCGTGCGCCGGTTGGCGACATAAATCTGGTCGGTGGTCGACCGTGTGTGGTTGTAGTTGAAACCGAGCACGCCGACATTCACTTCGAGCGCCGAATAGTTCGAAAGGAAAACCGACAGACCCGGCGCGAGACCTACATTGAACTGGAAGTTACGCTCATATGTGCCGGTAAGAGAAGTGCCTGAGCCTGAGCAGAGTTTCGACTGGCCGCCGCCGAGCTGCAGCTGCACTTCGTTGAAAAGGCCGAAGCGTGTGCTTTTGCCGAGGCTGAGATACATCCTGAAAAGTGCCGTCCCGAAATAGTTCTGGCTTATGCTGTAAAGGTTTTCGATGTTGTACTGCGTGTCTGAGCCAAGGACTACATCGGCCGAGTTGAGGCGTGTGCGCTGACGGTTGTATGAAAAACGTCCGCCGGCAGTCAGATTGTCCTTGAAACAATACATCAGCGTCGGGCTTACCTTGAACGAGTATGTGTCTCCGTTGAGGTTTTCAATTATCAGAAACTGGTACTTATCCTGGTCTGATTGCGAATAGCTTACGCTGACACCGGCGACCCAAGCCCCTTTGGGGACGAAAGGCACCTGCTCAAGCTTTCGGCGGAACTCCTCCTGTGCACTTGCCGACACTGTTGCCGCCAAAACAAGAAGCATCAAGGAGATGACGCATGATAAGCGCTTGTATTTTTTCATTAAAACAATGTGTCGAATGGTCTAATTGTGGTTTCTTTGTGGAGCTTTTGCCCAAAAATTTAGCGCAATATTCGCAAAATTTTTGTAAAGTTAGTCATTTTTTTCTTAAACACGGCAAAAGCGGTGCAAAAAACTTTTTTACAATGTCGTAAACTCTTCACGTAAACTCTCAGCCTCAATTATTCAGCCAAAGAACTGCGAAACCAATAAGAATCGCTATGGCAAAGCTCGTCAAAGTACCTATCAGCACGTATTCTGTAGTTTTTATGTCTTGTGCCTTATTCAATTCTCCAAATCTGAATACAGACTTTGCCGCCAATAAGAAACCGATTCCTTCAATGTTGTCAGTAAAGATAAATGTTAGTATTAATATGCGTTCCAAATATCCAATCCATTTGCCGGCATTCGGCAAACCTTGTGTCGATATATCATCCGGCATCCAACACTCATATTTGATGAACAATTTTATTAGAATAGACGTAGGGGCTAATACGGCTATATATGCGGTGGAAATTAACCAAAAAGAGTTCGGAAGCAAACTGCCTGTAATCGGTGCACCGTTGAACACGGATAGCCACCATATTCCGGTAATTACAGCGTAATGCGCCAATTGGTCTGCAATAAAAGCCGGTAGTTTATCTTTGCCATAATTTGTTTTTATCCAATCTATAAAGAAATGACATGCAAAAATTGTAGTTGGAATTAGCCAATTGCTCCACCAGGCAAGGAAAATATAGGATAATACGGCTTGAGTTGCACTGTGTAGAGCCAATGCTCCGACTCGCTCTCTAAAGTCGGTGCTATATTTTCTGCGACATAGACAATCGGGCTGGAGTATAAAATCCCCTATAAGATGTGCCATTATAAGTTTGATTAAGAACAATGTCATAATCTTTCGGTATATTTTGTTATAAGTTGTTTAAATCGGGCTATATAAGCAAGCATTAATTCTTCTTTTGATGCTTTCAGGGATTTATCCACCATTTGGCGTGTAATGCAAAGTTCTTGAGCCAATTCGATATGACTTTTGTTGGATAGTAAGCTTAGAAGAATAATCGTGCTCTGACTTTGTGTCCACGATGATATAATGTTATCGGCAAAAGATGTTGTAAGTTTCAACTCTTCGTTGACCTCTTTCCAGGGGGTCATTATTTCAAGTCTTGACTTATCCATCTTGTCAAGAAGTCTCCCTGACAATCTGAAAGCTTCTCCGTCGCTTGTGGAAAGTGTATTGGATTCAAAGTCAAGAGTCCCGATGCCGAGAGCGGTACGTGCATCAAGAAGCGTATTGGTCGATTCCATTTTAAATGAGCGTAGATATGCTCTTATGGCCAATGTCGCCCTTAGCGATTCTTGTACTTCCGGTATTCCGATTTGGAAGCTGTCGCCGCGAAAAATATCTATAGACACATTTTGTATAGGTGACAGGAGTTGTGGTATTGTCTGTATAGCTGTGAGCATGATATTTCTATCAGCTGTCGACAACTTGGTGGAATCGACAATATCTCCGGTTATTATAGCTCCAAACTTCATCATACTGATTTTTAGCGCAAATTTATGAATAATATTTCAGATATGCAACCGAAAAAGGTTGCATTAGCTGAATGCAACCTTTTTCGGTTGCATATTTTTGTGTTGTATTCGTAGATATTTATGAAGCATTGAAAAGCGGTGCAAAAAACTTTTTGCGCAGTAAAAACCAAAGCGACGGTTCTGCCGTTATAATCAAAGAATTAATCTAAAAATCTTTAAAAATATGAATAGACTGATGCGATACTGCATTGCTCTTGTGGCCGCTTTTGCGTTGCCGTCGGCGCTTCATGCCGAGTTTGTCAGCCCTGATGCCGCCCTCGAAAGGGCTTTGGCTTCGGGTGGACGCCATGTGCCTGCCAAGACTCCGAAAGAATACCGGCTTGCATACACCGCCGACGACTATGTGTATGTCTTTACAAGCGGCAAACGTGGGTTCATGGCTCTTCCGGCCGATGATGCCGCACCGGCCATTCTTGGTTACTCGGATGAGTGCACTTTTGATGCCGGTAGCATGCCGCCGTCGATGCGGTGGTGGCTTGGCGAATATGCCCGTCAAATAGAGGCGGCCGCATCGTCGGGTGTGCGGGCCTCGGTGCCGCGTGCCGAACGCAAACCCATTGCGCCGATGGTCGCCACGCGCTGGAACCAGGATGCGCCTTTCAACGACGATTGCCCTCTTATCGGCGGCAAGCGTGCCGTAACGGGTTGTGTGGCAACGGCTCTTGCCCAAATCATGAACTATCATCAGTGGCCGCCCAAAGGTAGCGGCTCGAACTCCTATACTTCGAACGGAGCTGATATAAGCCTCGACTTCTCGACCGTCACTTTCGATTGGGCCGACATGCTCGATGATTACGCCACCGGCGGCGCTTCGGCGGCAAACAATGCCGCGGTCGCCGAGCTTATGTATGCCTGCGGAGTGAGCGTGAACATGGAATACACGCCTACCGAAAGTTCGGCATCTTCGGCCGTGATAGCCGCGGCGATGGTCGAGTATTTCAATTATGATGCCGGACTACGCTATGCGCCACGCGATTATTTCGGCCTTACCGAGTGGGAAGATTTCGTCTATTCTCAGCTTGCCGATTACGGCCCCGTGCAGTATTCCGGCCAAAGCAACCAGGGCGGACACTCTTTCGTGTGCGACGGTTATAGCTCCGACGGCTACTTCCATATCAACTGGGGCTGGGGCGGCATGAGCGACGGCTATTTTCTGCTTACGGCGCTCGACCCGGGTCAGCAGGGCATAGGGGGCTCCACTTCGGGCTTCAACTATGAGCAGGATATAATAGCCAATGTGTCGAAGCCGCGCGGCGGCTCGGCAATGTACTCCAATCTGTTGATGACCGGCAACTTCGGCGTCGAAGAACAGAGCGTCACGCTCGGCTCGTTGCTTACTGTCACCGGAAACATGTACAATTTCTCTACGGGTGCGCTCAGCGGCACCCTCGGCGTGCGCCTTGTCGACAGTTCCGACGGTTCTGTCCGCTATGTCAGCGGTGCTCCTTTCGAGGGCCTTGCCTGTCTTGCCGGTTTCGGCGCGTTCAACATTGTTCTGCCCGAAGACCTTAAGCAGGGCACATATATCATGACACCGGCCTTGCTTACCACACAGAATGTATGGCAGGAAGTGCCGGTGAAGATTTCGGGCGTGCAGAAAATCCGTGTCACTGTCGATGGGCGTACGGCCTATTTCGAGGATGTCGAGGGCGGAAGCGTCGTTGCCAAGAGCATGCGCCTGCTTACAAGCCTCTATTTCGAATCGCAATTCCATCTTACGGCCACGCTGACGAACCCCGGTGCGTCGGAGTACTACGGCACAATCGTGCCGGCACTCCTCGACGGCGAGACAATAGTGGCACTTGCCGACAATTATCCTGTCGATATCCTTGCCGGCGAAGAGACGGCGATGGACTATGTCGGCACTTTCAGCCGATTTACGTCGCAGGGTGTGCCTCCGGCCGGAACTTACACATTGTGTCTGCTCGCCTCTGACACCTTGGAGCCTGTATCGCAGAGCCTGAAAGTGACCGTCAATGCCGCTCCCGAAGACACCGAGCTTGCAATCACGGAGTTCAAGGTCGCAGGCGATGCTGACAATGTGGATGCTTCTGCCTTGTCGTTCGAAGGAACGGCAGCTTGCTCCAAAGGTTACTTCGGCGGAAGTCTGACAATCGCCGTCTTCCCCTATGAACCGGGCGAAGTGGGCGCAGTAGGCACAATGACGGCAGGCCCTGTCTTTGTCGGCGCAGGTCAGACGTCGCGCTTCGAAGTTGCCGGTTCTCTTCCGGCGCTACAGGCCGGCAAGCGGTATATTGCGGCGGTATTCTACGGACAGAAGCAGATTTCGTCGCCGGTATATTTCACCGTTTCAAAAACCGTATCGGGTGTCGATGTTCTTGAAACTGTCGGCGGAGAAGTTACGGTCTATACGCCGTCTGGCATTTGCGTAGGCAGTTTCGACTGCCTTGAAGATGTAGATGCCGCAAGTTTGAAGCCGGGGCTGTACCTTTATGAGACCGGTCGCGACGGACAAAGGCACGTAGCCAAGGTGCTGCGGAGATAATATACCTTATAATAATAGCGCATTTCCGCGCCCTGTTTCTCGGTTGCATTTGGCCGAAAAACTGGTGCGGAAATGCGCTTTTTGTGTCCTGTATGGCCGAAATAATGCGCCTTAACATATTTTATTAACATCATTTAACGAAATAGGGGGGGTAATTCTTAATCTTTGTTTAATTTTGTGGCAAAATCTAACCGTAAACCAAAAATATGAACACAGTGAAAACATTTGGCCTGGCTTTGGTATGCCTTGCAGGCCTTTTCGGCAACGATGCCGTGGCACAAGAAACAAACTCAAAACCCAATGTATTCATCGATTACTTCTGGCGCCCGACAGATGTCGATGCAAACCTCGCAGAACAGCTCCGCAGCTACGTAATCGAGGCCATCAACGAGTCGAATCGCGTAGAGCTTATCGACGTCGACACCAAGTCGGCGCTCGCCATCGAGAAGAGCCGCCGCGAATCGGGCGAACTGTCTGATGGCGATGACATGTCGCGTCTGTCGGTGATGAAAGAAGAAGGCGCAAACGCCCTTATACAGGGCCGCATCACTTCTTTCGTGGTGAAAAAACACACGACCAAAGAAGGCGGCATATACTATGACGCAGTCGTGAACTATACACTGAAAGCAATAAATCCGGCCGACGGCAAGCTCATCACATCCAAAACCATCCAGGTGGGCGACGAAATCCTCAACATGCAGACATCGCCCACAGCCGACGAGGCTGCCATGAAGACCTGCAAACTCGCCAAACGCGGCGTGAAAGGCTTCATCGAAGAGGCTTTTCCCGTTGTCGGCACCGTGCTCGAAGTCGGCGAAGTCAAGAAAGACGAAATCAAGACTGCCTATATCAGCGTGGGCAGCGACGCCGGCGTGGCAAAAGGCAACAAGTTCAGCATCTGCATAGAGCGCAAAATCGGCGGCCGCACATCGCAGAGCGTTATCGGCGAAATGGAAGTTGAAGCTGTCGAAGGCGGCGACATTTCGCTTGCAAAAGTGAAAAAAGGCGGCAAAGAGCTTAAAGCGGCCATGGACGGCGGTCAGACCGTAATCCTGAAGTCCATTCCTAAAAAGGAACGCGCCGGCTTCTCTTTCTAATTACAATATAATGGGAGAATGTTTCAACCCCGGAATGTAGGGACGTGCCTTTGGCACGTAGGTTGATAGACAGGCGTATACGCGTATACATGCCAAAGGCATGTCCCTACAATTAGCGGCGTTTTTTGAAACATCATCTCTCCTCATATAAATATTTTACACTATGCTGAAACACCTTTCGATGTTTCTTCTCGGGATAGTTCTGTGCGCCGATTTGAGCGCTCAGAACTATTCTGACAATGTGACGTTTGTCAGCGAAGAAGGCAATCTTGTCACTCTCGAAGCCACGGCATCGGCACAGAAGAAGAAAGATGCCGAAGACCTTGCCGTGAAGTCGGCTTTCAATGCCCTGTTCCACACCGGTGTCGACGGTCTGAAAACCGGCGCACCCATGCTTACCGCAGTGGCAAAGGACTATGACTACCGTTTCTTCAACGACAAACGCTATCTGAACTATCTTTCGGGTACGCCCAAGACCCTGCACACGCAGAAAGTGCGCGGCAACACACAGGCCACGGTGCGCCTGTCGATAAACCTCAAGGGCCTTAAGGCCGAACTGGAGCGCAATCAGCTTGCGCTAAGCCCCGGATGGAGCGATGCCAAGGCCGTGAAGGCTACGGCGGCGCTCAACCCCACAATCGTGGTAGTGCCCAACGTTACGGCCGAGACGGGCTACAGCTTCCGCTCGATGCGCGAGCTTGTCGAGAACAAACCCGTGGTGCGCTATGCCGTCGACCGTGTGGCCGAAGAGTTCCAGAAGCACGGCTACAAGACGCGCGATTTCCTCGCACAGTTGCAGAATGCCAACAACAACGCCATACTCCGCGACGGCACAGCTACCGACGATGCTACTATGCTTGTGCAGCAGTTGCCGGGCGATATTGTGGTGACGGTCGACGTAGTGGTCGAAACGCTCTACAGCGGCACTTCGGTCGCCGAACTCAACCTTAAAGCCGTCGAGAAGCAGACCGCCGGACGTCTCGCTACTAAAGCATTCTCGAGCGGCGAATACCACACCAAAGACCACTCGCGCCTGGCCGACTACGCCATAAAGAAGATTTCCGACGATTTCTTCACACAGCTATCGACGTCGTTCGACGATATGGTGCGCAAAGGCCGTGAGGTGAACATGGAGTTGAACCTTGCCGAGACAATCGATGGCTGGGATTTCGACCAGGATGCCCCGGCATCGGGCGATTTCTTCAAAGACGCCCTCGACGAGTGGCTGCGCAACAATGCCTTCGGCGGCGTCTACGACATGAGCCAAAGCACCGACAAGTTCGTTGCCATGACCATAAACGTGCCCCTATGGAACCACGAGAAGAACCGCTCGTACACGCTCTCGAACTTCGGCAGCGATTTCCGCAAATTCCTCAAAGCGCAGCTCGGCGACGAATACAAGCCCAAAATCACTTCGATGGGGCAGAAGATTTTCGTCGTAATCGAATAATCAATTCTATAAATCTCCTCAATCATATATGAAACTCTACAAGAAACTGCTTTTTGCCGCTTTCGCTGCGGTGGGTCTGTCGCTTGCTTCTTGCTCAGACAAGGGCGACGAGCCTAACGGCGGAGACGACGGCGACTACGAGATAGACTACTACGCCACTTCGGTGCTCCAGCGCCCGTGGAAAATTACCGAACACGAATATTCCGGCAAGTCGTACTACACCAAAGACTTCGAGACCTCCTGGGTAATCAACCAGGCTTTCAGAGCCAACGGACGCACATACACGCCGTTCAGCTACAAGCTCTCCTTGCAGTCGGAGGTGCACTATGTCGAAGAGGTTGAGGTGCGCGATTATCCCGATGAACCTGAACTCGTTATCTGCGACAGCAACACCGGTCAACGCATATTCACCATCGAAGAATACTACGACGGCGGCAACTACTACGTGATGATAGTCCGCGACCGTCAGGGCAACCGCTTCCGCTGCGAAAGCCGCGACAATGCCAAGATGTTCTTCGCCACCAACGTATCGAGCTATGAAACGCTGTCGCTCGCCTACAAGACGCTCATTGCTTCGGACGGAGACTATAAAACTATCGACTACACCGTCAAGGCACTTCCTCGTAAGGTGACCGGAGCATATGCCATAATGCTCGAAGACAATAGCTACGCGGTGGCCTATGACGTCGTGGCGCCTGACGGAGCCACCAAGTTTCAGACATCGAGCGAGCTCGCGCTTGGCTTTAACAACGGCGACATCACCGACGAAGGCTTCGTGGGTGGTGGCGACGAACCCGGTCCGACACCTTCGGGCGAATACGACACCGTGGCAGAGGACATCCTCAAAGACGGCGTCTTTGTAAGTGACAACGGTTGGGGCGACAAGTTCCTTATCAATGCCCAGTTGGATGGCGCGTATTATCCCCTTACGGCATGCGTCGACGGCAAATACATTTATTATGCGCCCGAAATACGTGTCCGTAACTGCGACGATGGTACCCGTTGGCTCGTAATGAAGAACCAGCCGCTGACACGCATATACCGCCTTATCGACTATGCCGCCGACGGCAGTTCCATAACTATTGCCGCATCCGATACCCCCGATACGCCCATTGTGCTCGACCGCCAGACCGACTGCCTCGTGCATTTCTATAATAACGAAACATCATACGAAAGCTTTAGGGTTGAACTTAAACAAGTTGCAGTTGGCGGCGTGAACTCCGACACGAACCATTGGCAGAACCCGCAGGTTCTCCGAAACTACAACGGTATGGGCGCGCTCCCCGTAAAATGGTACGACCAAAGCAAGCCGCTCACCATCACCTCGACAATCTATGCCTACAACGCCACCGACCCCGAGAACGGCGTCGAGTTTGAATATACTTCGACGGTAGAGCCGGGTAGCTCTATGTTCGCACGCACTATCATTACCGATGACGACATACCCCACGAACCGACCAAAGAAGAAATAGCCGCCCTCGAAGCCAAATTGTGGCAGAACGGCTCGGCCACGGCGTGGAAGATTTCTGAAAGTTGCAAAGACGGAGAAGGCTATTATACGGCACACGAGCCTTACGGATGGATTATAACCGAACGTAATATAAGCTTGGAGCAGGGTTTCCACTTTGCCGATAAAAATAATGGGAAGAATGTAGATGGCAATTACTACATTGTTTATGAAAATGGCAAATTGATGTTCAGAGCATGGAATAGTACCAGTAAATCTTTCCAAATACTTACTCCTATTAATAAAATCTTAGCAACAGGAGAAATGGAAGTTCTGTTTAGTGCTACAAAAACTAAGTATAAATGCAGAAACGTTAAAAGGCCATTGATCGGATATTTGTACTTTAAAAACCTTAATGCCTCTGTGAGTTATGTAACGGTATCGCACTATATAGTAGACGGATACAATGATTATGGCCGGCAGGTATATTACGAAATCGTAAGTGGATTTGGTGGCAAAGTACAAAAAGGTAAGAGTGGTGCATTTGCATTGTTGGCCGATGAAGAAATAGCCGAATCGACAGGCGCTATAAAATTCCATATTGGAAGAAGTACAGACGGAGGTTGGAGATATTATGTAGCTGATGCGCAGTTGGGTTCAGTTATCAACATTGATGATGAATAACTTATGAAACAAATTATATTATATTTCTTCGCCCTTGCGGTAGCCTTTGCGGCAACTGCTGCCGAGCAAGTCGGTGCCGACATCCGTTTCAGTCTCTTGCCCGTTGCCGGCGACGAGCTGTCGGAGCAGGTGATGACGACCGTCGACGGAAAGCTGCGGCAGGCACTGACGCGCACCGAGGCCGTGACCGACAACCCCGTCAGCGCATTCGCCGTGCGTCCGACGCTGTCGGTGAGCGACGCCGCATCGACCGAAGGCATGATGATGGATATGACCCGTGTAAAAGGCGAACTGACGCTTGCGTCGTTCGGTACCGTCGACGGGAATGTCTATTATTCGGTCACGATACCGCTGACGGCCACCGCCACGGGCGGCCGCGAAGAAGCCATGCGCAAGCTCGCGCATTCAATCAAGCCGACCGACCCTGTCTTTGTGCGTTTTGTGCGCAAATCGCGCGAGAAAATCGTGAAATGGTACGAAGAGCACGGCGACACGCTTTATATCGACCTGCCAGGCACGCCTCAGCAAGCGCCTGCGCCCGAGGTGCAGCCCGACCCCGAGCCTGTGGCCGTACCCGAAACCGTAACGCCTGCGCCCGAGCCTGAGAGCGCTCCGGCGCCGGTTCCGGCCGCTCCAACGCCGCGCGTAAAACTCAGTCACCCCGATGCCTACGGCTTCAAGGTGCTAAGCTGTAAGGGCCTGAGCAGCGGAGCGCAGGTCAAAATCCTCTGTGAGTTCGTCAATTACAAGACCGTCTACGACCGCATGTCGTTCAGCATCACCAAGGCATTCGACGATAACGGCTACAATTTCGACTATCCCGAGATGCTCGTCCGTGAAGGCCGCTATGCCTATATCGACGTGCCGCGCGACATCCCTGTCAAAATCGAGCTTACAATCCGCAATGTCAAGCCGTCGGTCAAGAAGTTCTCCTATATTCATTTGGAGTTCGACCGCTATACCGTCGAAATCTATGACTTGCCTATAATATGGGAATAAGCGATATGAAACGGTTAATGACAATCCTTGTCGCCGTCGTCCTTTTCGTCCCGGCCATGAACGCCGAGATGAAAGTGGTCGAGCGTAGCGCCAAGAAAGCGCCTGCATGGCTCGGTTCTGCCACCGAGGGCTATATAGTATCGATGGTCGAGGCTCCGACGCTTGCCGAGGCACGCCAACGTGCCGAGCAGGACGTGGCCGCGCAGATGGTGCTGTCGGTGGCGCGCAACGTGAGCACCGGTAGCAGCAACGTAAGCTCTGAAACGGTGCACAACGGCGACGTGGAGTCGAGCGACAGCTATTCGAGCACCACGGCCATACGCGGTGCCAATCTGCCTTTCCTCAAAGGCATATCGCTCAGCAAGGCCGACGATGTCTATTGGGTGAAGTTGCGCGACAAGAAGAGTGGGGCAGAGCGCTACGAGTACTATGTCAAATATCCTTTCTTCCGTGTAGAGCAGCAACAGCTCATCGCCGAGTTCGACGATTACGACTCCGGCAAAGCTGCCGAACTCAGCGCACTCGAAGAGGGGATAGCCACCGTCGATTCACCCGACGCCATCGCCGATGCCGTGGCGGCGCTCGATGCCCTCGGCGCATATTTCTTCGACGACGTTCGTGCCGCCAAGGTCAAGAGCCTGCGTGCACGCTATAAAGACCTCGGCAAGTCGATAGCGATGACAGGCACATTCACAGGCCCGAAGACCTTACTTGTGTCTTTCGAGCTTAACGGCCATGCCTTCAGGATGTCAGCACCGCTGAAAGCCGTGTCGAACTGCGCATCTGACATTCAGGTGCGGCAGCACGACGGAGCCTACCGCGTGACATTCAGCACCGACGACTGCCTCGAAGACGAAGAAAACTATATCGACGTGACTGTGCGTGCCGAAGGCCGCAAGCTGACAGGCCGGTATATCATAAAAGAATTATAAACCAATCAAATACTACAAGTTATGAAGAAAATTATCACCATTTTCGCACTCCTTTTCGCTTTTATGGCAGCGCCCGTGCAGGCACAGGATGCGGCGCCCACTCTGACAAAACAGCAGACCAAGGCCATCGAAAAAGACGCCAAAAAGCGCTGCAAAGAGCTTAAAAAGGCCGGTTGGGAACCGTTGGCGAGCACCTCGACCATGGAATACTCTATGCTCAAATACCGCACCTATATCGAGAGCGACGAAGACAACCGTGTGCCCATCACCGGCATCGCCCTTGGCCGCAGCAACAAAATCGGTCGCGAAAACGCCATCCATTCGGGCGTGGCAAGCTATGCAGGCCGTGCCAAGGCTCAGGTGACGGGTAAGATGAAATCTGTCCTCTCGTCCGATGCACATAACACTTCGCAAGAAGAAATCGACAAGTTCGGCGCCGCCTACGAATCGGGCGTCAACGCCAAGCTTTCGGGCCTTGTGAAAGAGCACTTCACGCTCGTGCGTACAGCCAAAGACGGCTCCAAAGAGTTCAACGTATTCATGAGCATCGACGAGCGCAAAGCCCGTCAGGCACGCGAAGAAGCAGCCCGTGAAGCCAAAGAAAAATCGCAGCTCGGCACCCTCTCCGAGATGGTCGAAGAGTTTATCGGCGAACCCGTCGAGGCCGAAGAATAACCGGTCGTGAAAAACATCGGTTAATGTAGGGACATGCCTTTGGCATGTGAATGGTTACGCGCCTGCAAATCAACAACATGCCAAAGGCATGTCCCTACATTGTCAATGTCCGTCAAACACCAAACCGATATATGAAGCGAAAACCACACGGATTTTTTGCGGTGGCCATGCTTGCCGCTGTCGCCCTCGGACCGTCGTCGTTCGCCACGCCGACAGACGATGATTTCGACTCGTTCATGAGCGGTGCCATGAGCGATTTCGACAGCTTCCTCGACCAGGCCAACCGCGACTTCATCAACTTCATGCGTGAGCCGTGGAAAGAGTTCGAGGGGCAGAAGCCCGTCGAGAACATCGAGCGCCCCAAGCCCGTGGTGCAGCCTACGGTAAACGCCGTGCCCGAGATGCCCGAGCAGCTTGCTCCCGTGGCCGAGCCTGCGCAGAAGCCACAGATGCCGGCTCGTAAAGGCCCTGTAATTGTGGTACGCCGTGGTGGAGAGCCGTCGCAGGCCGACAAGCCGTCGCCACAACAGCCCAAGGCCGAAACGCCAAAGGCTAAACCGCAGCAGCCCAAAACGGAAAGCACACCGCAAACCATGGCGCCCCAACCTGCCAAGACGCCGGAAGCGCCCGTGCAGCCTGTGAAGCCGCAAAGGCAAAAGCCGCAGCCTGTCGAGCCTGACCCTGACGGCGGTCTCGCCGTGCAATTCGGCGGCGTGACCTATCATGTGAGCGATGCCATGTCGGGTGCCGTGCCGCGTTTGTCGCGTCTCGATGAAAACGGTATCAGCGACGTCTACGAGGGCTTGTTCCGCACCGATTGGCAGCCATTGGTAAAAGACCTCAAAAAGCTGCGGAAGAACGGTCTGAACAGCGACTGGGCACTTTTCCTCTTCGTAAAGGACGTCGCCGAGAAGCTTGCGTCGGGCAACGAGAGCAAAGTACTGCGGCAATTCCTGTTGAACCAGCTTGGCTACAAGGCTCGTGTGGCGATTGTTCCGGCAGAACGACGCCTGGCGCTCTACGTTCCGGCTGATTGTCAGCTCTATGGCGCCGTCTTTGTCGATGTCGGCTCTGTGCGCTATTACGACACCGACGCCCGTGCTCCCTATTCCTTCTTGATGTGCGAAAAAGAAGCCCCTGCGGCAAAGAACCGCATGGCAATGCGCCTGGAGGCTTTGCCGCGACTTGGCGGCAAGACCGTTGTCTCGACACATACCGGCAAAGGCATCTCGGCGGCACTCACGGTAAAGGCTTCTGTGCCGGAGGCTTTGGCCGAGTTCTATAACCGCATACCCCAGTGCGATTTCGGCGTTTATTCGTGTTCGCCCGTCAATGCCGCATTTGCCGACAATGTGCTCGGGGCTTTGCGTCCGGCCATCGCCGGTCTCGACAAGACAAGCGCTGCGGCCTTACTTCTCGACTATGTGCAGAGCGCTTTCGACTATGCCACCGACGGACAGCAGTTCGGCTATGAGAAACCGTTTTTCGTAGAGGAGCTGTTTGTCTATCCTAAATGCGACTGCGAAGACCGTTCGGTTTTCTACCGTTACCTCGTAAGCGAGCTGCTCGGCCTCGATGTCGTGTTGCTTGAATACCCCAATCACCTCGCCACCGCTGTCAAGTTCGACACCGACGTCAAAGGCGACTATGTGATGGCGGCAGGGCAGAAGTACACCGTGTGCGACCCCACATATATCGGTGCCGGCATAGGCATGGCGATGCCTACGTTCAAAGGCGTCAAGCCCAAGGTTATAAAGCTGTAAGTTTTGCGCTAAGAGATAAATGTGGTCAAGCCGAAAAGTCGGTGCATGAGAATGTAGAGTCCGCTTCCCAATGGCAGCCATAGTCGAATACGGCATGCGCCATAAATGCCCCGGCTCGGGGCAAACGCCACAGAGTGGCGTAAACAGTATTAGGCCCGGGCAAGCGCTCCGTTAGGTGCGCGCAGCCCGGGTTATATGGTTTCAATGACCAAAAGCGCTGCAGCGTAGCGCGATAGGGGCGTAGAACCGGGATTATCGCACCCCGACAGGGTGCTGCGTTGAGAGCATTTGTTATTGTGCCACTCTGTGGCAATGACACCTCTAACGAGGTTTTGAAAAAATTATATCTCATGCACCGACTTTTCGGGGGGGCTTGGGCCTTTATATTGCGCTCCGCTATGGTAATGGCAAAAAATAAGAGCGCATCGTTGATGCGCTCTGTTGTTGCGGGGGCAGGACTCGAACCTACGACCTTTGGGTTATGAGCCCAACGAGCTACC
>CAJTXL010000007.1 GCA_910583525.1 uncultured Muribaculaceae bacterium | reverse complement strand
ATTATTGGCCAAAAACCAGTCTTCCGACCACTAAAACCCTAAAGGGGCGCTTGCCCGGGCCTATCGCTGTTTGAGCCACTACGTGGCTGTTTGCCCCAAATGGGGCGATGATGTTGGCGTGTAAATGCCTGTCGCCGGGGGGGGGGCGATGCCGATTGTTGATGTGCCTTTGGCACGTAGGCCGGTTGACAGGCGTGTGCGCATTTACGTGCCAAAGGCACGTCCCTACATTTTGTATGCGTTGTGGCCAAAACTAAAATAATTTTGTTTTGCACTCGACTTATTCGTATATTTGACTGCGTCCAATATACTCACGCTCGATAAAGCTCAAATAAATTTGGCTTTATTCTCGACTTATTCGTATATTTGCACACGCATTTAGATACTTACGCCTTTGCAGTACTATACCTAATGAAGAACAATCGCAATTATGAACCACAATTTATCTACAAGTCATCTCCATTTGCGTGATATTTTGAGGCAAATGATTGACACTCAACAAAATACCCCCCCCCGGTAGGGCTAATTGCGCAAGCGTCTGCACTTGCGTTGCCCAATCGTATCGCGGCCTTCATCGCCGAGGAATAGACTGATGATGGAGGCCAATGTCATATATAGGATAGTGAAGGGCGATGAGCATGCTTTCGACGTGTTCATGGACCATTATTCGGCGTCGCTCTACCGCTATGCCTATGGTATAGTCGGCAGCCGCGAGTCGGCCGAAGAGGTTGTGAGCGATGTGTTCTTCGAGGTGTGGAAAAACCGCTCGACATTGCTCGAAATAGAATCGATGGCGGCGTGGCTCAGGACAGTCACTTATCGCAAGGCGGTGTCGTGCCTGCGGCATGAGAGCATCGAACCGCAGTCGGTGTCGCTCGATGCCGTGGAGAATTTTACGGTTGCTCCTATGGAAGCCCCCGACGAAGCTATCATAGCCCGAGAGGAAGTGGAGGAGCTGAATGCGGCCATAGAGGCTTTGCCGCCAAAGTGCCGGCATGTCTTCTTTTTGGCAAAAATCGAGTGTGTTCCGTATAAGGAAATCTCGACTTTGCTGGGCATATCGCTGGCTACGGTGAACTACCATGTGGGCTTTGCCATGGATGCCCTGAAAAAGCGCCTGTCACGGCTGAAATCGCCGCCCGGATAGACTTTTTATGAGGTAAAAAAGATATTGACTTAAAAAAATTACATAACGACCTACACATTTTGCCGGTTTCAGCGTCATCTTATATAGAAACGGCATAAAAAACGATGAAAGAAGCAACAGACAAGCACGATAGCAATGGCTCGGAGGTCCGCGACCTTGAGCGTGTGCTTGGCGCATGCCGGCCTGAAAAGTTCGACAATACGCGTATAAAAGCCCTTGAGCATCAAAAGATGCGTGTCGAAGAACTTGCTCGCCGTTCGCGTATGCGTCGCCGTGCCGCAGCCTGGTTATCGGTTGCCGCATGCGCGGTGTTTGTCGTGGCTGCGGGGCTTGCCTATATGGGAGGCCATACGCCTGACCGCCTTTCCGATTTAAGCGGAACGGAACTTGCCGAAGCAGGCTGCAACGAGCTTTCGGTAGGTGTCGGCGAGCGCAAGCAGATAGTTCTGCCCGACGGCAGCCGCCTTATGGCCAATGCAGGAACGCGTGTGGTATGGCCCGAAAGCTTCGACGGGGAAGACGTGCGCCGGATTTACGCATCGGGCGAGGTCTTCTTGGAAGTAGCCAAAGACCCTGAACATCCGTTTATCGTGGAGTCGCAGGGTTTCGAGGTCAAGGTGCTCGGCACCACCTTCAACATCTGCAATATGAGCGACAGTACGGCCGCCGTGGTGCTTGTCGAAGGACGCGTCGAGGTATCGACCGGCAGCGACGAAAGCGTGCGCATGGCGCCCGACGACATGCTCGAACTGTGCAACGGTAACATAGCGTCGTTGCGGAAGGTAGACACGTCGGACTATACTGCATGGACGCGCGGCCTGCTCGCTCTGCATGGCATCGAGCTTGGAGAGCTTTCTGCGAAGCTCAGCCGCCACTATGGCATTGAAGTAGAGTGCGACAACTCGCTTGCGGATGTGTGCGTCTACGGCAAACTCGACCTGCGCGACAGCATCGGCGACGTACTTGGTGCAATCTCCGACATCGTGCCTATGAAAATAGAGAACGACGGCTCCAAAATAAGCCTGAGAGCCGACCGCAATACCATGAAATAGGATAGGTCTTCCACTCCTATTTTGCTGATAACGAACATAAAGCCATCGGGGCGCAAGTTCCCGACAGCCACCCTTATGCCTTGAAACGAACCACCTTGAAAATATGAATCTGAAATCTTTAAAGAAATTGACGCTCTCCGCCTTGGCCGCACTCGCCATAGTGCCTTGCATGTCGGCAAAGGACGTGCCTACGGTTACGGTGCCGTTCGAGGCCGATACGGTGCGCGTGTTGCGTAATCCGCTCCAGGGCTGGGTGATGTATCTCGGCCGCACCTGGGATGAAAACTTCTGGGACGAGCGCGGCTACGACAGCATGAAGGTGCCGGGAGAGTCCGGACCGGTGCGTGTGAGCGACTACGCCTCATGCGCATATGTGCGTACGAGCTGGGCTTCGTTCGAGCCTGAAGAAGGCAAATATGCGTGGAACGACCCCGACTCGCGGCTCATGCGCCTTGTGCGCAGTGTGCAGGCTCGCGGACTTCGTATTGCGTTCCGCATCGTCGTCGACGGCCGCGACCAGGGTCAGAATACGCCGCAGTATGTGTTCGACGCCGGCGCCGACGGCTATTATGACCCCAAAGCGCCCGGCAAGAACCGTTCGCCCTTTCCTGATGACCCTATTTTTCAGAAGAAATATGCCAAGTTCCTGAAGGCTTTCGCGGCAGAGTTCGATGACCCCGAAAAGACCGAGTTCATCGACGCATATTCGCTCGGTAAATGGGGTGAATCGCATTCGATGATATATAAGGACAACGCCAACAAAGGCCATGTGTTCGACTGGATGATAGACCTTGCCGGCGACTGCTTCAAGAACGTGCCCATGGTGATACACTACCACCGCATGCTCGGCGACCCCGACGATGACGGCTGGGGCAGTGTACCGGCCGATGCCGAGAAACTTCTCGACAAGGCCATCAAGCGAGGATTTATTCTGCGCCACGACGCTTTCGGCATGACAGGCTACTATCAGGATTGGGAAAAGGCAATGGCCGCAAAATGGAATTTCCGACGCCCTATAATCATGGAAGGCGGCTGGATAACCGGCGCCCATCACCGTTACTGGCGCGACCCGTCGGGCCGCTACCGCGAAGGCCATGCCGAAGACGTGCGTCTGGGCGAGTATGAAGCCGCTGCAGAAGCCCGTGTAAACATGATGGACTTCCGCATCAACGACGAGACGCGCTCATGGTTCGAAGACGCGTTCCCTCTTGTAAAGAAATTCGTGGCCGAAGGCGGCTACCGTCTCTATCCTGCTGAAGTGACGGTGTTGACAGAGGCTCGTAGCGGCGCCAAAGTCGATGTGTGCGGCACATGGCGAAATCTCGGCCGTGGTTATTGCCCGACAAACATGCCGCAGTGGCATCAGAAATATAAAGTGGGCATAGCGCTGCTCGACGGCGCCGGAAAGCCCGTTAGGACCTTTGTCGACCACGGCAGTGACCTGTCGAAATGGCTTCTCGAAACTCCCGGGCACACCAAAGCCAAGGTGAGCCTGAAAGGCGTCGCGCCGGGTCGATACACCTGGGCTGTCGGGCTTGTCGATACGACCAAAGGAAACACGCCCGGTCTTGAGATAGCTGTCGATGCCGACAAACTTAAAGACGGATGGCTGCCGGTAGCCGAAATCACGATAAAATAAACCAAAATCAATATCATATCTTCCTAATGAAACAAACATCACAAACACGGCAATGGCGCCGCCTTATAGGCAGGCTATGTGTCGGCGGTATGCTACTGCTGTCGCCTGCGGCTATGTGGGGCGCCACGAGCATGTCGCAAGACAGCGCCACGGGCCTCTATTCCGTGAAAACATCCGATTCGACTGTGAAAGATGTGCTCAAGTACATCGAGAAGAACAGCGATTATGTGTTCCTCTACGCCGACGGCGTTGAGAAACAGCTGAATGCTCCTGTCGAAATCCAGCTCAAAGACAAGAAGATGGACGCCATCCTTGCCGAGCTGTGCCGCCGGGCCGGTCTCGACTACAAGATTTCGGGCCGTCAGGTTACCATTTCGCCGGCAAAAGCCGCCAAGGCGAGTAAAGGAACGACCGAAAAAATAAGCGGCACCGTCCTCGACGAAAACGGCGAGCCTATGATTGGCGCGACCGTACGCCTGAAAGACTCAAACGTGGCTGTCGTGACCGACATCGACGGCCGTTTCACCATTCCGGCACGCAACGGCCAGAAGCTGCAGATTTCGTATGTGGGCTACAATACCACAGAAGTGCCTGTCAAAGGCGACGATATGACAATCGACATGACCGATGCCAACAACGCCCTCAACGAAGTGGTCGTAATCGGTTATGGTGCCGTCAAGAAAAAAGACCTTACGGGAGCCGTAGCGTCGGTCAAAGGTGCCGACCTGGCAACGAAGAAGACCACCACGCTCTCGACCGCCCTTCAGGGTTCTGTGTCGGGTCTTATGGTACGCCGTGACGGTGGCGGCCCGGGTGCTTCGGCAGGTTCGATGCACATACGTGGTGTGACTACCATCGGCGACTCTAATCCCCTTATCATAGTCGACGGAGTGCAGGTCACCAACATCGACTATGTAAATGCCAACGACGTAGAAAGTGTGACGGTGCTCAAAGACGCCGCCGCCGCTTCTATCTACGGTTCGAAGGCCGCTGCCGGTGTCATACTCATCACCACCAAACGTGGCGATGAAACGTCGTTGAGCCTTAGCTACACAGGTGAGTTCGGCTGGGAAATACCTACCCACCAGCCGTCGATGGTAGGTGTGACACGCTACCTCGAAATGAGCAATGAATTGCTCTACAACGACAACCAGGCCGCCGGCTTCTTTCAGCTCTACAGCCCCGACCAGGTGAAGAACTGGGTGCGCTACAATGCCGACGACCCCGACAACTATCCTATCACCGACTGGAAGGGCATGATGCTCAAGGACTCGGCTCCGCGCATGACGCACACCGTGCAGCTTTCGGGCGGCAACAAGACGGTGCGCTCGCAGGCTTCGCTGAGTTACGACGACGTCGACGGCCTCTATGAAGGCCGCGGCTTTCACCGTATTATGTTCCGCAGCAACAACGACTTCAACATCAACAAATACATTTCGGCAAGCCTTGACGTCAACATCCGCAACGCCAAAAGCAACAACACGCAGTTCTCGCCCTTCGAAGACATGCGTAAAATGCCGGCCATTTATCCGGCCATATGGGAAAACGGCGGCGTAGCCGAAGGCAAATCGGGCGCCAACCCGTGGGCATTGCTCAAATACGGCGGCTACAGCACCTCGCGCAGCACACAGGTCGGCGGTAAGGCCTCGTTGACCATCAAGCCTATCGACGGGCTCACTATACAGGGTGTTTTCTCGCCGTTCATCAACTATACTCGCAAGACCGGGTTTCGTTATGGCGTGAATTATGTCAGCAAAGAAGACCCCATGCTTGTGCTCGGCTGGGGCGAAGGCCAAGGCTCGGTATGGTCGAGCAACAAGCTTACCGAAGAACGCAACAACGACTGGCGCATCACCACCCAGGCGGTTGCCAACTATATGAAATCGTTCGGCAAGAACGACCTTACGGTGATGGCCGGTTACGAAAACTATATCATGAGCGAAGACAAGCTCACGGCAGCGCGCGACGGGTATGAACTGACAAACTATCCATATCTTAACGTAGGCCCCGACGACCTGAAAGACAACTCGGGCACGGGCGCACGCTATACGTCGAACTCGTTCTTCGGCCGCGTGCTCTATTCGTTCGACAGCCGCTACCTGCTGCAGGCCAACGTGCGCCGCGACGGTTCGAGCCGTTTTGCCAAGAAGTACCGTTGGGGCACATTCCCCTCGTTCTCGGCAGGCTGGGTGGTCACCGGCGAAAAGTTCATGGAAAACGTCAACAAGCAGGCCTTGAGCTATCTTAAAATCCGTGGGTCGTGGGGTAAGCTCGGCAACGAACGTATCGGTTCGAGCTATTTCCCGTTCATGTCGCTGATTTCGTTCGGCAACGCCCTTTTCTATGAGAACGGCGAAGTGGTGTCAGACAAGACCGCCGCAATCCGTGCCCTCGCCGTAGAAGACATCACATGGGAGACCACGACATCGACTGACCTCGGTCTCGACGCACAGTTCCTTAACGGCCGTCTGCGTCTTACCGCCGACTATTACTGGAAAAAGACCGAAGATATGCTCCTTGCCGTGCAGATACCCTGGTCGTTGGGCTATGAAGACCCCAACACCAACGCAGGCAAGATGAGCACGCACGGCTACGACATCGAGCTTGCATGGAACGACCGTGCCGGCGATTTCAGCTACGGCGTGACTTTCAACCTCTCGGATTTCGTTTCGAAAATCGACTACCTCAACAACTCCGATATTATCAAGGACGGAAAAATCAAACGTGCCGGCACGCTTTTCAACGCATGGTACGGCTACGAATGCCTCGGCATCTATCAGACCCAGGACGAGGTGAACAACTCTGCAAAGACGAGCAACACCGTTACTGTCGGTGACCTCATGTACCGCGACATCTCAGGCCCCGACGGCAAACCCGACGGCGTGATTTCGCCCGAATACGACCGCGTTCCCCTCGGCAACTCGCTTCCGCGCTTCCAATACGGCGGTACGCTCTACGGCTCGTGGAAAGGAATTGACCTTTCGATAGCCTTCCAGGGCATAGGCAAGCAGAACGCCTACCTCGACCGTGCCATGGTAGAGCCGCTGCGCAACAACTACGGCAACATCCCCTCGATTATCGACGGAAAATACTGGAGCGTCTTCAACACCGACGCAGAGAACCTCGCCGCAAAATATCCCCGTCTGACGAGCGTGAACAAGAACAATAACTACGCCATATCTGACTTCTGGATGTTCAACGGCCACTATTTCCGCCTCAAAAACATCACCGTCGGCTATACTCTGCCCAAGGAATGGACAAAAAAAGCATTCATCCAGCAGGCACGCGTATATTTCAGCGCATCCGACATCTTCACCATCGACAACTACCCCAAAGGATGGGACCCCGAAATGGGCGTGAGCGCATATCCCATCACCACTTCGCTCGTTGTCGGCCTTAACCTCAAATTCTAATTTCACCGAATACAGACATGAAAAAGTCACTATATATAATAGCAGGCCTTGCCATGGGCGTTCTCAGCTCGTGCGAAAGCATGGACATGGAGCCCAAGAGCCAGGGCAACAGTGCTTCGTGGTATTCCAATGAGCTTGAACTCGAAATGGCAACCAGCGAGTTCTATCTCATCAACTATTGGGTGCGCCCCCTCGAAAGCAGCGAGCAGTGGACCGACAACTTCACCTACCGTCTGCAGAACCGTAACCCGGGCAGCAACGGCACCGTGCTCGACGGTACCCTCAACGGCCAGCAATGGGAAGTATACTCTCTCTGGCAGCAGGACTATAAACTCATAGCACGCGCCAACTCGCTGTTGAACAACTACCATCGTGCCGAAGGCAACGTGCTCCCCGAAAAGCTCAACCGCTATGCCGGCGAGGCCTATTTCTGCCGCGCCTGCAAATATGCCGAACTGATGTGCTATTTCGGCGACGTGCCCTATATGGAAGGCACCGAGACAATCACCGAGGCTGAGAACAAGGGCCGCCGTCCGATGTCGGAAATCAAACCGCTCGTATACGAAGACTTCGACAAGGCCATCGAGTATCTGCCCGTTAGCTACGGAACCTCGGCAGTGCACTTCACCAGAGGTGCCGCTATGGCAATGAAGGCGCGTTTCGCCCTTTATTTTGGCGATTTCGACATTGCCGCCAAGGCAGCCAAAGACTGCATGGACCTGAACATCTACTCGCTCGAGCCCGACTATGCTAAACTTTTCTTGCAGAACACACGCGAAAATCCCGAAAAGATTTTTTCCATAGCCCGTTCGATAGAAAACAATGTGATGCTCGACGAGTGGTTCGTCAAAAACGGCCTGCCACGTAATGTCGGCGGCTACGGTTCTGACAACCCGTCGTGGGATTTGCTTGCCTCGTACCTCTGCACCGACGGTCTGCCCATCGACGAATCGCCTCTGTTTGACCCCCGTAACCCCTTCAAGAACCGCGACCCGCGTTGCACCAAGACAATCGTCGAGTTCGGCACAGAGCACTGCGGCATCGAATACAACCCCCGTCACGACGTAGAACAGATTATGGACTTCCGCACGGGCACGATGAAGAAGAACGAAGACAACCGCAAGGTGAACACCAACTCGTCGTACAACGGCCTCATATGGAAAAAAGGCATCGACATAAGCTGGACGGAAAACTTCCCGAAAGTAGACCGCGACTACATAATGATACGCTATGCCGACCTTCTGCTGATGTATGCCGAAGCAAAAATCGAGCTTAACGAAATCGATGCAAGCGTTACCGACGCCATCAATGCCGTCCGCGCCCGTGCCTACGGCGTTCCGGCATCGAGCACGAGCCTCTACCCGGCAGTGCCTATGGGCACCCAGGCAGAACTCCGCAAGGCAGTGCGCATAGAGCGCCGCATGGAAACTGCCAACGAAGGCCTCCGCTATATGGACCTCATCCGCTGGCGTCTCGCCGAAAAAGCCCTCAACGGTTACAACTACATCAACCTCGCTCCCGACGAATGCCTCAACAACATCGTCAAGAAAGACCTTTGGCTGTGGGGCATGACGCCGCAGGTAGACGAGGACGGCCTTGTCGATTTCTCGGCACTGCACAGCGCCGGTCTTGTCGCCCTCGGAGCAAAACGCATTTTCCCGAAGCGCCAATATCTGTGGCCGATACCCACACGCGACCGCGAACTTTGCCCCAACCTGACAAACAACGACGGTTATTAATCATCTAAAAAAGTCAAAACAATGAAAACCAGCATATATCACTATAGCCTACGCTTTGTTGCGCTTGCCATGCTTGCCGGGGCTGCCGTTTCGTGCGACGATGACGAAATCGACAACACCTACTCGCGCAACAACTCGGTGATACAACTCGCCACTTCGGCAGAGTACGTGGTGCTCGACGAAGACAAGCCCGATGCGGTAGCCCTGACCTTGGATTGGTCGGAAGCGCATCCCTATGGCAACGAGTACATCACAACTTACCGCTACGAATACGAAGTGTCGGGCAGCAAAGCCACGGCAATCAAAGAGTACGAAGACGACGGTCATTTCACCCGTTCGTACACCAATGCCGAACTGCAGGAAATACTTGTAGAGCATTTCGGCTGCCTCACCAGTTCGGTCGCTACCCTCAACCTTACGGTGACGGCATCGTTCGAAGGCCCGCGTGTCGTGATACCCGACATCGCCACGGCAAATGTCCGCATCAAGACCTACGGCGCCAAGCAGTATCTTGCCGACCGGCTCTTCATCGGAGGCACGGCAGTGGGTGCAGAACCTATTGAGCTTCAGCCTACATCGGCAACGTCGAAACTCTACGTTTGGACAGGCGCACTCAAAGCCGGCAAGGTCAACTTCCCCGTGATATACGGCGACGAGAACAACGCCATCAGCCCGGCGCTTGCCGACACTCCTATAGCATCTGAAGAAATGCCTGCCGTGATGGTAGACGCCGCCAAGGCCAACTATTGGGTCATTCCCGAAGACGACAACTACCGCGTAACCATCGACATCAACAAGCGTACGGTGAAGATAGCCCCGGCCGGAAGCACCATCGAGCTTGACCGCATGTTCATGAGCGGTGCCGCCGTAGGTGCCGACGATGTCGAAATCGAACGTACTCTCGAAAACGATATGCTCTACGCATGGCGCGGCGAACTCAAGGCCGGCAAACTTTTCTTGCCGCTCGAATATGGCGAGAAGAAATCTGTCGCACTTGTTCCGGGTGAAAGCGGCAACCACGACATCAACGACGGCACGGCGCAGCCATTCAAGCAGGTAGCCGCAGAAACGGGCGTTAGTGAAAACTATTGGGAAATCCCTGCCGACGGCACTTACCGCATCGTCGTAGACCTCGACAACCGCACTGTGACTATTTATTCGCCCGAGACCGACCTCAAGAATGCCGTTGTTTCGTACAACAATACGGTTGACGGCATCAATCCCTACACTCAGGAAGTTACCGAATTGTGGATGTGGGGCGGATTTAATGCCAGCGCTCACGACGAAGGCATGAAGGCCGGCTTCCAGTCGAAGTATAAGCTGAAACAGTCGTTGGCGAACCCGAAGGTGTTTGTCTACAAAGGCGATGCCCTGCCGCGCTCCTTGTCGACCGACAGCTGGTCGAATGCTACTGCCACCGGCGCCCTCAACTTCCTCGTGTCGAACATCGAGAACAATGTATACGCCTTCGGTTCGACAGCCGATGCAGAGCGCAACAAGAAACGCGGCTACCTCAACGTAAACCTCGGCGAGCAGCTGGGTCTCGTGGCCGGACAGAGCCACAACCGCTACGCATACTTCTGCGTGCCTGAGAACTGCACGTATGTGTGCGTCGACATTGAGAACCTTACAGTCGTATTCGACAACAAACGATAGTCAAAAACAATGAAACCAAGCAATATGCAACATATAAAGAACGGGGCATTCACCCTTTTCGCAGGCTTGGCAATGGCGTTCGCCGGAGCTTCGTGCTCCGACGAACCCGATGCCGGGCAGTCGGCAACGACCCATAAATGGGATATCGCCGGCAACGAGATTGTAAACATCAAACCCGAGCGTCAGAAACTTCTGCGCAACCCGATGTCGGGATGGGTAATCTATACCGGCATAGGCGACGGTCTCTCGGATACATTTTGGGAAGAATACGACCATTTCCCATCGGCCGTAGGCCCTGTGAAAGTGTCGGATTACGGCAACACGCTTTTTATCCGTGGTGCCTGGAGCGATTTCAACCCCGAAGAAGGCAAGTATATATGGAACGAGGGTCAGGTCGACTCCAAACCTGCCCGGCGCTTTAAGATGCTTGTCGACGGAGCAAAAGCCCGTGGCTTGAAACTTGCGTTCTCCTTTGTGTGCGACAGTCAGGACAAGCACTATAACTTTACGCCCGACTATGTAAAACAGGCCGGTGCCAAGGGCTTCGAAACAAAGACCGGCGTATCGACCATCGTTTGGTCGCCTTTTGCCGACGACCCCGTGTTCCAGAAATACTATGAGAAGTTCATCCAAGACTTGGCCGCAAAGTACGACGACCCCGACGTGACGATGTTCATCAGCGGCACAGGTCTCGGCAAATGGGGCGAGACACACACCATGCGTTACTCGACAGGCGACAACACCCCTCGTCGCGCCGTTGCCGAATGGGTATCGGATGTGTATACGCGCAATTTCAAACGCGTGCCTTTGCTGATTAACTATCACCGTACCCTTCTTTCGACCGGTGCTTTTACCGATAATCCGAGCCAAGAAACGGCCGACATCATCGATATGTTCGTCGAAAAAGGATATTCTCTTCGCCATGACGCATTCGGCATGAAGCAGTATTATAAAGACTGGGAGCGCGGCATTGCGCAGCTTTACCGTTATCGCCGTCCTTTGGTAATGGAAGGCGGCTGGGTTGAAAGCTCGCACGGCGGCTCAATCAAAGGCGACGGCTATGCCGACCACGGCGAAGTGCGCTGGGGCGAATTCTACGAAGGCAAACAGGCTTGTGTGAACATGATGGACTTCCGCTACAGCAAGACGGCAGGCGAAACTTATCGTTGGTTCAACGACGCCTACGAGGCCGTAAACGAGTTCATCGCCGAAGGCGCATACCGCCTCTATCCCGACAAGGTTTCTGTGCCCGTTTCGGCATCGGCAGGCGGCAATGTCACCCTTACACACCGCTGGAGCAACCTCGGCTGGGGCTACTGCCCGACAAATATTCCGCAGTGGAACCAGAAGTACAAAGTCGGCTTTGCCCTTCTTGACAAAACGACAGAGAAACCCGTTGCCGTTTATGTAGACGAAGTGCCCTGCCTCGACAAATGGCTCAAAGGCAAGCCCTCGACATACACTGTCACATTTAATCTCGGTACTGTTGCCGCAGGCGAATACATTTGGGCTGTAGGTCTTGTCGACACCACCAAAAACAACGAGATTGGCCTGGAGATTTCGGCTAAAGACAATGTAACAGCCGACGGATGGCTTAAACTACACGCAGTAAGCGTACACTAAAAGATGAACGGTGCCGTTTGATAAAATGTAGGGACGTGCCTTTGGCACGTAGATGCGTAATGCGTCTGTCAATCAGCCTACATGCCAAAGGCATGTCCCTACATTTCATCGGTGTCATTATCTTACAATTTTGACACACCCTCAAACGGCATCACATTTTTTTTACCAACATTCTAATCACCTTTGAAATAACGATGTTCAAACAAATATCACTCGCAGCAGCATTGCTATTGTCAGTCTCAACGGCTTGGAGCGCTGAAATATGGGTCGAAGCGGAATCTTTCGCTGAAAAAGGCGGTTGGGTAGTCGACCAGCAGTTCTCCGACCAGATGGGTTCGTCGTATCTTATGGCCCACGGACTCGGCAAGCCTGTCGCCGATGCCTCTACCGACATAAACGTGCCCGAAGACGGGACATACAAGGTATATGTCCGCACTTACAACTGGACTTCGCCTTGGACTAAGGCCGAAGGCCCAGGCAAGTTCAAAGTCAAGGCCGGCGGCAAGCAATTGTCGGCCGTGCTCGGCAACACCGGTGACAAGTGGGAGTGGCAGTATGCCGGCAAAACAAAGCTGCGCAAAGGTGTGCAGAAACTTGCATTACACGACCTTACAGGTTTCAATGGCCGGTGTGATGCTCTTTACCTTACAACCGACGAAGATGCCGTGCTTCCAGACGGCGGTCAGGAGCTTGCATCGATGCGCCGTTCGAAACTCGGGCTCGACAAGACCGAAGCCCTAAGCGCCGATTACGATTTGGTAGTGGTAGGCGGCGGCATCGCCGGCATGTGTGCCGCAATGTCGGCTGCCCGTGGCGGCATGAAGGTCGCATTGGTCAACGACCGTCCCGTGCTTGGCGGCAACAACAGCGCCGAGGTGCGTGTGCATCTTGGCGGACATGCCGAAATAGGCGTCAACAAAGGTCTTGGACGTATGCTTCGTGAATTCGGACATTCGCGACAGGGCAATGCCAAACCTGCCGATTTTTATGAAGATGAGAAGAAAGAGGCGTTCATAGCCTCTGAGCCTAACATAGACTTATTTGCCAATAACCGCGCCTTTGCAGTGGAAATGGACGGGCAGAAAATCAAGTCTGTTACCCTGCGCAACATCGAAACATCGAAAGAGACCGTTCTCCGTGCGCCATTGTTTGCCGATTGCACCGGCGACGGCACCATCGGTTTTCTTGCCGGAGCCGATTTTGCCATGGGGCGCGAAGGCCGTGCGCAGTTCAACGAAAGCGTGGCGCCGGAACAGCCCGACAGCATGACCATGGGAGCATCGGTGCAGTGGTATACACGCGATGACAAACGTCCGACAAAATTCCCCGTATTCGACTATGGCATCGATTTCAACGACGACAACTGCGAGCGTGTCACCATGGGTGAGTGGACATGGGAGACCGGCATGAACCGCAACCAGATTTCCGAGGCCGAGCGTATCAGAGACTACGGTCTGTTGGTGGTGTTCTCGAACTGGTCGCATCTGAAAAACGGGCTTGCCGACAATGCCAAATTCCGCAACCGTTCACTCGATTGGGTGGCTTATATCGCAGGCAAGCGCGAGTCGCGCCGTCTGCTCGGCGACTACATCCTCAAACAGGACGACATAGACAAAAACGTATTCCACGAAGACGGCTCGTTTACCACCACATGGAGCCTCGACCTGCATTTCCCCGACCCCAAGAACACTGCCAAATTCCCAGGCAATGAGTTCAAGGCCGCAACCAAACATGTGTTCGTGCATCCCTATGCCGTACCTTACCGCTGCCTTTATTCGCGCAATATCGACAATCTGTTCATGGCCGGACGCAATATCAGTGTAACCCATGTGGCCTTGGGCACCGTCCGTGTTATGCGCACCACCGGCATGATGGGCGAGGTCGTAGGCATGGCTGCTTCGTTGTGCAAAAAACATTCCGACAGCCCTCGCGGCGTATATCAGCACCATCTGCCCGAACTTTGCGCCATGATGAAAGCCGGTGCGGGCAAGAGTGGGGATATTCTTCCCGACAACCAGCATTTCAATCTTGCAAACCGTCTTCTCGACAAGCCACGCGCGTTTGTCGAAGCTTGCGAAGAGTGATATGGGAAACTACAGACTTATAGCGGCTGCATCGCTGTTGTTTGCGTCTACGGCGTCTTTTGCCGGAGAGTGCTATTCTCGTCTCGACGGAGATACGCTTAAAATAGGCAACAGCCGCATTGAGCGCGTATATCTTTGGAACGGGGGGCATCTTGTCACCTGCCGTGTGACCGACAAGCTTTCGGGTCGCACATGGGAGTCTGTGTCGAAAGACCCTGACTTTGCCGTCAACCGCTCAAAACCCTCCGACGGAAAAATCAAGGTCGAAGATATCAAGGCCGACGGTATCCGTCCGGCACATCAGCGCACAACGGTATCCTATAGCCTGGGGGCGCTCGACGTGGAGCGGAGCTACCGCGTATATCCCGGCGTGCCTGCCATTGCAGTAGACACAAAACTGCGTGGCGCCCTTGACGGCGTACAGGCATCTGAGGCCGATGCCGCCGACCGCCGCAATATCGAAGATGCGGCTCACATGAAAGTCAAGCCCGTAACGTCGGCTCTCGACAGACTTTCGCCGAAAGGCCAGCATTGGCACGGACGGGCTGTCGAGTTCCGCGACATTACCGATTGGAACAACAATCTTGTCGATGAGCGCGACTTCATTTCATACCGCAAGACGAACTACCGCGGCAATGTGCTCATGTTGCGCGACGGTGAGCACGGAGGCGGATTTGTCTTTCTTAAAGAAGCGCCATGTTCGGGCGTGCAGCTTGCTTACGGCAAAGCAGATTTCATAAGCGATTTCGGCAACTTCACCGTTACGGGTCTCGGACTTGACAGAAACGACGTTACGCCCGACAAGTGGACGCGTGCCTACGGTTCGGTGCTGTGCACATACGACGGCGGCGAGAAAGAAGCCCTCGAGGCCCTGCGTGCCTATCAGAAACAATGCCGTGTGCTCGACCCGTCGCGCGACGAAATGGTGATGATGAACACCTGGGGCGACCGTTCGCAGGATGCCAAGGTGAACGAGGCGTTCTGTCTGTCGGAGCTTGAAAAAGCCGCCAAACTTGGCATCACGCTTTTTCAGATTGACGACGGTTGGCAAAGCGGAAAAAGCCCCAACTCGGCCGTTGCCAAAGGTTCGTTCAAAGACATACACCGCAGCGGCGACTATTGGACGCCCGACCCCAAGAAGTATCCGCGTGGCCTCACGCCGATAGTAAAGCGTGGCCGTGAACTTGGCGTTGAGGTCGGACTTTGGTTCAACCCCAGCATTCAGGACGATTTCGCCGATTGGGAAAAAGATGCGGCAACGGTTGTCGGACTATGGAAAAAATACGGAATAAGGATGTTCAAAATCGACGGGCTTACCATCGGCAGCAAGCGTGCTGAAGAAAATCTCCGTAAGTTCTTCGACAGGGTGCTTGCCGATACCGGCAATGCCGTCATGTTCAACCTCGATGCCACTGCAAGCCGACGCGGCGGCTACCACATGTTCAATGAATACGGCAATATCTTTTTGGAGAACAGATATACCGATTGGGGCAACTATTACCCCTATTGGACTTTGCGCAACCTTTGGCAGCTATCAAAATATGTGCCCGCCGAGCGTCTTCAGGTGGAGTTTCTGAACAAATGGCGCAATGCCGACAAATATGAAGGCGATGCTTTTGCCCCCGGAGTATATGATTTCGCCTATCTGTTCGCAACGACTATGGCCGGTCAGCCACTTGCGTGGATGGAAGCTTCGAACTTGCCCGAAGAGGCTTTTGCCGTCAAGGAGCTTGTCGATGCCTACCGTGCCGTACAACATGATTTCCACAAAGGCCTTATTTTGCCTGTCGGCGAGGAGCCTTCGGGACGTTCGTTCTCCGGCTTCCAATCGTTGACGGATGCCGATGAGGGCTATCTGCTTCTTTATCGAGAAGATACCCCTGGGGCTTGCGGAGTTTTCGAGACTTGGCTGCCTGAGGGCTGCCGAGTATCTCTTGTGCCCGTTCTCGGCAATGCTTCGGCAACAGAAGTCGAGGTGGGACGCAAAGGCGCAATCGAACTTACGCTCTCGCGCCCGAACGATTTCGCAATGTACAGATATAAAATAAAACCATAACTGATACCATAATATGCAAATTTTCAAAACACTCGGAGCTGTAGCCCTTGTTCTCTGCGCCGTTTTGGGCATGCAGGCACAACCGGCCGAGAAACTCTATGACATCACGGTTTATCCGACTGACGGCGTATGGAATGTCGCTCCCGGTCAAAAAGTCAAATTCAACGTGGAGTTCACACGTTGCAAAGTGCCGGTGGGCAATGCCGAACTCAAATATGAGATTTCAGAAGATATGATGCCTGCCCGTAAGAGCGGAACGGTAAAACTGAAGGACGGCAAGGCGACCATTGATGCCGGAACGATGAAAGTGCCCGGCTTTCTTCGTTGCCGCGTTTTCGCCAAAGAAGGCGGTCGCGACTATGAAGGGCGTGCAACCGTGGGCTTTTCGCCTGAAAAGCTTGAACCCGTAACAAAACAGCCGGCCGATTTCAGAGAGTTCTGGAGCAAGACCATAGAGCAGGCACGCAAAACCTCGCTCGACCCTCAGATGACCCTGATGCCGGAACTGTGCACACCGAAGGTCGATGTCTACCACGTATCTTTCGGCAATGACGGATGGGGGTCGCGTTTTTATGGCATACTTACCGTTCCAACAGCCCCCGGCAAATATCCGGCGATACTCAAGGTGCCGGGTGCCGGTGTGCGCGGATATAAAGGCGACATCAGCCATACCGAAAAAGGCTGCATCATCCTCGAAGTGGGCATCCATGGCATTCCCGTAAATCTCCCCGGTGATGTCTACCACAGGCTTTATCAGGGTGCTCTCAAGGGCTATCACTCGTTCAATATGGACGACCGCGACCGTTATTATTACAAACGCGTATATACCGGCTGTGTAAGAGCCATCGATTTTATTGAGCAACTGCCCGATTTCAACGGAAAACTCGGCATTTTCGGCGGCAGCCAAGGCGGTGCATTGGCGATTATCATAGCCGGTCTTGACCCTCGCATTGATGCTTTGGTGTCGCATTATCCGGCTCTCAGCGACATGGCCGGATATTCTCAGAACCGCGCCGGCGGTTGGCCTCACACGCTCAAGAATGCGAAATACCGTACGCCCGAAAACCTCGCTACGCTTTCCTACTACGACGTGGCATCGTTTGCGCCCGAAGTCAAGGCAAAAGGCATGTACACATTCGGCTATAACGACATGGTTTGTCCGCCTACTACCACCTACTCTGTCTACAACACCGTAACGGCTCCCAAAGAGCTGCTCGTGACCGAAACGACCGAGCATTACGCATATCCCGAACAGAGCGCCGCCGTATGGCGATGGATTTTAAACGAGCTTGGCGCAGGCAAATAATTGAAAGAGATGAAAAAAGTAATTTTTGCCATATTGTTTGTCGGTTGGTTTTTGAGTGCCTCGGCAACGCTTCTTACAAATGTATACGGGCGCGACTACCGTCTGCTTAATGGCCGTTGGGATGCGATAGTAGACCTTTACGACCAGGGCGAGCGCATGAAGATATTTGAGAACCGCAAGCCCGAAGGGAACACCGATTTCTATGAGTATTCGTTTGACGGCGGACTGCGTCTCGAAGTCCCCGGCGACTGGAACTCGCAGAACCCTGAGCTGAAATATTATGAAGGCACGGTGTGGTATGCACGTCCCTTCGAAGCAACGAAACAGGCCGGTAAGCGCACAATCCTTTATTTCGGGGCTGTCAGCTACCGTGCCGAAGTATATCTTAACGGCAAAAAAATCGGTTCGCACGAAGGAGGATTTACTCCTTTTCAGATAGATGTCACCGACGATTTGGCTGCCGACGGAAAAAATTTCCTTGTAGTCGGAGTAAACAACCGCCGTACTGTCGATGCCATTCCGGCGCTTGCTTTCGACTGGTGGAACTATGGCGGCATAACACGCGACGTGATGCTCGTAGATGTGCCCGAAACGCATATCGAAGATTACTTCGTGCGCCTCGACAAGTCGAAGCCCGATGTCATCGACATCGACGTCAAGATGTCGAAGCCTCTTGCCGGAATACCTGTAAAGATTGAAATACCGGCTCTCAAAAAACAATTTGAAGGCACAACCGACGCTTCGGGAAAAGTTTCAGGCACAATAAAAGCAAAAGGGCTACGTCGTTGGGCGCCTGAAGCTCCTGTCCTATATGACGTTATTGTAAGCGGCGGCGACGACCGTGTTGCCGAAGAAATAGGTTTCAGAAACATCGAAGTCGATGGCACCAAGATACTCATCAACGGCGAACCTCAGTTTATGCGCTGCGTGTCGTTCCACGAAGAAATACCCCAGCGCATGGGTCGCGCCACATCCGAAGCCGATGCCACAATGCTGCTCAGCGAGGCAAAAGCTCTTGGTGTAAACATGATACGCCTTGCGCATTATCCCCAGAACGAATACACCGTAAGGCTCGCCGAGAAGATGGGTTTTGTGCTGTGGCAGGAGATACCTATATGGCAGGGCATCGACTTCAAAGACGCTTCGACACTTGCCAAGGCTAAGAATATGCTGACGGAAATGCTCAACCGCGACAAGAACCGTTGCGCCGTCGGTTTCTGGGGCGTAGCCAACGAGACAAAACCGTCGGCCGAGCGCAACGCATTCCTGATGTCGCTGCTTGAGACAGGCAAGGCCATAGACACCTCGCGCCTCTATACGGCCGCTTTCGACCTCGTCTTTTTTGACAACGACAGGCAGCTCTTTACAATGAACGACTCCTTTACCGAGAACCTCGATGTGGTTGCCGTGAACAAATATATGGGCTGGTATCATCCGTGGCCGCTTTCGCCTGCCGAATCTGTGTGGGATGTCGTGCCCGACAAGCCCCTTATCATATCGGAGTTCGGCGGAGAGGCGCTTTACGGACAGGCCGGGAGCCGCGATGTGGTAAGTTCGTGGAGCGAAGACTATCAGGCACGGCTCTATGAAGACAACCTGCGGATGTTCGACAATATTCCCAATCTTGCAGGCGTGTCGCCCTGGATACTTTTCGATTTCCGTTCGCCGTTCCGCTTCCACCCCACAAACCAAGAAGGATGGAACCGCAAAGGCCTTGTCAGCGACCGGGGACAGCGGAAGAAAGCATGGTATATCATGCACTACTATTATGAGAAAAAACGTAAAGAAGGATTGAAATGAAAACCGGATTAATCGCCATATCCGCACTCTGCCTTCTGTCGGCATTGACGGTAGATGCGAAAACAGTGCGTGTGCTTGCCGTCGGCAACAGCTTTTCGCGTGATGCGGTAGAGCAAAATCTGCATGAGCTTGCCGAAGCTTCGGGCGACACTGCAATAATAGGCAATCTTTATATAGGCGGATGTTCGCTCGAACGCCATGTGAACAACATCCGTGCCGACAAACACGATTATGTCTACCGTAAAATCGGGGCCGACGGCAAGATGAAAGAGCGTACAGGAGTTTCTGTCGCAGAGGCTTTGGCCGATGACAATTGGGACTATGTGAGCGTGCAGCAGGCGAGTCCGTTCTCCGGCATGTACGAAACTTATGAAAAGTCGATGCCCGAACTGTTGAAGTATATTAAGGACAAGGGGCCGAAGAAAGCCAAGACCATACTGCATCAGACGTGGGCCTATCAGCAGGGCGCGCCGCACAGCGGTTTCAAAAATTACGGCAACGACCAGACGACGATGTACAACGCCATTGTCGATGCAAACCGACGTGCCGCGAAACTCGGCAAAATCAAGTTCATAGTACCGGCCGGAACGGCAATACAGAATGCCCGTACGAGTTTCGTCGGCGATAACATGAATTGCGACGGCTATCATCTTGACAAGCAGCTCGGTCGATATACTGCCGCCTGCGCCTGGTACGGCAAACTGTTCGGCAAGAGTCCGCTCGGCAACAGCTATGCCCCGGCAGGCATGAACAAAGACCTGAAAAAGCTCGCGCAGCTCGCAGCCGATGCGGCACTGAAATCGCCCGAGAAAGTCACCGATTTGAGTTATGTAAAGCCGGAGACTGTGCTTTACAAAGATTCGTCGGCGCCTGTCGAGATAAGGGTGAAAGACCTGTTGGAACGCATGACCCTCGATGAAAAGGTTATGCAGCTGAACCAATATACACTCGGCCGCAATAATAATGTGAACAATGTCGGAGAGGAAGTACTCGACATCCCTGCCGAAATAGGCTCGCTGATATATTTCGATACAGACCCTCAGCTCCGCAACGCCATGCAGCGTAAGGCCATGGAGAAGTCGCGTCTCGGTATTCCCGTGATTTTTGGCTATGATGCCATACACGGCTTCAGAACGGTCTACCCCATATCGCTTGCACAGGCTTGTTCGTGGAATCCTTCGCTTGTGCGCAAAGCCTGCGCCGTATCGGCACAGGAAGCACGCATGTCGGGCGTCGACTGGACATTCTCGCCCATGATAGATGTTGCGCGCGACCCACGTTGGGGGCGTGTTGCCGAAGGCTATGGCGAAGACCCTTATGCTAATGCAGTGTTTGCTGCTGCTTCGGTGCGCGGTTACCAAGGTAAAAATCTGTCGGATTCAACTTCCGTGGCCGCCTGCCTGAAGCACTATGTGGGCTATGGAGCCTCGGAGGCCGGTCGTGATTATGTGTATACCGAAGTATCGCCTCAGACGCTATGGGATACCTATCTGCCGCCTTATGAAGCCGGAGTAAAAGCCGGTGCCGCCACGTTGATGAGCTCTTTCAATGACATAAGCGGTGTGCCCGGCTCGGCAAACCGCTATACGATGACCGATATACTGAAAGGCAAATGGCACCACGACGGCTTCATTGTCAGCGACTGGGGTGCCATAGAGCAGCTTATCAACCAAGGCAATGCCGCCGACAAACGCGATGCGGCGATGCGCGCCATCAACGCCGGGCTCGAAATGGATATGATGAGCCATGCCTACGACCGTCATCTCGCCGACCTTGTCGCCGAAGGCAAAGTAGGGCAGGATGTCGTCGACGATGCCGTAAGGCGTGTCCTGAGGGTAAAGTTCCGTCTCGGACTTTTTGACAACCCGTACACACCCGAAGTTCCCGACCGCTTCTTCCGGCAGTCTTCGTTGGCGACAGCTGCAGAGCTTGCCGCCGAGTCGATGGTGCTACTTAAAAACGACAGCACTCTAACATTGCCCTTGGGCGGTGTGAAGAAACTTGCCGTAATAGGCCCCTTGGCAAAGAACGGTTGGGATTTGCTCGGCAACTGGCTCGGACACGGAAAGCCTGAGGATGTTGTGACATTTTACGACGGCATTGCCAAGGAATTTGCCCCAGATGCAGAAATCATTTATGCCGAAGGTTGCCGTCGCGACGGCGATGACCGTTCGGGTTTCGAAGCCGCTGTCGACTGCGCCCGTCAAGCTGATGCCGTGGTGCTGTGCCTTGGCGAAAATCTGCGTTGGAGCGGCGAGAACGCATCCCGTTCGACCATCGCACTGCCTGCAATCCAGGAGGCTCTTGCCGCTGAAATCGCCGCCACGGGTAAGCCTGTGGTGCTTGTGCTGGCAAACGGACGTCCGCTCGACCTTTCGCGCCTCGAACCTATGGCAAATGCCATTGTCGAGGCTTGGCAGCCTGGGGTATGCGGCGGTGACGCTCTTGCCGGCATCCTGTCGGGTCGCATAAATCCTTCGGGAAAACTTGCCATGACTTTCCCATACTCCACGGGCCAAATCCCTATCTATTATAACCGCCGTAAAAGCGGACGCCATCATCAGGGTTTCTATCAGGACATTACGAGCGAACCTCTTTATCGCTTCGGCCATGGTCTGAGCTATACCGCTTTTGAGTATGGCGAACCGACCGTATCGAAGTCCGAGTTTAAACGCGGCGACAAAATCACCGTAAAAGTGCCGGTCACCAATATTGGCAAACGAGAAGGCAAAGAGAGCGTCCTGTGGTTTATCTCTGACCCGTATTGCTCGATAACACGCCCCGAAACCGAACTTAAATTTTTCGAGAAGAAGTCGCTCAGACCTGGCGAGACAGTCGAATATGAGTTCAAAATCGACCCTTGGCGCGATTTGTCGTATGTCGATGCTACAGGCCGTCGTTTCCTTGAAGCCGGAGAGTACCGTGTGCTCGTAGGCGACAAAACACTTACCCTTAATCTCACAGACTGATGAAAAATACCCTGTTATTTATATTAATGCTCTTCATCGTAGCCATGCCTTTGACTGCGGTTGAAATAAGCGACAACGATATAGCCCGGGCCCGTGCTATAGTGGAAAAGATGACGCTCGATGAGAAAATCGCCTGTCTGTCAGGAAAAACATCTTTCTCGTTGCGCGAAAACAAACGTCTCGGTATTCCTGAAATACGGCTTGCCGACGGCCCTCAGGGCATACGCAACCATGCACCGCACAGCACATTGTACCCGTGCGGCATATTGGCAGCGGCCACATGGAACCGCGACATTGTAAACCGCTACGGCGCCAGCCTCGGCGACGATGCCCGTGCCCGTGGGGTAGGCATTCTGCTTGGCCCGGGCGTAAACATATACCGTTCACCCTTATGCGGCCGCAACTATGAATATATGGGCGAAGATCCCTATCTCACATCCGAGATGGCCGTGCAGTATATAAACGGCGTGCAGTCGCGCGGCGTCATCGCTACCGTGAAGCATTTTGCCGCCAACAACCAGGAATGGAACCGCCATCATGCGAGCAGCGATGTAGACGAACGTACCTTTCATGAAATCTACTTTCCGGCATTCCGCAAAGCCGTGCAGAAGGCCGGTGTCGGTGCGGTAATGAACAGCTATAATCTTGTCAACGGAGTGCATGCCACAGAAAACCCGTGGCTCGACATCGAAATCTTGCGCAAGCTGTGGGGCTTCAAGGGCATTCTGATGAGCGACTGGACGTCGGTATATTCTACAGCCAATGCCGCCAATGCAGGGCTTGACCTTGAAATGCCAAAGCAGGTGTTTTTTACCCCTGAAAAACTGAAAGCCGAACTTGCCACAGGGCGCATAACAGAGGCTGTGATAGATAAAAAAGTAGAGCATTTGCTGAGCACTTTCAGCGCATTCGGTCTCCTCGACCGTGTTCAGAAACTCGACAGCATAGAGCTTGACTATGCACCGTCGCGTGAGACGGCGCTTGCCGTTGCCCGTGAAGGCATCGTGATGCTGAAAAACGACAAAGGCATATTGCCTCTTCGTGGCCGCACGGTAGTGCTCGGCCCTAACGCCGACACTATATGTTCGGGCGGCGGCAGCGGTTCCGTGTCGCCGTTTTCGGTCGTGCCCGTGAGCCGCGCGTTGAAAGCGATGCGTAAAAACACGGTTTTGCTCACCGACGATGTGCTGTATAAGGACATTACAGCCAAAGTCTGCACCGATACAACTTATACTACCCATGGATTTACGGGTCGCTACTACAAGAACCAGAAAATGCAGGGCGAACCCGACCGTGTGCGTATCGACAGTATCATAGACTTTTGGTGGGAGTACGGCAAGCCCTTCGAGGATTTCCCCGATGACCACTTCTCGGCAAGCTGGAGCGGATGCTACCGTGCCGACCGCGACGGTCAGCTGAAAATACGCATCGGCGGTGACGACGGCTACCGTATTTTCGTAAACGACTCGCTTGTGGCCGGTGACTGGGGCAACCATGCCTTTTCGTCGCGCGAAGTTGAGTATGATGTCGCCTCAGGACGCGACTATCGTATAAAAGTCGATTATTTCGACAATATATCATCGGCCAACATCAGCTGTTCGCTGCTCTTGCTCGATGAAGAGCTTCTTGCACGGGAGTTGCGACGTGCCGACAATGTGGTGTACTGCACCGGTTTCGACGGAAATGTCGAAGGCGAAGGTTTCGACCGCTCGTTCGCCTTGCCAGGCTATCAGGAGCGTTTCATAGCCAAACTTGCCGCGATGAACCCGTCGCTTTCTGTTGTTGTCAATGCCGGCGGAGGCGTGGACTTCTCGCGATGGGCCGACAAAGCGCGTTCAATATTGATGGCTTGGTATCCGGGTCAGGAAGGCGGTACGGCTATTGCCGAAATACTTACGGGCAAGCTCTCGCCGTCGGGCAAGCTGCCGATTTCTATCGAAACCAAACTTGCCGATAATCCGTGCTCTGAGAATTACCATCAGAATGCTCCGTCGAATCGTGAATGCTCGCATGTCGACTATCGCGAGGGCGTGTTTACGGGCTATCGGGGTTACGACCGCAGCGGCATCGAACCCATGTATCCTTTCGGTTTCGGTCTGAGCTATTCGACTTTCGATTTCAGCAATCTTGATGTGAAGAAGACCGGCCAGGACAGCGTAGTGGTGTCGTTCGACATTAAGAATACGGGCAAGCGTGCCGCTTCTGAGGTCGCTCAGATATATGTAGGCGATGTTGAATGTTCGTCGCCGAGGCCGAAGAAAGAACTGAAAGGTTTCGAGAAAGTAAACCTCAAACCCGGCGAGACACGTCGTATGGAAGTGTCGCTCGACAAAGAAGCATTTGCGTTCTACGACCTCGACAAACACGATTTCGTCGTAGAACCCGGAGCTTTTGTCATTTATGTGGGTAACTCATCGGCCAATCTTCCGCTTTCACAAGAAATTACACTTTAAAGATATGTTGGGAAAAGCACTGTTTCTTGTGCTCTCTGCCTGTGTTGTGCTGCCGACGGCGGCACAACGCAGCGAGACCCTTCTCCGCCATGGCTGGAGGTTTACGCAGACCGACGATGACGCTGCCGCCTCGGAGAACTTCGATGACTCAGGCTGGCAAAGCGTTGCCGTGCCTCACGATTGGGCCATAACCGGGCCGTTTGACCGTAAACATGACTTGCAGAATGTGGCCGTGACGCAGGACGGCGAGAAAAAAGCCAGTCTAAAAACAGGCCGCTCGGGCGGTCTGCCATATATGGGCACGGGATGGTATCGGCTGAACTTCGATGCCGAACCGGGTAAATGCACCGGCTTGGTGTTCGACGGCGCCATGAGCGAAGCCCAGGTATGGGTTAATGGGCATAAAGTAGGGGAGTGGCCTTTCGGGTACAACTCCTTTCATTTCGATGTCACTCCATATGTCCATGCCGACGGCACGCCCAACACATTGGCCGTAAGGCTTGAAAACAAGCCGTTTTCGAGCCGTTGGTATCCCGGAGCGGGTCTGTACCGAAACGTACATCTTATATCTACCGACAGCATACATGTGCCTGTTTGGGGCACGCATGTCACCACTCCCCATGTCGGCGAAGATTTTGCCACGGTAAAACTTCTTACGCGCATTGTCGGCAGCGGCGACAAGCCGCTTACCGTAAAAACCGATATTGTCGGCCCAGGCGGTGTTGTGGCAGCTTCGCGCACTACGACTTCCAAGGTGATGCACGGTATGCCTATAGAACAGAACTTCGAGGTCCGGCAGCCTCAGTTGTGGTCGCCCGAAACCCCTGCGCTCTATGTCGCAAAAACTGTTGTCAGCGATGCCGACGGCAAGATTGTCGACAGCTATGAAACACGCTTCGGAATACGTTTGCTCGAAATAATACCCGAGCGCGGTTTCTATCTCAACGGCAAACACCGCAAGTTCCAAGGGGTTTGCAATCATCACGACCTTGGGCCTCTCGGAGCTGCCGTAAACCGCGAAGCACTTCGTCATCAGCTTGAACTGCTGAAAGACATGGGCTGCGATGCCGTGCGCACCTCGCATAACATGCCCACGCCCGAACTGGTGGAACTATGTGACGAGATGGGCTTTATGATGATGCTCGAACCGTTCGACGAGTGGGATATAGCCAAATGTCAGAATGGTTACCATCGCTTCTTTGATGAATGGGCCGAGCGCGACATGGTGAACATGTTGCACCATTACCGCAACAACCCGTCGGTGGTCATGTGGTCGGTCGGCAATGAGGTGCCTACGCAATGCAGTGCCGACGGCTACAAGGTGGCGAAGTTCCTACAGGACATATGCCACCGCGAAGACCCGACACGGCCCGTGACCTGCGGTATGGACCAGGTGACATGCGTGCTCGAAAACGGTTTCGCCGCCATGCTCGATGTGCCGGGCCTGAACTACCGCACGCAACGCTACAAAGAAGCCTACGACAATCTTCCGCAGGGCTTTGTGCTCGGGTCTGAGACGGCATCGACCGTAAGCTCGCGCGGAATATATAAATTCCCGGTAGTGGTGTCGGGCACGGCAATGTACGACGACCATCAGTCGAGCGGCTACGACACGGAGAGCTGTTCGTGGGCCAATATCCCCGATGTCGATTTCGCCCTTGCCGAGGATTATCCGTGGACTTTGGGGCAATTCGTATGGACGGGTTTCGACTACCTCGGAGAGCCGTCGCCATACAATACCGACGCATGGCCGAGCCACAGCTCGCTGTTCGGCATCATAGACCTCGCATCCATTCCCAAAGACCGCTACTGGCTTTACCGCAGCCAATGGAACAGGAACGACCATACTCTTCATGTCGTGCCTCACTGGACGTGGCCCGGCCGCGAAGGAAAGCCTACGCCGGTCATGGTGTACACCGACTATCCTGAAGCCGAGCTTTTCATCAACGGCGAGAGTCAAGGGCGCCTGCGCAAATTGTCGGCAACTGAGGCCGAGGCCTCGGATGACCCCATGGCCTTGTTGCGCCGATACCGTCTTATATGGATGGATGCAGTCTATCAGCCGGGCGAGCTGAAAGTGGTGGCTTATGATGCCGACGGAAAAGCCGTCGCAGAAAAAGTTGTCCGAACCGCAGGCAAGCCATACGCGCTGAAACTCGAACCGTCGAAAAGGGCGCTGAAAGCCGGATGCGATGACCTCAATTATATAACGGTCAGCGTAGTCGACCGCCACGGCAACCCATGTCCGTGGGATACCCGTTTGGTGAAGTTCGCCGTGGAAGGGCAGGGTCGATACCGTGCCGCCGCCAATGGTGACGCCACTTGTCTCGACCTTTTCCATCTGCCGCAGATGCACTTGTTCAGCGGAAAACTCAGTGCCATCGTAGAGGCCGGAGAAGAACCCGGTCGCTTGACGTTCAAGGCATCGGCCAAAGGTCTTAAAGGCGCAAGTATTGAAATCCCCGTCGAGTGAGACACCGAAGTCACGATGACTTCGCATTTAAGAATTGCAAATTAACGTTTTTCCTTGCATCGATATGCAAAAGAAAGCGTAAATTTGCAATTCTTTAAAAATCCGCTTATGAAATCGACGAAACCATATATCCTTTTTTCTGCCGCTACGGCTTTTTTAGTTACTGCATTATGTGCATGTGGCGATGATGACCCTGTCGACCCGATAGGAGAGTTGCGTCCCGAGCATGTGGAATGCAGTGCCAATGTCGCCTATTCGGAGCATTGGGTGCAATCCGGCGACAAAGTGTGGGCCGATGTCGATGTTTCGGTCAATACGCCCGGCGATGCAAAAGTTGTTTCGTTGAGAGTGGCTGTCGATGGTACGGAGATAAAGGAGTATCCCTATCCGCCCGAAGAGCCGCTCTCGTATGATGCGGCTTCTTTCGGGCACGGACGCCACACCATGAAGATTTTTGTGGGGGTAAGTCGCGGAACGCAACGCGTGGAGGTTGCGCCGATAGAAGATTTCAATTTCGTAGTATTCGACAAGAAGCCGGTTTATACTACAACTGCTACGGTCGATGTCGCTCTGAGTTCAAAGTCGAGCTCCGGCGAAACCTTTGAGCGTAATTTTAAGCTGAAATCGAACGACAAAGGACACATCCCGTTTGCTAAAAAAGACTTTACTTGGCGTCCGACAACAGGCCGGGCACCGTTGTTTGATGTCGAAATGTCGATAGTTCCGCAGGTCGACGGACTTCCTGATGCTCTGAAATATGAGATAAAGGATTTGTTCTGGAATATTCCCGACTCGGTTTCCGTTTCAGGCCGCAACGTCAAGCTGAAATGGAGCAATCCGGTAACGATACAGGATTTCAACGGTGTGAACTCGTCGTTCGTCCTCCATATCGAAGGACGCCACGAAGACGTGCCCCTCTCCGAAACCATCAAGTATAGATTTCCTCTCAATATGGAAAACGACAAAGTGGAGCTTTAGGCTCCACTTTGTCGTTGCATCAGGCTTATGTTCAGTCTGTGACTATTTCGCAGTCTCCGGGGGCTTTGATATTTTTGTCGATTATTACTTCGCCGATGCTCCGGGCTTTTATATGCCCCGAACGCGGATTTTTTATGCTTGTCACATGGCTGTCGATGGTGGCCTCGACGGTGCTGTATTCAAATGCCAAATCGCAGTCGGGAGCTAAGACGCAGTCTTCGAGCACAAGGTTTTCGGCATAGCACAAAGGCTGGGTGCCCGATATCCGGCACCGCACGAGCCTGAGGTTCTTGGAGTGCCATGCAAGGTATTCGCCTGTAATTTCAGAGTCGTAGACTGTCACGTTTTCCGTACCCCAAAAGGCGTCTTTTGTGTTCAGTACGGCATTGCGGATAACTACGTTGCGGCAGTACTGGAACGAGTAGTTGCCCTGTTGGCGGTAACGGTCGATGTCGATGTTCTCGCTGTGCATGAACAGATAATCGGCGTTTGCTACTTCGACATCGCGGAGAACCACGTTGCGGCAGTGCCACAGGGTTTCCTGCGCGTCGGGTATGCGTACGTTGGAGAGCTTTATTCCGTCCATCTCGCGGAACATCTTCGGGGCTTCAACGAGGGTATTCTCCATAGTCAGATTGCGCGAATACCACAACGCGGCGCGTGCACCCTCGGTGAAAAGGCAGTTTTTGATTGTGAACCCGTCGACATGCCAAAACGGATATTTGCCTTCAAAGCGGCATCCTATGGCGTTTATGTTGCGGCACTCCTTTATGGCAGACTCGCCTGCATGTATCGTCACGTTTTCGAGTGTGAGGTCGTGCGTGCCGAACAAGGGCCGTTCGCCCCCGAACTCTTTATCTTTTATTATTTCCATGATAAGTATGTGTGCGAAATTATTTATCGTATTGGATTATAAAGTATGTGGATGAAATTTTGAGTTCGGCAGATGGCGCAATGGGGTTCCATTGTAACTGAAGCCGGACGCGTAAGTTCGCCGCAGAATTTATGAGGCGATACATTAAATAATTTCGTACACATACTTACAAAAGAAATGTGATGTTTCAGTATGCAAAAATACAAAATGAATGCACCCCCCGGCAAATCTTTTTTCCGTTTTTTCTTACCAAAATCAAATGTATAAAGACTTTGATGTAATTAGAAGTACAAATCCTCTTTTATAGGTATTTTGTTCTCTATAAACATTACATAGTAAATCGGAAGATAAAGAATTTTTCCTTTTGTCTTAATTTCTCTATCATTTGAGAAAACAATAGATGAAACAATATGGTAGTCTGGGACAGCCATCAAGTTATTCAATGCACTATGAATAGTGTAGTCTTTTCCGGATTTGACTTCGATTGGCAGAATACTCATTGTGCTGCTATCATCGACGAGAAAGTCAACCTCTCCCTTTTGTTTATTGTCGTAATAGAACACTTTGTTGTAATGCGCCTTAAGTTCTTGCGCAACAGCGTTTTCGTATATGGAGCCAAGATTAATGCCGGCAATGTCGCTCAAAATAGGCTGGACATTGTATTGGTATAGCTGAGAACTCAGCATGCCAACATCATTCATATACAGCTTCAATAGGTTTTTTTGCTGTGATTCGGCTAATGGATACTTAGGATTGCTGATGGCGTTGGATGCTATTGAAATACCTGAATTAATCAGATATTCAAACTCCTCAATATAATTGCAAAACCTATCTCCTTTTTTGTTCTGTATTTCTTTTGCTATAATTCTCTTCTTTTTATTTTCCATCTGAGAAGGAATCATATCATATATACGGCGAATATGCAATTTCTTGGCAGACTCCTCTTCGTAACGTGACGCATCGATGCCGTACAAGACTCTGATAGACTCCTGAATCTCTCTTACCTTTACTATATTATGAGTTGCCAAATACTCATTGACCGCATCCGGCATACCTCCGACGAGAAGATATCTCTTGAAAAGACCAAGCACTTTGTCGTGAACTTCTGCAGACAAAGAATGTTTCTGTTCAAAGGACTGCCTTAAATGTTCAATGGCATCTTTGCCAAAACCATTCGCAATTAGGAACTCTTCAAAGTCAAGTTGATACATCTTTTTAGGGATTACACTTCCGATAGGTACTGAAACTGTTCCTTTCAAAGCAATCCCAAGAAGACTGCCGCTACAAATAAACCGATATCGGTGCTCTTCTCTCAAGAATTTGAGCATGGTCAAGAATTGTGGATATTGCTGAATCTCATCAATGAAAACCAATGTATTTTCATATTTATCCAATTTAGAGCCGGCAACCATGCTTAGTTTCAGATAAAACTCTTCGGTTGTGTGAACATTCTTGAAAATCTTTTCGCCTTCATCATCTTCAATGAAGTTTATCTCGACATAATTGTCGAAAAGTTCTATTCCGACATCTCTGATGATGTAAGATTTGCCAATCTGCCTTGCTCCTTCAATAAGAAGGATTTTGTCTTCACGAGACTTTAGATGTTCATCGATATATGCTCTAATTTTTCTGTATAGCATTGATGTTACACTTTTCTATGGGATTTTACGATGCAAATATACACTTTTCCATGTAAATAATCCTCGCAATACTACACTTTTCCCGAAAAAAATATCATTTCAAGGCCTAACGGGGTATATCGGTGCGGCTCTATGAGATTGGATTGGAAAATGTGCGGCATCAAAAAAGGTTTTTGGCGGCAAAGGAAAAAATGTGTACATTTGCCGCGGCGGAGCATTCGCGTCCGCCACAATGCATTATGCTGCCACATGACGATATTTTACGAGAGCGCCTGCTGATAGCCGGGCTGCGCGAAGACTCCCGTCAGGCTTTCGATATCATATATCGGAGCTATGCCGGGCGTCTGTTGGCATATTGCACTACCTATACGAAGAATGCCGAGGTAGCCAAAGAAATCGTGCAGGAGGCTTTTATCAAGCTGTGGGACATGCGCCGCACCGTCCGACCGGACCAAGGCCTCGGAGCGCTGCTCTTCACTATGGTAAAGCACAGGATTATCGATGAGTTTCGCCGGCTGTTAAGCCGTGGCATTTATGACGATTATCTTCGTTATGTCGACTGTATCGAATCGGACGATACAAGCGCGTCGGCTGTCGAGTATGGCGAGTTCGTCGCCAAAGTACGCAAGGCCCTGTCGTCTCTCCCGTCCACGCAACGCAGAGCCATCGAGATGTGCCGGCTCGAGGGATTGTCGGCAAAAGAAGCCGCCGCAAAACTTTCTTTGAGCGAACAGACCGTAAAAAACTCGCTGTCGCTCGGCCTTAAAACACTACATAAACTACTGACACAATAACACATATATTATGAATGCCCGGATAGATGAACTGCTGAGAAAATTCAGAGAAGACAGCATTACGGCCGATGAACTGCGGACGCTGCGTTCGTTTGTCGACGGTTCAGATGATGAAGAGCTTGCCGGTCTGTTGGCAGAGGACTGGGCTTCGTTCGAAGCTTCTTTCCGAAGCGCGCCTGTACGTCGCCGTATGCTGTGGAAAAAGTTTGCAGCCATTGCTGCCGCCGTTCTCTTGCCTGTGTTTATTGTATCTACGGTTTATTTCTACCGCCGGTCGCACGGAATGGACGACTCGGTGGTGTCGTTCTCCTCGGCATCGATGCAGAACTACAAAATGGTTCTGCCCGACGGGTCGAAAGTGACGATGGGCTATGCCTCTGAGCTTAGCTACGAGCCGTCGGATTTCATGCACGGCCAACGTCGCATATCCTTTTCGGGCGAAGGATATTTCGAGGTAAAGTCAGATGCCGGGCATCCGTTTGTCGTAGAAGCCAAAGGCTTTGATGTCGTTGTCAAAGGAACATCGTTCAATCTATACTGCGGCAACGACAGCGTGGCCGAATTGTCGCTTGAGAGCGGTGTGGTGCAGCTCGAATTTCCCGATGGCGCTCGCACAGATATGCGTCCGGGCGAAAAAGCCGAAATTGATTGCCGCGCAGGCAAGGCGACTGTTTCGCATTGCGACGATATAGACGCCGTTTCGGCTTGGCAACGCGGCGAAATCATTCTACGCGACGCGTCGGTAGGCGATGTCGCCGATGCTTTCGGCAGATATTACGGCGTGAATATCACAATCGACGGCGAAGGTATCGACGATACGGTAACGTTTACCGGCACACTTCCGACAGCTTCAATACAAGAAGCCATGAACATCATCGGTCTCGCATTCGATGCCGATGTGAGTGTGAGGCCCTGACGCATTATCATTTTTAGCGACATCTTCACAGACCCATAAAAATATGTTTTAAAACATCTGTTTTCTTCGGTATTTCTGAGACACGTCTACGTACATTAAATGTAATAGACAAATATTAACCTTAAAAATACCAAGATTGGATGTTAAGACGTATTACTCTTTGTGGGAGATTTCTGCTGCTGATAGCATGTCTGTTAGGCAGTATCTCCATGTCAGCGGCCAACGGTAAGGTGACCATCGATGTCAAGGACGCATCTCCGGCCGAGGTGTTCCGGATTATCGAATCGCAGACCGATTACCGCATCTCATATCGCACGCAACTTGTCGATAAACGAAAGGACATCACTATCCGTCAGACCGACGCCAGCGTCGAAAGCGTGCTCGATGCAACTTTAGCCGGCCGTAACCTTACATATAAGGTGGTGTCGCCGAAATCGATTGTCATTGTTGAAAAAAATGCCGATACCGCCGCCGGGATGTCGGCGGAACGCCGTAAAAAAGTTTCGGGCCATATAACCGGGCCTGACAACGAACCCGTGATAGGTGCGAGCGTTGTTGTGCCCGGCACAAAAATCAATACGGTGTCGGATGTCGACGGCAACTGGACCCTCGATGTTCCCGAAGGCACCAAGGATATCGCTATTTCTTATGTGGGATGTGTTCCGCAGAGCATAAAGCTTGACGGTCGGAGTGTGTTCGACACTATTCTGTCAGAAGATGCCCAACAGCTCGACGCAGTGGTCGTTGTGGGCTACGGCGTGCAGAAAAAGAGCGTCGTTACCGCTGCCATAAGCAGCGTCAAGAGCGACCAGTTGAAAGCCATTACCCCTACGCGAATGGACAATGTGCTCAAAGGAATGGTGTCGGGCGTGAGCATTACGTCTTCGTCGGGTCAGCCGGGCGACGGCAACCGCATCCGTATCCGCGGTACGGGTACAATCAACGACAGCAATCCTCTGTACATAATCGACGGAACCCCGACCAACGGAGGCATCGACGACCTCAACCCCGCCGACATAGAATCGGTCGAAGTGCTCAAAGATGCCGCGTCGGCCGCCATTTACGGTAGCCGCGGTGCAAATGGCGTAATACTCGTCACCACCAAGCGCGGCTCCGAGGGTAAGACAAGCGTAAGCTACGATTTCAGCTACGGCATACAAAATCCGTGGAAGAAAAAACAGATGCTCAACGCCACCGAATACGCCACCCTTATGAACGAGATGCGTATGAACGACGGCCTCGCACCTCTATACGACGACCCTTCATCTTTGGGCGTCGGAACAAATTGGCAAGATGTCGTTTTCGACAAAAACAGCCCGATAATAAACCACCAGCTCGGCATCAGCGGCGGCAACGGGCGTGTCAACTACTATGTGTCGGCCGGCTATATCTATCAGGAAGGCATTGTCGGCGGCAGCAAGAACCACTCCAACTATGAGCGTTTCACAGTCCGCAACAATAACAACTACACTCTTTTCGATGTCAAAGAACAGCGGTCGTGGCTGCGCAGTCTGCGCATGGGCACAAACGTATCGTACAGCCACGTTAAGTCGCGTGGCATAAGCAACAACAGCGAGCGCGGCTCAGTGCTCGGCAGCGCATTGTCGATGACGCCGACATTGCCCGTCTATGCCGCCGACGCCGAAATGACCTTGGCGAAATATCCGCATGCGGTTGTCGACGGCAACGGGCGTCCGTTCACCATCCCCGGTGTGGAGTTCGCAGCCATGCCAAACCCTATGGCGCTGCTCTATATGCCTTGCGATGTCAACAAGACCGACCGTGTCATGGGGAGCGCATTTGCAGAGTTGGAGCTTTACACAAATCTCAAATTCAAATCATCCATCAGCGGAGACCTGTCGATTTATCAGAACGACGGCTTTTCGCTTCCGTACTATCTGAACAGTACACGTCAGAGCGACACGTCTGAAACATGGTCGACAATGACGAAAGGCTGGTATTGGCAGGTCGAAAACACGCTTGCATACACGCTTGATGTCATCGACAGGCACCACTTCAATTTCCTTGTCGGACAAAGCGCATCGATGGCCGGCGACCAATACGTTTCAGGCACGAGCTACGAAATCCGCGACCCGTCGCAGCCGTGGCTCGACGCCACCGACCAGGATGCAAAGCAGCGCAGCGCCTCGGGAGCACCATCGCCGCAGAGCCGCCTGGCGTCGTATTTCGGCCGTGTGGGCTATAACTTCGACGAACGCTATCTGTTTGAGTTCACAATCCGTCGTGACGGCAGCTCGAAGTTCTCGCCCGAGAACAAATGGGCCAATTTCCCGTCGGTGTCGGCCGGTTGGAACATCACCAACGAACCTTTCATGGAAAAGCGTCCGCAATGGCTCACATATATGAAACTCCGTGCAAGCTGGGGCAAGAACGGTAACCAGAACATCCGTTCGTTCGGCTATACCTCGATGATGAACGGCGGCGCAAACTATATATTCGGCATAGGCGGCGTGCAGGCCATAGTGCCGGGCATAGTCCCCGGCAGCTACAGCAACGCCGGCCTCCGATGGGAAGAATCCGAGCAGACCGACGTCGGCCTCGACCTGCGCTTCTTCAACAATTCGCTTGCCGTGACCCTCGACTACTACAACAAACGCACCAACGGCATGCTCATGGAGATGGCATTGCCCGGCTATATCGGCAACAACCGTCCGCTCGGCAACGTCGGCGACATGAAGAACGAAGGTTTCGAGTTCGACCTCACCTACACCAAGCGCTTCGGCGAAGTCAACTTCCGTGCAGGCATCAACGGCTCGTACAACAAGAACCAAGTCGTGAAACTCGGCAACGAGACAGGCTCGCTCAACTACGATGCCGTGCTCGGTACTCTCGGCACCATTTCGCGTGCCGAAAACGGCGAGCCGTTCCCGTTCTTCTACGGGTGGAAGACCGCCGGCATTTTCCAGACTGCTGCCGATGTCGCTTCGTATGTCAACAGCAAAGGCGAACTTCTGCAGCCCGATGCCGTGGCAGGCGACGTGATATTTGTCGATACCAACAACGACGGTGTCATCGACGATGCCGACCGTTGCAAACTCGGCAAAGGCATGCCCGATTGGACTTTCGGCCTGAGCCTTGGCCTTGAGTGGCGCGGCATCGACTTCAACATGCTTCTTCATGCAACCGTCGGCAACGACATCTACGACGCCACGCGCCGTGCCGACTATCCGCAGGTGAACATGCCGCGATATATGCTCGACCGTTGGTGCGGCCCGGGTAGCTCTAACGAACTGCCGCGTCTGACATCGAAAGCCGGAGGCAACCAGAACTGGCGCTCCAGCGACCTCTTCGTGCACGACGGTTCGTTTCTGCGCTGTCGCTCGATGCAGCTCGGATATACACTGCCGCAGAACCTTACACGCAAGTTCTTCGTAAACAAACTCCGCATCTATGTAGGTGCCGAAAACCTGTTCACATTGACGCGCTACCATGGCTTCGACCCCGAAATATCGTCGGGCGGAACGTCGCTCGGCATCGACAAGGGCGTATACCCCCAGGCCCGCACCTTCCTTTTCGGTCTTAATGTAAACTTTTAACTCCGACAACGACTTATGAAAAAAATATTTGCAATAGCATTGACTTTAGTATCGCTGACGTCGTGCACGTCGGAGTGGCTCGACGTGAAGCCCACCACCACCACGCCGGCCGACAATGCCTATACCACCGAAGCAAAACTCGACAATGCCCTGGTGGCGGCATACGCCCCCTTGCAGTGGCTCGATTTTACTTATAGCGAATACCATCCATACCAATTCGTGTGTGACATCCTTGCCGACGACTATAACGGCGTCGGCGGAAGCAGCGAAGGCGACATTCCATGGCTGCACCTCACCAACCGTTACCAGCTCAACGCCGAGCAGGCTCCCATAGGCTTGTGGAACTCGCTCTATGCAGGAGTCTACCGTGCCAATCTCGTAATCAACAACATCGGCCAGTGCGAAAAACTCAGCGAGAGCAAGCGTATCCGCGTTCTTGCCGAGGCTCATGCGCTCAGAGCCTACTACTATAACATTCTGTGGAAACTGTGGGGCAACATCCCCTATTTCACCGTCAACCCCGACGGCGAGGGTGTGGCCTATATTGTGCCTCAGATGAAGGCCGACGATGTCTACGCCAAGATTATGGAAGACCTCGACTTCGCCACGACTCCGGGCTATCTGCCCGATGCAGTGCCGGTGTCTGAAGTGGGGCACTTCAACAAATATGCCGCATATATGTTGCGTGCCGATGTGGTAATGAACAAGTGCGACGAGTCGAAATACCAGAGTGTGCTCACCCAGATGAACGAAATCATTAACTCGCGCATATATGCCCTCTATCCCGACTATGCCGCTTTGTGGACTGACGCAGCTGAGTGGTGCTGCGAATCAATCTTCGAGGTGAACTATAGCGACAATCCCTCGAACCGTACTTGGGACAACCCCTTTGCGCCCGGTGGAACAATCATACCGACGTTCCTATGCCCCGACAGCTATAAGGGAACAAAATTGGCCTCAGAAGGCTACGGCTTCGGCCCGGTAAATCCTGAATTATACAACGCTTATGATTCTCGCGACATACGTCGCGACGGTGGCATACTCAATTTTGCCGCCAAGTGTCCCGGCGACAGTTATACACCACGTGTGGCCGACAGCGGCTATTTCAACTACAAATATATAGCCCGAAACGGCGGCAACAGTGAGTTTGTAGGCACCGACCGCGAGTTCAACTTCCGTAACAACATACGCGTCTACCGCTACTCGCGTGCATTGCTCTTGGCGTCGGAGCTGAATGTCAGGCTCAACGTCAGCCAAAGCCGTGCCGATGATTTGCTCAATATGGTGCGTGCCAGAGCTTTGGGTACGATACTCTCTGAAATGTCGGCCGCCGACAGAAAACCGGCGACGCTCGACAATATACTCAACGAGTATCGTCTTGAGTTTGCCCTGGAAGGCTACCGTTTCTTCGACCTTGTGCGCTTCGGAAAAGCCGAAGAAGTGCTCGCGGCCAAAGGCTATACGGCGAAAAAACGCTATCTGCCCATACCGCAGTCTGAAATCGACCGCTCCGAAGGCACTCTCATCCAAAATCCGTATTAAAACAAATCAATATGAAAATCATAAAATATACAGCATGTCTGATGCTTCTATCGGCTTTGGCTGCATGCCAGGACGATACGGAAGGTCTTGGCGCCCTTCCCGAAGTGAGCGAAGACATGTATTCGATATACATCGACGAAGAAGACCCCAACCTGGTGCACTTCGACTTGACGGCCGAACGACTCCAGCCGCTGTGGGAAATCGAACTGAAAGGCGGAGCCAAAGTCACGAGCAACGACCGCAATTTTACCCTCACCATGAGCAAGGGCGACTATAGAGGCTCGCTTTTGGTCTACGGACGTTCGGGCCGCAGCCCCAAGCACGAGTTCACTTTCCATGTCGATGCTCCCGACCCCGCCGTACGCATGCTATGCGGCAGCGACGAGAGCAATCCCAAGGTATGGGTCTGGGACATTTGGGGCGAATATAACAACGGAGGCCAGCAGCGCATTTTTGGCTATCTGTGGGGCGAGGACTGGCGTAAAGACAGTTACTACAATCCCCTCGACGATATGCGCGGCGGTGCTATGCAGGGTTCCATGCTCGATGACAAGATGAGTTTCCTTGCCGACGGACGCTTTGTGCTTGAGGCCAACAACACCGTGTGGGTCGACGGCGACCTCACCGGCGTAGGCGGCTGGGGCGTAGAACGTGCTGGCATAGCCCAGTGGCAGCCTAAAGGTACAGAGGCCTGGGCTTTTATCGACAATGGCACCAAGCGCTACATCCGCTTCTCGGGCGGTGGCTTCCCATCTGTCGTGGCCGACCCGACGGGCGTCGACGCCGACTATGAAATTGTCGAAATCAGCGAAGACCACCTGCGCCTGCGTTGGTGGCGCGGCGAAGGCGACGGCATCGAGTTCAACTTCGTGCCCGAAGGCTATCAAGGCGAAGACCCCACGCCGCCCACACCTCCGACACCTGTCGAAATACCCGAACAAGAAGCGGTTACGCCTCTCGACAAAACATCGGCAGAGTATCTCAAACTCACCGGCTATTCGTGGAGAGTAGGCTCTTTGCTTGCCTATATCAATGCCGATGGCAGTCAGACAGGCTTTGAAACACCGCAATTCCTCATAGGCGACCTTCTGAATTTTAACACCGACGGTTCGGTGACATTCAAGCTCGGCGATGACAATAAAGTCTTCGACAACGAAAACGGAACATGGGATTATACACCTCAGGGCACCGAAGGCTTTATCCTCGGCAAGCTGGCCGACGGTAGCCTCGCAATACAATTTACTGGCGGCGCTTTCCCGATAATTTCGCCTGTGGCACAATACAAAGACCTCACATTTGAGGTATTGAAATTGACCGATACCGACCTTCAGCTCGCATGGGCCTACAAGGAATATGACGCAAGCTTTAAATACTTCGTCATCAACTATAGCGCCACGGCCAAAGAAGGCGGTTCTGAACCTCCGGTCGTGGATGATTTCGCCGAAATCAAAGCCAAGCTGACGGCACATGCCTGGAAGTTCGGCGACAGCGGTACAAATTTCAATGAGTTGTGGGGCGGCGACAATGCTTCGCGCGATGAAACTATGACTTTCAAGCCCGACGGAACTCTCGACATCGCCGGCGACGGTCAGGCTTTCGACGGCACCAACGGGCCGTTCAGCTATGCCGAAAATGTAGGCAAGATGACATGGAGCGTGGTGAAGGACGGAAACGGCACGGTGTGCATCAAGTTCGGCGGAGGCGGCTTCCCCTTGTCGGTCGGCGACCCCACCCAACTCGACTGCACGGCTGAAATCGTCGAATTGACCGACGATGCTCTGCGTGTACAGATACCTTTCCCCAACGGTTGGGCGCCATATTATTGCGTAGTGCTCGAAAAGGCCGATGGCACTCCGACCCCCGGCCCCACCCCCGATGAATATGCCGAGCAGAAAGCCCTGTTGACAGCACATGCCTGGAAATTGGCCGCTGCCGGCCCGACGGCGACAGAAAACTGGGGCTCCGCAGGCTCTGAAGACGAGCTGCTGACGCTCTTGGCCGATGGTAAAATGACAATAACCGGCGATGGCAAGGCCGAAAGCTGTTCTGAGGGTGCCTTCGATTACACTTCGTTCTCCAATATGACTTGGAGCTATTTCGAGAAAGACGGCAAAAAGTATATCAAGTTCGGCAACAACGGGTTCCCCTGCGCCATTGGCATGAATGACAATCTCGGCGGTACGTGGGAAATCGTGGAAATGACTGCCGACTCGCTCACCCTCATAATTGACTGCGGCCTTGATTGGCTCGCACAGTATTACGTGATTTTAAAAACTGCTGAATAAATACCAATCTTATGAAACTGAAAACATTTATAGTTGCGGCTACCGTTCTGCTGACATCGGCAAACATCACTGCCGCCGGATACCAGACAATCGTAGCCACCCCTTACGACGGCGACCCTGTTAAAATCAACATATCCGACGCACTCAACACCACTTTCGACGGCGGTGACATGGTCTTCGGCGATGCCGCCGGTGCCAAACGCATTGCCCTTACTAATCTGAAAAGTGTCGCATTCTCCAACGAGGGAACAACAGGCATCGAAAACCTCGACGCCTCTACTGAAGAAGTGACCGTCGAAGCCGGCCGCGTGGTGCTCGGCAATCTGCCGGTAGGTTCGCACGTGGCAGTGTTCGCACTCGACGGGCGCACCGTTCTGTCGGCTATCGCCGAAGGCAGCTACGTAATCGACCTCGATGCTTTCGAAGCCGGCGTATATGTAATCAACTTCAACAACCGTTCTCTTAAAATCGCAGTAAAATGATGAAGCACGCTATATTTTTCGCAGCGCTTGCCATTGCCGCCACAGCCGGTGCGCAGCAGCAGATACATGTCGTAGGCGGCGAGACACCATACATGTTCAAGACCGAAAAGGTAAAAAACATCTCATATAAGGGCAATGCCACCGACGGCTACACCCACATGGTTGTGACCGACAAGAACGATGCCGCCACAGAAGTGGCTCTCACCGACGATGTACAGCTCGCCATACTCCATGAGGGAGTCGCAGACCCCACAATCGTGCCCGTCGAGGCTTCGTCCGACGAATTCAAGCTTCTCACAGCACGCCAGTGGAGCTTTGCAGGCGCTTCGGGTGCCGGTGAAGGCTATACATACCCCGTCGATTGGCTCGGTGAGTGCGTGAACGACGATAAAATCTCGTTTACAGCCGACGGTAAGGTAATCTATGACCTTGGAGCTAACAATGAAGTGTACTGCGAGTTCAATCCTTCGCCAAAAACATTTACCGCTTCCGGCGACGAAGCTTTTGTCCTTGGCCGTAAAGACGGTGTGCTTTTTATGCAGTTCGTTGAAGGCGCGTTCCCCGTTTACCGGGCCAACATCAAAGGCAACGGTGCCGTGTACAGCATGTCCGAGCCTTACGAAGTGGTAAAACTCACCGATACAGCCCTTGAACTCAAAGCCGACATTCCCGGCGGCGAATGGGTTGTCATCAGTTTCGAACGCGAACCTTCGGTGGTGCTTACTCCTGAAGAAATGCTCTGTGCACACAGCTGGAAAATGTTTTTTGCCGGGCCCTCGATAACTGAAAACTGGGGTGCCGCAGGCTCGGATGACGAGGTTATGACTTTCAAGGCCAACGGCTCCATGGCAATCGTCGGTGACGGAAAAGCCGAAAGCTGCAATGATGGTCAATTCGACTATACCACCTATACCGACATGACATGGAAATATGTCGAAAATGAAGGATTGCGGTATATAGAGTTTGGCAACAATGGTTTCCCTTGCGCAGTCGCTTCTATTGGTAATCTCGGCAAGACATGGGAGATTGTCGAACTCAAGTCCGACGCTTTCACGATTAAGATAGTAGAAACTGGCTTGGATTGGTTAGCCGATTATTACCTCAAATTTGAAGTTGCCGAATAAGCTTATGAAACATAATATTCTAACAATCCTCTTCGCCGTGGCGCTGTTGAGCGCATGCGGCCCCGAAGACCAGATATACACCGTAAATACCGACGGGACTGATACGGGAACGCAGCGCCCGTACTATCCCAACAAGCCGGCCGGCGATGTCGATGTCAAAGACGGTTTCGCCCCCGAGGGCTATTATTTGGTGTGGAGCGACGAGTTCGACGACCCCATATCGCTTTCACGAAACTGGTATTTCGAAGAAGGCGGTACGGGCTGGGGCAACAACGAAGACCAATATTATTGCCTCGACGGTAAATACGGAGACTTGAAGACCGCCGAGGTATCCGACGGAACGCTCAAAATCAATGCGCATAAGGTAGAAGCGTCGGATGCTACCGACGGCAAAAGTTATGTGTCGACGCGCATGAATACCAATGCCGGATGGAAATACGGCTACGTAGAGATGCGTGCCAAGCTTCCCACGGTAGGCGGTTGTTGGCCGGCATTTTGGATGCTCCTCAAAGATGGCCCCTCGTGGATTGGCGACGGTGGCGGCGAACTCGACATCATGGAGTGGGTCGCCAATGAGCCTGAAGCGGTGCACTTCTCTTGCCATAGCAAGAACGTGACTAAAGATTCCGGCAAGTTCTATACAGACCCTGCCGATGGAAAGACTTACCGCCACAGTGAGAACATCGCCATAACAAACCCCGGCACGGAGTGGCACTGCTTCGGCATGGAGTGGACGCACGAGTATATCAAGGCTTACCTCGACGGAGTGCAGTATTACTACGCCCCGAACCCCGTTCCCACCGTCAACGACACCGAGTGGTGGCCTTTCGACCAGGAATATTATATCAAGCTCAATCTTGCCGTAGGCGGCTCGTGGGGCGGTGCCATTGCTCCCGATTTCAAGACCGCGACATACGAAATCGATTGGGTGCGCGTCTATCAGAAATAAGTTTCCGATATGTTTAAATACCGACTGCCCCTTGGGGCTATAGCCGGACTGATTGCAGGAGCCGCGGCTGCGGCTCCTGCAATAGTTCCCGACCCTGTGATAGAAAACAAGGTCGATTCTTTGCTCGCCGCCATGAGCCTCGACGATAAGGTGGGGCAGATGTGCCAGCTCACCATCGGCTGCGTGCGCGACTACAACGGTGCCGGTGGCGCCGACATCTTTGTCTTCGACGAAGCGCTGCTCGACAGCGCCGTGCATCGCTATAAGGTAGGCTCCATGCTCAACGTGCCTGCCGATGTGGCACAGACGCCTGCCGAGTGGAACCGAATCATAGGTCATATACAGGAGCGTACACTGCAAGGGCAGAGCATACCGAGTGTCTACGGCGTAGACCAGATGCACGGCACTACATATACGCTCGGAGGAATGCTCTTTCCGCAGGGCGTCAACATCGGAGCCTCGTTCAACCGCGAGCTTGCACGCGAGGGGGCTTCGATATGTGCCTATGAGTCGAAGGCCTGCGGCATACCGTGGCTCTTTGCCCCCGTCACCGACCTTGGCCGAGACTGCCGATGGTCGCGCATGTGGGAAAATTACGGCGAAGACGCATATGTCAATGCCGAAATGGGCACGGCTGCCGTACTTGGCTTTCAGGGCGATGACCCCAACCATATAGCGCCTGAAAAGGTTGCCGCCTGCATGAAGCACTATATGGGCTACGGTGTGCCGTATAGCGGCAAAGACCGCACTCCGGCGGTGATTTCGCCGTCGGAGCTTCGCGAGAAGCATTTTGCCCCGTATCTCGACATGGTGCGAAAAGGGCATGCCCTTTCGGTGATGATTAATTCGTCGAGCATCAACGGTCTGCCTACCCACGCCAACCGTGAGCTTATCACCGATTGGCTGAAAGACGGCTTGGAGTGGGACGGCATGGTCGTTACCGACTGGGGCGACATCGATTTTCTGTGGAACCGCGACAAGGTGGCCGCAGACAAGAAAGACGCCATAGCCATGGCAATAAATGCCGGCATCGACATGTCGATGGACCCTTATAGCACCGATTTCTGCACCTTGCTCAAAGAACTCGTGGCCGAAGGCCGTGTGCCGATGTCGCGCATCGACGACGCCGTGCGCCGCATCCTGCGCTTCAAGATGCGCACGGGCCTGTTTGAACGACCGATGAGCTATGCGAAAGACTATCCTGAGTTCGGCAGTGCCGACCATGAAGCCGCGGCTCTCGAAGCCGCACGCCAAAGCATAGTCCTGCTCAAGAACGAAAATGGCATATTGCCTTTGCGTAGAGGCGTGAAAATATTGCTTGCAGGCCCCAATGCCGATAATATGCGCACTCTCAACGGCGGCTGGTCGTATTCGTGGCAAGGACACCGCACCGACGACTGCGCCGGACGGTATAATACGATAAAAGAGGCGTTTGCCAAAGAATTCGGCGAAAAAAACGTAAGCTGTGTCCCCGGCGTTACATACAAGGCCGGTGGCCTGTGGTGGGAAGAAGATGAGCCTGATTTCGATGCCGCCGTGGCCGCTGCCGCCGAAGCCGACGTCATCGTCTCATGCGTGGGCGAGAACTCATATGCCGAGACGCCGGGCAACCTCAGCGACCTGACCCTGTCGGCCAATCAGCGTGAGCTTGTAAAGCGGCTTGCCGCTACGGGCAAGCCCGTGGTGCTCGTCCTCACAGAGGGCCGTCCGCGGCTTGTCGCCGACATCGAGCCTTTGGCATCTGCCGTGGTCGATGCCATGCTGCCGGGCAACTACGGCGGCGACGCAATTGCCGAACTGTTTGCCGGCAAGTGCGATTTCAGCGCCAAACTGCCGTTTACATATCCGCGCGAGATAAACTCGCTCGTGACTTACGACTACAAGCCTTCGGAGCATATCGGCAAAGAGATGGAGGGTGCCTATAACTATAACGCCCTCGTGTCGGTGCAGTGGCCGTTCGGCTACGGTTTGAGCTACAATAATTATGAATATAGCAATCTGAAACTCGACAAAAGCGAGTTTGCCCCCTCAGACACCTTGACGGTCAGCGTAAATGTGTGTAACGGCGGCAAGATGGAAGGACTGGAACCCGTGCTCTTGTTCAGCAGCGACCTCGTAGCTTCACAGACACCCGACGTAAGGCGTCTAAGAGCCTTCGACAAAGTGCGGCTGGCTCCCGGCGAGACAAAAACGGTGACATTCAGGCTCCCTGCATCCGACCTGGCCTTTGTCGGCCATGACGGCCGATGGATACTCGAAGAGGGTGATTTCGCATTCCAAATCGGAATGCTCGCGGCCAAGGCACGGTGCACGGCTACGAAGCGATGGGGTACGCCCAATCGTTAGCGGTTCGCCAAGATGTCTCTGATGGCGTCTCTGATGAGCGTTGATTCGAAGCCGCGTGCGGCGGCGAAGCGGAACAGGCGCATCCGTGTCTCGTAGGCCGTCGGCGACGCGGCACTCCTGAGTTTTTGGACGAGTATGTAGCGCAGGTTCGCTTCATACTCGTCTTCGTCTATGCTCTCCATTGCGTCTGCTATGATGTCGTCGGCAATATGTTTCTGCCTGAGCGCCATTTCGATTTTCCGGCGTCCCCACCGCAGAAAACGGTATTTGTCGGTAGTGAAAGCGGCGGCATAGCGCCTGTCGTCGACAAAGCGCCGTTTTATGAGCGATTGTATTATTTTGTCGGCATCGGTTGCTCCGATGCGCCATGTGCGCAGTTTCTGCCGCAGTTCATATGTGCACCGTTCCGAACGGGCACATGCCTCTTCAAGCCGTATCAAAGCGGCTTCGGGTTTCATCGGTTGGTTTGCTTTAGATTGAAACGGCACGGGCGTATCGGTAAAGGCCGCGGTAGTCCCGGCTGACGGAAACGTCTGCAAAACCTTCGTTGGTGAGAAGTCGTCGCATCTGCTCGGGAAAACGCGAGTTGATTTCAAAATAGAGGGCGCCGCCAGGTCGCAGCGCGGCACGGGCATAGCGTGCTATGGCGCAGTAGAAAAGCAAGGGGTCGTTGTCGGGAACAAAGAGTGCTGTCGACGGTTCATAGTCGAGCACACGGGCGTCCATATCCGCTTTCTCCGAGGCGCATATATATGGCGGATTGCTCGCTATGATGTCGTAGCGCGGATATGCCGGAGGTTCGGCGCTCAGGATGTCGCATTGTTCAAAATCGACTTTAACCCCAAGGCGGCGGGCGTTCTCTTTTGCCACGGTAAGTGCATCGGCACTGATGTCGAAGCCGCTGATGTGGCTGAACGGCAGTGCCCTTGCCAACGATATGGCTATGCAGCCCGAACCCGTGCCTATGTCGAGCACGTCGAGGTCGCGCCGCGTGCCGAAATCATCAACTATGGCATCGACAAGTCCGGCTGTCTCAGGTCGGGGGATGAGTACGGCAGGCGACACCATAAAGTCGTTGCCCATAAACCGTGCGTGCCCCACGGCATACTGCACAGGTTCGCCACCCTTGACTTTTTCCACGGCGGCGTTTATGCGCTCTTGCATATACTCCGAAATCTCGCGGTCGCCGTTTATGAACAAGTATTTGCGGTCGTAGCCTGCAAGGTCTTCAAAGAGTATACGCGCGGCAGAGTCGGCCTCGCCTTCAGAGCCGAGAACCGACGCCAATTGCGACTTTACGGTTTTGAAAAAGTCCGCAACGCTAACGCTCATTGCCTGTCGTCGTTGATGGCTTCGTAAAGGAAGGCGTCGTCGTCATCTCCATCGTTTTCAGGAACGTCTTCATTGATGTCGGCATCGTCCCAATCGATGTCTTCGCCCCATGTGTCGGGGCTTATGTTGCGCAGGTCTTCGGCCTCTTCGTCGATTTCATCGGGCGACGGAGTGTATTCGAAGATGAACTCGTCTTCTTCGCGCACGCGGTGATGCCCGTCGAGCGGACGGTGTGTTATCTCAGGGCTGTCGATGCGGTTGTTCTCGTCGGTGATGGCACGCCAGAGCATGTCTTTCAGCTCTGTGATACCTTGGCCGGTAACGGCCGAGATGAATACGTGCGGAATGCCCTCGGGCAGCGTCTTTTCAATCTCCTGCCGCAGTTCGTCGTCAAGCAGGTCCGACTTCGATATAGCCAGCACGCGTTGTTTGTCGACAAGTTGGGGATTAAATTGCTGTAGCTCGTTGAGCAATATCTTATATTCTTCGGAAATATCGTCGGCATCGGCAGGCACCATGAAAAGCAGCACCGCATTTCGTTCGATATGTCGCAGGAAGCGCAGCCCCAGGCCTTTGCCTTCGCTCGCGCCTTCGATTATACCCGGTATGTCGGCCATGACGAAAGAGCGGTTGTCGCGGTAGGACACTATGCCGAGCTGAGGCTCCATTGTCGTGAAGGGATAGTCGGCGATTTTAGGTTCAGCTGCCGATACGGCCGACAGCAAGGTCGATTTTCCGGCATTGGGGAACCCGACAAGACCTACGTCGGCGAGCATTTTCAGTTCGAGTATCACAGAGCGCTCAATGGCCGGTTCGCCGGGCTGGGCATAGCGCGGCGTGCGGTTCGTCGAACTTTTGAAGTGCCAGTTTCCGAGACCGCCGCGGCCGCCTTTGAGGAGCTTCACTTCCTGGCCGTCGTCGGTTACTTCGGTGAGGTATTCTCCTGTTTCGGCATCGAAGACCACCGTTCCGCAGGGCACATCGACAATCACGTCTTCGCCGTCTTTGCCGAAACTGCGTCCACCCGAACCGCTTTGGCCGTTGCCTGCAAAGATGTGGCGTCGGTATTTGAGCGGAAGTAGTGTCCACATGTTGCGGTTGCCGCGAAGTATTATATGGCCGCCACGGCCGCCGTCGCCGCCGTCAGGGCCTCCTTTAGGAACATATTTTGCGCGGTAGAAATGCCGAGAACCGGCGCCCCCTTTGCCTGAGCGGCATAATATTTTGACGTAGTCTATGAAGTTGGAATCTGCCATTCTGATAAGTCTTCTAAAAGTAATGTTAGTCTGTAATTTTAACGATTTGGCGACTTAACTGTTCATTGCGTTGTGGTGTCGCATAAGTTCAGATGCCTGACGGAAATCGACGGGCGAGCCCACGTCGAGCCATGTGCCTTTGATAGGGTAGTATGTAACTTTCATTCCCGATGCTATCGCCCGTTCAATCAGGTCAGTGGCGTCGCAGTGTTCGCCCTTGGCGAGTATCCGAAGCAGTCGGTTGCTGAACAGATATATGCCGGCGTTGGCATAGTATGAGTACGAAGGTTTCTCCTCTATACCTTTCACCTGTGTCGGTTCGTTCTCATCGGTCGAGAGGATGGCGTAGGGCACTGACACCTGATAGGGAACGGCGGCGATGGTTACGTCGGCACGGCGCTTGCGGTGGGTCAGATACATGTCTTCGAACGAGATGGTGGTGATAAGGTCGGAGTTCATCACCAATGTGTCGCCGTCGGCTTCTGCGACATCGGTGAGGGCTACTGCCCCGATTGTGCCCAAGGGCACGTCTTCGCGCACGGTCTTTACGTTGACGCCTGCAACGGGCTTGCTGAAATGTTCGTCGAGGCGTTCGGCAAGATAGCGTGTAGTGACTGTTATATCGGATACTCCGCATTCGGCCAAAGCTTCTATGTTGTAGTCGATTATAGCCTTTCCTTCTATTTCGAGCAGTGGCTTTGGAGTGGTGAGCGTTGCCGGACGCATACGTTCGCCTTTTCCTCCGGCCATGAGGACGGCTTTGACGGGCAGCAGAGTGCGCTGCCGCGAAAAGTCGATGACATCGCTTAGCCGGTGCTCTTCATCGAGTATCGGAATGAGGCTCAGGCCTGCCTCACGGTACTGCCGCAGGGCTTCCACGTCTATGTCGCCGCTGCGTACGAAACGGAACGAAGTCCGTGCCGCCGATTGCACCGGGCTGTCGGGCGTAGCCCCTGCAATCAGCGCGCGCCTGATGTCGCCGTCGGTCAGGGTGCCGGTCACTTTGCCGTCGCCATCGACTGCAAATAGTGTCATCGCGCCCCCCGAAAGCTCGTTGAGCTTCGCGAGAGCCTCGATTATGGGACGGTCGTGTCCTATGGTATATCGTGTATTCATTTCTTTGATATTAATGCTTCGGCACGTGCCCAGTCGGCCGGGGTGTCGAGGTCTATGCTGCGGCTTTGCGGCATTATATAAGGTATGCGTTTCGCAAACACACCCATAGGCATCTGTCGTAGCGAACGCGGATTGATTACGTAGACGGCGCCGTTCTGTTGGTAGACCGGCGGACAGTCCTGACGTCGGGTGTAGAGGCCGTCGCCTTTGGATACTTTTATGCTTCCGTCGCCGCCTATTTCAAATATGTTGTAGTAGGGGTTCGCGTCCGACGGGCATACCGACGTAACCATATCTACAGTTTCGTCGTATAGTGCCTCGGCCTCGCTTATGTCCGACAGGATGCGGAACGGAGATGTCGGCTGCAAAAGAACTATGCAGTCGTAGTCTATGCCGCGGCTGTCGGCCCAGTCGAGCACGTCGAGCATCACTTCGCGGCTGCCTATGTTGTCGCCGCCGAGGGCTTCGGGGCGCATGTATTCTACTGTCAGCCCCAGGGCGCGTGCGGTGTCGGCTATTTCGGGGTCGTCGGTCGATAGCACTATCGTGCCGCCGGTGCGGCGTGCATCGGCCAAGGCCACGTCAATGGTGTATGCGAGCAAAGGACGTCCGCCGAGCGCCTTTATGTTCTTGTGCGGTATGCCTTTGCTGCCGCCTCGGGCAGGTATTATATAGAGCGGTTTCATGATGGCAGGTCGTAGAATTTTTTAGGCTCGACGGGCAGCGAGGCCATGAAATGCCTGACGGATTCGGCCATACGGCTGAGTGTGTCGGGCTGATAGTAGGGGTTTTTACGTTCTTTCGCCACGGCCTGCATGTCGGGGCTTAGGGCTTTGGCTATGGCCGAGGATATTTCGTCGGCACTGTCGCCGCAGTGTATCACCGATGGCGCTGCAATGCGTCCTCGTTGCCGTATGCCGATGTCGACGGTAGGCACTCCGGCCGACGGCGCTTCGACTATGCCGCTCGATGAATTGCCTATGACGGCCGAGGCAAGTTTCAGCAGCGACTGGTAGCGGACCATTCCCAACGAACGCACAAGCCGTACGCGGTCGGGGTGCGCATCGCGGTATGCTTCGAGCAGACGTATTATGGCCGCTCCGTGGGCGTCGTTATTGGGGTAGGTGATTACGGTGCAGAGTTCAGGGTATTTATCGAGGGCTTCAAGCATGGCCGCTACGCGTTCGCCCGGCGTGGCGATGCTGTCGTTGGTTGCCGGATGGTAGGTGACCACGGCGACTTTTTGCTCACCGAAGTCTATTCCGAGCTGTTCGCCGAGTTCTTCGGCGTCGAGCAACGGGGTGTTGAAAGCGTTCCACACGCCTATGGCGCCGGTGTTGATTACCCGGGCCGGTTCTTCGCCCATCTGAATGACCCGTTGGCGGTAAGGCTCCGTAGCAGTGAGGTGCAGCGTCGATAGTTTGCTGATGGCGTGACGGATGGCATCATCGACGGCTCCCTCCGAAATCTCTCCGCCTGCGATATGGATGATGGGTATGCGCATCACAGTGGCTGCCGATGCTACTGCGAGCATTTCGTAGCGGTCTCCGAGAATTACGGCCGCGTCGGGTTTCAGTTGGCCAAATGCCTCTGCCATGCCGTCGAGGCACAATGCCATGGCTTTCACACGCGAGGCCTCGTCATCGCCGCAGACGGCCATGGGCACGCGTGCGTCTATATCGAACCCGGCATTGGTGATTTCATCGACGGTCATGCCGTAGGCCGGGTCAAGGTGTATGTTCGCCGCAACGATTTGCAGCTCAATGTCCCGGTCTTGCCGCAAGGCTTTTGCCAAAGGCATAAGCAGCCCCCAGTCGGCACGTGTGGATGTGATGAAGCACAGTTTCCTTTTCATTGCGTCATCTTTGTTTGGGAAGGATTATACGGTCGCCGAGCACTTCTGACAATTGTTTCTGAAATGCTTTGTAGTCGGTGATTTGTTTCATCAGGGCTACGGCACGGTCGGGTTCTGTTGGGGGGAGTGCGGCCAGTTCTTTGGTAAGGTCGGCTATAAGGTCGGATACTATGGCGTTGCGCAGTTCGTAGACGGCTCTCGGCACAAGTATCGGCAACTGGTCTTGCTCTGAAACTATGTCGCCTTGGCGTGTGTAGATTTTAGACAAAGTGTAACGGTCGACAAGCAGTTCGACGGCGGTGTTGCGCACAATATCGTCGGGCGAATTTATAAGGCGGTTCTGCCCGTACTGCATGTCGAAGTCGTTTATGGCCTGATGACGGAATGATTGTAGCTGCAGCTGGGTTTCGGCTTCGAGTTTTTCAATCTGACTCATAGAGCCGCCTTGTTTTCTGATATTCTCGCGTGCTTCCTCGAGTTTTGCCGATGCCTCGTTTTCGATTTCGGCCATACGGGCGCGGCGGTCTGCTACCCATGAGCCGTTTCGGCGCATTTCGCCCACGGCTTTGAACACAGCATCGAAAGGAGCATGCGAAAATGTCATGTTGTCGACAGCCAATTCGCTTTCTATCACATCGTAGACTGTCGCCGGCATCGTTGTGCCGTCTTCTTTTGTGATATCGAATATATATAGTAACCCGTAGCGCACCAGGTAGCGCGCAAGCATTTCCTCGAACGGCCTCAGACGGTTGGCATTGAGGTTGAGCAGTGGCGCTTCTTCCGCCTTGTCTTCGTCTTTTTCGGGGATGTCGGCTATAGAGTTGCGCGCAAGTTCACGTTTGAGGTTCTTTTCGGCTTCTTCGTAGCGCCCGGTGATAAATATGTTGAGTTGCGCTACAAGCACTTCTTCAGATATGGCGAGCATACGCGAGCACTGCGATATGTACTCTTGCCGTTTCACCGGGTCATCGACGTGCGCCACCGACTGCAATATCGTATTTACGGCCTTGGCGCGTGCAGTCGGGTCGTTGGCCGGAATGTCGCGCATCAGCACCTCTGTCATGAAGGCGATGATGTCGCGTTCGTTCTCGGTAAGATAGGCCTCGACTTCGCTTGACGAATGGCTTTGGGCGAAAGAGTCGGGGTCGTCGCCGGGTGGCAGTAACAGCACTTTCACGTCGAGCTTTTCGTCCAAAAGCATGTTTATGCCTCGCAGCGAAGCCTTTATGCCGGCGGCGTCGGCGTCGTAAATAAGCGTCACATTGTTGGTGAAGCGTCTTATGGCTCTTATCTGTCCCTCGGTCAGCGATGTTCCCGACGATGCCACAACGTTCTCGACACCGGCCTGGTGCATCGAAATGACATCGAGATAGCCTTCCACAAGTATGCACTTGTCGCGCTTGGCTATGGCGTTTTTCGCCTGATATAGCCCGTACAGCTCAAGGTTTTTCTTGTAGATTATCGATTCGGGAGAGTTGACATATTTTGCCAGGTTCTTGTCGGAGCGCATGGTGCGTCCTCCGAAGCCTACCACACGACCCGAGATGCTGTGTATGGGGAACATCACACGACCGCGGAAACGGTCGTATGTCGACTTTTTGCCCTCACGCTCGCTTACGCCTTCAAGACCTGTCTCTATCAGATAGCGGTCTTGAAATCCGGCTTCTCGGGCCGCGTCGATGAGCGCCGACGGGCGGTCGAGCGAATAGCCGAGATGGAAACGTTCGAGCATAGCGTCGTTCAGGCCTCGGTGGCGGAAATAAGCCAAAGCGAGGTCGCGGCCGTCGGTCGTTTCATGAAGATTGTATTTGAATTGCTTCAGCGCGAACTCGTTCACGGCAAGCATGGCCTCGCGGTCGCTCTCGGCCTGGCGCTCTTCGGCCGACAGCTCTTTTTCGACAATCTCGATGTTGTACTTCCGAGCAAGATAGCGTAGAGCCTCCTGGTAGGACATCTGCTCGTGCTCCATGATGAAGTTGACGGGTGAGCCGCCTTTGCCGCAGCTGAAGCATTTGCAGATATTGCGTGCCTTGTTGACCGAGAACGACGGTGTCCGTTCGTTGTGGAACGGACAAAGCCCTTTGTAGTTGGCACCCGAACGACGCAACTTTACGAAGTCGCTGACGACTTCGACAATGTCGGCTGCATCAAGTATACGGTTTACGGTTTCCTGATCTATCCTTGCCATTGTCAGTCAATGTTTTCGGAGCGTAACTTTTCTGTGTAGCTATTTATTTTGCCGAGCCATGCCGGAATGGTTATGTTCTGCGGACAGTGGCTCACGCATGCGCCGCAGCCTATGCACCGGGCGGCCTGGCGCAGCCGTGGCACTGAGCGGTCGTAGCCGTAGAGGAATGCACGTCGCGCCTTGGCGTACTGAGGGTCTGAAATGTCGCGCGGCAGATTGTCCTCTTCGATGCAGCGGTTGTAGTGTGCGAAAACTCCCGGAATATCTACCCCATAAGGGCATGGCATGCAGTATTTGCAAGCCGTGCACGGCACGGTGTCGTTTTCAAGTATTTCGACGGCGGTGCGGAGCAGAAACGCATTTTCATCGTCATCGAGCGGCTGCAAGGGCGAGAACGTCTTCAGGTTGTCTTCGAGATGCTCCATGCACGTCATGCCGCTGAGCACGGTAAGTATGCCTTCGGGCGTGCCCGCATACCTGAATGCCCACGATGCCACGGAGTCGTCGGGCCGGCGCTCCTTCATTTTGCGAGTTATCGGTTGCGACGCTGACGCGAGGCGTCCGCCAAGGAGCGGCTCCATAACCACAGCCGGGATGCCGCGCCGATGCAGCTCCCCGTAGAGATATTCGGCATCGGTGTTGCGCTGATTTATCTCTTTGGCATGCTGCCAGTCGATGTAGTTCATCTGTATCTGCGCGAAGTCCCAATGTATCTCGCCTTTGTCCATCATCGCGAGCAGATGGTCGAAGACCTCGATGTCGCCGTGGTACGAAAAACCGAGATTGCGTATGGTCCCGTCGGCGCGTTTTTCTTTCAGGAAATCGAGCACGCCGTTATCAATGTAGCGTCCGTTGAAATTCGCCATGCCGCCCATGCCTATGCCGTGGAGCAGAAGGTAGTCGATATAGTCTGTCTTGAGGTTTCGGAGCGATGCCTCGAACATACCGACCGATTTGTCGTGCGGCCATGTGCTTTCATCGAAGTTCGACAGTTTCGTGGCTATGAAATAGCTTTTTCGCGGATGCCGCGAAAGGGCCGTTCCTAAAGCGGCCTCCGATTGGCCTTTGCAGTATGCCGGAGATGTGTCGAAATAGTTCACGCCATGTTCGAGGGCATGGTCGATTAATTGGTTCACGGCCTCCTGGTCGAGAGTGGTGTTGTCGGTGCCGTTTGCGGCTCCGAGGGTCGGGAAGCGCATGCCCCCGAAGCCGAGCAGCGATACACTGTCGCCGCTGTTCGGATTTACACGCATGGTCATGCCGCCTTTTTTAGCGTCGCCATTATCGCCGTCTGTCGGAGTTTTCGCACCGCATGCGGCCAAAGTGCCGGCAGCGGTGAATATGCCCATATTGCGCAGGAAGCTCCTGCGCCCGGTGTCGGTCTTTTTAGGTGTATTATGTCGCATACTCTTAGACCGTTTGATGTGTTCTTAATCCGTCAACGTAGATAGCCGCATGGTCTGCTCTAAGCTGGCCGACGGTGCCCGACGGACAATGGTACTCGCACGCTCCGCAGCCTATGCAGCGGCTTTCATCGACCGTCGGCCTGAGATTGCCGTTTTCCCCTTTCACCATGCTGATGGCATCTGCCGGACAATGGCGTGCGCAACTGCCGCATTTCTGCCCGTATGCCGCAGAAATGCAGATAGAAAGGTCTACCTTTGCCGAGCCTGTCTTGATTGAGGATTTCTCGGCGGTGTCTATCGGTTTGATGGCTCCCGTGGGGCACACTTGGCCGCAACGGGTGCATTCCGGGCGGCAGAAACCGTCGGTAAAAGTCATGACGGGCTGCATGAAGCCGTCGAGCGATATTCCGGGTTTCAGTACTTCATTGGGGCATTGGCTCACACACAGTTGACATGCAGTGCAATGGTTGCGGAAGTGCTGAAGGCTTATGGCTCCGGCAGGAACAGCCGGAATTAAGCCTTTACGGCGCTGCTTCTGTTTCAGCGGAGCCAGACCGCCGTCGGTAACCTTTCCGGCTGCGGCAGATGCGAGAGTGCCTGCGGCAATCGATGTGCCGATAATGAATGTGCGTCGGCCTTTATCAATGCCGGAGCCTTTTTCGGCTTTTTGTGCTTTTCGGGCTATACGGTAGCTGATTGCCCCTTGCGAGCAGTTGTTTATGCAGTCCATGCACACCACGCAGCGGCTATAGTCGATTACATGATTCTTGGTGTCGATGCAGCTGCTCTTGCATTTGCGTCCGCACGAACCGCAACGGTTGCATTTGTCGGTGTCGATTACGGGTTTGAGAAGCGAAAAACGCGACAGAAAGCCCAGAATTGTTCCTACAGGGCAGACAGTATTGCAATATCCACGGCCTGTACGCCATGCAAAAACGGCGATGGCGATGAAGCTTATTACAGCTATTGCACTTACTGTATAGCTGACCACAGCGTAGGCCGACGGTATGGAAGCAAACGGATATATTCCTTTGTCGGCCAACGAAGACGCCGCCGAATCGGCAAGCGTACGCCATGCCGGCACGACGCTTTGAGCCGTTATGCGTCCGAATATGCTGTAAGGGTCAAGAAGACCGGCATACGACATCGGTATGAGGCTCGCCAGTCCGCCCACGAACAATATGGCGAATAGGGCTAAAAAGCCATAGCGCCATGCCTTGTTCGGCTGTTGGTAACGGTGAAGCCCTATGCGACGTTTGGTTTTTTTCGAGAATACACGGCGAAACCATGCAATAAGGTCCTGTGTGATGCCCAAGGGGCACAGCACCGAGCAATATAAACGTCCGAAAATGAGGGTCAGCGCAATAAGGAAAAGCAATACCAAAAAATTGACGGCAAGCAATGCCGGCACGAATTGCATTTTTGCAAATGCCGCCAAATACCTGGCCGTCGTTCCGCTGAAGTCTGCAAACAATACAATGGCTACCGCCAAGCATAGCGCAGCGGCCACGAGCCTAAGGTATTTCAACGAATGCGATTTCATTATGTGAAAAAATACGAATAATCAATGCCAAAAATACGCAAAAAAGCCCAAACAGGCCAATGCCGTCGGGCTTTTTAACGATTTTTTGTCAAGGTCATTTGTAAAGGAAACGGCGAATGGAGCGTTTCGGCGTTTTCTCGAACTCCTCGGGCATGATTTCGATAGAGTGCACCTGTTCATATGGTGCGACTATCGAGTTGAGGTTTTTGAGATTGGCCTGCATCGCTTCTTGTAGCTGCTCGTCGGTGAGCGCGTCACGTTTTACCTCGTCATCATCGGGATGACATAGGGCGACAAGACGCCCGTTGCGTTCGAGAACCAGACATTCGCTCACATATGGCATGTTGCTGAGTTTGGCCTCGATTTCCTCCGGGTATATGTTCTGCCCGTTTGCGGTCAAAATCATTGTCTTGTAGCGTCCGCGTATGTTGATGGTGCGGCTGTCGGGGGCTCCGAGCCATCCCATGTCGCCGGTATGCAGCCAGCCGTCTTCTTCGAGTGCGGCCAATGTTGCGTCGGGATTTTTGTAGTAGCCCGACATTACATTCAGTCCACGCACGAGTATTTCGCCTTGTGGAGTGCCGTTAGGAGCCGTCCCGAGAGTATCGTCAGCGGCAATCCGCGCCTCCATGATGCCTTTGAGCGTACGGCCGGCCGAACCTGTCGTAAATCGTCTCCACGGCGAGTAGCTTATCAATGGGCCGCATTCTGTCATGCCGTATCCTACGGTGAAGGGGAATTTTATGCGGCACAGAAAGTCCTCGACCTCGTGGTTCAATGCCGCGCCACCTACTATCACCTCTTCGAAAGCGCCGCCGAAAGCATCGACGAGCTTTGAGCGTATCATGCTGTATACGGCTTTGTCAAGCCCCGGCACGGCAAGCACCCAGCGTATCGGCTTCTTCGTGATTTGAGGCACCACAACCTTGCGGTAGATTTTTTCGAGAATCAAAGGCACGCAGATAATCAGCGACGGACGCACCTGCCTGAGCGCTTTGAGCAACACCATCGGCGTCGGAGTCTTGCCCAAAAGTGTCACATGCGAGCCAACCGCCAAAGGCACAAGCATGTCGAATGCGCAGCCGTAGGCATGAGCTAAAGGTAAGAAAGACAATGCTCTCGACCCTTCGTAGTGCAGTTTCGAGCGAATGCCGAAAACGACATTGCCGCGCAGATTGTCAAGCGACAGCATCACGCCTTTCGAGAAACCTGTGGTACCCGATGTGTAGTTGATGACGGCGATGGAAGAGCCGTCGAAATGCCTGTAGCGGATGTCGGTCGAAGAGAATCCGGCAGGAAACCTCTTGCGGAATTGTCGTGTGAGATTGGTTACTATCGAGCGGTGTGTCGTCTCACCCTTGCGACGCCTTGCGCTCGGCTGTGGGGCGCGTTCGGCTATCACCGTACGGTTGTCGAGCGATACCACGGCCCGTATCTGCGGCATGGCCTCGAAGTCGAGCTGAGGGAAAATGCCTTCGCTGACAAAGAGCAGCACTGCGTCCGAATGGTTGATGATGTGCAGCGCGTCGGCCGGATTGAAATCGTGCAGTATGGGCACAATCACGGCGCCGTAGGTTATGGTAGCCATGAATGTTATAACCCAGTTGGGCGTATTCTTGCCTAAAAGCGCCACCTTGTCGCCGGGCTGCACACCGGCAAGTTCGAAGAACAGGTGCATGCGGGCTATTCGTCGCGCCATGTCTCCGTAGCTGATTGTTTTGCCGGTGACGTAGTCGGTCAGGGCCGGCAAGGTGAAATTTTCGGCGAAATTGTGCCGGTATATCTCCAGCAGGTCGTCGAACGGCGGTTCGCAATAAGGTTCTTCGAAGGTATAGGTCATTTCTTATTTGTCTTTGTGGGGCGCCAGTTCGGTGCGTATCGAACTGAAGATGTCATCAATCGGGCGGTTTCCGTCGATGTTGTGGAAACAGCCCTTGTTGAGATAATACTCCTTCAGCGGCGCCGTCTGTTTGTGGTACACGTCCAGGCGTTTGCGTATGGTGTCGAGCTTGTCGTCGGAGCGGCCGCTCTGTTTGCCTCGGTCGAGCATGCGCCTGATAAGCTCGTCTTCATCGACGTCGAGACCGACTACGGCATGTACTTCCGTGCCGTGCTCTTTCAGCATTTCCGCAAGAGCCTCGGCCTGAGCTATCGTACGGGGAAAGCCGTCGAAAATCACGCCGCTGGCTATGTGCTCGGGGTGCTGCTTGAAGAGGTCGGAGAGCACGTCAATCATCAGCTCGTCGGGAATAAGCAGACCTCGCGATATATAGGAGTCCGCAACTTCGCCAAGATGTGTCCCGCGGGCTATGTGCTCTCTCAGAAGCTCGCCGGTTGATATGTGGTATAGGCCGTATTCGGCTATTAGTTTGTCGCTCTGAGTGCCTTTGCCGCTGCCCGGAGCTCCAAAAATAACTATGTTCATGTCAGTCTGTAGTGCTGGGGGTCATTCCTCTTTGAGGATGTAGATGTCGTTCAGGTTACGTGCTTTGCCGTTTAGGTCGAGTCCGTAGCCGATGATGAATTTTGTCGGGATGCTGAAACCCACGTAGTCGGGTTGCACGGGCCTTACGAGGGCGTCGGGCTTGAAAAGGAGCGTCGCTACTTTGACGTCGGCCGGCTTGTGTTTCTTCAGGTCGTTCACGAGCCTGAAAATCGTGTTGCCGGTGTCAACGATGTCTTCGACAACTATCACGGTGCGGCCTTCAATGTTCTCGTGCAGCCCGAGCACTTCTTTGACGGCGCCTGTCGATTCCGTTCCCTGATAGCTTTGCAGGCGTATGAACGTTATTTCGGCGTCGATGCTTTCGACAGCCCGGAACAGGTCGCTGGCAAAAGGAAATGCCCCGTTGAGCACACACACAAACAGGGGCATTTTACCGGCGCAGTCACGCACAATTTCTTTGCCGAGCTCGTCAACGCGAGCGGCTATTTCTTTCTTGGAGATATAGGGCTGGAATGTGAGGCCCTCATAAGTCACTTGTTCCATTGGTGATGCGAAAAATAAATTATGCAAAGTTACGCATTATTTTGCAATCGCGCAACACCCCGTTTTTTGCGTTGTGTCGCAAAACGCTATCTACACGCTGCTGTTGCTTCGAGCAAATCGGCCACAACGAAGGTGCTGCCGCCGACAAAGATGGTGTCGCCGTCGGCGGCCGAAGCTTTCGCGGCATCGAAGGCGTCGGCTACGGTCGGGTGGCATATTCCATTCAGCCCGAATTGGGCCGCAGCCGCAGCTGTCTCTTCTGCCGGGCGACCGCGTTTTACCGATGGCGTGGCGAAATGGTAGCTTGCCCCGACGGGCATCTGCGCCATGATGGCATCGATGTCCTTGTCGTTCACGAAACCGAGCACCATGTGCAGGGTGCCGTGCTGTGAAATATCTCTCAACGTCTTGCCGAGCCATTCCCAGCCCCCGATGTTGTGCCCGGTGTCGCAGATGATGCGGACGGGTGCGCTTTGCAGGGTCATCCACCGACCCATAAGCCCCGTCAGTCCGCATACAGATGCAAATCCCTGCCGCACGGCGTCGGGATTAATATGAGGAAATTTGTCTTTCAGTATTTCAAGGGCGGCCAATACCGTGGCGGTGTTTTCAATTTGGCAGTCTCCGCACAGTTCGGCCTCAATGGCTCCCCATGCAGTGCCTGAGTATTCGATGTGGCCGTCAGTGTGTACGGCTTTGCTGAAGTATGCGTGTTCGCATGCAAAAGTCAGTGGAGCGCCGACTTGCGATGCCTTTGCCGCGAAGACCTCGCGAACTTCGCCAGATGCATTGCCCACCACAGCCGGAATGCCGGGCTTTATGATGCCGGCCTTCTCGACGGCGATTTCAGGTTCGGTATGCCCCAACAATGCCGTGTGGTCGAGCGATATGTTGGTGATGATGCTCAGAAGCGGACTTATTATGTTGGTGCAGTCGAGCCGTCCGCCGAGACCTACCTCTATTACTACCACGTCGACATCTTCGTCGGCGAAATAGCTGAGCGCCATGATGGTGCTTAGCTCAAAGAAGGTAGGGTGAAGTGCCGTTAGAGAGTCGTCGGCCATGTAATCGCTTACGAAACGTGTCACGTACTCTTTATCGACAGGCTTACCGTTGATGCGTATCCGTTCTCTGAAATCCACGAGGTGAGGCGATGTGTATAGCCCCGTCTTGTAGCCTGCCGATTGCAGTATGGCGGCCAAGGTATGCGCGGTGCTGCCTTTGCCGTTTGTGCCGCCGACGTGTATGGCCGCGCGCAGCCGCTTGTGTGGGGCTCCCCAATGCTTCGCCAATGCGAGAGTGGTGTCGAGTCCGGGTTTGTATGCCCCTGCGCCGAGGTTCTGGAACATGGGCACTTGCCCGTATAGATAATCGAGGGTTTCTTTGTAATCCATGTCAGAATATGAAATATCCTATTACGCCGGCGGCTATTATCAGCAAAATAGGGTGGACTTTCGTGAAAAGGGTCATGCCCAGCGCTACCGTTGCGAGAATGATGCTTTTTGTTACATCGGAGGGCGTGCTGCCGAAGTTCTCTCCGTTCATAAGAATCAGAGCGGCCGAAGCTATCAACCCGATTACTACCGGCCTGAGTCCGGCGAAAACGCCTTTGAGTGCGGCGCTTTCGCGATGACGCGATATATAATGTCCGGCATAGCGCACAAGGATGAACGACGGAAGCACTACCACAAGGGTGCACAGCAACGAGCCTATTATGCCGTAGACCGGCGATGAAAGTGCCGGCGATGATGCCGCCGGGGCGACATACCCTATGTAGGTTGCCGAGTTGATGCCTATAGGGCCGGGGGTCATCTGCGATATTGCAACAATATCGGTGAACATCTGCTGCGTAATCCACCCCGGAGTCACAATCTCGTTTTCAATCAGCGCAAGCATGGCATAGCCGCCGCCGAAACCGAAAAAGCCTATTTTCAGATAGCTCCAGATGAGCCGAAGGTAGATTGTCATCCTTGTCCTCCTTCCTTGTTTTTGCGAAGTTTACGACCGACAGAAAGCCAATATCCCATTGCTCCGCCGAGAACTATATACAGTATCGGGTTTGACACCACAGGCCATTTCGACCATATCAGCAGTGCCACTGCCGCAGGTATCCATGCGAGCTTCCACCCGATTTTCGCCGAACGCGCCGTGGTGAACACCGGGGCCAATATCAGTGCGACCACAACAGGCCGTATGCCTTTGAAGATGGCCGTCAGTGTGGGGTTGGTCGTAATCATCTCTGGCGTCAGGAACATGGCTATGAACAGAATGATGAAAAAGCAAGGCATTATTGTGCCTGCCGAGGCTGCCAATGCGCCTTTGAGGCCGCGCAGTTTGTCGCCCACAACCACAGATATGTTCACGGCAAGAATGCCCGGCATCGATTGTGCCAAGGCGAGAAGGTCGAGGAACTCGGGACGGTCGAGCCAATGGCGTTTGTCGACCACCTCGCGTTCTATTATGCTTATCATGGCCCATCCGCCGCCGAACGTGAATGCGCCTATTTTTGCGAATGTCAAAAATAATGTTCCTAACATATTTAGAATTCTACAACTGTTATGCCCGGCCCCCCGAAGCGCACGTCTTCGTCGTGGTATCTGTGCACGGCATCTACAGTGTCGAGATAGCGGCGTATATATTGTCTGAGTGCGCCCGTGCCTGTGCCGTGCAGTATGCGGATGCGTCCGGCGTTGAACTGGATTGCGTCGTCGATATAGTACATCACCGCCTGCACGGCTTCGTCTGTTCTCATGCCTCTTACGTCTATCTCGTTGCTGAAAGCCAGCTGTCGCTCTCTGTTTGCCTCGGCGGTCTGTGTCGAAATATAACTCACGCCACCCGGCACGGCGCCGCTTTGGGCTTTTTTGATTGTTCGTTTGAGGCGTGCGAGTTTTACGGTGGTTTTCATCTGTCCGAAAATTACGGTGGCGTCTTTGCCCGAAATGGCCGCTATCGTGCCGACCGTTCCGGCTCCGTCGAGCAGTACGTTGTCGCCGACCGCAAGAGGCTGTTCTGCAACAGCTTTCTGAGCGTTTTCAGACCTTGTCTTTTTCTTTGGGGTTCGGCGTTCGAGCAGCGGATGCCGCTCGGCTTTTTCCGTTTTGTCGGCGAGGGTGCGCCGGTCTGCTTCCAAACGTCGCCGAGCTTCCTGTGTACGTTCTTTTTCGGCCTGCGACGTGCGTATTTCGCGTATGGTGCGCTCTATCGCCGAATTGCTCTCGTCGAGTATGCGTTGGGCCTGCTCTTTTGCCTCGCTTATTATTTCGCGGCGCTTTCCGCGCAAAGTCTCTATCTCCTCTTCATACCGTGCGAGTATGTCATCGATATGCTTCTCTTTTTGCCTTATGGCGCTGCGTTTGTTCTCCCAATAGCGGCGGTCGCGGGCGATGTCGAGCAGATAGCGGTCCATGTTCACATAGTCGCTGCCTACGATTTCTCCGGCATCGGCTATGATTTCTTCAGGAATGCCCGTTTTTCGTGCTATTTCTATGGCGAAAGAACTGCCGGGGTTTCCTATGGCAAGCCGGAACATGGGCTCCATGCGTTGGCGGTCGTAAAGCATAGAGCCGTTGACAAGTCCGGGCGTTTCCTCGGCGAATTGTTTGAGGTTGTGGTAATGGGTCGTTATCACTCCCCACATGCCGCGCTTGTTGAATTGCTTGAGCATGGCCTGGGCGATGGCACCGCCTATCTGTGGTTCGGTGCCGCCGCCGAACTCGTCAATCAGCACAAGCGTGGCGGCATCGCCGTGTGAGAGGAAGAACTTCATGTTCCGCAGATGCGACGAATAGGTCGAGAGGTCGTCTTCGATAGACTGGTCGTCGCCGATGTCGATGAAGATGCTGTCCATCACGCCTAAGTGCGAGTTGTCGTACATCGGAGGCAATATGCCGCATTGTGCCATATACTGTACGATGGCTACGGTTTTGAGCGTCACCGATTTGCCGCCGGCGTTAGGTCCCGATATCACGAGGATGCGCTTTTCGTGCGAGAGGGTGATGTCGAGCGGTACTATCTCTTTGCCTTGCCGTTCGAGAGACAGTTTCAGCACGGGGTGGCAGGCATGATACCACTCTATTTCGGGCTTGTCGGAAAGGTGGGGCAGCGCTCCGCCTACGATATTGGCATATTTCGCTTTTGCGTGAATGAAGTCGAATGTGCCGAGCAGTCCGAAGCCGTCGAGCAGTGCGTCGATGTCAGGTCGTATGGTGTCGGCGAGCGCTGTGAGGATGCGTACTATTTCGCGGCGCTCTTCGATGCCGAGCTCGCGCAGCCGGTTGTTTGCCTCTACAAGTTCGGCAGGTTCGATGAAGAATGTTTTGCCCGATGCCGATTCGTCGTGAACGATGCCCGATATCTTGCGCTTGTACATCGGCGCGACGGGTATCACAAGTCTACCGTCGCGTACCGACGGCGTGACGTCTGCTTCGAGGTATCCTTCTTTGACGGCATTGGCTATCACGCGCCGCATGGTAGAGTTTATGCTCCCGGCACATGCCGACATCGAGCGTCGTATGTCGGCCAGTTCGGGTGATGCGTTGTCTTTTATCTCGCCGTGACGGTCTATTATGCGGTCGATGGCTGCGGTCACGGCAGGGAATGCGTAGAGGTCGCGTGCGAGGGTGTCGAGTTCGGGGTAGGGAGTGGTTATCCTGTCATTCTCTTCTTTTCTCACTTTCGAGAAAAATGACGCAATCTCTGCCATGGCTCCGAGCGACGTCCGCAGCCCCTGTAGCTCGCTCTCGGCCGGAAAAGAGCCGGGCACGCGCAGAGCCGTGAGCATTGCGCGCTTGTCGTGGATGCCGCCGATTGAGAAATCATTGTCGGCCGATATTATGGCGAGCATCTCGGCTGTCTCGCGCAGTGTCCGTCTGACAGTTGCGAAGTTTGCCGAAAAAGACATCTGTGCACAGATATCTCTGCCCAACGATGAAGAGCAAAGCCCGGCAATATGCTCACGCACCGCGTCGAAGCCTGTCTTATGTTCTATGCTGTCAGGATAAACCATTGCCACACACGTTTATTTGTGCATCAAGCGTGCAAGAGAGCGTTTATCCTCACGTTCTTTGATGGCCTGGCGTTTGTCATATTCCTTTTTGCCTCGTGCTATGCCTATTACCAGCTTCGCAAGACCGCGCTCGTTGATGAACAGCCGCAGGGGCACAATGGTGTAGCCTGCGTCACGGCCGTTTTTGGCAAGTTTTGCTATCTCTTTTTTGCTGAGCAGAAGTTTACGGTCGCGTCGGGCTTCATGGTTGTTGTAAGAGCCGTAGAAGTATGTCGCTATGTTCATGTTCTTCACCCATACCTCGTTTTGCGGCGTAGTTATGTAGCAGAAGGTGTCGACCAAAGAAGCGTGCCCGGCACGGATGCTTTTGATTTCCGTTCCGGTGAGCACTATGCCGGCAGTGAACGTCTCGACGATTTCATAGTCGAAACTCGCCCTGCGGTTCTTTATGTTTATATCTTTTTGTTTCATCAGACTATTAAATATAGGAGATAGTATATCGCCAGCGGCACGGCTACGATTGCAACCGCGCTAAGGCCGACAAAGTGGAGTGCGTCTTTTTTGCGCACACCAATATAGGGTATTGCCTTGAAAAGCACAAGCACCACATACAGCGGCAGAAATTTGAGCAGTACCAAGTTCCATGGCAAGCAGTTACTTATAAGCTGTATGAGCACCATAAGCCCTATGCCGCATACTGTCATCACCGAAACGCGTGCCGGTTCGGGTGTCGTGTCGCAAAGCCTGCCCAGATACAGCTCGAAAATCAGTTTCGCGATGAATACCGAAATGAAATATGTACCGAAATCGGCAATGGCGCGCATAAGTACTTCACCCAATCCCACGTGCCGGCTGTAGAAAAACGCCAGAAATTCTGTCAACGCTGTTATCGCCAGCAAGGGGTAGAGACCTTTGCGCAGAAGGGTGTCCGCCGACGGTGCTTCGCGTGTCAGTTCATCCCATCCGTTGGACGGTGAGAGTAGAAGTTGTATGAGGTATTTAAGGAAAGTAAGCATCGTCTTCGCATTATTTAGAATGCAAAATTACAAAATTTTGGGTTGTGTTTCGTGATGGTTTGTTGACTAATTACTATTTTTGCAGCTGTAAAAATCATTATGGACAAACAAAAGACTGTAATACGATGATAAAAGGAATACTTTCCATTACCGGCAAGCCCGGTCTCTTCAAACTGCTCAGCCGAGGCAAAAACGCACTCATTGTCGAAAACATTGCCACCAAAAAGCGTATGCCCACATATCCGCATGAAAAGGTCATTTCGCTGGCCGACATCACAATGTACACCGACCATGGCGACGAACCTCTGCCCGAAATCCTCGAAAAAGTATACGCACACGCCCAAGGCAAAGCTATCGACGTCAAAGCCTTTGCTTCGGATGCCGAGATACGCGATTATTTCGGCGAAATAATCCCGGACTTCGACCGTGACCGCGTCTACACCACAGACATACGCAAGCTTTTCAGCTGGTACAACCAACTCGTCGCTGCCGGAATTACAGAATTCAAGGAAAAAGAAATTGAAGAAGACAAGGCTGCCGAAGCTGCCGAAAAGGCCGACGACGAAGCCAAGGCCTAACGATAAAGGCGCCGCTATCTGACGGCAGTTTTTACCTGCAAATATAGGCATATGCAATCTTTGCCCCAATAGGGGCAAGTTGCCACAGAGTGGCATAAATAGCAATAGGCCCGGGCAAGCGCCCCGTAGGTGGCGCGCAGCCCGGGTTATTTATTCCCGGCTTCCAAAAGCGCTACAGCGTAGCGCGATAGCGGCGTCGAACTGAATAAAACGCTATGTTATGGCTGCGTAATAAGCCCTTCGCGTATAAACGCCGTGGAGTCGGCCGACGAAAGCTTGGGGTCGGGTTCGGCAAGTTGCTTCACGATGTCGGGCGCGTCGATTTTTAGAGGAGCGAAACGCGAGTTCGAGACGCCGCGACGGAATACACCCTCGATTTGCTTCAGCAGATTGACACGGGCCGTATCGACCACGTTGATGCTCTTTGCCACTTCGCCTTCTTTGAACTTGGCACCGCCGAGCCGGACTTTGAATTTGTCGGGTGTGCCTTTTACGGTGACGCCGAATTTGAACGGCAGAGGCGATTTCAGTACAGATATATGGTAGTCGAAGTTCAGGTCGAGGTCGTTGTAACCCACCACACCGAGACGGTAGCGGTCAATGTCGAAAGAGAAGGGGAATATCTGCACCATATTGTCGCGCACAATCATCTCTACGTTCATGTGCTTGATTTTATTGTCGGCCCTGTCGCGGAAGCGCAGCCATTTTCCGAGAGTGGCATAAGTCTGCGCGTTGATGAACGCGAGCGAGTCGCCTGTCAGCCTGATTGCGGCGTCGAGTGTGGGCAATTCTAAGTTCATGGTGCTGTCGATGTCGACGGTCGCCGCTATTTCGGCGTTTATGATGCCGCTGAAATCGCGCATTATGGGCAGCATCGAGTCGACAGGCGGCACAAGTCTGAGAAAGCGTTCTATGTTGAACTTCTGAAGGTCGAGCCCGAAGCCGAAGTGCATGTCCGACGCTTTCGGTGCTGAATACAATGCCGAAAGCACGAGGTCGCCGGCATCGGAGCCTGCATGCAGGCGGTGAAGGTTGACGCCGCCGTCGTATAACATGATGTCTCCCGACAGACCCGTCATTGCCATGTCGGCGTAGATTACGTTGTCGGCATTGAGGCGCATTTGACCGTCGATGTTGGTCGGTATAAGCAGTGGCCCGGCTTTGTCAGGCTCTTCCGATACCAGTGCGTCGAGCTGCCGGTCAATGGCATCATCGTTGTCCGAAATGGCGATATGCGATGCGCCTTTGCGTATTCTTTCGGCGTATGCCGAACCGGCAAAAGCTGCCGAGGCAAGTTCATTGACATCTATTGTGTCGCTCTTTATGTCGAAGTTTATTTTCAGTGAGTTTCCGGCGCGCTTTGAAGTGAGGCCGCGTTTTATGTTGCTTATGAGACCTGTCATGCGCACGTCGGAACGTCCGGCGCGGTACCGTACGTTGCGCAGATTTACCGAGTCGTTCGAGAAACTTATGTCGAGGCGGTTTATGCGGTTGCGCAGCGGAAAATATGGCGTGGCGAGGCGTGCATTCCGTGTCGTCAGTGTGCCGTTGAGCTGCCAGCCGAGCAGAAAGCGCCTGAAGCCTTGAGAAAGTCCCCATTCTATGATTTCGACGTCGGATGACGAGAGACTCTCGTGCACGCGACGGTGTCCGGGGCGATGCTTTCGTTTGGCGATGGCAAGTTGCATGACAGAGTCTGGAGATATGTCGGGATGCAGGGTCCGCAGACTGTCGTAGAAAGCCTTGAAAGCTTTTCGTTGGGCGCCGTTGCGCATTGGCAGTTTGTGCATGCTTGCGTCGAGATGTGCCTTGCGTATTACAAGCCGTGTCGACGGTGCTCCTGCCGCTATACGGCCTATGTTGAGCCTGGTGCTGATTTCAGGCACGCGTGCCATGTCCTTGAAACGTCTGAGCCCGACATGCCCCTCCAGGTCACGCATGCGTGCTCCGGCAGAGTCGGTGATAGACACGATATTGAGCGAGGCCAGCTTTATGCCCCCACCGACCGGCACAACGAGTGTCGTGTCTGTCGAGCGGCCTTTGTTCTCTACCCCGGCGCCGAGCTTCAGTCCTCCTAAATTTATGTCGACGCCGTTTACAAGTATTGCCGCCGTATCGATGTCTATTGCGGCAGCGAGCATCGGGGCTGTGGTGCTGCCGGTGCTGTCGCGGCGTGTGTGTTGTGTGCCGAATATAATGGTGGCCTTGTTTATTTCGGCCATCTTCGCGGTGTCGTTCGACAGATAATACAGCCCTTTACCGACAAGTCGGCCTTTGGCATATAGTTTGTGGAAGTTTTCGGCAGAGAACATCGAGGCACGGCCGCTCACTTCGATGTCGGCATCGAGCCTTCCTTTTATGAAGCCCTGTGCAAGGTTCGCCACTATGGGCGGCAGCTTGCGCAATTCGATGTCGCCGACGACCACCCCCTTGAAGTCGGGGTCTGCGAGCAGGTTGTGGGCAGTTCCGCTGATGCGCAGATGTGTGGCCGGTCCGGCGGCTTCGAGGCGTCGTATGTTTACGCTTGCCGTGTTCAGGTCGGGGCCGTTGACGGCGGCTTCGATGTCAAACCCGAGTTGCCGCAGTTCGGCTTGTCCGTAATGCACCTTGCAGTCTTTCATGGAGACCACGGCATGCGCCCTTGGAATTGAGTCACGTTCAGGAGTGAACGGACTATCCAATTCGGCAGTAAGGCCTATGGCGCCGTCGGTGGTGAAGTAGGGTGGAAGCAGCCGGTTTGCCCTACGTATACTGTCGGGCAAAATGTCGAGCATATCTTCGATTTTTACAGGGTCTACCGTAAGCCGTGCATTGTCGATGGTGAGTGTCGAATCGAGCTTTACCGTGGCATCAAGAGTGGCGTTTACGAAAGCACCGTATATTTTCATCTCTTCAAAAGCCACCATCGACGGCTGCTTCGGGTTCCAGTTGAGATGTCCGTCGAGGCCGAACGACATGTCTTCGATATTTATTGCGTTTTTTGCAAGAGGGCTGTTGATGTCTCCGTCGATTTTTATGTAGTATGCCGGATGACCGGCGTCGAGCCTGACGTCGTTCAGCAGCAGTATGCTTGCCGATGTGTTGTCGGCAGCGTTGAAATAACGTATTTCGCGAGGTTCTACAAATGCGAAATGGCTGATAGAAAACGGGGGCACCGCAATTGCCGAAGATGTTTTTGTATCTGTAGAGTCTGTCTGCGCCGGCTTCGCTATATCGAAATTGCCTATGCCGTCGGCATCCAATACTATGTTGACGGCCGGCCGCACGAGTTCAACGTCTTTGATGGCGATTTCGCCGCGTTTAAGAAATGCGCCGATATCGACGGAACCGTAGAAACGGTCAAAAGAAAGCAGACTGTCGCTCCATTGCGGAAGTGCGGCCCGGTTTTCTGCCGGAATGGAGTCGAAAGCGTGTGAAATGACAGCCAACGAGTCTACTTCGAGTTTCAGTATCGGGAATGCCGGCTTGAAAGAAAGCTCGACTTTGGTTATGCTGACATCGGCATTGAGGTTTTTGTTGGCGAGGCGCTCCACTATAGGGGTCAGTTTGTCGGGACTAAGCAGTTTTACACTGCATATGAGCAGCGCCGTTAGAAGCAGAAGCAGCGCCAATGCCGTCATGGCAAGCGCGAAAAGCGTATTTTTCATGAAATGTCGCATAGATGGCTATCGGAGCTTTAAGGTATCGGTCGTGGCTGTGATGTGGAAGCAGGCCTGCTTACGTTCGTGTTTGACCATGCAGCGGCCTTGGGCACGCATGCCGTAGACAATTTCCGCAAGCAGGTTTTTGAGGTCTTCAAATGTACGACGGGTAGATGACGGGTCGTCGCATATGAATTTGCTGTAGCTTATATCGAAGGTTGTGGCATACTGGTGCGCACTCGCAGCCGTGGCGTTGCGGTTTACGCGTCGCAGTTTGCCTACCGCCATGGGCGAGCGCAGCATGCTTGTCACTTTAGGGCGGTAGGCGCCTCCACCTCGGGCTTCGAGACTGTCGGCGAAGCGTTGGCCTATTTCTTCAAGAAGTTTGGCTGCATGAGGTTTCAGATATGGGTATGAATGGCTTAGGGAATCAATGAACAGGTGCTCGGTCGATTCTATTTTAACCAGTCCGCGGCATTGTTCCCATGCGGTCTGCAAATCGTGGAATGGTATGATACCTCCTCCTTCCGCCTGTTCGAGATGTCTGTAGTTGCTGTCGTTGAACACCTTGCCGAAAGGTCCTACGGTTTTCACTCGCAGACGCACGCAACCTTCGTCGGGCGCATCGTCCGGCTTTATGGCATAAGGGTTGACACGGTGGTCTTCGGCAAGCAGCGAAGCCAACGCCGGGTCTATTTTGTCTTCATCTTTGCTGTTGATACAGCCACTTAGAACAGTGAAGAACAACAGCACAAAGATAATATATTTTGTTTTATCTTTCATCGGACGCGAAGTTACGAATAAATCGTCAAAAATTTGCTACCTTTGTCGCTTGCAAACAAATCTACAAAGAATAAATATGCCGGACAAGACTATTTTTGACTTCGACACGCCTGTAAACCGTCGTGGCTCAAACTCATATAAATGGGACTCGGCAGACTGCGATGGAGTGCTGCCTATGTGGGTGGCCGATATGGATTTCAAGACAGCCCCGGTGATTGTCGAGGCTCTTCAAAAACGTGTTGCGCATGGCGTTTTTGGCTACACGCATGTGCCTGACGAGTATTTCAATGCCACCATCGATTGGGAGGCAACCCGTCACGGGTTGCGCATATCCCGAGAGGAGATACTTTATACCTCGGGTGTGGTGCCTGCGCTGTCGGCTGTCATAAAGGCGCTTGCAAAACCGGGTGACAAAGTCCTGGTGCTGACGCCTGTATATAATTGTTTCTATTCGTCGATACGCAACAATGGCTGTGAAGTGGATTCTTGCCCCTTGGTCTATGCCGACGGTACATACCATATCGATTTCGAAAGTTTCGAGCGTCATGCTTCCGACTCTCGCACGACGATGTTTCTTCTGTGCAATCCGCACAATCCGGCATGCAGGGTATGGACGGAAGACGAACTTCGCAGGCTTGGCGACATATGTCTGCGCCACGGATTAAAGGTATTGAGCGACGACATCCATTGCGAACTCGTATATCCGCCACTGCACTATACGCCGTTTGCATCTCTGTCGGAGAAGTTCAAGGCCAACTCGGTTACCTGTGCTTCGCCGTCAAAGGCTTTTAATACAGCAGGCCTGCAGCTCGCCAATATTTTTGTGAGCGACCCTGAGTGGCGAGCGGCCATAGACAAGGCGATAAACATCAATGAAGTATGCGATGTAAATCCGTTCGGTGTCGAGGCTCTTATCGCCGCTTACCGTGAGGGCTTGCCGTGGCTTGAGGCTTTGAAGAAGTATCTATGGGAAAATTATGAGACTGCCCGACGTTTTTTCGCCGATAATTTCCCTATGTTGACCGTTACGCGTCTTGAGGCCACTTATCTGCTTTGGCTCGATTGCCGTAGCCTGGGTGTGCCGTCGGCCGAGATTGAGGCTCGGCTTATCGACAATGCCAAGGTGTGGGTCAATGCCGGCACAATGTACGGGCCGGAGGGAGAGGGCTTTATCCGTATCAATCTCGCATGTCCGCGGTCTGTGCTTGTCGAGGGTCTGCACCGTATCGGCAGAGGATTGTCGACTTTGATTCAGGTGTGATATCTGTGGTGGAGATAGAATAAAGCGACGGCGCCGATAGCAGCACAAGGTATGCCTACAAGTGCCGGCGACGCAAGTCCAAGACCGAGATGAATAGCTGTGCCCCCAAGTGTCGCGGCCATGGCATTCGATACGTTGAAGGCAATCTGTATGCCTGCTCCACCAAGAAGCTCGCCGCCTTTGGCAAAGCGTACTATAAGGAATTGCAACGGTCCGCCGAGGCCGAAAAGACATCCCGTGGCAATGAACGACAGGCTTACCAAAGGTAGTTTGAGCGCCGAGACAAAATAGATGGCCGGCATTACCGCTATAATCAGTACGGCTATCCATGCCGTGACGAGTGCGCCGGGGTAGCGGTCGGCGAGTTTGCCTGCGGCAATATTACCCACAACCATGCCTGTGCCGAGAACCATCATAATCCATGTCATCGAATTTTCGCTGAAGTCCGCGACTTCGGTCATGATGGGGTTTACATAGCTCAGATAGGTGTAGACACTTGCCTGGCCGAAGAATACGCCTGCATATACAAGCCATGGTTGGGGGCTTTTCAGAAATCTGAATTGTCCTTTGAAGCCCGAATCGGGCAGCGCGTCAAGTCGTGGGACCCACGCGCGTATTCCCGTGAATGCCAGCATTCCGAAAAAAGACACTATTGCGAAGGCCACTCGCCAAGACAATAGATTTGTGACGAGGGTCGCACAAGGTACGCCCACGACATTGGCGACAGTCATCCCGGCCACCATAGTCGCCACGGCCTGTGCGCCTTTGCCGGGCGCGGCAAGCCGTGAGGCCATTATGGCACCTGCGCCGAAAAATGCTCCGTGGGGCAGCCCCGAAATGAAACGTGAAAGCAGCAACGTGGTGAAATTTGGCGACAGGGCCGCGCAGGCGTTTCCTGTCGCGATAATGGCGGCAAGCAGAAGCGCCAGGCTTTTGAGAGACCAGCGGCGGAATACGAGAAGCCCAAGCGCACCGACGGCGACCCCTGCCGAATAGGCCGATATGAGATGTCCGGCCTTGACGATGCTGATGTCAAGTTCTGTCGCAACGTCGGTCAATATGCCCATCATGGCAAATTCGGCAATGCCAAGGGCGAATGTGCCTATAGCGAGAGCGATGAGGCTGCGTTGCATTGTCAGATGCTGATTACGAAATCGTCGGCATCTTCCGCTGCCGGAAATGTGCGGCGGTATTCGTCCTGTTTGCTGCGGCTTATGTCCGCAACAATAAAGCCGCCGGCCGGTGTGCCGATAGCCTTGCCGAAGCAGTCGTATATCTGCGACAATCCGTCGTAGCTGCCGTATTCGTCGCTTCCGCCCCTGTCGGCACCGACTACGCAACATTGGTTTTCTATAGCCCGTGCCATAAGAAGATGCTCCCACGCATATCCACGTACTTTCGGCCAGTTGGCGACTGCTATAAGCATGTCGTAGCCGTTGTGGCGGTTTCGGCACCATACGGGAAAGCGCAGGTCGTAGCATACTATCGTGGCGATGTTCCATCCCCTGAACCGTACTGTTTTAGGCAACTGCGTGCCGCGGTGAAGTATCTTTGCTTCGCTGCTGACAGAGAACAGATGCCGCTTGTCGTAAAATGTCTCTTCGCCGTTCGGTTCGATGAAGAAAGCCCTGTTGTAGAGGTGCGGATGTGTCGATGCGAGAAAGCTTCCGGCTATTGCGCATAAGTGCTTTCGGGCAAGTTCCTTTATAAAATCTATGGTAGCGCCTGTGTTGCGTTCGGCAAGCTCTGCCATAAGTCCGGCATTGTCGGAGTATCCTGTAGAGAAAAGCTCCGGCAGCACGACTATGTCGGTTTTTTCAGGCAATTTTCCAAAGGCTTCGGCGACAGCCTCCATGTTGGCGTCTTTGTCTCCCGTTTTTATGTCGAGCGGCAGTATGGCTATGCGCATATGGTCGGTGAGCTTGTTCATTCGGTTGTGAATTTATCGGGATATTTGCCTGTGAATTTTGAATAGAATGCTTTTATGGAGCGCATGTCTGCATCAATGTCGCCTGTGGGGGTGAATGTCTGTTCTATCATAATGCGCTTCGACGGAAAATCTATAGCGCCGAGAGCAATCGGAACTCCGGCGCTTTCGGCGATATGCAGAAAGCCTGTATGCCAATCGGACGTCCGGCTGCGGGTGCCTTCGGGAGTGATTGCTATCGACATTTTGTCGGTGTTCCTGAATTTCTCGATGATGAAGTCGGTGAGCGATGCCGAGCCGGGGCGTCGACGCGGTACGGCAATACCCCCTATGGCACGGAAGAAACACCCCAAAGGCCAGAAGAACCATGATTCTTTCATCAGGAAACCTGCCTTACGCCCGACAGAGGCGTAGGCAAGCTCCCCAAGTATGAAATCCCAATTGCTTGTGTGTGGTGCCACACAGATTATACATTTGGGATAATCGGGTACGGTGATTGATACCGACCAGCCGAACAAACGCAGTATTCCGCGTGCTATGTTCATTTGGCGGCGGCTTCCTTGATGGTCTGTCTTACTTCGTCGGGCAGAGCCGCATTCATTTTTCTGACTATTTCAACTACAGCCTTGTCAAAACTGTCGAGCAGATTTGTATATGCCGTGTTGAAGTATGTGCGAAGGGCCTTGTTGTATTCGGCTTTGTTCTCGTAGTCGCGCGGCGCTTTGTCGAAAGCTATGCTTGCTTTTGTTAGTGTGTCAGATTGCAGGCCGGCAATCTCGACTATGATGTCGTGTACATTCTTGCGGTCGATTGAAGGGAATGCGGCACGTGCGAAAATTATTTCGGCTGCGAGTGCGCCGCAGGTATTGCGGACTGCTTTTTTTAGTTGACGTTTTGTTGCCATAGTTTTCTTGTTACTTGAGTGATAATATGTGTTTCCGTAGAGCCGGAAGTGTTGGCGGAATTATTGTGGCATGGCGTTTTACAGTCATAAAACGCATCAGTTGCACGGGAAGTTCGAGCGGTTCTCCCGTGATTTTTGTCATGATGTCGAGTTGCTTGGCCGGATGCCCGGTTGCGAATATTACCATAGGGACGTTTGGAGTGGCAAGTTCTTTTGCCGCGCAGTATGCGACAGCTCCGTGAGGGTCGATGGTATAGTTGAATTGTTGGCGCAGTTCTTTTATCGTTTCGGCTATCTGCATGTCGCTTGTAGGCGGAGCCGCAATGATGTCTTCGGCCATGTCGTCGAGTTTGCCGTCGTAAAGTTTTTTCAGTCTCGGCCAGCCGGAAGGGAACGACATGTCGATAGACGGCGCCATCGTATGCCGCGGAGTCTGTTTGCGGTCGTTGTCGGGTGCTCCCGACATAAGTTTCGACAGCTGGTCGTTTGTGTTTGTCGCTGCGATGAGTTTGCCTGTCGGCAGTCCCATCCTTTTTGCCATGACAGTGCCTACAAGGTTGCTGAGGTTGCCGCAAGGCATGGAGTAGACGGCTTTGTCGGCATTGCTTATGCCGGCTTCGCGTAGACGGGCGTAGGCGTGCATCGGAAAAGCTATCTGTGGAAGCAGACGTGCAATGTTGATGGAGTTTGCTCCTGTCAGATTTGACGCCGTAAGTGTCGGGTCGGCCATAGCCTGCTGTATGAGGTTTTTGCAGTCTTCGACAGTACCGGCTACTTCAAGAGGATGGATGTTTTCGCCCAAAGATGTGAATTGGGATATCTGTGTGCGGTTGAGACGCCCTTTGGGGTAGAGCACCGCCACGTTTACGCCGTCGAGGCCATAAAAGCCGTTTGCCGTGGCTCCCCCGGTGTTGCCCGTGGTTGCCACAAGTACGTTGCGCGTCGTGTCGGGTTTCTGTCTGTCGAGAAAACGCATCAGGTGTGCCATGAACCGTGCGCCATAGTCTTTGAACGTCAGGGTGGGGCCGTGGAACAGCTCGAGGACGTAGATGTTGTCGTCGAGTTTCCGTAGGGGGGCGTCGAATGCAAAGGCCGAGTCTACTATGGTCTTGAGTTCTTCAGGCGGCACGTCATCGCCCAAGAGCGATGTTATGGCTACGTAAGCGATTTCTTTCAGCGACATGTCGCTGATGTTGTTGAAAAGCGCTTTGGGGATTGCCGGCAGCGACTTGGGCATGTACATACCGCCATCGGGTGCCATGCAGTGGTCGACGGCTTCTTTTAGAGAGACTGAATTTGTGGGTGAATTTGTACTTATGAAATACATTTCGTGTCCAACTGTCTAAAACAAGGAAAGTTGTGCGTCGCTTTCGGGTTTCTTGGGTTTACGCGGAGGCTCCTGATAGCCGAACTCGGGGTCGGGCTGAAGAAGCGGACTTACTTCGCCCGGAGCAGGTTGTGACACAAACCAGTCGGGGCATTCAAACTCATCTTCGATAGCGCTCATGTCATCTTTCGACAGAGTTTCGTTAATGGCGGCGGAAGTCTGTTCAATCCGGCTGTATTCAGTTTCGGGTTCGGACATGCCGAATAGGCCGTTGTCGTTGTGGCGTGCGTTTTCGGCATCTTTACGGGCTTGTTCGAGCTGTTCGCGCAGTTTGCGGTTTGATGCCTTGAGTTTTTCGATGCGTTCGTCGCGTTTGCGGATAACCTCTTCGACTTGGCTCATCTGCACTTGTATCTCGGCGACGCTTTCTACTATTTTTTTTGCTTCGGCCAGTTCTTCTTCGGCTTTGATGCGTTCGTCGCGTTCTTTGCCGTAGTTGTTCTGAAGGTCGTTATACATGGTCTGCGCCATTTCCTGTTGTGTTTTCAGGTCGGCGAGTTCCGATGCGAGTGCGGCGGCTTTGTCGTTGGCTTCTTGCAGTTCCTTGGGGTCTATGCCGGTTTCCTGGGGGGAGGTGGCTTCTGCTGCGAGCTGTGCTTTCAGCTGTTCGATTTCATGCGCCATCTCGTCGACCACGCCCGGCTGTATGTCGGCCACTTTCAGTTTATTGAGCAGGCTTCGGTTTTCAAGTTCGAATTGTTCGCGTTCGGCTTCGGTTTTTGCGAGCTGAGCTTCGAGGTCGTTGACGCGGTCGGCAAGCGCTCGTCGGCGCCTGTCGGCGCTCAGCTGCTGCTCGCGCAGACTTGTCCGTTGCTGCTCGATTGTCTGCATGTCGGCTTTGAGCTTTTCCGATTCGCGCCTTGCAGTCTCTGTCGCATTTTTAAGTTTTGCTTCGGCGTATTGTTCTGCCATCAGCATCAGTCCGTTGAGATAGTCGTCGACACCTTTGTCGATGGCTTCGGCAAGTTTTGCCGATTGTGCTTTTGGGTCGGTGGTGCTGCTCAGGAAGCCGGGGAGTGCCTCGTTGAATATGGCTACGGCTCCGTCGAAAATCCGGGCTTTCATTGCCGGGTCGACTTCGGGGAGCGTCGGCACTTCGGTAAGACCGTCGACGGCAGTGGCGGTTTGTGGAGCCGAAGAGGTCTGTTCGTCGTTAGATTCGGGGTCGTCGGACGTTTCGGGGTCGGATATGTATTCCTCTTCCGGGCCGAAGCCGAAAGCGTTTTTTATGGCGGAGAAAAAACTCATGTCAAATCGGTGTTTTGCGACGCTGTGTCTGTGATGTTGAATTCGGGTTTTAATATTGAGCCGAGGCCTGAGCGTCCGTTGATGGCTATGCCGAGCGGACGGTCGAAAGTGACGACGCGCACATATTCGTCTTCGTAGACTGCAGGACAGTTGTCGAGGTAGTCTGAATCGTAATAACCATTGTGTGCTGCCGTGTCGATGGTAAAGTATCCGACGCCGAACGAGGTCAGGTTCTGGAAGAAGTGTGTGCCCTGGCTCGGCTCTATGCGGTAGTCGCCCATGGCGGCTTCGACAATGACGCGCGCGGCAGAGATATCGGCCCATCGTACGGGTATTCCGAGGGCGTTGTCAGAAGAGCCCCAGCGGCCCGGTCCTATAAGGACGTATCCTTCTTTTTTATCGGCAAACTCGGCGTTGAGACGGTTGATTATCGGCACTATCCGGGCGTTGTTGGTAGAGTTGAAAGTGCTTGGTTTGACGTATATCACCGAGCGGACGCCTTCTATCATGCCGTTTCCGAGCGCGGTATCGCTACGGAGTATGAGCATGTTGTCGGGGTGCTCGACTATATCGTCGTTTATGAGGTTCTTTTTGTCGATTATGGGGCGGATTTGCAGCCAGTACAGATGCCCTTTTATGCCCTCGCTGTTCGCTTTGGGGAATATGTTTCCGGCAAATTCTATTTCGACGGGACGTTGCATGGCCGTGGAACCTTGCTTGAGCATGAAGTCGATGGCTTCGGCAAGCGGTAGAGCCTTGTCGCGGAGTATGTTGGCGAACGTAACGACACGGCGGCCATAGCCGTCTTCATAGTCTTTGAGAACGCCGTCGATATGGTCGTAGGTCGATACGGTGTAGCGCAGTGCCCCTGTGCCGGCGAAATCCTGCACGCGTTTGCGCACAAGGTTTGCGCCTTCGTCGAGTTGTGCCGAGAAAGTGCACTCGGGCTGTAAGGCAAAAAGTGCGGTCTGAGTGTCGCGCAGTGCGAGGTCGAGGGTAGATGTCTGCAGAACGTGCCCCGGATGCCGTGGCGAAAAGCGAAGGCCGCGGCCGCCGTCGACGATATATTTGCCAAGGCCTACGGCAAGTTCTGCCACGCCGTCTTCGGGCCGTTCATCGCCTATGGGGTAGTAGTTGAGCGAGCGCCCTACGCCTGAGAACGACGGGAAATAGTAGTCTTTGTGGTTTTCACCCACTACTTCCTGAATGATGACGGCCATCTTTTCCTGGTCGATGACGTTGCTTGTGGCCGTCATATATGATTTGCTGTTGGCATAGAACACCGATGCGTAGACACCCTTTATGGCATCGGTGAGCCATTGCAGCCTTTCTTGCGGGTCGGTGCTGTAGGGTATCATGTAAGTGGCATAGATGCCGGCGAAAGGTTGGTAGTGCGAGTCTTCGAGGAGGCTCGAACTGCGTACGGCCAATGGACGGTCTACGACGTCGAGCAGCGCCAAAAGGTCTTCGCGCACTCTTGGCGGTAGGGTGGCGTGGAGGAATGCTTCGAGGATGGTCTGGTCGGAGGCGTCGCTGAGAGCAAGCGGATATAGTGCGTTTTCGGCCATGAACTCGTCGAAGATATCGGTGCACAGCACCACCGAACGGGGAATGGAAATGGCGAGGCCGTCGAAGTTATCGCATATCGGATTTTTCTTGATAATCGAGTCGACAAACGCAAGGCCACGGCCTTTGCCGCCGAGGCTTCCCTGTCCGATGCGTGCGAAGTTGGAGTAGTGGTCGAAGCGCTCTTTCTCGAACACCGCCACGACTCCGCGGTTCTTCATCTTGCGGTATTTCACTATGAGGTCGAAGAACAGCTGCTTGACGGCGTCGGCTTCCTGTATGTCGGTGAAACGGTGCCGCTTTACAACGTCGGCTATGGGGAAGAGCGCGCGCGAATAGAGCCATCGCGAAATGTCGTTGCGCGACGCATGGTATAAGAGCGACTCGGCCGGAATATCGAAGATATGCTGTTGCATGTCTTTGAGGTTCCGGATTGTCATTATAGGTTTTAGAGTGCCCGGGTCGCGGATGATGAAGTCGCCGAAGCCGAAGTTCTGCATTATGGCGTCGCCGAGGTCTACAGGCAACTTCTTCGAGTTCTTGTCGATGAATATTCCGCCGAAATCGGCTACGGCATCTGCATTGGCGGTTTCCGACGATTCGACTATGATTGGCAGATACGGGTCGCGCAGCCGCAGATATTTTGCGAGTTTTATGCCGGCGTGGCTGTCTTTGGTGCCTTCGCGTGCAAAAGATACGTCGCTTATCACGCCCAACATCTTTTTGCCGTATTTCTCGTATAGCTCTACGGCTTCTTCGTAGTTGCGCGCCAACATCACTTTGGGACGTCCGCGCATGCGAAGCATCTGTTCGTGCTGGTTCAGCGCTTCGGTCGAGAAGAGTTTCGACTGTTTCAGCAGAAATTTATAGATGTGCGGCAGCACCGACGAGTAGAACCGTATGGAGTCTTCTACGAGCAGAATGGCCTGTACGCCCACTTCCGAAATGTCGTCGGCGTTAAGTTTGTCTTCAAGAAGCTTGATGATTGCCAAAAGCAAATCCATGTTGCCGAGCCAGCTGAACACATAGTCTACCGTCGAGAGGTCCTGCATGGCAAGCCGTCGTGACACTTCTTTGCTGAACGGGGTCAGTACGACCAATGGCACCGACGGAAATTCGGCTTTCAGAAGCGCCGAGCCGTCGAAGGTCTCCGAAATGTCGCCGCCGGGCATGGCTATGACAAGGTCGAAAGGCTTTGCGCGCAAGGTCTCAATAGCTTCGGCCATGGTCGACACTTTGGTGACGCGAGGTGGCGAGCTCAGGTTAAGTGCCACATATTCATTGTATAGCTGTTCTTCGACGCGCCCGTCTTCTTCCATCATGAAAGCATCGTAGGGCGAGGCTATGAGCAGCACGTTGAAGATGCGGTGCTGCATCAGAGCCTGGAAGGTTGTATCCTTCAGATACATTCGGCTGAGCGCTTCCTCGTTCATATGGCAAATGTAGCAAAAAACCGCGAGATTTTACACTGACAAAACAAAGAAAGTTGTTTTCCGTATAAGAATTATATCTCGAGTTCGATGCTGACGGGGCAGTGGTCGGAGCCTGTGATTTCGGGATGGATTTCAGCGGCGCTTACTTTGTCGGCGATGCGCTCCGATACGATGAAGTAGTCGATGCGCCAGCCTATGTTTTTCTCACGTGCGCGTCCGCGGTAGCTCCACCAGCTGTATGCGTCGGTGGCGTCGGGGTGCAAGTGCCTGAAGGTGTCGACAAATCCGGCATCGAGCAGGCGTGTGAGGCAGCTTCGTTCTTCGTCGGTGAAACCCGCGTTGCGCCTGTTTGTCTTTGGATTGGCGAGGTCGATTTCCTGATGTGCCACGTTGAGGTCGCCGCAGATAATGACGGGCTTTGAAGCGTCGAGGCTTTTGACGTACCTGAGGAAAGCTTCTTCCCATTCCATGCGGTAGTCGAGCCGTGCAAGTTCGTTCTGGCTGTTTGGGGTGTAGACGTTGACGAGATAGAAATCGGGATATTCAAGCGTAACTGTCCGGCCTTCTTTGTCGTGGCATTCGATGCCTATTCCCTGCTTTACCGACAGTGGGGTGTGGCGGCAGAATGTGGCGGTGCCGGAGTAGCCTTTACGCTCGGCATAGTCGCAGTAGATGTCGTAGCCGTCGAGGTTTATGTCGAGCTGGTCTTGCTGCAGTTTTATTTCCTGCACGCAGAAAAAGTCGGCGTCGAAGCCGGCAAATATATCGGCGAAGCCTTTGCCGATGATGGCGCGTAGGCCGTTGACATTCCAGGATACAAGTTTCATGATTGAAGTTCGTTTTTGCAAAGATAATAAGAGTTTGCCTAATTATAATGATGGAGCGCGAAAAAAGCGGTGCGTGTCGTCGCGACATGCACCGCCTCGGGGTTTGGGTGAGTCCTCCCCGTTATTATGGGTTGGGGAAGAGGGGAGGACTCGGGGGAATGTATAGACTTGGATTATTCTGTCTGCTCGTTGAGTATTTCGAGCATCTTGATTGCAGAGAGGGGTATGCGTGTGCCCGGGCCGAAGATGGCTGCAACACCGGCTTTGTATAGGAAGTCGTAGTCCTGCGCCGGGATGACACCGCCAGCTGTCACAAGTATGTCTTCACGGCCAAGCTTCTTTAGTTCTTCGATAACTTGGGGGATGAGTGTCTTGTGGCCTGCGGCGAGCGATGAAACGCCGAGGATGTGGACGTCGTTTTCTACTGCCTGACGGGCTGCTTCGGCCGGTGTCTGGAACAAGGGCCCCATGTCGACGTCGAAGCCGCAGTCGGCATAGCCGGTGGCAACGACTTTGGCGCCTCGGTCGTGGCCGTCCTGGCCCATCTTGGCAATCATGATACGGGGTTGACGGCCTTCGCGTTTGGCGAAGTCTTCGCACATCTGCTGTGCCTTGACAAAGTCGGGGTCTTGTTTTGTTTCGCTTGAGTACACGCCTGAGATTGTTCTGATTACTGCTTTATATCGGCCTACGACTTCTTCGCAGGCGTCGGATATCTCACCGAGTGTGGCACGGAGGCCGGCGGCTTTGACGGCGAGGTCGAGAAGGTTGCCTTCTTTTGTGCGGACGCATTCGGTGATGGCCTTGAGGGCTTCTTTGACCTTGGCTTCGTCGCGGTGTGCCTTGACGTCGTTGAGGCGTTCGATTTGCTCGCGGCGCACTTCGGTGTTGTCGATTTCGAGAATGTCGATGGGGTCTTCGTGGTCGAGGCGGTATTTGTTGATGCCTACGATTGTCTGACGGCCCGAGTCGATGCGTGCCTGGGTGCGTGCCGAGGCTTCTTCGATGCGGAGTTTGGGCAGGCCTGTCTCGATGGCTTTAGCCATGCCGCCGAGTTTCTCGATTTCCTGGATGTGCTCCCATGCGCGGTGTGCTATTTCGTTGGTGAGGGCTTCTACATAGTACGAGCCGCCCCACGGGTCGATGGCACGTGTCACCTGGGTTTCTTCCTGGATGTAAATCTGAGTGTTGCGCGCTATGCGTGCCGAGAAGTCGGTGGGCAGAGCGATGGCTTCGTCGAGGGCGTTGGTGTGCAGGCTCTGCGTGTGGCCCAGCGCTGCGCCCATGGCTTCGATACATGTGCGGCCTACGTTGTTGAACGGGTCTTGCTCGGTGAGCGACCAGCCCGATGTCTGAGAGTGTGTGCGCAGTGCGAGCGATTTGGGGTTCTTCGGATTGAACTGCTTGACGATTTTGGCCCAAAGCATGCGTGCCGCACGCATTTTGGCCACTTCCATGAAGTAGTTCATGCCGATGGCCCAGAAGAACGACAGGCGTGGTGCGAAAGCGTCGATGTCCATGCCTGCGTTGACGCCTGCACGGAGATATTCGAGACCGTCGGCGAGCGTATAAGCCAGTTCGATGTCGCATGTTGCGCCGGCTTCCTGCATGTGGTAGCCCGAAATCGAAATGGAGTTGAATTTGGGCATGTTCTGCGAGGTGTACTCGAAGATGTCGGCGATAATGCGCATCGAGAACTCCGGCGGATATATATAGGTGTTGCGCACCATGAATTCCTTGAGGATGTCGTTCTGTATGGTGCCTGCCATCTCTTCGAGTTTTGCGCCCTGTTCGAGGCCTGCGTTGATGTAGAATGCGAGTACGGGGAGTACGGCGCCGTTCATGGTCATAGACACGGACATCTTGTTCAGGGGTATGCCGTCGAAGAGCACTTTCATGTCGTCGAGCGAGCAGATAGATACGCCTGCTTTGCCCACGTCGCCCACTACGCGTGCGTGGTCGGCGTCATATCCGCGGTGTGTGGCAAGGTCGAATGCCACCGAGAGGCCTTTTTGGCCCGATGCAAGGTTGCGGCGGTAGAAGGCGTTCGATTCGGCTGCTGTCGAGAAGCCTGCATATTGGCGGATGGTCCAGGGACGCAGTGGGTACATCGCACTGTACGGGCCACGCAGGAATGGCGGTATGCCCGACATGAAGTTGAGATGTTCGAGGCCTTCGAGGTCGTCTTTGGTGTATATGGGCTTTACGGGAATAAGCTCGGGAGTTGTCCACAGCTCGGTTTCGGCCGTGGCCGGTTTGGGACCGCATGTCCCTGCCGTGATGTCGATGTTTTTAAAATCGGGTTTCATAGTCTATATGGCTGAGACAGTTGGTTTATTTGTTGAGAAGACGGTTGTTGAAGTCGCGCAGGGTTTCGAGCACGTTGCAGCGGACATGCACGAAGTCGTTGATGCCTGCGGTCTTGAGATCTTCGGTGCAGGCCGGGGCGCCGGCTACGACGAACTCGGCGCGGCCGTCGAGATATTTGAATGCTTTCGGTGCGAGTTCGGCATATTCGTCGTCGGACGAGCAGAGCACTATCACGTCGGCTTCTTTTGCAAGAGCGGCGTCGACGCCCTCTTCGACGGTCTCAAAACCGAGGTTGTCGATGATTTCGTAGCCTGCGCAACCGAAAAAGTTTGTCGAGAACTGTGCACGTGCAAGACGCATGGCGAGGTTGCCTATTGTGAGCATGAATACTTTGGGGCGTTTTGTCGAGGCTTCGGTGGCGAGACGCAACTCTTCGAAATCGGTGGCGGCACGCTTCATTGCCAGGGCGTTGGGGCCTTTTTCGGCGCTGCATCCGCAGTGGCAGCCGGTAGTCTCGATTTTGCCTGCGGCAAGCTCGTTGATGTTGGGGTACTGGTTGGTTCCAAGCAGTATTTCTTTGCGCTTGGCGACGTCGGTGTGGCGTTTGCCGCACGATTCGTTTACGGCCTTCTGAACGTCGCCCTTGCCTACGGTAGCGAAGAAGCCGCCTTCTGCATCGACGGTAGCAAGGAAGAGCTTCCATGCTTCTTCGGCGATGGCTACGGTGAGATGTTCCACATAGTAGCTGCCGCCTGCCGGGTCGACCACTTTGTCCATGTGGCTTTCCTCTTTGAGGAGGAACTGCTGGTTGCGTGCTATGCGTTCCGAGAATGCGTCGGGACGTTTATAGGGGGCATCGAAAGGAGTCACCACTATGGTGTCGACACCGGCAACGCATGCCGAGAAGGTCTCTGTCTGGCTGCGGAGCAGGTTGACGTGGGCGTCGTAGATGGTCTGGTTGAAGCGCGATGTTGTGGCGTTGACATACATCTTGGCAGCGCAGGGGCATTCGGGCTTGTATTGCTCTACGATTTGAGCCCAAAGCATGCGTGCGGCGCGGAATTTGGCGATTTCCATGAAGAAGTTCGACGACACGCACATGTTGAACTTTATGCGGCATGCCACTTCGGTGGCGCTGCGGCCGGCGTCAGTAAGCGCTGTGAGCCAAGCGGCGCCCCAGGCGAGTGCGTAGCCGAGTTCCTGATAGATATATGCGCCGGCGTTGGCGAGTATGTCGGAATCGACGGCGAGGCAGCGGAGCCCCTTGACGGGCGCTACGATGTCGAGCAGAGCGCATGCGTCGGCTGTTACGGCAGCGGCGTCGAAGCCTTCAACGCCGTGTATGAGCTGGCGTCGGAGCGGATTGTAGTTGACAGAGCCGCGGAAAGTATCTTGTGCGCCGGCGGCAACGATGCAGGCTACGAGAGCCTTGGCGACGTCAAGCGCCTTGCCGGGGCAGCATGAGAGGTTGATTTCTACTTTAGAAAGGTCTATGCCGTCGAGGAACACGGCGACATCGTCGGCCGAAGCCACTTTATAGCCAAGGGAGTTTACACCTTTTGTGAGCACGTCGAGTGCCGTGGCGTTTGCTTCTTTGGCGTTGTCGGCTATGATGTTCTGACGGGTCAGCCAGTCGTTGTCGGTGCGTGTTCCGCGCACGTAGGGATACTGGCCGGGTAGTGAGTCGGTCGTCTTCAGACCGGCGATGTCTTCGGCGCGGTATACAGGCTCAACGTTGAAGCCTTCGTTTGTGCGCCATACCAGTTTCTTGTTGAAGTCGGCACCTTTGAGGTCTGCCTCAACCTTGGCGCGCCACTCCTGGTAGCTCACCTCGGGAAACTGGTCGAACAGTTTTTCGTTATTTTCTGCCATAAAAAAATATCTGTCGATATATAGTTAGTTGTGTTTTTCTGCGCAAAAATAACAAATATGGGACAATTGGCAAAACTTTATATGAAAAAACCGTCCGTGCCTCGTTGGCACAGACGGTTTTCAGTATCAGTAAGCCGTATTGCTTGTCGGCGGATTATTCTGCCGGGTTTACGGTTACGTTGGTGAGTGTGTAGGTTTCGGAGGGTATGGCGGTGTTTGTTTCCATTCCGCCGAAAGCGCCGATTGTGGTAGGTACGGTTGTTTGATATGCGTTTTCAAGGCTTTGGTTGACGGTTACGTTCTCTACCGTGTTGTTTTCGTAGATGGTGACGTTGCCGCTTGTCAGTGTAGAACCGGGCACATAGCAGGCGAGGCCTACCATGCCGCCGACTTTCTCATAGCCTGTGACGGTGGAGTTTTTCACTGTGCATCCTTTAAGGACGATGCCGAATTGGGTGATGCCGATAAGGCCGCCGACGTTGTTGCCGCCGTCGTAGGAGAAGAGGAATTTTTGTGGAACGGAGATGACTGTGGCGCCGTCTACGGTAACATTTTCTATTGTAGTGTAGCCATTGCCTTTATATGCCAAGCCTACGAGTGCACCGGCATAAGCCGCACCTTTTACTGTCGGGTTTTTGAGTGTGAGGTTTTTGATGGTTGCGTTTTGTACCTGTCCGAAGAGACCTACAGACTTCTTCGATGTGGTAGTTTCTATATAGAGGTCGCTGATGGTATGTCCTTGTCCGTCGAAAGTGCCTTTGAATGCAGTGCTCGAACCCATTTGGAATTTGCCGAGAGGTTCGAACGATACTGTCGGGTCGAGGGCTATGTCTTGGGTAAGAACTATGGTTTTGCCTTCGAAAGTTTCTCCGCCGATGATGATGTCGGAAAGTACGCCAAGGGCTTTTGCATCGGCTATTTCGATATTGCCTTCGTTGTTGGGGCCGATGATGGTGACGGTAACATCTGTTGTTGTGTTGTCGGCTGCGTTGAGCGAAGCACCGCCAATGAGGCTGTTGCAGATTTCGCCTGCTTCGGCACCACGAGAGGGTGTGGGATAGCCGGGGGTTGTCATGTTGGCGATGATTTCGACATTTTCAACGGTATTGCCTTTGACGTTGCAGCTGGCGCCCTGCATTTTTCCTACAAGACCGCCTATTGTGCGGAATGCCTTGAGTGTGACGTTTTTAACCGAGCAGTTGGTTATTGACGCGTTCGGTTCTGCCGAGAGGTAGCCGGTGATGCCGCCTACGTTGTTGCCGTCGTCCATTACGCCGTTCACTTCGCGGGGTGTCGATACTATGGTACCGCCGTCAACGTGGCAGTTGTCGAAAGTGGAGCAGAGGCCGTCGCCGCTGATTGCACCGGCTTTGAAATTGCCGCTGATTTTTACGTTCTTAAGTGTGAGGTTTTTTACGTTGCGTGCGCTCCAGAAAAATCCCGCGCAGTCGGGGTCGGTGGTTGTGAGGTTGCTGATGGTGTTGTTGCCGCCATCGAACACGCCCAAGAATGCGCTGCCTTTGGCGATGGGAGTCCATTTTACGCGGTTGAGGTCTACATCGGATACGAGTATTACCGTGCAGCCCGAAAATTGGTTCTTGGCAGTGTTGGTCTGGTCGTTGAACCACAGCAGAGCGTCTTTGGTGTAAAGCTTGTAGGTTTTGGTTGCTTCGTCGAATTCTACGCCCGGAGCGATTTCTTTATCCTTGTCGATGTTGTTCATGCCGTCGAAGTCGGGGAGAATTTCGACGTCGAAGACTGCCGGATTGGTGAGGAGTGCGCCGAAGATGTTGGTGCGGTAGTTACGCTGTACGGGCACTGCGGTGAAGGCGAGTTCGTTGTTGAGTTCGAAGTCGGTGCCTATTTTCACATCTACGACGGCTTTGTCGGCGTCGGCGAGGATGTAGTTCATCGACAGGTATTTGTAAGTTTTGCCCGATTGTTCGATTACGATGTCGTCGCTGACGGGGATGTCGGCAAGGGCGTACGACACTTCATCTTCGCCGCTGACGGCGCCGGTGGCGAGGTCGAGGGTTTTCGGAAGAGTCATTGTCAGGCTCGACTTTGTCACTTCGACGCCTGATGCGGTAACGCTGGCGTAGTCAGATGTCAGTACGTTGAGCTGGGCGAACGGACGTCTGAGCGATACTGTTTTCTGCACCGGGCCTGTTATTTTGAGGCCTTTTTCGGTGAAGTAGAATGCGTCGCGTGTTTCGTCGTTGGCGGTGGCGCCTTCGTAGTTGACGGTTATTGTGCGGTCGTCGGTGCTGTAGGTGTAGGGTGCGCCTGATGCCTGTGTCCAGAACACGATGTCGTAGGTCTTGCCTGTCACGAGGTCGAGCTGTACGGTTGTTTTCAGTTCGCCGGCGAAGTCTGCTTTTTTAGAGAAGAGGAAGGTAGGAGTTTCGCCTTCTTCTGCCGAGTATACGTAGGCTGTGAGCGACGAGGCTGTAGTTCCGTCGCCGTAGGCGCGTGAGCCGAGAGTCGGCAGTTCGGCTGTGAACACCACGTTGCCCCCGGTTGACGGAGCTACGACATCTTCGTTGGAGCAGGATGTCGCCAAAAGGGCGGCTGCGATGCCTGCAAAAATGTACTTTTTCATTGTGTGGTTATTGATTTATTGTTATTTATATAATTGTTGTGTTTATTCGGCAGGAGCGTATGTGTTGTTTTCGATGGTAGTATTGGCGCCGGCAGTATTGTCGTAAACAATTTCGCCTTTGAGCCCGGCTGTCATCTGTGTTTCCGTATTGGTAGTGGATGTGCAGCCTGTAACAGTGAGATGGCCTTCAGTATCCGGTAGTGCGTTGCCTGTGTTCTGATATACGGTTATGCCTGCTGCCATATCTTTGGCTGTAATCCGGCTTGAGGTGTTATTGCAGTCGGTAATGGTTGCGTGGCGGTAAGTGAGTCCTACAATACCGGCGGCAGAGCTTGCATTGGGTGCTATTATCTGACCGTTGTTTGTGCAAGCGGTTATGCTGACAATTCCGTAGTTGGGGTAAGCCGAGGGTATGCTGTTGTAAACGAGCCAGCCTATAATGCCGCCGTAGCCGAGACCGCCATTGCCTGAGACTTTGCCGTTGTTGGTGCATCCCGACAGGGTGCCACGGGCTATCTGTTGGCCTGCGATGCCGCCTATGGAGTTGTTGTCGCCTGATATTTCGCCGTCGTTGGTGCAGTTGGTGATGTCGGCTGCATTGAGGCCTGCTATGCCGCCTGCGCTTACATTCTTGGCGTAGATTTTGCCGGTGTTATGACAGTCTTTGATAGTCATGGTTTTGCCTACTTCTGTGCGGTAGGCTGCGCCGACGATACCGCCTACGTTGTTTGTTGTACAGCTGATTTCAGCGGCGTTCGAGCAGTTTTCGATAGAGCCGTCTTTCATCATACGACCTACAATGCCGCCTACGCCTTGGCGGCCGTTGACGGTGCCTGATTGAACATGTACGTTGGTAACTTTTGCGCCGCCGGTGACCATGCCGATTACGCCGACCTGCTCGCATTCGGGCCCTGATATGGCGATATTTTTGAACTTTAGGTTTTTGACCTCGGCTGTTTCGCCCGAGAGGTTGGCTATGAAGCCTGCGACTGCATCGAGGTTGGTCGTGTTGTTCGCGATGGTGAAGTTGCTGATTGTGGCGTTATTGCCATCGAGTACACCTTTGAACACGCTGCCGGTGTAGCTGCCGCCATCGCGTACGGCATCAGCGGCGATAGCGGTTATTTCGTTGCCGCCGAAATCGATGTCGCCGTCGAGTGTGACGGTGTATCCTTCGAAATCCTGGGCCGGGTTGCCGTCTGTTCCGTTTACAAGCTGTGCAAGACCGATGAATTGTGCCGGGCCTTTTACTTCGACGGTTTTGGCGTCTTCATTGATTGTCGGTTGGGCTACGGATTTGCCGTCCCAAACTGCAATTTCAACGTTGTTCATGTCGTCGAAGTCGGGAAGGATTTCGACGTCGAAGATTGCAGGATTGGTGAGGAGCGCGCCGTAGATATTTGTGCGGTAGTTGCGTTGTACGGGTACTGCGTTGAAAGTGAGTGCGCTGTTGAGGGCGAAGTCTGTACCGATTTTCACATCGACGATGGCTTTGTCGGCGCCAACGAGAATGTAGTTCATCGACAGGTATTTGTAGGTCTTGCCCGATTCCTCTTTTACGATTTCGTCGTTGGGGATGTCGGCAAGGGCATACGACACTTCTGCTTCGCCGCTGACGGCGCCTGTGGTGAGGTCGAGTGTGTTAGGAAGGGTCATAGTGAGGCCGGTCTGTTTCACTTCGATTTTCGATGCTTGAGCAGTGGCGTAGTCAGAGGTCAGCACGTTAAGCTGAGCGAACGGACGTTTGAGCGATACGGTTTTCTGCACCGGTCCTGTTATTTTGAGGCCTTTTTCGGTGAAGAAAAACGCGTCGCGCTTCTCATCGTTGGCAGCTCCGCCGTAAGTCACGGTTATGGTGCGGTTGTCGGAGTCGTAGGTATAGGGCGCTTCGGTTGCCTGCGTCCAGAATACGATGTCGTAGGTCTTGCCGGTCACGAGGTCGAGTGTAACGGTCGTTTGCAGTTTGCCTTTGAAGTCGGCTTCTTTAGAGAAGAGGAACTTCGGAGCCTGCCCTTCTTCAGCCGAGTATACGTAGGCTGTGAGCGATGAGGCTGTGGTTCCGTCGCCGTAGGCGCGCGAGCCGAGTACGGGAAGTTCTGCCGTGAATGTCACATTGCCTCCGGTTGCCGGAGCTACGACTTCCTCGTTGGAGCAGGATGCAAGCATTAGGCTTGCAATTGTTGCTGATGCTAAAAGAAGTTTTTTCATTTTGGAAGAGTTTTTTATATTATTGTTATTTTATTTCTATGTCGAAGCTGCCGTCGAAACCTGGGCTTATGCCTATGGCGCCGCCGGCGCGCGTGGTGAGGAACTCGCCGCGGACGATTGTCTCCATGGAGCGTCGCAGGGGCACCTCGAAGGCCGGGATGCGCGCCAGCAGGGTGCCGTCGGTGTCGTGCACCTCCATGGCGACGGTGACGGCGGTCTCGCTGCCGTTGACGAAGACGTAGTCGAAGGCGACTTCGGCCTCGTCGTCGCCCAGGGGTCGGATGGTCGACTCGTAGCTCACGCCTGTCCACGAGTCGGCCGGGCGGTCGGTGAACATGTTGAAGGAGCAGGGCATGTAGCGCGTGTAGTGCATGGTGACGCGGTAGTCGCCAAGAGCCGGGGCGCGCGAGGGTTCGCCGCCCTTGCCGTCGGCCGCGGCTTCGCGCCCGGCGCGCGAACGTGCCGACTGTTCGATGAATCGGCGCAGGTCGGTGGAGATGAAGCGGTACTTTGCCATTGGGCGGTGCATCTCCACGGTGGCGCCGTCGACGGGCGAGCGCGAGGGGCTGCCGTCGGGGGCGCGGCTCACGACCGAGGTCTCGGCATAGCCGACGAAGGCTTCGCGCCAGGGGTTGGAGCCGCTGTGGCGGCCGCGGTCGCGCAGGATAATCTCCTCGAAGTCGGAAGTGTCGTAGTATTTGTCGGAGGCGGTGCCGGCGTCGACGTGGTCGACGAAGACGATGAGGCGGTAGTCGCCCTCGGGCACGGCGATGTCGACGACGGTGTCGAGTTCGGCCGCGGACTGACGGGTGAACACGAACGAGGCGTCGGGACGGCGCACCACCTCGCCGCCGCGGCTGATGCCGTAGGCGTTGACGGTGTAGCGGACGTCGTGCGGCAGCAGGGCGTCCTCGGGGCCGCGCGAGCGCGACCGGGCCACGTTGCCGCCGTCGTAGACGTATTCTCCGAGCAGTGGAAGGTCGCGGTCGAAGGTCAGCTCGAGGCGGAAGGGACGGGTGTCGGACGGCGGCTCCGGCTCGACCGGCGGCTTGGGCTCCTGGTGGATGCAGCAGCCCGTCAGAAGCAGCGCGGACAGGGCCAGGAGCGCATACGGGCGCATGGCGGCTATACGTCCTACCATGTCACCACCCCTCCTTTCTTCTTGAGGTCGAGGGAGTATCCGAAGGTGACGCCGACGTGGTCGACGCCGACGAAGACCTTCGACGATGTGTGCCGCAGCACGCCCGTGGTGTTGTCGATGAGGTCGTAGCGTGCGCTGTAGACGCCCACGCCAAGCGACAGCTCGAGCTTCCAGTGCCCGGAACGTCCCAGGGTGCGGCGCCATCCGCCCTCGAGGCCGCCGCCGAGGGCCGGGGTGCGGCCGTCGCGGTCCTGGATGCGGTCGGTGCCTCCGAACGACATGTTGTACCATGCGATGCCGAAGTGGGCGCCGGCGAAGAAGCCCGTGTGGCCGACGACGCGGTCGGGCGCGAACCAGTAGCGCACGCCCGGCTGTATGACGCCCGTGCGGAACTTGACGCGGTGCGAGAAGTAGTCGAGGTTGGAGTAGTACAGCGGCAGCTGCACCGACCAGCGGCGCCATTCGAGCTCGAAGGCGGCGTTGGTGACGGCCACGGCGGCCGCGACGGCGTTGACCTTGAAGGTGAGCGCGTTCAGACGGCTTTTTCCGTAAAAATAATCGGATACGCACAGATGCGCCGGCGCGGCGGTCTCGGTGTCGATGCCGAGCTCCGTCTCGCCCGCGGGCGGTTCTACGGAATGTAGCTCAGGAATTACCCCCCCCAATAATATACAGAGTATCAGCGCTTTAGCAAGCGCTGCAAAGCTGAGCTTGTGTAATCTGGAGGGAGTTGTTTTCATTTAATAGTGTGGTTAGCTGTGCTTTTCGGCTGCAAAGATAAATTATAAATCAAGAATTTGCAACTGCTCTAAATCTTAAAAAAAATTAAACACCAATATAAGCCGTTTCAGAACGTATTAGACCCTTGTTCGGAAAATCAAAGTCAACAAAAATTTGTGTATTACAAAACTAATGCGTAAATTTGCGCTCCGAAAACACTTGCAAATAAATCGAAAAACAAGATAGGCAATGAAAAGAACATTCCAACCCTCTAACCGTAAAAGAGTTAACAAGCACGGTTTCCGCGAAAGAATGGCCACAGCCAACGGCCGCAAAGTTCTTGCACGTCGTCGTGCCAAGGGTCGCGTATCACTCACTGTTTCTGACCACCTCGGCAGCAAATAAGCAGTAGCAACTCTTTTATCAGCGCAACGTATTGCCCGGATGAGCTTATGTCTCCATCCGGGTTTGTTGTGTCTATAGGTATGAACTTCTCGGGATGAAAGGATGTTATGATACTATAACAAATCTTCAGATTCCTGAAAATGAAAAAACTTTTAGCATTCTTTCTGCTTTTACAGACAATGGGTGTCACAGTGGCACAGTCTGTTTCGGATTCTTTGCCCGAAAGGGCAGTTGTGGTTTCGGGAGACCCCGGACAACCGGGCCACCGCAGTAATGTGGCAGCCATGTATTCTCGTGAAAATCTTGCATTTGAAGACCCTGCCGCGCCGCGTTTTTTGTTTCTTGACAAAAAAGGTTCTGTAGCTCTTGGTATCGGCGGTTACCTCAAGGCTACGGGAATGTATGATTTTGACGGTGCTGTAGACAATAATGATTATTATACGAATCTCATCCCGGTGCCGACAGACCCGTCGCAGCGTCAGCGTTTCGGAGCTACAGCTGCGCACTCGACCATTTTCCTTAAATTGGTTACGGCTCCCACTCGTGTCGGGCGCGTAATCGTGTATATACAGACTAATTTTACGGGTGATAACGGCGGATACGGTCTTGAACTGAAACAGGCTTATGTTACGGTGGGCCATGTCACTTTGGGTAAAGCTCGAAGCACTTTTGCCGATGGTCCTTCTATGGCTCCTACGGTTGATGACCAAGGTCCTGCCGGACAGGTGTCGGCAAAAAATATGATGGTGCAGTATGCTTCGTCGGATTACAAGGGTTTCTCGGCGGCTATTTCGGCCGAGTTGCCGTCGGCAAGCTATACTACAGGCAGTTCGGCCAAGAGCATAGCGCAGCGTTTCCCTGATATTCCGCTTTATGTGCAGTATGCCTGGAACAAGGGCGTGAGCCACGTGCGCCTTTCAGGCATCCTCAGGGAATTGAGCTACCGTGATTTGACGGTTGGCAAAAACCATTTTGAGACCGGTTGGGGTGTGCAGCTCAGCGCTGTCGCCGATATTGTAGGTGGCCTGAAGTTTTTCGGACATTATACCTATGGCAGAGGCATAGGGCACTATATAAACGACCTCAGTGACGAAGGTTTCGACCTTATCCCGGATTACGGGAACCCGGGTAAACTGAAGGCGCCTGCGGCGGCAGGATGGACAGCAGGCCTGCAATATAACTTTACGGATAAATTTTTCATGAGCGGCTCCTACAGCCGTGCACAGCTTTACGGCACATCGGGAATGGCCGACGATACATACCGCTACGGCCAGTATATCGCGGCAAATGCGTTCTACAACGTATGGGGAGACCTCAGGCTTGGTCTTGAATATCTTCATGGTACGCGAAAGGACATAAGCGGCCTGAGCGGCAAGTCGAACCGCATAGAGGCAATGCTGCAGTACAGTTTCTGAACATGGTATAGACACATATTCTATTTATAGCGTTTTTTAACGGGGTCGGTTCCAACTTATGGACCGGCCCTGTTGTTTTGCTGTAGAAATCAGAAAAACCACTTCATAATCTATAAAATCGTTATGGACAGAAAAATATCATTTGCCGATGTGCAAAAGGCCGTAGAGGAGGCCTATGAACAGTTCAAGAGCTTGTCAGAAGGCTCTGTCGACCCACGAGTGGCAGACACTGCCGACGCAGATGCTTTCGGTATCAGTGTTGTGCTTGCCGACGGGCGTTTTGCCGATAAAGGAGATGCCGACACATTGTTCGTGCTTGGCGCTATGGCGAAGCTTCCGCTGTCGGCGGTTTTGCTGTCGCAGAATCCGGTGTCAGACTTAGTGAAGAAATCGGGCCATTGCGCATGTTGTTGCCATGGCGGCAAAGAAAAGTCTTCGATTTCGTTGCCTTTCGGACGTCATGGCATAAAAGCTGTAAGTGCCGTCGAGCCACAAGGCGACCGCGAAGGCAAAATGAAGGTAATAAGCGATATGCTTGTTGGCATGAGCGGCTGTGAACCGGTGTTCGACGACGGGCTCTATGAAAAATTCCAGGCCGAAATCGCCAAGGCCGACGTTGTCGGGCAACTTGAGAACTCCGGCTATAAGCTGATGGATTCGGCTGATTTGAGCGTCGATATCTACGTCCGTCTGATGTCGCTCAAGATGTCGGCAAAGCAGCTTGCCACAATGGGTGCTACGGTCGCTGCCGACGGACGCAACCCTTACTCTGCCGAATATGCGTTCGACGGCGAGATAGCTCCGCGCATTGTCGCGATGATGGCTACGCGCGGCAAGCATTTCATCAAGCCGTGGATGGTGCTTACGGGCATGCCGGCCGTAAGAAGTTTCGCCGGAGGCATGCTTGCGGTGCTCCCGGGCTTTGGCGCAATAGCGGCTTATTCGCCAAAGACAGATGACCGCGGCACTTCGGTTAAGGCATCCAAGGCCATTTCTTATATTGCAGGAAAGCTTTGTCTGAATGTATTCTCTTCGGCAAGGGTAGATGTTGAAAAGTGAATGCTTGCATGGCAGGCCTAAAAACGGTCCGATGGCGATAAAAGCTGTCGGACCGTTTGTTTTATCATTTTTTAAGATACGCCCATAGCACTGCTTTTATTAATTTCGCATAGCATTTTGAAAAAGGTTCAAGAAAACCATCATATGATGTGTTTTGTTTAGGATAAAAGAAATAAGGTAAAAAAACATGAAAGAGATTTTCGCTTCCCTTAAAGAGCAGGCGCTTGAATACCACCGTTGCCCCTCACCGGGCAAGGTCGAAACGGTGCCGACCAAACCGTTCGATACTCCTGAAGACTTGGCGTTGGCATATTCGCCAGGAGTGGCGTTTCCGTGTCTTGAAATAGCAGAAGATGCCGAAAACGCTTATCGGTATACGGGACGAGGCAATACGGTTGCGGTAATTTCAAACGGAACCGCCGTCCTTGGGCTTGGTAACATAGGCGCTGCCGCGTCAAAGCCTGTCATGGAAGGGAAAGCCGTTCTTTTCAAGATTTTTGCAGGCATAAATGCCGTAGACCTTGAGGTCGATGAAACCGACCCGGAACGTTTCGTGTCGATAGTCAAGGCTGTGGCGCCGACGTTCGGTGGAGTGAACCTTGAAGACATAAAAGCCCCGGAATGTTTTGCAATAGAAGAGGGGCTTGTGGGCAAATGCGGCATCCCCGTGATGCACGACGACCAGCATGGCACAGCCACGATAGTGGCGGCAGCTATGGAAAATGCGCTCAAAGTACAGGGCAAGGACGCCGGGCTAATAAGGCTTGTGGTGAACGGTGCCGGTGCTGCCGCCATCGCATGCACACGCCTGCTCGAAGCAACCGGCATAAGGCACGAGAATATAGTGATGTGCGACAGCAAGGGCGTGATACGGGCCGACCGTAAAGGTCTTACGCCTCAGAAAGCAGCGTTTGCCACGAACATTGACGGGCTGCATACGCTTGCCGATGCGCTTGTGGGTGCCGATGCCTTTCTCGGGCTGTCGGTGGCAGATGTCCTTACGCCCGAAATGCTTGCTTCGATGGCACCCAAGCCGATAGTGTTCGCATTGGCGAACCCTAACCCTGAGATAGCGCGCGACCTTGCTCTGGAAGCACGCAAAGACATAGTCTATGCTACCGGCCGCTCCGATTATCCTAACCAAATAAATAATGTGCTCGGATTTCCCTATATCTTCAGGGGTGCGCTTGATTGCCGAGCCTCAGTCATCAACGAAGAAATGAAACTTGCCGCAGCGAAGGCCATTGCCGAGCTTGCCCGATGCCCCGTAAGCGATGAAATCAAGCGCTTGTATGCTGACGATGATTTGGTTTTCGGCCAAAATTATATATTGCCCAAGCCTTTCGACAGGCGCCTGCTTGCCGTGGTAGCTCCGGCGGTGGCGAAAGCGGCTTCAGAGAGCGGCGTGGCCGCCAAGCCTATAAAGGACCTTGTCGGATACGGGCGGCATCTGCAGCAGTTCGTTACCGATACCGACATCCATCTGCAACAGTTTATCGAAACGGCTACGGCGCAACTGTAGCTACCAAAGATTGAATCTGTATCCGAAGACCATCTCGCCGTTGAGTATTCCTCCGGCATAGGTGGTCTTTTTATTGTTGATTATGGCCGCGTCGAACTTGGCGACAGCGCCGAAGAACCAGCGGTTGTAGTTCCATACCACCGACATTTTGAGCCGGTTATAAAGGGACAGAGAGATTTTTTTGTCCCAACCTACCACATATCCTTTGCGGATGCCTATTATAGGAGATTCGCTGGCGCCGAGAACCCAGCCTTTTTTCAGCACCCAGTTGAAGCCGTATCCGAAACGCAACGCATAGTTCTGGGTGTCGACCAAAAAGCGGTAATCGGGCCAGTCTTCCGGCAGTTGGTCGCGGTAGGACGGCGGCAGTTCGGCAAAGTTGAAATCGAGAGTCTGCTGGTATATCGAGAAGCCGGTGTAGAAAGAACCTTGGCTACGTTTCTGTATGCGGCTGAAGTTGAACGAAGCTGCCTCGGAATACCTTTTATGGTTAAAAAAGTAATATACGTCTATCCCCCAGGTATGGTTGTTTATGCCGTTGAATGCCATGTTGGGGCGTTCGGGATTGTTTTTGTCGCCGAATTTGCGCAGGGTAGTGCCGACATCGTTGCGCATCATGTAGAACTCAGCCGCGAAGAGCATGCAGTTGAAGCCGAAACGGAAACGTTGGCGAGAACGGTCTACTCCGGTCAGAAGTTTGCTTATGTTGATATCGTATCCGGCCGATACGGCCAGATATGAAAGGTGTATGCCTATAGATGTCGACGGGTCGCTGTTCATGAACGCGATTTTGTTGTTCGGCAGTACAAAGCGGTAGCCGTCGGCCCAGCTGTCTGATGTGACTTTGGCATTGAATTTATAGCCGGTGCCTACGACATATGTGGTGTCATAGCCGTTGAAGAATTTGTCGCCCCACCGGTATGTGTTTACGCAGAAGCGCGGAAATTTGCCCCATGCGGCGATTGAGTCAAGGTCAAACGATATGGCATTGGCCGATGGCGCCGAAGTAGTGGCGGCAATCAACAGAAACAGTATGTAAAACGCTTTTTTCATATTTGGAGTGCAAAGATAGTCAAAAAAAGCCGTTTGGGAAGCTGTAGGCCTTGTCTAATGCCATATCGGCGAACAAATGCGACGATTTATCAAAAAAATCGTTGAATTTGCAGGCGTGAGTCCAATTACATCCCGTGTAGCTGCACGTTTTTGGAAGAATCCGGTGTTTGGAAACTTCGATTTTTAAGCCCTTTTTTTGTAAGTTATGGAGGCAATAATGCAGAAAGCTATTGCAAAGCCTGATAATGCCATATATTGCGGTAAAAGGTCTGAAATGGCAGCTCCCTTGAGATATACAGAGCGCATAATCTCGATGAAATAGCGCGGAGGAACGGCGTATGTGAAATATTGCGCCCACTGAGGCATTGATGCGATAGGTGTGAACAGTCCGCCCATAAGCTGGAATATCATTATGAAAGCGAACATCATGAAGATGCTTTGCAGTATGGTTTCGGATTTGTTGGCAATCGTTACGCCCAAGCCCGACATGACGAGGCTGAACAATACGGCCGCAAGGTAAATATCGGTGATGTTCCCGACAGGGTCAAGACCATACACAAGCCAGCCGATTATCATACCTACTGTTACCACAAGAAGTCCGACAATCCAATATGGAATCAATTTTGACAGCACGAATGTAAACCGGTCTACTGGGGTGACATTCATCGCCTCAATCGTGCCGCTTTCCTTTTCGCTTACGAGGTTGAGCGTCGGCAGGAAACCGCAGATGATTATGATTAGTACCACCATCAATGCCGGTATCATGTAGTTGCGGAAATTGAGAGTGGGATTGAAATAATTCATAACACTGCCGGATGAAGCCGTAAGTTCAATGCCGTTTTCGGTCTGCCATTGTGCCAATGTCGAGATTACAGACTGCGCAGCATAGTTCGCGCCCAGCATCCCTTTGGTGGCGTTTACGCCGTTGGCGTCAATCTCCAGTTTCGGCATATCGCCTCCGGCAAGGTTTTTGGAATAGCCGTCGGGAATGACAACTATTGCGTCGGCATTGCTATTCTCCATCATCTGCAAGGCGTTTTTATATGTGAATTCACAGCTGTTGACCGACAGAAATTCCGATGCGTCCATGTCTGCAATTATGCGCCGTGACAGTTCCGAGCAATCATTGTCAACCACGGCAATGCCGACATTCTTCACATCCATATTTGCCACAAGCGGTAATACGAGCATCACCATTAGCGGCATTGCCACTATGATACGGGGGATGAATGGGTTCCGCTTCATAAGACGGATTTCCTTGCTCAACAATATTTTAAGCGTCCTGAAATTCATGTCGTCAATCAGTTTTTTGTGTTGATTTTTTTGATGGCCAATATCATCACAGCCATTGTCATAGCCGCTAAAATCGTGATTTCGGTAATGATATACGATGCGGAAAGTTGCTGTATCATCAAGGTTCGCATAGCCGATATATACCATCTTGCCGGAATTATACAGGAGAACCATTGTAACAGTACCGGCATATTCTCGATAGGAAACATCATACCTGAAAGCATTATAACCGGCAGCATGAACAGCACACCCGAAACAAGAAGAGCCGTGACCTGATTTGATACAAGGGTAGAAATCAGCAGTCCGAGCGAGAGTGCGAGGGCAATATATAGTATTGTCACCCATACGACATTAATCACACTCGCAGAGAACGGCAGTCCGAGAATAGTATAGCTCAACAACAGCATGAGCGTAAGTATGATGCACGACAGCAGGAAGTATGGCACAATCTTGCCCAATATTATAGTCCGGGGTCTGACCGGTGAAACGAGCAACAGATCCATAGTCCCTGTCTCTTTCTCGCTTACGATGGATACCGAGGTCATCATGGCGCATATCAGAATGAAAATCATGCCCATAATGCCAGGCACGAAGTTGTACGCGCTTTTCAGCTGCGGATTATACAGAGTATTGGTGATAATAGGCATATCGGTATTCCCGTTGAGCACGCTTTCGATGTATGCCGTTGAGGTCTGGGCTGTGTTGGTATTGGAGGCATCGACTATAATTTGGTGTAGCAGGCGGTCGTCGTCGTACCTCAACACTAACGCCGCGTCGGTCTTTCCGGCACGCAGCATCGGCTCCACCTCATTGAACGGGACAATCCCCTTGAACGTGAAATACGGGTTCACACGAAATTTTTCCAAAATCTGCCTCGTGTCATCGGTATGCCGTTCCACCACGGCCACGACATTGACGTTGTTCACCTCTGTCGATATGGCAAAGCCGAACAGCAGCAACAGGACAAGCGGCATTATCAACACCACCGTCATTGTGCGGAAATCGCGCAACAAATGCAACGTTTCCTTTTTTATCATTGATGCGAATATAGACATTTTAAATCTCCTCTTTTAGCGTCTCTCGCCACTATGCGAAACACCTCGTCCATAGTTTCTGCCCCGTATTTCTTTTTCAGACTCTCCGGGCTATCAAGAGCCTTGATGCGTCCGTCAACCATTATGGATATGCGGTTGCAGTATTCGGCCTCATCGAGATAATGTGTCGTGACAAAAATCGTCATGCCCTCCGATGATGCCCGGTAAATCATCTCCCAGAATTTGCGGCGCGTCACCGGGTCAACGCCACCTGTCGGCTCATCAAGAAACACCACCTCCGGGGTGTGCATGGTTGCCGCTGAAAATGCCAGTTTCTGTTTCCACCCCGTCGGAATATCCTTTACGAGCGTGTCGCGCATATTTTCCATGCCGAGTGTGCGGAACACCTCTGCCGTTTTTTCCTTTATCGCCTTGTCGGTCATGCCGTAGATTGTGGCGAACAATGTGAGATTCTCCGACACGGTAAGCTCTTCATAAAGAGAAAACTTCTGGCTCATATACCCGATATGCCGCTTGATTTGCTCCGCCTGACGGCTTATGTCGTAGCCTGCCACCGTTCCGATGCCGGAAGTGGGATAGCTCAGACCGCAGAGCATACGCATCGCGGTTGTCTTTCCTGCTCCGTTAGCTCCGAGGAAACCGAATATCTCTCCTTTTCTTACCTCAAAACTTATGCTGTCAACAGCGGTGAAGTTGCCGAAGCGCTTGGTCAGCCCGTTTACCGATATGGCAATGTCATTTTTCATTGTCTGCCAATTTTATGAATAAATCCTCGATATCTCCCTTTGCCGGATATATTCTGACATCCGATAATCCCATCTCCGAGAGTCTGCGGACAGCATCTGTGGGATTAAATCCGTTCTTGGTGACAATATGCAGTGTCGATCCAAAAGTGTAGCAATTTCTCACATCGGGTAGCGACCTCAAAGCCTCCAACAGCGGATACATCTCTTTGGCCGAGGCGTTGTAAAGGTTCTCGCCCAGACTCTCCACCAATTTTGCGGGGGTATTGACATCGAGTATCCTGCCTTTGTCAATCAAGGCTATCCGTTCACACCGCTGCGCCTCGTCCATATAGGATGTTGACACAAGTATGGTTATGCCTTTTTCCTTTAACGTTGCAAGCATATCCCAGAACTCGCTTCTCGATACGGCGTCCACGCCGGTTGTTGGCTCGTCGAGCAGCAGTACCTTCGGGCGGTGGATAAGGGCGCAGCCCAATGCGAGTTTCTGTTTCATGCCTCCCGACAGGGCACCGGCGCGGCGGTTCGGGAATTTTGAAAGCTGGCAGAAAATCGGGGCGATAAGGTCGTAATTGTCCTCGACTCGCACGCCGAAAAGCGACGCGAAGAAATGCAGATTCTCGTTTACGGTCAAATCGGGATATAGTGAAAACCTTTCGGGCATATATCCGATTCCGGCTCTGATTCTCCTGTAATCCTTCACGGTGTCAAGTCCGGTCACGGTCGCTGTCCCGGAATCGGGCGACAACAGAGTTGTCAGTATGCGGTACAGGGAGGTTTTTCCCGCTCCGTCAGGCCCGATAAGCCCGAACATCATACCTTCGGGCACGGAAAAGGTGATGTCGTCGAGGGCCGTCAGGTTGCCGTATTTCTTTGTAATACCCCGTATGTCGATGACGTTGCTCATAGACGCACCTCTCCGTATTGTCCGAGTTTCAACCGTCCGTCGTTCTTCACCGCGATTTTCACGGCATAGACGAGGTTTGCGCGTGAGTCGTTGGTCTGTATTGATTTGGGGGTAAATTCACTTTCTTGCGCAATCCAAGTGATTGTGCCGGGATACTCGAACTGTTCATCTCCGCCGAAATCGGCTACCACTGTAACTTTTTGACCTATTTTAAGGTCGGCGAGTTGTGACGCGGTGAAATAGCTCCGCAGATAGATGTTGTCCAGATCCGCCACTTTGAACAGGGGGTGTCCGGGGGTAGCAAATTCTCCCGCCTCGGCATATTTCAGCAGCACGGTGCCGGTAATAGGTGAAAGTATGCGGCTTTTGGTAATCTGTTCTTCGACCTGCTCTTTCTGGTATTGCAGGGCGAGGGCGTTGTCAGATATGGTGCTGCGATTTTTGCCGAGGGTCGAGAGCAGTGCGTCAAGTTGTCCGCGCAATATCCTCAACTGCGCTTCGGCATCGTCGTTCTGCTTTTGGGTTGCCGCTCCATCGGCGAGCAAACGAGAGATGCGGGCGCACTCGCTTTGCTGGTGTGCAATCTGTGTGCGCAGGGCGGCTGCCTGAGCCGCTATGTCAGGTAATGACTGTTCGGTAGATGACTGCTGACTGAGAAGTTGTTTTTGTTGAAGAGCCAATAAGGCGGTGTCGATGGTTGCTACATGCTGACCAATGGCGATGCTGTCACCTTCGGCGATATTCAGTGAGAGTATCTTGCCGCTTGTTTCGGAAGAAACAGTGATTGTAGTTGCCTCGAATATGCCTGTCGCGTCATATTGCTGTTTGTTGCCGCATGACACCAGCAATGCGGCTACTATCAGGAGTGAGAATGCTTTTTTCATCGGTTAAGGGTATATTTCAGTTGGTAAATGCTTTGAATAAGTTGAATTTCATGATATGACGAGGTAAGGCGCGCTTGGTTCTCGTCGGTTATCTTGGTCAGCAGGGCTGTCGCGTCTATGACCCCGTTCTCAAGCTGCGATTCGGCTGCCTTGCGCACGTTGGAACGAAGCTCCACAATTCGGGAGTCCTCATTCATGATATCCCGGAGTTCGCTTATGCGGTCGGCCTGCGATTGCGTTTGCAGAGAGGTGTTGAAAAGAAACACATCGCGGTCGGCGGCTATGGTTTCGGCTGCAAGCTGCAATCTACGTTCACTGTTCTTTTTTGTATAGAACGAACCTATGTTCCACGACACTTTTACTCCGGCAAGCACGTTGAACGACAGGTTGCGGTTCATCATGCTTTTGAAATAGTCGAAGCCGGGATAGCCGTAATAAGCTTGAGCAAATAGGCCGATTTTAGGCATGAGGCTTGATGTGATATTGCCCATTCGGGCGGTATTTGCCATTGCCTGCGCATCAAACATAGACATTTCGGGTCGGTTAGGTGTCTGATTATCCGGCATTTTTGCCTCCGGTTTTTCCAATTGCAGCCCTGACATATCCATACCCGTGAATATTCCAAGCATACGGCGGTAGCTTTGCGAATTGCTTTGCGCCTGTATCAGTTGTTGGGAGATGACAAGATATTGCGCCTCCACCATATCAATATCGCTCTGCATTGCCGTGCCGTTGGATTTCATTGCCCGCAGCCTGTCGAGATTGCTTTGCAGAAGTGCCTGAGTCGATTGTGTCTGCTTTATCTGCTCGTCTATCAGAAGGACTCCGAAAAACAGGTTCTCCACCCTCTCTCGGATTGCGTATAACTGAATGTCGAGGGCAGCCTTACTCGCGGCGTTGTCGGCCCTTGCGATTTCGCGCCTTGATTTGGAGACTCCGCCATCCCAGATTGTCTGGTTAAGGTCTATGCCTACCTTATATTGCAGTTTTCCAAGCCCCGACATGTCAACACCTGTCCGGCTCATCATGTCGGCAAGCGCGTCGGGAAACGATGGCACGACATTTTGGACAGTTCCCTGTCCGTAAACGTCTATTTGCGGAAGCCATCCTTTGTTTATGTCCGAAAGGTCGATTTCCCGGGTTTGGGCAATCAGGTCATACTTCTGTATCAGCGGATAGTTCTCCCGTGCGAGTTCCACGCACCTTTCCAAAGTGACCTGTGCATGGAGCGATGCTGCTATGATCAACAGCAATGCCCCGATAAAGATTTGTTTTCGCATGATCATATTAGTTTTAGTTTTGTCAGTATTGTCTTGACATTCTCTTTTTTGCGCATAGCAAGGAGATCCTCATAGTTATTGAAGAAATTTCCGGCTACGGTTTTCAACATGGGTTCAGCGACAAACGGGAACACATTGAGCGATATTATGTCGGCCAATAGCATCAAGGCAGTTGTTGACACGCCTGGCAGCGTGTCAAGTTCTTTTTGGACACTTGCCAACACTTCGTCTGCCGTTTCAAGGAGCTTGCTGCGTATTGGGATTATGCGATCGGGATGAACCGCGAGTTCGTTGATGATAAAACGAGGTAATCCGGGGTTAGCCACGAGGAAATCAAAATGACGTTCTATGCCGTCGCTGATTCTCTCTTTGAGTGGTAAATCTGGATTGCCGACGGCGCCTAAAAGGATTTCGCCGAGTTTGTCGATTTTGTCAGTCACGATTTTCTCGAAAAGCTTATCCTTAGTACGAAAGTAGTAGTGGAACATGGCGTGGGTCACACCGGCTGCTTCCGCTATGTCGGTGGTCTTTGCCCCTGCATATCCCTTATCAAGGAACTCTTTTTCAGCGGCTTGAAGGATTAGAACCTCTGTATCTCTCGGCTGTTTTTTTTCGTCGTTCATCTTAACTGTGATATTTAATATTTGTGATTAACATAATTGTTAGTGCAAAGATATGGAGAATTTTTTATTTGCACAACCTCTAAATCTTATTTTCATCTCCATAAGAGCACTAAAGTCTACAAAGGAGAAAAAATCCACTACTTTATTAGAGATGTCTGGCAATATCTTATATGAGTTTCCGTTTCCTCTATATTCCGCCTACTCCGGCATAAGAATACCATCAGTAACTCCATTTCGTAAAACCGCACGGGCAATCTGCCAATTTGCTCAATTGACGGAAAATCGCTAAATTTGCAGGCATAATTCCATTTACATCCCCATCAATTATGCAGGAGAAGATTATAATCCTCGATTTCGGCTCGCAGACCACCCAGCTTATAGGGCGTCGTATCCGTGAGCTGGGCATCTATAGTGAGATTATCCCCTACAACAAATATCCTTTCGGTCAGGAAAAGGAACAGGGCATCATAGGAGCCATTCTTTCGGGCAGCCCATTGTCGGTTTACGATGAAAAAGCCTATAAAGTAGACATTTCGGCTATAGCCAACGCCGTGCCGGTGCTCGGCATATGTTATGGCGCGCAGCTTATGGCCATGAGCGGCGGCGGCCGTGTCGAACCGGCGCCGTCGCGTGAGTATGGCCGTGCGCGGCTGAGTTTTGTCGACGAGGCATGTCCTTTGTTCGACGGTATTGCTCCCGGCTCCCAGGTGTGGATGAGCCATGGCGATACCATCACTGAGCTTCCCGATGGTTTCCGCTGTGTGGCATCGACTCCCGAAGTGCGTTATGCCGCGTTCGAGGCGTCGCCTACCATGTGGGGTGTGCAGTTCCATCCTGAGGTATACCACAGCGAGTGCGGCATGCGTCTGCTCGAAAACTTCGCTGTCGGAGTATGCGGTGCCTCATGCTCGTGGAGCGCGGCTTCGTTTATCGAAAGCACCGTTGCCGACCTTAAAGAGAAACTTGGCGACGACCGCGTGATACTTGGCCTCAGCGGCGGTGTCGACTCGTCGGTGGCCGCAGTATTGCTTAACAAGGCCATCGGGCGCAACCTTACGTGCATCTTTGTCGACCATGGAATGTTGCGTAAGAACGAATTCTCCGAGGTTCTGCGCGATTACGAAGTGCTTGGGCTGAATGTGATAGGCGTCGATGCTTCCGAGAAGTTTTTTGCCGACCTTGCCGGTGTGACAGACCCTGAGAAAAAACGCAAAATCATAGGCGCCGATTTCATCGAGGTTTTCGACGCCGAGGCCTCGAAAATCACCGACGCACGTTGGCTTGCACAGGGAACCATCTATCCCGACTGCATAGAGTCGCTTTCAATTACGGGCACTGTCATAAAGAGCCACCACAATGTCGGCGGCCTGCCTGAACGAATGAATTTGAAGCTTTGTGAGCCGCTCAGGCTCCTGTTCAAAGATGAGGTCAGGGCTGTAGGGCGCGCGCTCGGCATGCCAGAGCATCTGATAAGCCGTCACCCGTTCCCCGGCCCGGGACTTGCGGTGCGCATACTTGGCGATGTGACCCGTGAGAAAGTCTCGATACTTCAGGAGGCCGACCATATATTTATAAAAGGTCTTCGTGATAGCGGCCTTTACAATCAGGTGTGGCAGGCAGGCGTTATCCTGTTGCCGGTGCAGAGTGTCGGCGTGATGGGTGACGAACGCACATATGAGCGAGCCGTCGCTTTGCGTGCTGTAACTTCGACCGATGCCATGACTGCCGATTGGGCGCATCTGCCTTATGAGTTCCTTGCCAAGGTTTCAAATGAAATCATAAACAAGGTGCGAGGCGTAAACCGTGTATGCTACGACATCTCGTCGAAGCCGCCGGCCACGATAGAGTGGGAATAAGAGAGAACCATAAAAATGGGATGCCGGTCGAACAAGCGGTATCCCATTTTTTATGGTCTTATTTTTGGAATAACTTCAGTACCGGCGCCAAAAGATACGGGCGCAGACTGCTCTGACTCCGTTCTCGCTGACAATCTCACAGATGTCGCCGGGGCAATTGTCCGGCCCTGAGGCCACTCTCAGTTTGATTTTGTCGCCGAAGTGGCATTCGTGGTGAAACATTATGTCGAAGCGCGAGGGGAACATGCGGTCGAAGTGCTCGAGACTCCAGTGATTGAGTATCAGGTCGAGGTATCGGACCGTGTTGACGTGGCGGTTGAAGTCGAGGTCGCGGTAGCGGAATGTGTATTCTTCCGATTCGGCGTCCTCAGGCAGTGCCGGTATCCGAGGAGTTTTCGCAATAGGACATGGCAGGTCGGCTGTCGGAAATGCCGTCTTTTCGAATGCCGCTATGTCGGCGACAGTACGAGAGGCGAAATCCATCGGAACCCACACGGTGCGCATATGTCCGAAGACTTTGCCCTCGGGGTCTGTCATCACGAAGTTGCGTTCGCTGAAACGTCGGTTGTAGGATTCAATCCAGGTAGTAAGCGTATACCCTTCGTTGATAACGGGATATCTGAGCATCTCAATCGACAGCCTGCTCAGAACCCACCCGATGTTGCGCTTGAGCAGCGCTTCATAGCCTATGCCGAGAGCGTTGGCATGTTCTGTCGCCACTTCTATAACCCGTTCGGTTACCAATGTCAGGGGCATACGCCCCTCGGCGCTGCTTTCGCCGGCGCTGAGAATATAGTTGTGGCTATATTGTGACAGCGAGTTGGGCATATTGGGCTTATGCCTTTATGCGTTCTACGTACGAGCCGTTGCGAGTGTCGATGCGCACTTTGTCGCCGGTGTTGCAGAAGAGGGGAACTCTGATTTCGGCGCCTGTTTCGACGGTTGCGGGTTTGAGGGTGTTGGTTGCGGTATCGCCTTTGATGCCGGGTTCGGTGTAGGTTATTTCGAGCACTACCGAAGTGGGCATTTCGCAGGTGAGTATGGTTTCTGATGCGGCGTGCACCATGGCTTCGCAAATGTCGCCTTCTTTGAGGAACTCTACGCCTTCGATGCTTTCGCCGGGAATAGCCACTTGTTCGAATGTTTCGGTGTGCATGAAGTTGTAGCCCATGTCATCTTTGTAGAGGAACTGGTAGGGGCGGCGTTCGATGCGCACTTCTTCTACTTTGACGCCTGAATTCCATGTTTTTTCGAATATGCGTCCTGTTTTCACGTTGCGTAGTTTTGTACGGACGAAAGCCGGGCCTTTGCCGGGTTTTACATGTAGGAATTCTACGATGAAGAAGTAGTTGCCGTCGATGTCGAGGCACATTCCGTTCTTGAAATCTGCTGTTGTTGCCATATGATTTGTTAAATTCGTTTTTTTATTTCAGGCTGCAAAAATACTAAATTCTATTCGGATATGCAAAAAAGAAGCCGGACAAGCGTTCTGTGAAAGCTTATCCGGCTTGATGCTTGCGCTTCAAGATGGACTCGAACCAACGACCCTCTGATTAACAGTCAGATGCTCTAACCGACTGAGCTATTGAAGCTTGCAAGAAATAGTGATAATAAATAGCGCTTCAAGATGGACTCGAACCAACGACCCTCTGATTAACAGTCAGATGCTC
>CAJTXL010000006.1 GCA_910583525.1 uncultured Muribaculaceae bacterium | reverse complement strand
AAAGTTTTTTGTTCGCAGTTACACCACTGCAAACATACGAACTGTCCAAAAAAATAAAAACCTTTTGTTCTTATGTCTAACAAGGAAAGGGCCATGTTGTGCAGCCGGACCAAGAGCCGGCCCGACAATGCGTACCCACACAAGCAGGGAGAGAAAACGGCCGCGCCGGGCGCCGTTTCCTCTCCCTGCTTTTTATTATTGATAATCAAATCGTTATTCTCCCGTTCTCAAGTAGTCGGTGCGTATGATTATGTCAGATATGCGGCGTGCCTCTTCCCAATGCCTGAGTTTTTCGGGACTGACGCTCGTGGTGTCGCCCACAAGCTCGTTTGTCATCGACGATATGGCGGCCTTGATTTTGTCGGGCGCGAGCACGCTCTGTCCCACGCCTTGCCAGCGATAGCTTTCGGCTCCGAGCATTGATAGCAGGGTGGGGTACATGTCCACTTGCCCCATTACGCCGTCGTAGCGTCCGGCTACGGGGGCGTTCAGTACGATAAATGGAGTGAATTGCCCGGCATCGACAAGAGCGGCGGCGGCTTCCGACGAGTTGCGGATTGCCTCTCGCTCAACAGCGAGCCCCTCGTGGTCACCCGTTATCAGCACCATTGTCTGCGGCCAGTCGCTGCGGCTTTTCAGATACTCTATCAGCGTATGCAGCTGAGAGTCGGTGTAGTGTGCCATTGTGGCATAGCGCACAAGCGTGTCGTGCAGGCCGCTCGACGATATGTCGAAGTCGGGATCTTTTAGGTTTTCGGGCAGGCGGAACGGATTGTGCCCCGAATAGGTGACGAATGTCAGCATCGCCGGAGTACCTTCGGGCCAATAGCCGCCATGGCCGAGTTTCTCTACACTCTGACGGAAGAACGACCCGTCGCTGAGTTTGCCCGGCCGGCCGACTTTTTCGTCAGTCACCCATGTGCTGCGGTCATATATGTTGTCGTAGCCGAACGCGTGGCTTATCACGCCCATGTTCCACGTTATCAGCTGGTCGACGGTAAACAGAGAACTTGTGCTGCCGTATTTTTCTTTAAGAGCCTTGTTGAGTGTAAGGTAGGTGCTCCCGGGGTAGCGCGTGCTGTATACAGACCCTACGGTGGGCAGTAGTCCGGCAGTCAGCAGCAGTTGCCCGTCGATAGAGCGCCCTGCGGCCACCTGCGTCAGCACTCGCGGAGCATAGAAAGTGCTGCTGTCGGCGAGCAGACTGTTGAGATATGGGGTGATTTCTTTGCCCTGTATGCTCTTCTCCAAAGGCCAGCTCTCGAAAGATTCGAGCAGTATTATCACAAGGTTCTGCCTCGGCGCTATGCTGTCGGGCAACGAATATGCCGGCATGAGCCGTTCATGCTTCGAGAACCAGCTGTCGACGGCAGCTTTTACCGAGGGGTCGGATGCGCGTCGGTTTTCTATGTTGTAGTATGCTATATGTCCTGCGACGGTATAGGCCGGCACGCCGCAACTGCTCGTGTAGCACGCCTGCACGAGTTTGTCGTATACCTTGTAGAAACCGCCCTTTGCCGAGATACCGATGGCCGATACTGCCGCCGGAATGCAGACAATGGAAGCGTATCTGAGGATTAAGTGCCTGGGGGGGGCGATTTTACGTTTTCGGTAAGCCACTATTCCCTCGGCGGCTATGAGTACTGCGAATACCCCGTCGCTCCACCGCAGCGAATCAAATACGCTGGCCGTAAAGTCGCCAAGGTTCGACACAAGAAAATAGCTTTCGGGCGGAATGCCCGTGAAGTATGTGCGGCTGTACATCAGGTTTGCAACAAGAAGCATGTCGACGAGCGCCTGCACCGTCAACTGAACCCACACCTTGCGTGTGAGCACATACGGCAACGTTAGCAGCAATGCCGCCAAGATGTTGTTGACCCACAACAGCCATATGCTCATCGACCTGAAAGTGGTGCCCAGGCACCAGTCGATGACGAACCACAGCATGTTGGCGAACGAAAAAGCGGCCACCATGCCGAAACGTGAGTTCCACAGGTCTTTGCCGAAAAAGAAACGGGATATTGCTTTCATAGTTAGCTTCGGAAAGTCAGTGCAAGTTAGAAATAATGTTCTGATTTCAGGTTGTTACGATTAAATGTCGTATCATTTATCGTATCATTTATCGTGTCATTTATCGTGTCATTTATCGTGTCATTTATCGTGTCATTTATCGTGTCACGGTCAGGTTTCCCTGAGAGACTCCTAAATTTAAAGTTTTGTTAATTTCAAACATGTCCTAAATCAATCGTCATAGAATTAGTGGCATTACAGATGCAAAGTTAATCATTATGAGCCGAATAATCGATACGTAGAGTTAAGAAACTCCACGCACCGAAAACGATACGTGGAGTTGTGGACTATTGGATTGCCTAAGCAATGTCAGAATTTGAAGCCTATATTGAACACGGCGCCATTGCTTAACGTACATGCAGTTGAACCCATATATTGTATTTCAAACAGGAACGATTTATACCAGATGCCGACACCGGCTTCCCAATAGCCTCGATTATGGTCATCATAATCATCATCTTTAGCCGGTGCATACATATAGCCTCCGGCAATATGCCCGTCAAATATCGTATTTGTGCCAAGACGCTTTTTTATACCCAATGTCGGAGCGGCATATATTCCGGCTCCGGCTTTGACGTCTTCTAAAAAATCCGCGGTGTCATATACCATCCCCGTCACACCGAGTTGTCCGCCACAGTAAAGGCCATGACGGTTCAATATATGGCTGTATCCGAAACTCAGGTTGTAATCGACGTAGGTTGTGCCCCAACCTGTCATCGCACCAACACCTGCCTTGACATACCAGTGGTCTGCGATAGTGACAGGCACTTTCTCTTTTTCAACACGGATTACTTGTTCGGATACCGACCTCACTTTCTGTGCCTCGCATACTCCGCAGAGGCTTACCAGTATTATGAATATAACTAATTTCTTCATAGCGCACGCATTATTTAGATTTAGGGGCGTCAATTGTTTGGAGACCTTGTTCGAGTGTAATCCAATCGTAGTCGGCCCGTGTGCCTGTTGCCCAGTTGGTGAAGTTTGCCGGGTAGCCTACCAGGTTGATGGTTGCGCCCTCATTCGTTATTTTTATGTCGAATGTAGCGGCAACGATGAGGTCGCAATTGTTCTTTTCAGAAGATTTATACAGACCGTAGGCCTTCAGATTTTGAATCGTAGCTTCGGTTTCGATGTCGCCTGATTTCCGTACAATCGACCGCGCCGCCAAATCTTTGGCTGAAAGAGTCCATGAATCAGAGATTCTCCCACGTTTGGTGTCGACGACGACCTCTGCAATCAACGGGCGGATGTAGGTGCTCGGCGAAAGGTCGAGAGTCCTTGCTTCTGATGTCTGGAAGTCAAACTTCACTGTCGGGTCTGCGCCCTGCGCCGTAAACCCCGATGCTGCAATCAGAAGAATTGCAAATAGTTTTTTCATTGGTTAGCAATGCCCCTCCCAGTCCCATGAGGAGTTCTTAGAAAACAATAAAGACGTGGACTGAATTGCCACATCTCCTAAAGACGGTCCTGAGAAAACCTAAGTGCAAAGATATGAAAACAGCAGCCCACGCTAAGCGTGAGAACCGTTTGGCTACATCCTTGCACTTGTCGAAAATTTCTCAGGTTTTCTTTAGCAAGATAAGCAAAACGCTTCTTCTATTATTTAAATATGTCCGCACAATTTTAATGTGCGTTGCAAAAGTAGTATAAAATCATGACACCCACAAATCAAAAATTGGCTGAGTGTTGTAAATAATGACTACCTTTACAAAAGAAAAACAAAGTATAATGCCCAAGCTTCATCTGTTTTACCCTGAGAACGACCTTGCGCTTGCTCTCGATGTCGAGCGCTATACTGCGCCGTCGGCTGCCGTGCGTCTGCGCCGTGCCGGTGCGACGCTGCCGCTGTGGTATGGCGACGCAGGCGACAAAGTGCTGACTCAAGGCGTTGATGCGCGGTGGCTCGGCCGTCTGCGCGACAACTTAGGCATTGACGTGCATCTGTTCGACGGCGTTTGCCGTGGACTTACCGCCGCACCTTGGGGTTGGTCAAAAGCCTCGCGACGCTATTTTTCCGACGTGGGATTTTCTGTTGATAATTTGCCAGACGATGCCACACTTGCCAAGATACGAAGCCTGTCGCATCGGCGTACTGCAGCCTATGTCGCGGACAAACTTGCCGAAAGCTTGCCTTTCGCAGTGGCTCCGGCAGCTCTCGAATGCACCGACGAGGCTCAGGTGAGGGCCTTTGTGATGTCGCATCCCGAGGGCACGGTGCTCAAACTCCCGTGGTCTTCGTCGGGCCGAGGACTTGTGGCTACCGACAGCTCGCTTATCGATGCTCAGATGCCCATGGTTCGTGGCATGTTGCGTCGTCAAGCTTCGGTCATGGCCGAGCCGCGCTACAACAAGATAAGTGATTTCGCCATGCTGTTCACCCTCGAAGCCGGGCGATGTCGTTTCGACGGATATTCCGTGTTCCGCACCGAACAACTCGGCTCATATGCCGGCAACGAACTTGCCTCACAGGAAGCGCTTGCAGCCGGTCTGTATGCCCTATGTCCCCAAGTACAGCTTGACGCCGTGCGCGATGCGCTCTGCGCAATCATAGAAGAGGTCGCCGGCGATGCTTACGAAGGCCCCTTGGGTGTCGATATGATGCTCGTCGATAACCCGGGCTACCTGTTGGTTCCCGTTGTCGAAATCAATTTCCGCATGACAATGGGGCACCTCTGCCGTATCTTTTATTCCCGTTATGTCGCCGCCGGTGCGGAAGGAACTTTTTCGGTGCTACCGAAGGTCTCGGAAGGCCGTTTTGACGCCGACGTTTTCAACGGGCGCATACGTGGCGGCTCAATCGACCTCGCACAACCCGGCTCCGATTTCTCCTTCCTTGCCGAATTCTAAAATGGCGCCCGGACAATCTGTCGGACGCCATTCGGTAATTTTTGTAGAGTGCTCGTCAGAGCGAGTCTTCAACATTCCACACGAATGCCCTCAGGCCGAGCTTGGGACGTTCATCGTTGAATGCTTTCAGCTTACCCAAAACGATGGGCACGCGATGGTCTTCTACCATAGTGATGATGGCCGATGCCATCGATGGCCATGCGTGCGAGCCGTAGTGTGGTTCTCCGTCGACAGAGCCGCGGCCCGTAACCTGCTCCCAGGCTGTGAAGCCTCGGCAGTTCGAGCGTTCGAGCATTTCGACGATGTGGTCGTAGTGTGCCTGGTCAAAGGCTATGAATATGGCTTTCATTTTTCTGTGGTTTTAGCTAACAGGGCTTTGCGGTGTTTGCGGCGCTGGTTCTTGATGCCTCGCGATGCGAATACGCAGTAGAGCACAGGCACGAACAGAAGTGTGAGTATTGTCGAGAAAGTGAGGCCGCCGATTACGGCAGTACCCATCGGGCGCCACATTTCGGCGCCCTGCCCGGTGCCTACAGCCATGGGCACCATGCCGAGGATGGTGGTGAGAGTTGTCATGACAACGGGGCGCAGGCGCGATTCGCCGCCGTCGATTACGGCGCGGCGGATAGACATGCCTCGTTCACGGTTGAGCGTGATATAGTCGATAAGCACGATGCCGTTCTTTACCACGATGCCGATAAGCATGATGGCGCCAATCATCGACATCACATTGAGCGTATGGCCGCTGAGCCACAGTATTATGAATACGCCCGAAAAGGCGAACAGAAGCGAGGTCATGATTATGGCCGGGTAGGTGTAGCTCTCGAACTGCGCCGCCATGACGATATATACCAGTATTATAATCAGCACGGCGAGCGTGAGCAGGTCGGAGAACGATTCCTGCTGGTCTTCGTAGCTGCCCGAAAGCTGTATGGCTATGCCCTGCGGTATGTCCATCTTGTCGATGGCGGCTTGCGATGCCTCGACGATTTGGCTCATGGGCACGTCCTGTACGGTTGTCGAGACGGTCACGACGCGTTCGCGGTCTTTGCGCTCGATTGTCGGCGGCGTGAAGCGTTCTACCACGGTGCCCACGTCTCGCACTCGCACGGCGTTCCCGGCGTTGCTGTAGATGAGTATGTTTTCGATGTCTTCGATAGACGTACGGGCTTCGGGAGCGTACATCACCTTGATGTCGTATTCTTCGCCGTCTTCACGGAACTGCGAGGCGAGCTGGCCGTTGATGCGGTTGCGCAGATATGTGGCTGCCGTCGACAGGTTCAGCCCGTACAGAGCCAGTTTCTCGCGGTCGAAGTCGACCTGATACTCAGGCTGGTAGTCGGAGCGCGATATGAGCACGTCGGCCGTGCCGGGAATTTGCCGCAAAGCCGTCTGGAGCATTCTTGCCACAGAGTCGGTTTCGGCAAAATCGTAGCCGTAGATTTCGTAGTCGATAGTAGCCTGGCCGCCCATGCTGCCGCCCATGCCGCCTACCGACACCTGGGCTTTTTTGTATTCGGGGAACTGCTTGAGGTCTTCGCGCATCAGTGCGGCGATTTCGGTGATTGAGCGGTCGCGTTTGTCGGGGTCTGACAGACGTATGTTCATCGACACGATATGCGGACCGTTGTCGCTCAGCGACGCGAAGGTGTTGTCGCTCGATGCCGTACCGTTGGTGAAGTTCAGCACCTCGATTTCGGGATACTTTTCACGCCATAGGTTCTGTAGCCGTATGGTGCTTTCGCGTGTTATTTCCATGCGTGTGCCTATCGGAGTTTCGAGGCTTACGCGCAGGCGGCCGTCGTCGGCGGTGGGGAAGAACTCCGTGCCGACCGACTTCATCAGGAAGAGCGAGCCGACGAACGTAGCCATGCAGATGGTGAATGTCACCGCCTTGTGCCCAACGACCCATTGGAGAAGCTTGCCGTAGCCGCGGTCGAAGGCGTCGAGGCCCTTGTTTACGGGAGTGAACAGGAGTGTGTAGAGGCGTCCGTGGTGATTGACACGTCTGAGCAGCAGCGAGCACAGCATCGGGGTGAGCGAAAGGGCGCACACTGTCGAGATAATCATCATGATTGTCACCATCCATCCGAGCTGGCGGAACAGTACGCCCGTCATGCCGGTGACGAGTGTCAACGGGAAGAACACCGCTATAAGCGTCAGAGTCGACGCTATTACCGAAATTGCCACTTCGTTGGTGCCGTGCACTGCCGCTTGTTTCGGGTCGGAGCCGCGCTCGATGTGCGTCGTTACGTTCTCAAGCACAACGATGGCGTCGTCGACCACCATGCCTATGGATATCGACAGTGCCGACAGCGACACGATGTTGAGAGTGTTGCCCGTGGCGTAGAGATAGATGAACGATGCTATCAGCGATATGGGTATCGTTATGGTGATGATGAGTGTCGCGCGCCAGCGCCCAAGGAAGAAGAACACCACAAGGATGACGAACAGCAGGGCGTACATCACCGTTTCGACGAGCGAGTCGATGGTGTTGCGTATGTTGTCGGAGGTATCGACGATTATGCCGAGCTTGACGTCGGACGGCAGGCGCTTCTGCAGGGTGGGCAGCATTTCGAGCACCTTGTCGGAAATTTCGACGGAGTTGGCGCCGCTCTGCTTCTGAATCACAATCATCGCGCCCTGCTCGCCATTGTTGAATGTCTGCTGGGTGCGTTCTTCAAGGGAGTCGTCGATGCGTGCCACGTCGCGGAGATACACGGTGCGGCCGCCTTGTGTTGACACTACGATGTCGCCCATCTGGTCCGACGATGTGAACTCGCCCTGCACACGCAGTGCGTATGTGTCTGAACCGATGTCGAAGGTGCCGCCGGGGATGTTGCGGTTTTCTGCGCCGATGATGCTGCCGATTTGCTCGACGGTAAGGTTGTAGGCCTCGAGACGCACGGGGTCGACGTAGACGTGTATCTCGCGTTTCGGCGCGCCTGAAATCGACACCGAGCCTACGCCGCTGATGCGTGCCAAAGGATTTGCGACGGCGTCGTCGAGGATTTTGTAGAGTCCCGGCATGCTTTCGGTGGCGCGCACCGAGAGCATGATGATGGGAATCATGTCGGTGGAGAACTTGAAGATGATGGGGTTCTCCGCGTCGTCGGGCAACATCGACGACACCATGTCGAGCTTATCTCGGACATCGTTGGTGAGCACGTCGATGTCTTCGCCGAACTCGAACTCAAGCGTGATTACCGAAATGTTCTCTCTCGACTTCGATGTTATGTGTTTGAGGTTGCTGACCGAGTTGAGGACGTTTTCGAGCGGACGTGTCACATTTTGCTCTATGTCCTGTGCGCTTGCTCCGGCATAGGTCGTCATCACCATGATGGTGTTGGTCTCGATGTCGGGGTAGAGGTCTATAGGTAGGTTTTTGAGCGAGAACAGACCCAGTATCACCACAGCCACGAAACATAGCGTGGTCATGATAGGCCGTTTCACCGCACTGCCGTATAAGCTCATGTCGTTTTTTTTATAAAGATTTTTTAATCAAGTGAAAATAAGGGCATCATTTCTGCACTTCGACAGCTACGCCATCGGCAAGACGCGACTGTCCGGTGATGACCACCGTGTCGCCGTCCTCGATGCCGTCGAGAAGTTCGTAGGTGGTGTCGAAGCGCTGTCCGAGTTCCACTTTCTTATAGTTTACATGGCCGTCGGAGAGCACATATACATATTTGTTGCCCGAGCCTGTCTGTTTTACGACGGCGCGGTCGGGCACGACTACGTTCTGCTGTGCGCCCAGGTCGAGGGTGACACGTGCGAACATGCCCGGCTTGATTTGCTCTTTGGCGTTGGCTATGCGCACTTCCACCTCGAATGTCCTTGTGGCGGCATCGACGGTGGGGTAGATACGCTGTATCTTGCCCGAGAATGTCTGTTCGGGATAGGCGTCGAAGCTTACCTCTACCGGCATACCGGTAGAGATGGTGCCGAGGTCGTTTTCGCTTATGTTGATTATTACCTTTACCACCGGGGCGAGCTGACCTACGGTAAGCACGGGCTGGCTGCCGCACATGTCGCCGGGGTCGTAGTTGCGTGCGGTCACCACACCGTTGATGGGCGAGCGCAGTACGGTGTTTTCAAGCATGTTGGCATGCTGCGAGCGTGCCGCGTCGAGCTGTGCCTTCAGCTGGTCGACGGCCTGCTGTGTGCCAGCGCCTATTTCGAGAAGCTGTGAGGCGCGCTTGTATTCCCGTTCAATCTGTTCGAGGTTGATGCGCAGCTGGTCGATGTTCGACGAATCGAGTATCACAAGCTCCTGCCCTGCGCGCACGCGGTCGCCGACCTCTACGTTGATGCGTTTTATGCGGTTGGGCTGTGCCGGCGCTATGTTGTTGAGGTTTTCGGCTTCGACGTTGGCCGTGTAAACCTTTGTCTGCGGAACTTCTGTGCGGTGTGCCACGTCGACCGTGACTATGGGCAGCTCTTCTGTCTCGCTTACGGCAGCCTCTTTGTCTTTCGAGCACGATGCCAATGACAGTGCGGCCAGTGCCGCGATATAATATGACGGTTTCATTATGCGATGAAGGTTATTGGTTTGCGTATTGTTCGATGGGGGCCTTGCCCAAAAGCAGCTCGAGGTCGCTGTTTGCAACCAGGTAGTTGTATATTGCCTGATAGTAGGCCAGCCGGGCACGTGTCAGAGCCAGTTCGCTGTCGCGCAGGTCGAGGTAGCTTGCGGCGCCGATGTCGAAGCTCTTGTCCATGATGTCGTGGGCGCGTTCGGCCTGGCTCACGCTTTCGCTGCACGATGCTATCTGCTTTACGTTGATTTTGATGTTGTCGACAGCGAGTGCTACCTGCATCGACACGCTACGCTCAAGGTTTTCGCGTTGCAGACGCAGCTGTTCGAGCTGCAGGCCGGTCGATTTTACCGCGTTGAAGCGGCGGCCGCCCTGAAAGATGGGTATCGACAGCGACAGTCCTACCGATGAATACGGGTTCCACCGCAAATCTTTAAACGGTGTGCCGTTGTTCATCGAAGTCCAGTTGTAGTTGGCCGTAAGCGCAAGCGTGGGCGAGAACGCGAGCTTCTGTATGGTGAGGTTCTTTTCGAGCGCTTTCGAGTCGAGGTCGAGGAGCTTGAGGTCGGCGTTTCCGCTGTAGTCGGGGTTGATGTGCGCTATGGCGTCGCCGTACATCGTCGATTCGTAGTTGCTGAGCTTGTCGCTTACGGTGAAGCCGAAGTTCGAGTCTACGCCCATGAGTATCAGCAGCTGAAGGCGTGCCTGCTTTATGGCGATGTCGGCCTGGAGCAATTCAGGCTCGATGTTTTTCATGGCCACCGATGTGCGCAACACGTCGTAGTCTGACGCCGCACCGGCGGCATATTGCTTTTTATATGTCTCGTGGGTCAGGGCCGCCATGTCGTAGCTCTCCTGTATCACTTTCTTTGAATCTTCGGCAAGCAATAGTCCGTAATAGGCGCTTTTCACTTGCTGTACGAGATTTTGTTTGCTTTGCCGCGAGGCTTCGAGACTGCGCAAAATCTGAGTGTCGGTCAGCGACAGGCTCTTCCATAGCTGTGGCGCTATCAGCGGCATCGAGGCCTGGAAGCCTACCGAGTAAGAGTTGTCGAGGCCTACTTTGATGCCTCCGTCGCCGCCGCCGGCTCGTGATGCCGCCTCACGGCCGCCCTCGTTCTCGTCGCCGCCTTCAGAGCCACCTCCGCCGAGGTTGCCGAAATCGCCGAAGCCGTCCATGTTCATATACATGGTCTGTTTGGCAAGCGTGCGGCTGTATTGTCCGCCGAAATCGATGGTCGGCAGCAGCTGGCCGATGACGTCGCGGCGTGAATAGTCAAGCCGTTCGACCTCTATGTCGGCCACTTTTACCGTCGGGTTGTCGGTGAGGGCTATCTTCAGGCAATCGTCAAGACTGAGTGCCGGAATAGTCTGTGCCGATGCGCCGGCGAAGAATACCGCCATGGCTGCAAAGGCCTTAATTTTTAAATCCATTGGTATGAAGAAGTGATTCTAATTGTAGATTTTTTTCAAACACGGATGCAAAGATACTCATTAGTCGACTTATATTCAAGGTTTCTGTTCCCTATGATACAAATATTCGACAAATTGAACAATTCTCTCTACCAAATGGCCGCAATTGACGGTGCTTACTTTGTCAATCCGCCGAAAATGGCTAAATTCGCATAATGGAACAGGAATATTCATCTAACTTGCTCGAGAATGCGGTGACGGCGCTCTCGCGTCTGCCGGGCGTCGGCCGCAAGACGGCTTTGCGCTTTGCCCTGCATCTGTTGCGCCGTCCCGAAGAAGAGGCCGCGTCGCTGGCCGATGCCGTGGCGCGCCTGCGCAGCGATATCCGCTACTGCCGTCTGTGCCACAACATCAGTGAGGAAGAGTTGTGTCCCATATGTGCGTCGCCGCGCCGCGCCGCTTCTACCACCGTATGCGTGGTCGAGAATGTGAAAGATGTCATGAGCATAGAGAACACCCGTCAGTACTTCGGGCTTTACCATGTGCTCGGCGGACTGATATCGCCTGTCGACGGAATCGGCCCCGATTGTCTCGAAATAGCGTCGCTTGTTGAGCGTGTCAAAACCGGCGGTGTCGACGAGGTGATACTCGCCACAGGCGCCACGGTCGAGGCCGACACCACCAACTTCTATATCTATAGGCTGCTCAAACGCAGTTCGCCCGATGTCAAGGTGACGCAGCTTGCCCGTGGCGTGTCGGTAGGCAACGAAATCGAATATACCGACGAGGCCACGCTGGCGCGCTCAATCCTTGCACGCACACCCTTTGAACTTTAATGGACATGATGTCGTGTCAAAATCGACGAATAACAGAAAAACCGGATGTAGGGACATGCCTTTGGCATGTTGATTTGAGAAAGCGCGCATTTTCTACATGCCAAAGGCATGTCCCTACAATCGAAGATATATTGTAATTGTAACGGAATGGTAGAAATAACCCTAAGGGCGGCCGAGCCTGCCGACCTCGATTTCCTCTTCACGCTCGAAAGCGAAAATGTCAGCACCGACGGTGCACTTACGGCGCCCCCGAGCCGCCGTATGTTGCAGGATTACCTCGCGGCGTATTCCGCCGATATCTTTGCCGACAAGCAGCTGCGCCTTGTCATCGCCGATGCCGCATCGGGCACGGCTGTCGGCGCGGTCGACATATACGACTTTTCGCCGCGTGACCGCCGTGGCTACGTCGGTATTGCCGTCCTTGAACGTCACCGTGGGCTGGGCTATGGCCTCGCCGCTCTCGATGCCCTTTGTCGCCTGGCGTCAGCTTCGCTCGGCATGCACCAGTTGGCGGCAATTGTTGCGGCCGACAACGAAGCGTCGCGTCGACTTTTTTCCTCGGCCGGCTTCAAAGGTTGCGGCCGACTGCGCTCATGGCTGCGCCGAGGCTCGCGCTATGCCGACGCCATTGTGTTCCAGAAGCTTTTTTGCTGATTTTTTTGCTGCGGCGTCAAAAAAATTTGCACAATCGAAAATTAAGCCTTAACTTTGCACTCGCAAAAGCGCCATATGGTACCTTGGCCGAGTGGTTAGGCAACGGTCTGCAAAACCGTTTACTGCAGTTCGATTCTGCAAGGTACCTCAAAAAATCCCGTTCGGATTGCCGAACGGGATTTTTTTATTGCTCTACGGAGCCTGTTGAGGCCGTGAACTTTAGAACGGTGTCGGTGCAACCCCTTCGAAGGTCATCTTTACGGGTATGATTTTACCGTCACTATCGAATTTCAGCTCGTCGATGCACGTAACCCTTGCGTTGCCGTCGGTGCTGCCAAGCGGATGCCGATGATAAACAATGTAGTAACGGTCTGTCTTGGGCGAGTAAATCACTGAGTGGTGCCCGGCTCCCGTACCTATCGATGCGTCTGACCGGAGTATTGTCCCGATGCGTTCGAACGGTCCGAAAGGTGAGTCGGCAATTGCGTAGGCCACCCGATAGTCGTCGTCGACCCAGCTGCCTTCGCTCCACATGAAATAATATTTGCCGTCTTTAAGCAACATGAACGGTCCCTCGACGTAATCTTTGGGCGTAACCTCCTTGTACAGCGTTCCGTCGGGGAATGGTACGAGCGAACTTAAATCGTCCGACATCTTGACCATGTTGCAATGCCCCCAGCCGCCATAATACATGTAATATGCCCCGTCGGTATCGCGGAATACATATTGGTCAATCGGTTGTGCTCCGTTGACAATCTTGTTGATAAGCGGTTTGCCGAGTATGTCTTTGAAAGGTCCTTCGGGTTTGTCGGAAACGGCGACGCCGATGCCGCCGACTTCGCCCTCATGCACGTCGTTGGCGCCGAAAAAGAGATAGTACTTCCCGTCTTTTTCAAGCGCGGCCGGAGCCCACAGGGCGCCCCAAGCCCATTTTACTTCGGTAGTGTCGATGATGTTTTCGTGTTTGGTCCAATTGACCAGGTCTTCCGACGAAAAACAATCCATCGAAGTCTGCTCGTGGAAAGGGATGCTTCGTGTAGGGTATATGAATACGGTGTTGCCGTAGACCACTCCTTCGGGGTCGGCGTACCACCCGTCGATGCAGGGATTTTCAGCGAAGGCGTTTCCGCCGGAAATGGCTGCAACGGCCAGTAGCGCCAGAATGTTTTTGTTTGATATGAACATGATTTGGAAGGGTTGAAAGGTTCGTCAGTCTTTCTCTGCCGGTTTTATCGAGATTGCGAAACCGCCGCCACGTGCCATGTCGATTGTGTCTTGCGACTCTGTGCTTACGATGTGCTTGCTAATGGTGTATGCTTCGGGGTTTGTAAATCCGTCGGCATCGGGAGCGTCGGCATAGATTGTCGCTTCGTATGTCTTGCCCGGGGTCAGGAAATTATAGTGCAAGGTGTATTGGCGTGCGTTCTCGTCGGTGACGCCGCCCACATACCACTCGTCGCTGTTCTTGTCTTTGCGTGCCGCTACGATGAACTCGCCCGGCTCTGCGTCGAGATAGATGCTCTTGCTCCAGTCAACGGGCACGTCTTTGATGAATTGGAAGGCATCGTAGTGCGCCTTGTAGTGTTCGGGCATGTCGGCGGCCATCTGTAGCGGCGAGTACATTGTCACATACAGGGCGAGCTGGTTGGGTATGGTAGCCCGTTTCTGCGAGCCTTGTCCGCCGGGGGCGAAGTCGGTGATTTTCATGCGGAAAATTCCGGGCGTGAAATCCATCGGGCCGCCTTTGAGGCGTGTGAAAGGCAGAATGGTGCAGTGCTGGGGGCTCATGTCGCCGAACTCCTGTCCCATCGCACTTTCGTTGCCCACGAGGTTGGGGTAGGTGCGGCACAGGCCGGTGGGGCGTACAGCTTCGTGGGCGTTGACCATGATGTGCTTGTCGGCGGCCTTTTTGACTGCGTTGAGGTAGTGGTTTACCTGTTTTTGGCTGTAATGATGCTCTCCTTTGGGGATGATGTTGCCCACATAGCCGCTTTTCACCGCATCATAGCCATAGCGGTTCATAAGGTCGTAGGCGCCATCCATGTGGCGGTCGTAGTTGTCTACCGCCGACGATGTTTCGTGGTGCATCATCAGTTTGATGCCTTTGGAGTGCGCGTAATCGTTGAGGGCCTTGATGTCGAAGTCGGGATATGGTGTCACGAAGTCGAACACGAAATCCTTTTCCTTGCCGAACCAGTCTTCCCATCCGATGTTCCAGCCTTCGACAAGCAGTTGGTCGAAGCCGTTGTCGGCGGCAAAGTCGATGTAGCGGCGCACGTTTTCGTTGTTGGCTCCGTGCCTGCCGTGAGGGTTGGCCTTGGAATAGTCGAAAGTGGCAAGGTCGAAGTTCTCGGCATTGGTATAGCTCCACGAGCTTACGCCGGTAATCATTTCCCACCATACGCCCATGTATTTGGTCGGGTGAATCCATGATGTGTCGTCGAGTGCGCAGGGGTCGTTGAGGTTGAGCGTCAGATTTGATGCCAGTATGTCGGTCGCCTTTTCTCCTACGGTGACTGTGCGCCATGGGGTCTTGAAAGGAGTGCTGAACGTTGCCATAGTGCCGTCAGGACCGGGTGTCAGCGCGGCTTTGAAAGTCAGGGTGCTGTCGTTGAGGTCGAGGTGCATGGCCGGAAAGTCGACCAGCGCGGCTTCGTGCAGGTTCAGATACAGGCTGTCGTTGGTGCGGAGCATCAATGCCGTCTGTACCCCTGTGGGAGAGAAGCGGTATTGCGATGCGTTGGGCATGAAATTGTCGTCGGCATGGCTGCGTATCTCACTGAGGCGCGATTTTGTATATTCATATTCCTGGGTGTCGTAGTCGCCCGGAATCCACCATGCCATATGGTCGCCGGCCATCGCCATCTGCGTGAGCTCGTCGGTGACGGTGAAGGTCTTGGTGGGCTGCTCGGGGAAGATGTAGCGGAAGCCGAAGCCATCGTCAAAGGCCCTGAATTCGATGTCCATTTTGCGCTTGCCCTGTTCGAGGCTGACGGTCATCTGCGTATAATTATTTACTATGGAATCGTTTTCACCCCATACGGGAACCCATGTTTCATTGAAAGAAGAGCGTTCAATGCCTGTTTGCCTGAAATTGTCTGTGAGCGACGGGGCGTCTTTGAGGTCGAAACCCATCAGAGAAGGCAGCACGATATCTTTTCCTTTGTACTTTGCCGAATATGAGGGCTGCCCTTGGTCGGTAAGTTCAAAGGTCACTTCCAGGTTGCCGTCGGGAGAACTGATGGTTTCCGGCTTGGTGCCGCAGCCCGTGAGAATAAGGGCGAGGGCAAGTAATTTTATTGGAGCATTCATGATAATTAGGGTTAGGATGGTCTTATGCGTATTTTCAATTTAGTTTTGCTTGTGTTGTCGGGCGATGTCAAGTTTTCGGATTCACAAATCACCGGTGCCGACATCTCGAAATAGTGGAGTATCTCGCTTATGTTTTCTCCGCTGAGAATCATGCGGAATGTCCGGTTGTGCAGTTCGGGCGAAATGTCGAAGTCTACGCCATATATCTGATGGAGCCGGGTGCATATGTCGGTCAGGCGTTCGTCTTCGAATATAAGTATGCCGTCGCGCCACGAACAGTATTTGTCGGGATTGCCGTTTTTGCTTACGACAGCCTTGCCGTCGTCGAGCATAAGGTGCTCTCCTGGTCTCAGGTCCGTGCCGTCGACATCGACCTTGCCTTCAATCAGGGTCACAGAGGCGGCGGCATCGTATGCGTTCACGTTGAATTGAGTGCCGGTGGCGGTAACCGAGAGATAGGGCGTTGCCACATTGAAGGGGCGCGACTTGTCGGTGCTGACATCGAAATAAGCCTCACCTTCCAAAAACACGTCGCGAGTGTCGCCTTTGAACTCGGGCGGATATCGGAATGTGCTGTTGGCGTTGAGCCACACGCCCGTGCCGTCGGGTAGTGTGGCACGACCGGTGCAGCCGTAGGAGGTTGTCATTGTTATCTCTTGCCCGGTGTAGGCCGGTGTCCGGAACATGAAATACAGGGCTAAGGCGAGCACCGGCAGAAAAGCCGCAGCGGCAATGCGTGTGCAGGCTCTGATTATTTTTCTGAGCATGTAGCCCAAGCCATGGTGTTTAATGCCGGTTATAGTGAGAAGGCGTCGTTCCGACTTTGAAATGTCGATATCCCTTATGTCGAAATGAGGGTTCAGGGCGCTCCATATATCCTGCTGGCGCAAGAAATAGCGTCGGTTGTCGTCTGACTGTTCTATCCAGTGCAGAAGGTCTTCAATCTCCCGTGGCGAGGCATCTCCGGCAAGATAGCGGGTGATTTGGAAATCTATGCTTGTGTTGTTGTTAGTTTCTTGGTCCATCATATAACTGTAAGGAGGCTTGAAGTAAGTATTATGATGATTATGTTTTTATATGCTGTCAGGTTTTGCTGGAGATACTTTACGGCTTTGCTTATCCGGGCCTCGACGGTTCTGACAGATATGTTGAGCCGTTTGGCGATTTCAGTGTATTTCAGCCTGTGGGTGCGGCTGAGTATGTATGTCCGGCGCACTTCGGGGTCAAGGTTCGACATCAGGTTTTCGATGGCGGCATTCAGTTCGGTGTAGAACATGTGCTCTTCGGCCGACAGTGCCAGTATCATTTCATGGTTGCTGTCCTGATAGAGCGCCTTCACCTTGCGGTGCTTCAGCTCGTTGAGGGCCAGGTGTTGCACAAGTGCGATAAGGTATGTGCGGAGCGAGGTGCGGATTTCGAGAATTTTGCGGTTGCTCCAGATTTTGATGAAGGCCTCCTGTACGATGTCTTCGCATGTTTCCCGGTCGATGATGAAACGGGAGGCGAACATGACCAAATCGGAATAATAGTGATGAAAAATCCGAACAAAGGCTTCGTGGCTGTCGAGCTTGAGGGCAGCCACTAATAACATCTCATTTTCAGAATTGTTGTTAGCCATGTTGTAATATTTTGTGCGAAAGTAGAGAATATCTATTTAATAGACAAGCGTTTTGCATAAAATTTCAGAAAATGAAAAATTTTGTGCTTTTGCGATGTGGATTATTTTTGCTGAGTTGCTCTTTTTATAACGACAGCAAAAAAATGCTGCATAACCTTAAAAAATAACTCCACGAAAATACACCAATCACACATAAATCTATGGGAAAATTAATTCCGATTCCGTTGGGCCGTCTGTTGCCCAAAGTAAAATTGTTGCTGGTGTTGCTGGCTTTGCTCTTCACGGGCTTGTCTGCAAGCGCTTCCGGCAAGAGAATTTCTGTGAATATGAAGGATGTTCCGTTGGTGAACGTCCTAAAATCAATCGAAGGTCAGACCGACTACCGCTTCCTCTACAGCAGGGAGTCGATAAACGTCGACCGGCTGGTGTCTGTCAATGCCACCGACGAGACTGTTCCGGCAGTGCTCGACAAGGTACTTCCGGCATGCGGCATTGACTATGCCATCGGCAAAAAACAGATAGTGCTGAGCAAAGCTGAGGCAAAAGCTCAGAACGTATCTACAAATAAAGCAGAGAAAAAGGTTAAAGTTTTAGGTGCTGTCAGCGACTCGCAGGGAGAGCCGCTGATAGGGGCTTCGGTAAAGTGCGACAAGATTGGCGTAGGTGTCACAACCGACATCGACGGCAACTATGCCATCGAAGTGCCGGCGGGCAGCAACCTCGTTTTTTCATATGTGGGTTATGCTCCCGAAAAAAAGAGGGTCGATAGCGCCGGTACGCTCAATGTCGTGCTTTCCGAGGATACCCAGGTTCTGAGCGAAGTGGTGGTTATCGGCTACGGCACCATGGACAAGAAAGAACTCACCTCGGCCATCAGCCACGTGGGCGAAAAAGATTTCCTTTCGGTAAGCTCGCTCGACCCCAAGATGCTTATTCAGGGAAAGGTGCCCGGCGTGTCAATCACCAACACCGGTGCAGGCGACCCCAACAACCAGGCAAGCATACAGATACGTGGCGTTTCGTCGCGTTCGGCAGGCCTCGGCCCGCTGATTGTAATCGACGGCGTGCCCGGTGGCGACCTTACCAATGTAAACCCAAACGACATTGCGTCGTTCGACATCCTCAAAGACGGTGCCGCATCTGCTATCTATGGCACGCGAGGTTCAAACGGTGTCGTTGTCGTGACTACTAAAAAAGGAAACCGTGACGGCAAAACACACACCACCTATCAGGGAACTTTCGCATGGGATGTCATGAAAAAAGAGCTCGACATGATGAGCGCTCAGGATTTCCGCGATGTACGCCTTGGCTGGGGCGACCCCGGTGTGGATATCGGCGGAAATATCGACTGGCTCGACGCCGTGTCGCGCACGGGCTTCACAATGCAACACACCCTTACCGTCAGCGGCGGCAACGAGCGCAGCAACTATCGTGTAAGCGCCGACTTCCGCGATGCAAACGGCATCGACCTGCGTTCAGGCCGTAAAGAATATGGCGCACGCGCTTCGGTGATGCACACCACAAAGGGTGGACTCTTCACCATACAGCTGAATGTGGCGCCTCGTATCATTTCGCGAGACAACGCCGACTGGAGCGTTTTCAAAGACGCTATCGAGGCCAACCCCACGACTCCCCTGATGAACCCGAGCAACCCATCGCAGTACTACAACTTTTTCGGTCAGATAGCAGGCAGTAACCCTGTAGAGCGCCAGAAGCTTGAAAAAAGCCATGCCGACGACAAGCTGCTCGACATGGACGGCACCTTAAAGCTCAATCTCTTGCCGCTCTTGGCAAAAGACGCCGACAGCAACCATAACCTGTCTACACAGATTATGTTTGCCGACCACCAGTACAGCAACGACAACTCGGCTTTCTGCCCGTCGACGAGCACTGCCTGCATAAACGGCGGTCACGACGGAGTGGCTTCTCGCTCCTACACCATGAGCAAACAGTACATTCTGGAGTGGCTTACCAACTATAGTGCCCGTTTTGCCGACAAGCACAATCTCAAAGCAATGGTAGGTTACTCGTATCAGTATATGCAATCATCAGGGTTTAACGCCGAGAACCGTGATTTTCCCAACGACGGTCTCGGAGCCGACGACCTCGGGTCGGGTGCATGGGCAAAAGAAGAGGGCGAAGTATTGATGGGCAGCTACAAGAACGATGCCAAGCTCATAGCCTTCTTCGGTCGCGTAAGCTATGACTACGACGGAAAATATCTTTTTACGGCATCTCTGCGCCATGAGGGGTCGTCGAAATTCGGCAAAAACCACAAGTGGGGCAACTTTCCGGCAGTGTCGGTCGGTTGGCGCATTTCGCAGGAAAACTTCATGAAAGACATCGAATGGATTGACGACCTCAAACTCCGCGCCGACTATGGTGTGACAGGCAACCAGGACTTCGCCAGCTATCTGTCGATAAACACCATGAAAGGATGGGGCTACTATTACTACAACGGAAAGTATATCCAGGTATGGGGCCCCGGAAAGAACGTGAATCCCGACCTCAAGTGGGAAAAAGGTAAGAACTGGAACATCGGTCTTGACTTTTCGTTGCTGTCCAACCGCATTTACGGTTCGCTCAACTACTTCAACCGCCGTCAGCAGGATTTGCTCGGCAATTATACCGTGTCGGTGCCGCCGAACATCCACGGCGAGACATTCGTCAATGTGGGAACAATGAAAAACTCGGGCTTCGAGTTCGACCTTAATTTCAATGTGGTGGATACGAAAGATTTCTCCTACAATTTCGGTGTTGTCGGTTCGACAATGAGCAACAAGTTCGTCGAATTCAGCAACTCGCAATATGTCGGGCAAGACTACTACAGCGTGTGCGAAACTGTAAATCCATATCCTTATTACTATCTGCAGCGCATCGAAAAAGGTAAACCAATCGGAAACTTCTATATGTGGCGCTATGCCGGTGTCGACCGCAACGGCGACTGGGTGGTCTACGACAAGAACGGCGAAATGATAAGCGCATCGATGGCTACAGAAGAAGACCGCTGTGTGGTAGGCAACGGTATGCCTAAATTCACAATGTCGACAAGCCACAATTTCCGTTACCGCAATTTCGACCTGTCTTTGTTCTTCAGGGGCGCTTTCGGCTTCGACATTTTCAACATTCACGATTTTTACTACGGCACCCGTAACTTCAACGGCAACATGCTCAAGAAGGCCTACGGCAAAAACTTCGACGTATCGCCATACACCGCACCCGTGGTGAGCGACTATTTCCTCGAGCGCGGCGACTACTTCAAGCTCGACATGGTCTCCTTGGGTTATACTCTGAAATTGCCGCAATGCCGGTTTATCGACAAGATAAGGGTGTTCGGAACTGTCAAGAACGTGTTTACGCTCACAAAATTCACCGGTGTAGACCCCTCTACCTATCAGGTCAACGGCCTACAGCCGGGTGCTCAGGGCGACAGAAGCTATTATCCGTCGACACGCCAATTCATTGCCGGCGTCCAGCTTGATTTCTAATCTATAAATAATCTGGAAATGAAATTCTTGAAAAACATCATCATAGCCTCCATGTCGGTTTTGGCCTTTGGCAGCTGTACCGACCTCGACGAAACACTATACGACCAGGTGGGCTCCGACAACTACTACAACACGAAGATGGATGTCATCAGGGCTGTCTTCCGTCCGTTTGAGCATGCCTACTGGAGCATCTGCAACCGACATATCCTCAACGAGCTTCCGGCCGACCAGCTCATCACGCCCACCCGCGACGGCTGGTTCTACGACGGCGGATGCTGGGAGCGGCTTCACTATCACACCTGGACTGTCGACGACTTTGTGGAAGCCCGCGACGAATGGAACGGCTGCTTCCAGGGCATCATGCAGTGCAACCTGGTTATTGAAGACCTGAGCAGGTTCTCGCCCGAGCAATTCGGCTTCAGCCAGGCTGAGTTCGACAACCTGACGGCGCAGTGCCGCATTCTCCGTGCATGGTTCTATATAAGATTGCTCGACGAGTTCCGCAACGTCCCTCTGGTGACAACATACAGCGACCGTCCGAACAACCCTCAGGCCAAGCCCGAAGAGACCTTCAAGTTCATCGAAGAAGAACTTAAAAACAACCTCAGCCTGCTTATAACCAAAGACGCACTTGGCACAAACTCGCCCATACAGGGCCAGTGGACGCAGGCCGCAGCCGCATCGCTGCTCGTAAGGCTCTATCTCAATGCCGAAGTATATATAGGTGAAGACCGCTACGCCGACTGCGCAAGAATAGCAGAGGATATAATAGGAGGCAAATATGGCGCCTATGAGGTGGCCGACCGTTGGGATGCCGCTTTCGACTACGACAACGACAATTGCGATGAAGTCATTTTCGGCTTCTCGGGCGCAAAAGGCTATTCGCACTGGCATTATGACTACAACACATATGCCTGGACCGTGCCTGCCAATGCGGCTTGGTTCCTCGATGACAACAAATCTGGCCTGAACCACAACTGCAAATATGCGGCATCTCCGAGCTACGACCTCGACGGAAACCTCTATAGCTACGAGCTTGGCATGCCGGTACAGAACTTCAGGAAATATCCCGGCGACGAACGCATGAAGTTCTACACAAACCTCGGCAACAGCCGCCGCGAGGGAATGTTCCTTTTCGGGTATCTTGAATACAAAGACCGCAACACCGGCGCAATGACCCGTCTGCGCGCGCCCGAACAGCCTTACGACCTCTATATAAGAGACGCCGTTGGCACCTTCCAGGGCCTTGACCCGGAGAAATGGCCCGGCGACAAGACAAGTATACTCCGCACCGGCGACCACAACTCGGGATGGCACTTTGTGAAATATCCTCTTTTGAGCGACGACGACCCCGAGCAGCTCGAGAGCGACTACACCGAGATACGTCTTCCGGAGATAATATACTCTCTGGCAGAGTGCAAGATGCGTGCCGGCGACATGCCGGGGGCAGCCAAACTCCTCAATCAGGTACGGCGCCGCAACTATCCGGCCGACAAGCTCGACGAAGTCCTGTATGCGCCCGAAGGAAAAGTCAAATTCAACGAAAGCGAGATGCTGGCCGAGTGGGGACGCGAATTCTTCGCCGAAAGCCGTCGCCGCATCGACCTGGTGCGCTTCGGCAAGTTCAATACCGGCCGCTGGTGGGACAAATTGCCCGACGCCGACAACCACACGGCTATCTTCCCCATTGTCCGCTCGGTTCTGAATGCCAACTCCATACTGCAGCAAAATCCGGGTTACGGACGATAAGCCACAATCATTTAACTGTACAAATTGTACGACCCTCTTAATTAACAATCATGAAAATACAGAATATATTATACACGCTGGCTTTTCCGCTCATGTGCTCGCTGTCAGGCTGCGAGGGCGAAAAGGACCTGATTATAATCGAGGACGATTTGCCAATCAAGACATCTGTCCTCTATATGGTGGGCGACGCCACTCCAAAGGGGTGGGACATCGTTTCGCCGACACCCATGACGGCATCCGACGAAGACCCTCTGCTGTTCACATATGAGGGTAACCTCAACGTAGGCGAATTGAAGCTCTGCACGGCTACCGGCACTTGGGATGTGCCCTTCATCCGTCCGCTCGCCGCCGGCACGGAAATCGGCAAGGAGCCTATCGTCGATGCTTCGTTCAAGATGCACGCCGGCGACCCCGACGACAAATGGAACGTTGTGGAGGCCGGTGTGTACAACTTGCGCTTCGACTTGCGCCACCGCACAATGAGCGCCACATGGCTGCGCGAGCCCGATGCTCCCGAAATCGTTCCCATCGAAACCGAGGCTCTGTATATCATAGGCGACGCTACGCCGTCGTGGTGGAACATCGAGAGCCCGACACCCCTTGAGAAAAAATCCAAATATGTCTTTGTCTATGAGGGAGGCCTCAGCGAAGGCGCACTTCAGGCTCTGCTGACACCCGGCGACTGGGCTCCGGCATTCATCCTGCCCATGACAGCCGACAGCAAGATAGGCAAAACCGGCATAGAGGCCGAGCAGTTCAACTATTCGATAAACCACAACAACATGTGGCAGGTTGAAGAGGCCGGACGCTACCGTCTCACATTCGACCTTGAGCATTGGACAATCTCGACCGAATATCTGGGCGACTACTCCCTTGAGAAGCTGTATATGGTAGGCTCGGCCACCGAAGGCGGATGGAGCCTCGACAGGGCCACCGAAATGACCGCTGTCAACGGTGTCGAAGGAGAGTATACCTGGACGGGCTATCTGTCGAAAGGCACTTTCAAGGCCAGCACTGTCAAAGACTTCGATGCGCCCTTCTACCGCCCGTCGTCGGCCACATGCTATGTTTCCGAAACCGGCATCACGGCTACCGACGTGGTGTACACCACATCGCCCGATGACCAATGGAACGTCGTTACCGCAGGCAACTACACCATCACAATCAATATAGATAAGATGACAATCGCTGCCGAATTCCTCGGCGACCCCGGCAAACGCCCGATATCTACCGACGTGCTGTATATACTTGGCGATGCCGCTCCCGGCAACTGGGATATCAACAACCCAACCCCCTTGGAAAAGAAATCAGACTATGTGTTCGTATACGAAGGCAAGCTGTTTACGGGCGCCCTGCAGGCAACCGCTGTCGCAGGCGACTGGAACGTTCCGTTCATACTGCCCACAGTCAATGGCTGCAAGATAAATAAAGCCGGTGTAGAGAACGGCGAACTTGACTATCTCGTAGACCATACCAACATGTGGCAGGTAGAAGAAGCCGGAAACTACCGTCTCACCTTCGACCTCGGCAAGTGGACCTTGGCCGTCGAGAACCTCGACGGTGGCGAACCCGTTGCTCCGCTTTACATGATTGGTACGGCGACCGACGGCGTTTGGAGCCTTGACAAGGCCACCGAACTTTCGCCTGTGGCCGGGCATAAAGGCGAGTACACATGGACAGGCTACCTCTCGAAAGGCACCTTCAAGGCTTGCTCTGTCAAAGACTTCGATGCGCCCTTCTACCGCCCGTCGTCTGCCACATGCTATGTTTCCGAAACCGGCATCACTGCAACCGACGTGGTGTACACCACTTCGCCCGATGACCAATGGAACGTCGTTACCGCAGGCAACTACACCATTACAATCGACATCGAAAAGATGACAATAGCTACCGAATATCTCGGCGACCCCGGCAAACGGCCGATAGCGACCGAAGCCCTATACATACTCGGTGACGCCTCTCCCAACAGCTGGGATATAGGCAACCCCGTACCGATGGAGAAGAAATCCGATTACGTGTTTGTCTATGAGGGCGCTCTCAATCAAGGACCCCTACAGGTATGCCTGACTCCCGGCGACTGGGGCGCGGCCTTTATCTTACCGGTATCAAATGGCTGCAAGATAAACAAAGCCGGTGTCGAGTCCGCCGACTTCGACTACTCGCCCGACCACACCAACATGTGGCAGGTAGAAGATGCCGGGAACTACCGCCTCACATTCGACCTTAGCGCCTGGACGGTAAATGCCGAGTATCTGGGTCAATAAACAAATTCAGGCAACTGTTCAGCGTGTCTGCTGAACAGTTGCCAAACATCCTCTTAATATTGCGAAAAACATGATAAAAATGAAATCAATGAGCATATTGGCTTCCGCTCTCGCTGTCGTTGCTCTCGCGGGCTGCACCGATACTATAGAGATGCGCCGGCCTCAGAAATTCGAATTGCCCGAGCTCCCCGAAATCGAAGACATCCATAATAAAAAAGCACCGCTTTACTGGAGCGTATACGAGTATTGTCACTTGGCGTCGATTAACGGTGTGAAGAACGAAGACATGGACATCAACGCCGAACAGTGGGAAAAAATAACCGACTGGCTCGCCAAAGACCTCAAGCCCTACGGCTACGACATGGTGTGCACCGACGGATTTATCACGCAAAACTGTAAAAACGGCTCTCCGTATATGACACACTACGGTTCGATGTCTATCAAAGAACTCGTGGACATGTGCAAGGCCAAGGGCCTGAAAGTGGGCATATACGACAATCCCCTCTGGATTCATGCTCCGGGCGATACAAAAATCCCGGGTACCGATTACAAAGTAGGCGACCTGCGGTGGGACCTCAAAAGCGAGGTCCTGAACCCCGATACCCCCGACATGTGGGGCTTCCAATGGGTAGTTGCCACATATCCGGGAGCAAAGGAATATATCGACGGTTTCTTTAAATACTATGCCGACCTCGGCATCGACTACATCCGCGTCGATTTCCTTTCGTGGTACGAAGACGGCAAAGACCGCAACATGGGGCCGATAGGCCGCGGCTACGGTCGTGAGGCCTATGTGAGGGCACTGACCTATATCGCCGAAAATGCGAAAAAGTACAATATCTACATCTCGCTTGTGATGCCTCATCTTTACTACGATGCCGAAATCGAGAAACTCTGCGGCAACATGGTGCGCATTGTGTCAGACACAGCAAATGGCGGTTGGGGGCATTATTCCGACAACGAACGCGGAAAATCGTACACTACATGGCCTAACTGCCTCAATATGTTCGACGGCTTCGTATATTGGTCGCATATTTCAGGACGTGGCAAAGTGCTGCTCGACGGTGATTTCATACGCCTTAACACGTTCAATACCGACGCCGAAAAAGAATCGGTGGTTTCGCTGCAGCTCATGGCCGGAGGTCCGGTGTCTATTGCCGACCAGTACAATACAATCGGCGACAACACCAAATTCTACACTAACACCGAACTCTTGGCGCTGAATGCCGACGGCTTTGTCGGAAAGCCTTTGAGCGATGTCCTCAACAGCCGCGACAGCCAGATATGGTACGGGCAGATGACAGACGGCAGTTATGTCGTGGGGCTGTTCAACCGCGACGACAGTGCCATGTCGTTCAACGTCGATTTCAAAACCCTCGGCATCGACGGCTCCTGGAAAGTCCGCGATTTGTGGAAGCATGCCGATGAAGGAACTGCCACATCGTTATCGGTAAATCTACCGGCACACGCATGCAAAATCGTTAAGTTAACCAAATAAACAATACTTAAATGAAAAAATTTTTCCAAACAATTCTCATGGCCGTAATCGCGGCCGGAACCTCGTTCGCTCAAGAACAACCGGCTTCGCTCTATATGATAGGCACGGCTACTGCCGGCGGCTGGAGCCTCGACAACGCATCTGAACTTACACTCGTCGAAGGAAGTGAAAGCGAATACAGCTGGACGGGCGACCTCGTCAAGGGCACGTTCAAGGCTTGTGCCGAGAAAAACCTCGACGCTCCTTTCTATCGTCCTGAAACGGCCGAAAGCTTTGTAGGCGAAGATGGCGTGACGCCGAACGATAAAGTGGTGTACACAACATCGCCCGACGACCAGTGGACGGTGACCACAGCAGGTAAATACACCATTACCATAGACACCAAAGCGCTGACTATTGCCGCAGAATATCTCGGCGAATCGGAAAAAGAACCCATTGAAACCGAGACTCTATATCTGCTCGGCGTGCCGAACTGGGACATCAACAACCCCACCCCTCTCGAAAAAACTTCTGATTATGTTTTCGTGTGGGAAGGCGGCCTCAAAGAGAACGAAACATTTCAGGCATGCTTTGCTCCCGGCAATTGGGGCGCGGCCTTTATCGTGCCGGTTTCAAATAACAGCACGATAAGCCAAACGGGCGTGTCCGACGGCGACTTCGAAGTATCGTATGACCACACCAATATGTGGAAAGTCGCAGAAGAAGGCAGCTACCGCATAACCTTCAATCTCAGTGACTATATCGTTTCGGCGGAATATCTGGGAGAATATCTGCCGGCAGAATTATATATGATAGGCGGTGCTACCGAAGGCGGCTGGGATTGGTCTAATGTTTCGGTGCTTGCTCCCGTCAAGGGTGAATTCGGCAAGTACAGCTACACCGGCAATCTATCGGTAGGCGAGTTCAAAATCTGCTCTGTCAAAGATGAATCTTACTCGCAGCCATTCTATCGTCCTACATCGGATAATTGCAACGTATCGGCCGACGGCATAAGCGCCGAAACCATGCAATATACTGCCGGCGACCCCGACTACAAATGGAATGTCCTCACAGCAGGAAACTACACTCTGACGGTAGACATTAAAAATATGACCATCGCTGCAGTCTACAATGGCGAGCCCGAAAAGAACCCCATCCTTGTCGATGCTCTCTATCTAATCGGTGATGTGAACAGTTGGAATATCAACGGCCTCGTTCCTTGCGAGAAAAAGTCCGACTATGTGTTCGTGTATTCCGGTGAACTGCCAGCCGGAAGTCTACAGGCTACTCCTGTTTCCAATTGGAGCGCTCCGTTCATAGTGCCTACGACACAAGACTGCAAGATAAGCAAGTATGCTGTTGAAAATGACGAATTCGATTATTCGACAGACCACACCAACGTTTGGAAAGTAGAAGAAGCCGGAAGCTATACTCTTACATTCGACTTGGAACATTGGACATTGGCGGTGTCGGGCACAAGCTCGACCGGCATCGACCGTGTCATTGCCGAAGAAGAAGCCGCTACGGTATACTACAACCTTCAGGGAATACGTGTCGAAAATCCGGCACAGGGCGTTTTCCTGAAACGTCAAGGCGATAAAGTCTCGAAAGTATTCATCAGATAGTTTTGGCTCTGACATAAAAGACTTCACAGAGAGGGTGGGGAAGCTCGAAAATCCTCATCCTCATTTTTTTGAAAAGTTATATATAAGGATGAAAATAGTTGTAGCCATTGTTTCTTGTGCCTTGGCGCTTGGCGCCTTTGCTCAGGGAACTCCTAAGTATCTCGATTTTACGGCTCCGTTGGAAGAACGGGTCGAAGACGCCCTTGGGCGCATGACTCTTGAAGAAAAGGTGAAGATGCTCCATGCCCAATCGAAGTTCTCGTCGGCAGGTGTGCCGCGTCTCGGAATACCGGAATTATGGTGTGCCGACGGCCCTCACGGAATACGCGGTGAGGTTTTTTGGGACAATTGGGACAATGCCGGTTGGACCAACGATTCGTGTACGGCTTTTCCGGCTCTGACATGCCTTGCCGCTACATGGCGCCCCGAACTGGCCCGTGAATATGGCCGTGCAATAGGCGAAGAAGCCAGATACCGTGGCAAAGATGTACTTCTTGCACCGGGAGTGAACATGTTGCGCACGCCGCTCAACGGAAGAAATTTTGAATACCTGGGCGAAGACCCTCTGCTGGCATCAAAGATGGCGGTGCCGTATATCGAAGGCGTGCAGAGCAACAATGTGGCTGCCTGCCTCAAACATTTTGCCCTCAACAACAACGAACTCAACCGCAACACATGCGATGTGCACGTGAGCGACCGTGCCCTCTTCGAGATATATCTGTCGGCATTCAAGGCCGGAGTGGTTGAAGGGGGCGCCTGGGCGGTGATGCCATCGTATAATCTCTTTGAAAACCGGCATGCGTGCGAAAATCCGCGGCTGATTAAAGAGATACTGAAAGGCGACTGGGATTTCGACGGCATAACCGTCAGCGACTGGGGCGGCGTGCACAACACCGATTTGGTAATCGACGGCGGTCTTGACCTGGAGATGGGTACCGGTACCGACGGCCTCACGGCAAACATGAACGCCTACGACACATACCATATGGCAAACCCATATCTTGAACGCCTGCGAGACGGAAGAGCCTCGGTAGAGGAGTTGGACGACCATGTCCGCCGCGTGCTTCGCACCATTTTCCGTACGTCCATGGCTCCGTCGCATTGGAAAGGGCGCTTTACATGCCCCGAGCACTACGCCACGGCACGCCGCATAGGCGCAGAAGGCATCGTTCTTCTTAAAAACGACGGGGTGCTTCCTATAGCCGAAAATGTCCGTAAAGTGCTGCTTGTGGGCGAGAATGCCGTCAAGATGCTGACAATCGGGGGCGGTTCGTCATCGTTGAAGGCGCAGAAAGAAATATCGCCTTTGCAGGGTCTGAGCGAAGCTCTGCAAGGAAAGGCCGAAGTCGCTTGGGAGCGCGGATACATAGGTGCCGGTGGGGTGATATACAACAATGTCAAGTCGCGTGATTTCGAACTTCTGTCGGAACGGCGCGACAGCGCGGCCCTTGTCGCCGATGCTGTCGAGAAGGCGCGAAATGCCGATTTGGTGATTTTCGTAGGTGGCCTCAACAAAGAAGAGCATCAGGATTGCGAGGACAGAGACCGTCTGTCGCTCAATCTGCCGTATGGACAGGATGCTCTGATAGAAGCGCTCGCCGATGCGAACCCGAATATCGTGGTAGTCAATATATCGGGAAATCCTGTTGCGATGCCTTGGGCCGGAAAGGTCGCCGCGATAGTACAGGACTGGTATCTCGGCAGTGAGGCCGGCAACAGCCTTGCCGACGTGCTTACGGGTACCGTCAATCCGTCGGGAAAACTGCCGTTTACCATACCTTATCGTTTGGAAGACACTCCCACATGGGGCGACGGACGCCGTTATCCCGGCATACAGCGTGCCGACAGCCACATCTCCGACATATACTACGACGAAGACATCCTTATAGGGTACCGATGGTATGACACCAAGAAAATCCCTGTGCAGTTCCCGTTCGGCTACGGACTTAGCTACACCCGGTTCGACATCGGCACTCCCACGGTCAGCCGGACCGACAGCATATATACATTCACGATGGATGTTTCAAACATCGGTTCGCTAAAAGGCGCGGAAACGGTGCAGATATATGTCTCTGCACCCAAAGTGAAAGGCCTTGTGAGAGAGGCTAAGAAATTGGCCGGTTTCGCCAAAGTAGATTTGTTGCCCGGAGAGACACGTTCCGTGTCGATAGATGTCCCTGTCTCGGTGCTGGCCTATTATGATGAGGAGACGGCATCCGAGCGCATTGTCCCCGGCAAATATGTCTTTTCCGTAGGGGCTTCGTCGGCTGAACTTCTGCATAAAATCAATGTAAGATACGATGAAAAGTAAGATAAGAAAGTTTTTGTTGTCCATGTTGTTGTGCTCGGGCAGCATGGCGGCTGAAGTGGTTTTGCCCCGGATATACACCGATAATATGGTGCTTCAGCATGACTCTGAGGTGCTGTTGCCGGGAACGGCCGTTCCCGGCTCGAAAGTGACGGTAAACGCCGACTGGCTGGAGCGGCCTGTATCGTGCCGGACGGACAGCGACGGAAAATTCGCGGCCACCTTGCCGACCCCCGGCTGCGGAGGTCCCTATAACATTGTCGTGAGCGACGGCAGCGGCAGGAAAGTGCTGCAAAACGTTCTTATCGGTGAAGTATGGCTATGCTCGGGGCAGTCGAACATGGAGTTTCCCGTGCGTGGCGATTGGGCACGTTTGATGGATGCCGACATGGTTGTGGCATCGATGCACAGGCCTGCGCTGCGGCTTTTGCAGATAAAGAACTCCATATCGATGACACCTCTCGATGATGCGTCGGTAGAATACGGATGGGTAGAGGCGTCGCCTGCGGCGGAGTCGTTTTCGGCTATAGGCTATCTATATGGCCGTATGTTGCAGGACTCGCTGAACGTGCCTGTCGGCGTCATCGACGCTACATGGGGCGGCACGACGGTAGAGGCGTGGACGCCTCACAAATCGCTCTCAGGAGTGCCGGGCTTTGAATACTATTATGAACTGTTGGGCGGAAAGTCAAGAGAGCAGGCCTTGAAAGACACCGAGCTCAAGCGCGTCTATGAAAACGGCGGCAAGGCCGGCAAGATAGACTATCCGTTCGACAGGGCAGTGCTTCAGACCGGCGGCGCTTGGCGGAAAATGCCTGTGCCTTCTTTGTGGGAGGATAACGTATTGCCCGGTTTCGACGGTATTGTGGCAATGCAGTTTGAACTTAAGCTTCCGGCCGAAGCCGCATGCAAGCCTCTTCGCCTGTGTCTCGGTGCCGTCGACGATATGGATATCACATACTTCAATGGCGAGCACGTTGGCAGCTGTTATGCGCACGACATCATGCGTGACTATGCGGTCGACGGCAGCCTGGTGAAGGGCGGCTCTAATGTAATTACGGTCGAGGTTGCCGACAATGGCGGCGGAGGCGGCATCTGGAAATCGTCCTATGTCGAAGTCGACGGCAAAAGATACTGCCTTGACGGTGAATGGAAATATGCCGTCCTTGCCGACTTTGTGAAATCGGGCATGACTTATTTCCGGCCCGACACACAGCATTTTCCGTCGTCTTTGTATAATGCGATGATTAATCCGCTGACGTCGATGCCGTTGGCCGGGGTAATATGGTATCAGGGCTGTCAGAACGTCGGGCGTGACACTCAGTACGAAGTCTGCTTCAAAAACATGATTGAAGGTTGGCGGAAAGCTTTCGGAAAGCCTGAAATGCCTTTCTATTTTGTGCAGTTGGCCGGTTTCAGGCAAGCTGTGGCCGTCCAGCCCGAATCGGAGTGGGCGCTTCTCAGGCATGCCCAGGCCAAAGCCCTTGAACTGCCGAATACCGGCATGGCTTCGGCCGTCGACCTCGGTAACCCCGTCGACATACATCCTACAAACAAAGCCGAAGTTGCGCGGCGTCTGGCAATCATAGCTCTCGACAAGACTTATGGGCACCGACAGACATGTGAGCCTCCTGTGTGCTCGCATGCCGATAAAAACGGTCAGTGCATGACATTGACCTTCGACAGGCCTGTAAATGCCGTAGGTGGTGTTGTCACAGGCTTTATCATCGGCGATAAAGATGGCAAGTGGGCATCCGCGCACGCTACCTTGATAGATGACAGAACTCTGCGGCTGTCCTCGTATCTTGTCAAAGAACCTGTCGTGGCCCGATACAATTGGGCCGACTATCCCGGCGGCAACCTCTATGGAGAGAACGGACTGCCGGTGGCTCCGTTCGCTACAGATAAATGATTGGTATCTTTTAGAACGGTGGCCGGGGATGTAGTCTGCATTCCCGACCACCGTTCGTTTATATCTCTTATTTCTGCCGTTTTATACGTATGGAACAAAAGGTGGGTGGAAATACGGAAAGAAATCTGTATCTTTGCACAAGCAATAAACCATCTACCGCGAAAAATATGATAACCAAACTTTCCCAAATAGTAGAAGAAGCGCGCCGACAGGGCCGCAAACGCCTTGCCGTGGCCTACGGCAATGATGCGCACACGCTTAAGGCCGTATACGAAGCATATCGCGAAGGGCTTGTGGAGCCTACCGTCTTTGGCGACAAGGCCGAAGTGCTGCGTATATGCCAGGCTGAAGGCATCGACCCCACGGTTTTCGCTGTTGTCGACGAGAAAAGTGACGTGCGTTGCGTGTCGATGGCCGTTTCGCTTGTCGCTTCGGGCGGTGCCGATGTCCTGATGAAAGGATTGGTGTCTACCGATAAATACATGCGAGGCATCCTCAACAAAGAGGCCGGCCTTTTTCCGCCTAAAGGTACTTTGAGCCATGTGTCGGTGGTGGAGATGCCCGGACGTGAAAAGCTGCTGTGCATTGCCGACGTGGCCGTTATACCCTTGCCCGACTTCAAGCAGAAGACAGTGCTTATCAAATATCTCTCGTCGATAGCTTCGTCGCTCGGCATAGAGAAGCCGAAAATAGCGTGCATAGCTCCATCTGAGCAAGTGCTGCCGTCGGTGGTATCGTCGACCGAGGCTGCTATACTTGCGAAAATGGGCGACCGCGGCCAGCTTGGCAATGTTACAGTCGACGGGCCTCTGTCGCTCGATGTGGCTCTATACCGCGAAGCCGCATTGGAGAAGAAAGTGCAAGGCTCTGCCGTTGCCGGCGATGCCGATTGCCTGCTCTTCCCCAACATCGAGTCAGGCAACGTGTTCTTCAAGTCGGCAACACACTTCGGTGGTGCTGAAATCGCCGCCATCGTAGTAGGCACGAAAGTGCCGTGCGTATTGACTTCGCGCGGCGACACGCCTCAGACAAAACTTTACTCTATAGCCCTCGCCTGCCTGCAAAGTAAGTAACCCTTATGTCCTACAAGATATTAGCCATAAACCCCGGCTCTACATCCACAAAAATAGCCGTTTATACCGACGGGGAGCCGACGTTCTCTCTATCAATTGCCCATACGGCCGAAGATTTGGCCGGTTTCGCATCGGTGGCCGACCAATTCGAGTGGCGTAAAGGCTTGATCGAAGATGCCTTGCGCGAGAACGGCATCGACATCAAGGAACTTTCGGCAGTTATCGGCCGAGGTGGCATCATAAGCCCTATCGAGAGCGGTGTATACGAAGTGAACGATGACCTCAGGCACGACCTAATCAATGCGCGTATGCAGCATGCCTCGAACCTCGGAGGACTGCTCGCACGCGAAATCGCCGACGAGGTCGGCGTCAAGTCGTATATAGCCGACCCTGTTGTCGTCGACGAGATGATGCCATATGCCCGTATAAGCGGCGTGCCCGAGTTGCCGCGCGAATCTATATTCCATGCCCTCAACCAGAAGGCCGTGGCGCGTGTCTATGCCAAAGAGACCGGCAAGCGCTACGAAGAGCTTAACCTTATTGTGTGCCACATGGGTGGCGGATGCACGGTGAGCGCCCATCGCCGCGGACGTGTCATCGACACCACCAATGCACTCGACGGTTGCGGCCCCATGTCGCCCGAGCGCTCGGGTTCGCTGCCTCCGGGGCCGCTGATACGGCTATGCTTCTCTGGCAAATATACCGAAGAAGAGCTGATTAAGATGGTGCACGGGCGTGGTGGTCTTATGGCTCACCTCGGCACGACCTCTGTTCCCGAAGTCCTCGACCGCATTCTTGCGCACGACCTGCATGCAATGCTCATTTTAAGGGCCATGTGCTATTCCATCGCAAAAGAAATCGGAGCAATGGCAATAGCCATGAAAGGCGATGTCGACGCTATTCTCCTTACCGGCGGCATAGCCCATAGCAAACGTGTGACCGACTTCATTGCCGACCACGTGAATTTCATAGCTCCCATCTATGTATACCCCGGCGAAAACGAACTGAAAGCCTTGGCAGAGAACGCTCTCGCCGTTGTCAAGGGCGAACGCCAGGCCAAGACGTATGTCAGCGGAGAGTACGACGACCCGTCGGCCATCAACGACACGGAGCGTCCCTCTAAACTGCGCGACTGGCTGCTTGCCGCAATCAATCCGCAGGGCGTGTCAACGCCGATGAGCGCCATCCGCCATTATCTTGGCAAATGGACGCCCAAGAAACGTTGAAGAATATATGAGGGCGTTTTAACGGATAATTGTTAACACCCTCAAAAAGCTTATTTCAATAAGTCCTTGACTTTGTCGGCGCCTTTCTGGGCTGCGTCGGCCGTTGCGTCTTTGGCCTGTTGAACTTTCTGTGCTGCTGCATCTTTGACCTCTTCGGTCTTTTGTGCGGCGGCGTCTTTTATCTCTCCGGCTTTCTGCGCAACTGCGTCTTTTGCCGATGATGCTGCCGATGCTATGCTGTCGGTGGCCGCCGATGCGGCGTCTTTGGCTTGTCCGGCTTTGTCGGCGGCTTCGTCAGCCTTGTCCTTTGTGGCCTCTGTCACTCTGCCGAGAGCTTCGTTTACGGTTGCGAAAGTTCCTGCAAGGGCCGGAGCTTTGGTTTTGACTGCCGGCTCTATTTTATCGAGATATTCGCGTGCCTGGTCTATTTTGCCCTCTTTTACGAGTTTTTGGGCATATGCTTTGGCCTGTTCTACATATACTTTTACGCTGTCGGGATTGTTGCAATTTTCAATTTTCGACTTGAGTGCAGCGGCCGAGGTGTCGCTTGTGCTTCTCGAGCAAGACACGCCACCTATAGCCAACACGGCTGCAAGAGCAAGGGTAAAAACTAACTTTTTCATTTTGTTCTCATTCATTTGGTAGTTAAACAAAAGAGAAACAAGATGCAATCGTAAAAAGTTCACCGGAGATGCTTATACGTGGCGTAAAGGCTTGGCGGAAGCAGTATTGCGAGAGTGAGCCACGGGCTTATGAAGCTGTTGAGCGCCAATGTGGCGCAGGCGAGCACTATCGCCGACGCGAGCAGTATGCCTATTCCGCGGCGCAGCCGGAGTTTATAGCGCCATCTGTACACGGCATAGACCACGCCGAAGTAGATGCCGTACCATAAAAGGTAGGCTACGCCAAGTCCTTTGAAACCGAATGCGTTGAATATAGGAATATGGAGCGCCAGATAAACTGTGGCGCTTGAAAGTTCTGTGAATATGAAGGTGCGTCCGTCGCCACGTGCGAGGATGGTGTATGCCAGGCACCATGACGCCGCTCTGAAAAACACGCCGGTCGCACCTACTGCAACATATGGCACCGTGGCTTCGAACTCCGGGCTGTAGAGCAGCTTGACAACGAGACCGCTGCAACAGACAAATGCGATTGCAACAGGCATCAGAACCCACATTGTCACTTTTATTTCATGTGAGACCACGATTTCTGTCCGCATTCTGTGAGCTCCTACAAGAGACAGTCGAGGATAGTATTCCATGGCTATGGCATTGAATATGATGCCTACGTAGGTGTTTATCAGGGTGTAACCGGCCTGGTAGATGCCTACCGAATCCTGCCCGTAAACTCTGTTTAGATATATCACGAACAGGTTCGAGGCCAATAAGGTGACCGTGGTGCTGATTGTCATGTATGTGCCCAGGCGCAGCATGCTTCCGCCTTGTTTCCAAGCCTCTTTGAGGCTTATGGAAACTTGCGGAATGCCTCTTACCCTGAAAATAAGGGCATAGATGCAGTTGGTGCCGAAATAGACCAACAGAATAGGCACTATGGCTTTCAGCCTGAGAAAGTAGAGCAGAGGAACGGCAAGCGCTATCGACGTGAGAGCCGTATAGAGGCTCGTCTTGGCCAACGCGCCGAGTTTGTCGTAGGCACGCATCACGGCGAACTCGGCATTTGTCAACGCTATTGTGAGCATCATCAGCGACAGGACTGCGAAAGCCCATGCGTGCCCGGTGTCGCCGAAAGCCCATTCGCTTATCAGGGGCGAAAAAAGAACCACGGCGACAAGGCCGGCAAGGCCGAGAAACAGCGAAAGGCGACGTGTGACGGCGACGGTGACAGGGCCGGCATTGCTGTCGCGTTTGAGCGACAAATCGCGCACCGAGCTTTGGCCGATGTTGAGCTGCGACGTCTGCGCAAGCAGTTCCATGGTCGAGTTGTAGATGGTCATCAGCCCCACACCCATGGGCCCGAGCCACAATGCGGCAAGTTTGGTGCGTATTATCGAGCATGACATACCTACGGCTTGCACGCTGCCGAACATCCCGAGGGTTTTTAATATTTTTGCCGTTGTCGATGATTTCATCAGCGGAGCCATTCTGCCGGGTTGAGTTTTTCTTTTTCGTGCCTTACCTCAAAGTGCAGGCGTGTGCGTCCGTCGTCGGCAGGGTCTGAGTAGATTGTTCCGAGGCTTTGGCCGGCAATGACTGACTGTCCTTTCCTCACGGCAAGTTCTGAGATGCCTGCATAGACGGTGAGGTATTCGCCGTGACGGAGCAACACCACGTTGTGGTAGCCGTCCATAACAATTACCATCGACACCACTCCCGGATATACGGCCAGGGCCGAAGCTCCCGGCATTGTTTCGATGTCTATGCCGTTGTTCATGACCTCGACTTTTGAGAGTTCCTTGTGGGTGTGGCGACCGAAGTCCGACACTATAATTGCTGTTCCGCTTACGGGCATCGGCAGAGCGCCTTTCGACTTCTCGAAAGAGGGGCCTAACTCCGCCGGCTTCTTGTTTACGGCTTCAGGCTTCGGTGCCGGTTCTTTTGTGGCGGTGGCCTTCGATGTGTCTTTTTGTTTCTTGGCGGCCTCGGCTTTGCGGCGTGCTTCTTCTGCTTTGCGCTTGCGCTCGGCTTCGGCAGCTTTGCGAGCCTCTTCCTCGATGATGCGGTTCAGCTCATCGTCGAGGCGTCGTGCTTGCCGCTGTTGCTCGGCGAGTGCCTTTTCGAGCGAGCGGCCCTGTTTCTTTAGTTTGCGTACAAGGGCGTCGGCGTTATCGCGTAAGGACATTAAGCGAGTTTTCTTTTCGGCAACGGTCTGCTTTGTCGCTTTGAGCTTTTCCGATATGCTGTCGAGACGCTCTTTTTGCGCTTTGAGCAGCTCGGTTTCGGTCTTCAGGGCCGAAGCTTTTTCGGTCTGCCATCGGCCGAGTTCGCGAAGATATCGTATGCGGCGTCTGGCTTGGTCGAACGACCGCGAGGAGAAGATGAATGCCGAGGACGAAGCCGTCTGCCGCTGTGTTCTGATGGCTCTAAGCGATGCCGCATACGATTTTTTCAGGGCTTCGACTTTCGCTTCTGAAGCGTTCACGCTGTCGGCAAGCGCCTTTGCCTGTGCGCCTATGGTGTCGATGCGTGCCGTGAGCGCCACAAGCTGTCTGTCGCTAAGCTCTATGTCGGCTTCGACGCGTTCGAGCTTGGCAAGCTGACGCCGGGTGTCGTCGGTGTTGGCCTTGATTTTTGAGCGTGTGCGTTCTATTTTTTTCCCGGTTTCGCGGCGCTCCTGCCGGACCGTTTTCGATGTACGCCTGGCGTATGCGTCGGTCGGCAAGCATGTGCAGGCCAATAAGGTGAGCAGAAATAAGAAGAGAGACCGGCGCATTGTCTACGATTAGAATTTGTTCAGCATCTTGAATATCTGTTCCGTGCCGAGGCGTTTGGCGTTGCGCGGTATCGAGGGGCGCGTCGGCGTACGCCCTGTGTTCCACGATGCACGCGATGCCGAGCCTGAAATCACCATGTCGACGGCATGTTTCTTAACCGACCCTTCGATTTGCATCATCGACGCTATCGTGCCGGCGGCGGTCAGCTCCGATTGTGCGAAGGTGCATAGGAGTTTGTTGGTGCCGGCTTCGATGTCGAGGGCGAATATCTGTGGTGTCACCTGTGTGTCGTTCGTTGTGGGCGCTATGGCCGTAAAGTGCCAGTCGACGCCTTTAGGCATTTTCTTCGGAGCCATGCTCCATGCGCGGAAGTCTTCGCCGCTTATCTCCTTGTCTTCCGCCAGACTGAATTGCGAAGCTTGGTTCGGCTTTGCGGTGCCGTTGCCCGGCGTGAACGCCTGACCGAGCATCAGGCTCTGCAAGTCGGCAAGGGTAAGGCCGGAAGCTGCCGTGAAGCGCTTCATCGATTCCGCAAAGTATGCGCCGGCGGCTTTCGAGACTATAATCACCGAATCTGTATCGGCATAGACCGTGGCAACGTCGATGAACAGCATTTTAAGCGTCAGCGACATCGATTTGCCGTACGACATCGAGAGTGTGCCCGAAACGCTGATGTTCTTAGGTTTCTTTACCTGCACTTTTACGGGTACCGAGACGTCGGCCCACGGTGTGTAGGCGGCTGTCATTGCGCGGTAATCGTCTTCAAGGCTTGAGCGCCCTTTTGCTGCCGGTTCGGTTTGTGCTACGGGGGCATATTGGTCTTGCTTCGCCACCGCTTTTTTAGAGCTTTTGCATGCAAATACGGCCGTGAGGAATAAGGCTGAAAATATGATAAGCGCGATTGTGTTGCGTGACTGGTTCATTGGTGTGTATTTTTTACTCGAAGAAGATGGTGCGGTGATGCACCTTTTTTTCGATTAATTTGTTTTCCGGGTCGAGGCTGAGGGCTTCCTTCCAGAAATTCACGGCCTTAGCCCTGTCGCCTGTCATGAAATATATGTCACCGGCATGGTCGAAGACTTCGGCGCTCAAATCTTGCTTGTCGAAATCTTCGGGTATTTTGCCGTCGGCGATGCCGTATGCCGCAAGGGCCTTGTCGATGGCTTCGCGCGCTTTGGCATAGTCGTGCTTCTGGAATGCGACCCATGCGTATGTGTCGAGGTAGGTCGGGTTGTCGGCTTCTGCAGCAGTTGCTATAGATATGTATAGCTCGGCTCTGTCAAGGTCGATGCTGTCGACGGCCATGAAATATGCGCAGTTGTTCAGCGCCATGTAGTTTTCGGCATCTTCTTCTATGGCCTTGTGGTAGGCGGCGTAGGCACTGTCGCGCAGCCCGGCGCGGTGGAGAAGGTCGCCTCGCGTGGCTTCTATCGACGAACGGGCCTTGTTGTTCGGAACTTCTTCAGGGTTTATGCTGTCGAGCAGCGCCAATGCCTGCGGCACCATGTCTTTGAAAGCCAAAGCCATGGCGCCAGAGATGCTGAAATACGGGTCGCCGGGGAAGAATTTCAGCGATTTGCGCGCCGTGTTAAGGGCGAGGTCGTTGTCTTTGAGCGAACCGGCAACCTGCATCAGGTTCTGCCACACGCCTTTGTTGGTCGGGTCGAGGTCGACGCTGTAGCTGAATTGTTCGGCTGCCGCCGGGTACTCCTCGATGCTCGCTTTGTAAGCTCCGTAGAGAGCATGCAGTGCCGCCTCGCCGGGATTTACCTCCTGTAGCGTCTCAAACATCTGCTCGATGCGCGGACGCTGTGCCGAGTCGGTGTAAAGTTTTACTACATAGTCCGACAGGAGGCTGAATTTGTCGCCGAACTCTACTGCCGGAGCCTGCAAGGCCCTGAAGACTTCACGGTCGTATGCCGCGCTGTCTTTTTCGGCCTGATATATCAGTGCCCGTGTAAGGTAAATTTTGCCGTTCGACGGCTCTAAGGTCTGTGCCGAATCGAGGCAGGCAAGAGCCTGCTGAGGCTTTCCGAGGCCTTCGTATATTTTTGCGACAACGAGTTTGGTTTCTACGTCGCCGGGCGCCGATGCCGCGAGTTTGACTATTTCGCGTTCGATGGCCGCGCTGTCTTTGCGGAGCATGTAGGCGCTGATTTTGCGCGACGATAGCATAACCGACGGGCCGGCTCCGTCTTCAAGACGTTCGTATATCGAAATGGCCCGATTGTAGTCGGCCGTGTCGAGGGTGTGCGAATACCTGCCTAAAAGTGCCGTTGCGAGGTTGAGCGCCGGGTCGGTGCGCGAAGGCAGAATGCTGTCGAGAGTCTCCCATATGCCGATAAGGTCGTCGATACGGCCATGGCTGCTCGCAAGGGCGGCGAATACGTAGGCGTTGTGCTGGTCGGAAGGATTTGCGCGGAAGCGCTCCTCGATATCGGCATAGGCCTGCTCCTTCATCAGCGAATCGGGCGTGGGTAGGTTCGCCACAAACTCTGCAAGGCTGCCTTTGATGTAAGGGTCGTCGGGATTTAGCTCGGCGGCTCTGCGCAGAAGCATATATGAATCGTCGAGCCGGCCGTCGTCTTCTGCCGCCGCCGCCTCAATGAAGAGTGCCTCGGCTTTTTTGAGGTCGGCATCGGTCGGCTTACGGCTTTTAGCCGCCGACACAGATGCGCCGGCAACAATCGCTGTCAGGAGCAGGATTAAGGCTATGGTATGGGTTCTATGTTTCACGCTTTTTGCTTCTTGTCTTGCCGTCATACCCGTTTATGCGCGTAGATGCCGCGTTATTTTACGCCCGAATGGCCGAAGCCTCCGTCGGCTCTGTCACTGTCGTCGAGTTTGTCGCACGGCAGCCATTGGGCCTGGATGCAGGGTGCCACTACCATTTGGCAGATGCGGTCGCCACGCTCGACGGTGAATGTGCGGTCGGAGTGGTTTATTAGTATAACACCTATTTCGCCCCGATAGTCGGCATCGATTGTGCCCGGCGTGTTCAAAAGTGTTATTCCGTTACGCAGGGCAAGACCGCTGCGTGGCCTCAGCTGCAGTTCATATCCGGCCGGAAGTTCTATCCGCAGCCCGGTGGGAATCAGGCAGCGTTGCCCCGGTTTGATTTCCACAGGGCTGTCGACGGCGGCGCGCAAATCCATTCCGGCGGCTTGCGGCGAAGCGTACGACGGTAGCTCAAGCCCCGAGGTGTTTATCACTTTTATCTGTACCATAAGTTTTTATAGATTGACACGTTTTGTCGTTCCGGCACCTTTGAGGATGTACACGCCGCGGTGCCCCAACGACAGGCGTACGGTGCCGGCGGCGACCGTTTTGCTCGTTACAAGTTGCCCCAGTATGGTGAAGACTTCTATCTTCATTGGCGTGTCGACAGTTATATAGACAGCGCCGTCGCGTACAAGCACATCGAGCCGTGCCGCCGTTTCGCTGACAGAGGCCGGGGAGTCGGCATCGGGGACGCTTACCACCTCCCAGACGGGCTTGCCGGCAGCAAAAGCTTGCGGACACGGTGCTATAAATGCAATCGCCGCAAGGCACAACGCCAAGTATCTGAGAGTTGTGGTGAGGTGTTTCATATCTTAGACGCTGTCTTTTCTGATATTTCTCCGGCGAGAGGGCGGAGCATCATGCGTTTTACTTCGTTGTTGTCAAGCCCCATGCCGAACAGGAACATCATCTTCGTTATCGCGGCTTCGAATGTCAGGTCGGCCACCGGAATTACGCCGGCACCGGTGAGATAGTCGCCGCCCATATACCGGTTTGGCTTGACGCCGCCGTTACTGCATTGTGTCACATTGAGAATAACGATGCCGCGGTCTACGGCGTCGTGCAGCGCTTCGATGAACCAGGGATATGTGGGGCCGTTGCCGGCACCGTAGGTGCGCAGCACGATGCCCTTTATTCCGGGCGTGTTGAGCTGATGGCGCAGTATGGCTTCGTTGAGACCCGGAAAAAGGTTTATGCACATCACGGCTGTGTCGAGTTCGTAGCGCGGCTCAAGCGGTTTCGGATTTTCGATTTTGCGCAGGGCATCGCGGTCGAAAGATATGCCCAGGCCTATTTTTGCCAGATAAGGATAGTTGTAGCTCTTGAATGCGTTGAAGTTGTTGGCGCTGCGCTTGGTCGAACGGTTGCCGCGCCAAAGGTAGTTTTCAAACAGTATCGCAACTTCGCGCACCGTAGGGTTGCCTTCCTCGTCGCGGTCGGCGGCAATCTGCAGGGCGGTGATGAGGTTTTCTTCGCCGTCGGTGCGCACTTCGCCGATAGGAAGCTGAGAGCCGGTTATGATGACCGGCTTGCTGAGGTTGCCGAGCATGAACGACAGCGCCGATGCCGTATAGGCCATCGTGTCGGTGCCGTGAAGCACAACAAAGCCGTCGTAGCTCTCGTAGTTGTCGGCGATGCTGCGCGCTATCGACTGCCAGTGCTCGACATTCATATCCGACGAGTCTATCGGCGGATGGAATTGTATGTTGTCGATTTCGTAGTCGAGCATCTTCACCTTAGGCACATTCACCATGAGGTGCGTGAAGTCAAAAGGCTTCAGGGCTTTGGTCCGGGGGTCTTCTATCATGCCGATAGTGCCGCCGGTGTAGACTATGAGTATTCGTGGCTTCATTATACTGTCATTCGCTTATGGTAACCATGTCACTTGACCTGTGCGCCCGGCGCCACGGGTGCCGACGGAGCCGCCACTACTATGGAGCCGTCGGCATTGAGAGCCGACAGTATCATGCCCTGCGACACCACGCCGCGTATTTTTGCCGGAGCGAGGTTGGCGACGAAGAGCACCTGACGGCCTACGAGGTCTTGGGGCTTGTAGTGTTCTGCGATGCCCGACACTATCACACGGTGGCCGGGTGTGCCGTCGTCAATCACAAAGCGAAGCAGTTTTTTTGCCTTGGGTACGGCCTCGCACTCAAGCACGGTGCCTATGCGCAGGTCCACCTTTGCGAAGTCGTCGATGGTGATTTCGGGAAGCTGCACTTCGGGCTTGAACGACGATATGGCGTTCTGCCGTTTGATTTCTTCGAGCCGGTCTGTCTGCGCCTTTATGGCCTCGTCGTCGATTTTCTCGAACAGAAGTTCGGGCTGTCCCAGCTTTGTACCGGCCGGTACGATGTCGGTTCGTCCTATCATGCTCCACTCGGGTTTGAGACCACCGAGAATAGCGCTCAGGCGTTCGCTCATGAAGGGCATGAACGGTTCCATGACAATGTCGATTGAAGCGCAGAGCTGTGCGCAGACATAGAGTATTGTTTTCACACGCTCCGGGTCTGTCTTGACCGTCTTCCACGGTTCGCAGTCCTGGAGGTATTTGTTGCCGAGACGGGCAAAGCCCATGGCGTCTTTGAGGGCTTCGCGGAAGTGGAAAGTCTCAAGGTTTTCTGTCAACGACGCTTTGAGCTGCTCCATTTCGGCTATGGCGTCGAGGTCGGGCTGCTCGAATGTGCCCGGTTCGGGCACTTCTCCGCCGTAGTACTTGTGTGTCAGCACGACGACACGGTTGACGAAGTTGCCGAGAATGGCCACAAGCTCGTTGTTGTTGCGTGCCTGGAAGTCGCGCCACGTGAAATCGTTGTCCTTTGTCTCGGGCGCGTTGGCCGTAAGCACATAGCGCAGCACATCCTGTTTGCCGGGGAAGTCGGCAAGATATTCGTGGAGCCATACGGCCCAGTTGCGCGAAGTCGAAATCTTGTCGCCTTCAAGATTGAGGAACTCGTTTGCCGGCACATTGTCGGGCAGCTGGAAGCCGTCGCCGTAGGCCATGAGCATTGCCGGGAACACAATGCAGTGGAATACGATGTTATCCTTGCCGATGAAGTTTATGATGCGTGTATCGGGGTCTTTCCACCACGTTTCCCATGAGTCGGGAAGCAGCTCCTTGGTGTTCGATATATATCCGATGGGAGCGTCGAACCATACATAAAGCACCTTGCCTTCGGCGCCTTCGACGGGCACCGGCACGCCCCACGAGAGGTCGCGCGACACCGCACGCGGCTGCAGGCCCATGTCGAGCCATGATTTGCACTGGCCGTAGACGTTGGTCTTCCACTCCTTGTGCCCTTCGAGTATCCATTGGCGCAGAGCCGGCTCCCATTTGTCGAGAGGCAGATACCAGTGTTTGGTCTCTTTAAGCACGGGTACTGCGCCGGTGATGGCCGAACGGGGTTCGATAAGGTCTGTGGCGTTTAGCGATGTTCCGCACGCCTCGCACTGGTCGCCGTAGGCACCCTGGTGGTGGCAGTGGGGGCACTCGCCCGTCACATAGCGGTCGGCAAGGAACTGACCGGCCTCGGGGTCATAGAGCTGTTCCGAACTTTTCTCGATGAACTCGCCTTTCTCGTAGAGACGGCGGAAGAACTCCGATGCCGTGTCGTGGTGTATGTCCGAGGTCGTGCGCGAGTAGATGTCGAACGAAATGCCGAGATCCTCGAACGATTTTTTGATGAGAGCGTGGTAGCGGTCGACTATATCTTGTGGCGTCACACCCTCTTTGCGTGCTTTCAGAGTGATGGGCACCCCGTGCTCGTCGCTGCCCCCGATAAGGGTGACGGGACGGCCGCAAAGCCGCAGATAGCGTGCGTAGATGTCGGCCGGGACATATACGCCGGCAAGATGCCCTATGTGCACCGGGCCGTTGGTATACGGCAGTGCCGTGGTGATGAGTGTGCGCTTATATTCTTTGGTCATATTACTCGTTTTTTTGACGGGGCTTCGCGCCCTGTGTTTCAAACGGCAAATTTAGCAAAAAAATATCAAAGGTCAAAATGCCGAATTGGCGCTTTCGGCCAATCGTGAAATGTCACTCGACGGTGAGAAGTTCCTTGACCGTATGGCCGCCTATTGTAATGGCGCCGACATAGCGACCGCGAGGCAGTGTTCCGCAGTCGAGCGTGGCGCGTTCTCCGGCCGACACCGTCAGTTCGCGGCTCATGCACGGCATGCCGTCCAAGGTCGTCAGAACAAATGTGGCTTGGCCTGACGATGACACCAAAATGCTTATTTGTCCGTCTGAATAGGAGATTTCGGTGCTTGTCCGCGTGGTGTCGTATTGTTCCGTTTTGTCAAACGGCACTATGTAGCAGGAGTAGGAGTTGTCTCCGCACTGTCCGTCGGGCATCCGCATATCGATGGCTGTCGATACCGCTATGGGCAGACGCGACTCTCCGGCAAACCACCGGTGGCGGACAATCTCGTATGTAGGCAATGAATCGGTCGGAGCGTATACCGAATCAGTTGCGGCCGACAAGGCAATGCGGATGCGCATCCGTTCGGCGCTCATATAGGCGTCGATGCTGTCGCCGTTCTCGTTTATAAGCATGCCGCGTCGTCCGCCGCGGCTCGAATATGCCACGGTCGAAGAAACAGGATAACGTCCGCAGTACATGCCCGACATGGTCGTGGTGCCCTCGACGGCAAGCCCCGACGAGCCGAAGGCCGAAGTCTGCAAAGCCGTGTCGGCTTCGGCATAATGCAGCGACGTTTCTTCGCGGAAGAAAGCCACCGTGTCGCCCGAGAGCGAATACCAGCGCATGCGGCGGTCGATGTTCTCACACAGCAGGGTGTCGCCGAACATTACATACTCCGCACCGCGGCGGCAATCTTCGGTCATACTCATGTCCCATACGCCGGCATCGACATCCGGCATCGATAGAACTCTTTTCGGCAAGGTGTGGGTAGAGCCAAGCGCCGCGGCTGCAAAAAGTGTAACTATCGTAATAAGTTCTCGTTTGTTCATGGTGCGGTTACTGTTTATAATTCGGCAATGGAAGCGGAGTGAAGTCGGCATCGAGAGCGTATTTTCGCACTTTGATCATCGGAAAATCGCCAACATATACATAAAGATAAATGTAGATTTGGTTGCCGTTTATGAAATAAGCAGTGTCACAGCAGTCTGCCTCACCGTAATATATTTGCAGTCCTTTTGGAAGTGAGTCTTCTTTTGGGTTGGCAAGCAGATAAATCTTTAGTTGGCTTGGATATACGCTTTGGCCTAAAATTAAGAATTCGTTGTTACTGACTTTAAAGCGACCAATGGCCGACCATCTCGAATCGAAACTGCGGTTTTCGATTTGGTAATCCTGTATCTGAAAAAGATGTTTGAGCACAAAATTTTCATCGGTAACAATGCTGTTGAAATACCACGGAACATATGCCGGCATCTTTTCCATCGGACGGAAAAGTGAATCCATCCGTTCTTTGAACGCGGTGGGATGATTGGGGCTTTCTTGTCTAAAGAGATAACGGTAGTCATATGGTATTTGATATTCTGACAATGTACGCCCAAGTTTGTAACGGCCTATCATCAATGCTCTGACGTCGTTCTCTATATAAAATACTTGAAGCAATGAATCTGCGTAGCAGAACGTACATTGCATCGACCCCAAAATGCAATCGCGGTAAATTTCAATGCTTTCCCATCTGTCGTCCTCGCCTTCGTAGCCTTTCGGATAGTAGAGGGATATGGCATGGTTGACAGTTTGGTTCGGACTACTGTAAATGGCAAAAAGGAACGGATTTGAAGCACATCCGTACTTTTTGAAGTCGAACTTAGAGGGTGGCGGTAGAGTGCCGGTGCTTATTTGTTCGACCAGTCTTGGGTTGGCATTGACGGGTGCGGTAAAAATATCCGAGAAGGCTGTATGGAGAGACGGAAATGTATCGCATGTAATCACCGCTTCAAGTTGCCAGGGCGCACGGTAGAGCACCGTGTCGTTTCGGCTGTTATCTGCCATGGCGCTAAAGGCACATAAAAGCACAAACACAAAAAATATGTTTCTATTCATTTTTTTATTTGGACTTGAATTTGCGAAAAAACTCATCCCCGTTCTTAAATCTGAAATATATCAATCCAAATCGTTTGTTGATGATGAATTTGTCAATCCTGTTGTCAATGGAATCGTACTTAAAATAGTCGCCATACCCACAGTTTATCGTATCGCAACAAATGCAGTTTTGGAATGTAACGCCGTTGATTGTCATGCGTTGGCTTGTCAAAGTTTGGTATGTCGTGTATTTGTGATTGCCGTCCAAAGTACAAAACCGGTTCAGGCATGCGGTGAAAACAACAGAATCATTATCTAAAGGCTTGGAAATGGCAAAACGACCGGGCATTTCCTTGCCTTCAAACTCAATCACATACTCATAACCGGCATTGGCCTTATAATAGTAGTTCCCAGCCGAACTTATATAAAAAGGGTTCGTTTTATTGTTGATATATCGCCCACGTATTTTAGACCTTGCTATTTTCCCTATATTGGATGTAAATACACCATCCAGCTCTGCATTTTTAATCCATTCCAAATTATCATTTGACAGATGCGATATTCGCAGATAGAACAGCCCCATGCAGTCCTTCAACAGAAATAAAATAAATAGGATGCAGATTATTCGCAATACAATTTTCATAATTATTTATTGGGTTGAAGAGCGTTAACTGTTTCGAGGTATCGGAACTGTTGCCCTTCGGGATATTCCCACGGTTCGCCGTAGGGGTAGTAGAAGGTAGTCTGTACAAGCTTCCCGTTGGCATCGGTCACTACGCAGCTGTTGCCGAGGAGGTCGGTGATGTAGTAGTGCGCTTTTACGGTGAGGTCGAAATATCTGCCGTCGAAGCGTGCCATCGACAGCCGGCCGTTGTCGAATATGCGGCTATTGTTTGTTTCTGTGTCAAAAGAGAAAGATGGCGCAGGCAGTGTAAATATATTCCTAATCATAATTCGATAATGGAAGTGGTGTGAAGTTGGCGTCGAGTTTATAGCGCAAGCTGTTAATGGCAGTTATTTCTGCCGACCCGGCTGATGTGTAGATAGTTATTGTGTCGCCGTTGATGAAATAATTATGTTGGCAGTTGCCGCCGCCATGTTCGCCGCTATATATGAGCAAGGCTTTTGGGTAGGAGTGCTCTTTCGGGTATTGCAATAAATATATTTTTGAGAAACATGGATAACAATCTTCAGACATCAACAAAAAACGAAGTCCGTTGACATAGAATTGTCCGATGCCTCTCCAATTGGCCGGTCTATAATAGTTGTCGATAAAATAATTTTGAAGTGGCATTAAATGTTTAAGGACCAAGTTATTGTCATTAAGAACATCTCCGCAATATTGAGGTATTAAACAATATAGATTTGGTATAATCTCCATTTGTGGAAATGTCGTATCAATGATTTCGTTAAAGTTCCCGCTGTCGTAGACTGCTTTTTTGAAGCTGCCGGAGTATAAGTCTCTTTTTCCCCCCAAAGTCTGTCCTACAGAGTAGCATTCAAAATGCATCCAATAATTATCCACCTTATCCGTATAATTTTCTGTGCGGAATATTTCTAAATATTTATCCGAATAGGAAAATAAAGCCAAGCAAATGTTATGATAAGTGGTTTTATACAATAATTTATTTTGCCATGCCTTATCTTTGGCAAATAATAGCTCGATGCTGCGATATCCTTCGTCATTTTGTTTGACACAGAAAAGGTAAGGGCATTGTTGCATTCCGAAGCTTTCAAAATCAAACCGATCCGGCGATGGCAATGTACCTGATATTACCATGTCAAGCAGTTTGTCGCCGATAATATCCTTTTTGTCGAGTGCATCGAAAACCTCTTGATAATTTGATGGGAAATCATTGAAATGCGAGACCGCGATTGTTCTCCATCCCGAGCCATCTAAATAAGCCTGGTTTTCTGCATTTATGCGCTTCTTTTCATCCGTTGTGTATTCATATCTCGTTGCAGATACAACGGATTGTGTCAAAGCGATTATTAATGAAAGGTAAAATATGGGAGTTCTCATATAAGTACTTGTTTTTGATGAACGTTATTTATTAATTCTGATTTCTGTAATCCGATAGAACGGGCAATTCCGGCTGGTGTTGATGTCTTCAAAATAGCCATTTGACACGTTAAAGTATAGGCGATTGTTTTTTACATCTGCACCTTTATATTCATATCTACAGCCATTATCATAATATTCAAAATAATTGCTTCCTTGCTCATAGCCCATTCCAACAATATTTATAAAATGTTGAGTGTCTTCGTTGCCATTTTCTGTTGAGATGCCTCCCTCGTTTACCCCAATCATAATAGAATGTCCGAGCGAAAGTTCTGATTTTAGATATGACGTTATTTTATCGCGAGTATACTTGGTGTAATCTATCCTGTATGCCGAACTCAACACTCCTACATTATTTTGTTCTATGGCCAGATTGCGGCAATTGGCGCCTGAATGCCATCCGACAAAAGGCTCTCCCGACAGTACATTTTGGATAGTGTAAAATACATCTTCACGCGGAGTGCCCGAGGCAAGTATCTGTGCATAACGACCGCTTTGGTAGTCGAATGATGGCGATTGAAGCTCTGCGAGCATGGTGGCGTCGATTTCGAATACACGATTTTGACCGTCATTATGCCAAACATGGTTGCCGACATCGTCGATAAAATCAGTCAGCCCTGTGCGGTCGCTTTTGTTAATCGGGTTTCCGTGACAATAGCTGTATGGAGAGACATCGTAGCTGTCTTCGCATAATGGGTCGGGCGTAGTGAAGCTCGGGAATGCCGGGGCGAAGCGGCGTGCGCCCATTTCGTACTGGTGCAGGCCGTGGGTGCGCATCAGCTCCTTGTCGGAGTAGAGGAACTGCTGCCCTTCGGGATATTCCCACGGCTCGCCGTAGGGGTAGTAGAAGGTGGTCTGCACAAGCTTGCCGTCGGCATCGGCCACTCCGCAGTTGTTGCCGAGGCGGTCGGTGATGTAGTAGTGCGCATTTCCGGCACGGTCGAAATATCCGCCGTCGAAGCGCGCCATCGACAGGCGTCCGTTGTCGAATATCCGGCCGTCGCCGCGATATTCGCGGAAAGATGTCGTTATGGGGTCGGCGTCGAGCGTGCCGTCGACAAGGGTGCTGTTGCGCGTGTTGAACATTGTGCCGAGATGATTGCCGAAAGCGTCCCATATCTCCTCTTGTGTATGGCCTTGGGTGAAGACCGTACGGACGGGATGGCTGTCGCTGTTGTAGCTGATGCTTACGATGCCGCCCCCGTCGTCCGACCACAGGCGGCCGGCGTTGTCGTAGCGGCGCTGTATATACTCGACTTCGCCGAGGCCGGGACGCCCCTCGTAGAGCAGTCCCGAACAGCTGTTGCTTATTATTTCGGGTTGGTTGCCCTTGTATGTGGCGACGATGCTGTCGAGCGTGCCGTAGCCCATTCCTACTTTGCTTGTGCGGCCCTTGCGTGTCAGCGATAGGATGTTGCCTCGCTCGTCGTACTCGTATTTGGTCGAGTAGTTTATCTTTGCGTTGTTATTGCAGATGGTTTTTGCCGATGTCAGTCGGTTGAAACTGTCGTAGGCATATTGTGTCCCGAAAATGTACCTCTCACGGTTATGGCTTGTGCGGATGATTGAAGTCGATACATTGCCGTTGAACGAACTTCCGTTAGATAAGCCGTAGCCATACATTAAACCGATGCTGTTGTCGGCACAGGTGGCTTCGATTCTTGTGGGCCAGCCGTGTATGTCATAATCTGTTCTGACGGTGGCCTTGCTGCCAAGCTGGCGTTTTGACGGCCGCCCGAGTGCGTCGTATTCGGTAGCAATCACGGCGGTAGCTTCTACGGGTGTTTCGGCATCGGCATTTTGGCAGTCGGAGACTGTCGTTTTTACGAGCCTCATTGCCGCGTCGTATTCGTGCGTTGTGGTGCGGCGGTAGTTGCCGTCCTGCCGGCTTATTTTTACCGGCTGGCCGGCGTAGTTGTACTCGTAGGTCGTACGCCCCGTATTGAAACCCGTTCCGAACGACTGCCATAGCTGCCGGTGCCAGTTGTAGTAGTATGCCTCGAAGCCTTGGCCGGTATAGATGCCCGTAAGCTGTCCCCGGGGATTTGTGTATGTCATGGTTTCGTCGCCGCCGGACGGATACGGGTATTTGAACCTGAAGTCGTAGGAGAGGTTGAATGTGGTAAGAAAGCCGTAACCGTCGTAAAACTTCGCCCAGGCGACTTCTGGCATGGAAGTCCATTCGGGATAAAAACGGGCGACGACGGTTTCTTTGTCCTGTGCCTCGTCCCAATCGGGTATTACTCTTGCTTCTCTGCACTCGGCGGCAAATTGGGCACATTGTGTTGCCGAGAGCGACACGTCGGCGGCCATTATCTGCCGACGGTCACTGTCGTAGCCGTATATGCGCGCCCCCTTTGAAAATGCCGGGTTGCGCTCGGCCACGAGCCGGTCGGCCGGGTCGTAGTAGTACGATACCGTCTTTGCTCCCGGCAGCTTCTTCAGCACAAGCCTGCCGCGTTCGTCGTAGCCGTAGTAGTAGGCAAGCCGGTCCATCTCCGTGTCGGTCAGCCGCCGTGTGCCTTCAAGCCCCGGTGGCAGCACATATCTAAGACGTCCGTAGTCATCGTATACGTAATCGGTCGCCTCTCCGCCTATCTTGCGGCAGATAAGCAGCCCCCGGTAATCGGTATATGTTTCTACGGTCACGCCGTCCTCATCTACCGTCTGTTCCACTTTAAGTCTGCCGGACTGATATTTCCCGTGCCGGTACACTCCGTAGGCATCGACCGAATAGCGAGAGCAGGAATGCGCCGAAGCGTCGTTTGTCAGAATGGTCGTGGTCGTGCTCTTTCCGTTTTCGTGCCATAGCTTGCCTGACTTTGTCGAAGATATGACTATGCCTCTCGGCGAAGCTTCATATTCGCTTGTCTCATAGGCATAGCTGTCGCCGTATGCCGTTGTCGCCGAGGCTGATATGTCGGTGACGCTGACATCCAAGCCCGATACCGGGGCTGCGTTCCATCTTTTTGTCGCCCTGCCCATGGAGTCATATTCAGTCAGGGTTGCCAGGTAACCGTCGGGCACGGTCGAGAACGTGGAATAGTTCCGTCCGAGACCGTCGTAGCGCTCGACTACGTCGCACGATTCGCCGCTCCCCGTAAGTATTTTTCGGGTGACGCGGTTGTCGCCGTCATGGTCTATGCGGTAGCTGTACCCTTCGATACCATAAAGGTCGCCTCTTGTTATCAGGGTCAGGCGTCCGAAATCATCATAGTAATAGTGCATCTTGTGCCCCGACGGGTCTGTGACGGTTTCCAAGCCCACAAGTGGCTTCCAGGTTGCCTTATAAGTGTTGAAATTCACTTTTTTCTCAATTGGATAGCGTCCGTATCTATCCCATGCGAAAGAAATGTCGGTATTGTCGTAGAGATTGACGGCGCTTTCTATGCACCCGTAGGAGTCGTAGGCGTACTTCTCGGTGCACCATTCTTCGCCGCCTGCCCAACGCCATATTTTATAGGGCTTGAAGATGGCCCCGTTGGGATTGGTCATTTCGAATCGGTAACCTTGACTGGCGCCGCCGTGGCTTTCTGTTACGGACAGCGGTTGGCCGACTACATTCTGTTTTATCATACTTGACTGCATGTGGTCCGCTCCGCCTTCGGGATATGTGTAGATGGTCACTGTGGAGTCGCTCCCGTCGCCGTAGACCGTGCGCGAGACTATTCGGGAGTCTGCGTTGTAATATGTGCGCTGCAGGCGGCGGTATTCGCCGTTTTCGGTGAATACCGTGGAAACCGAACCGAGGTGTTTCTCGGTTGCAGGGGTCATTATATAAAGTTGTTTATCGAACCAATGGAAATCACTGCGCTTTTGTATTGTTACATATATCGATGGACTTCCGCTTTCCCAGGGGGCCATTGCCGGCATAAACATTTCGTGCGGACCAAGATCCGGGCTATACCCGTAATTTGCATTTGTACCGCAAATGCGGATGACTCGTGTGTTGAGGAATGGTACACTGTTATTGTTGTATTCTAATTCATAATTATCATTATCAATCTTCCGCTCGACAAGCCGTTCCACCCCTTCGCAAAAACGGTAGATATCTGTTTTTGTCAATACGGGCCCGTTAGAAAAGACTGTCGCTGTTTCAAGCGGATAGGCAACGCCCCAGCTTCGGGATATTCTGTTGGGTGGTGCAAATCTGTCGAAGTGATAACGGACAAGGCCTTCCGAGTGATGTTCGCACACATCGCTGTACCAAATCGGGACTTCTCCTGTGCGTCCCTGCATATAGTCGGAATGGGGATTTATAAGCAATATGTTGTCATCGTGGAATAAGACTACGATATCAACGGATGTCGTAGGGACATTTCGCAGCCATACCATATAATAATGTGTCATAAATGTGTGCAGAAGTGGCGCTGCCTCAACCACCGCAAGCCCGTTGTCATTAGTCCCGTAGGTATATGTGCGCACAATCGGGTTAGGGTCGTCGGCCGATGATTTCATTGTCATCTTTTTTACGCGCAATCCACCGCCATGGTCCAATGTCGGTTCTATTATGCGCCTGACAACCCAGTCTTCTTCAGATTTTTGCGGAGCGAACCGATGTGTTTCATACTCCCATTCGACTGTACCGCCTGTCGGATAGGTCGCTTTTCGGAATATTTTATATTTCATGTAGTTTTCGTCAACAGAGCGGTCGGCTCCGTCGTATATAGGGAATAGGAACGGGTCGGCCTTATTTTCGGTCGGTACATCGAAGTTGGGATGTGCAACAGCGCCGCGCGATGTCTTGCCATTATAAAATCCCCACCAGTCCATGCCGGCAGAGTTCTGCCAATCGCCCGGTTCATAGTCAAACGAATAAGTCCCGGAGCCGGATATCGATACGCTGCCTAAAAGATCCTGACGCTTGTTGTCGCGTTTAAGCCGGATGTCCGCAACAGTATCGTTATCCCACAGCACAGAGAACCGCTCAAGATAGCGCTTGGTTTTACCTGAATCGGTATAGTTCATCCTAATGCTACCGCCGGGAAACTCGACACTCTTTATAAAATAAGACGATGAAAAATATATGTTGCTTGAAATCCCGTCTTCAATATTGTTTTCGTCTACGTCAAAGCGTTCTCTGCTTGCATAAAAGATGCTTTTGCCGCTGTATACAGAAGCTCCGTATGTCAGATGTCCCTTATCCCACTCGAATGTCACTTCTCGTCCCGACGGGAGTTTGAGCGACGTTAGCATCCAGGCGGTGGGATATCCCTCATCTCCGCAGAAATCGCCTTGCAGTGAAAAGTTATAAATCAGTCCGCGAGGGTCTGTCACTCTGATATAGGATAATTTATCATCTCCCGTAATCCTGTATTCCGAGCAGGCGACTCCGATAAAGTCAGTGCCGTCACGGATTACGGTCAGAGTTTTGTCTAACAGATATATGGTGAAAATGTCATGCTCGGCATCATATCGGGAGATTGAGCCGCTGTCATATGTCGTTGCTGCTCCAAATGCGGTCATGTAATCATCTCCAAAGCAATCTCCGATGAACTGAAATCGTTCGTCGGGGCGTCCCATAATCTGTCGGCATACCCTTAAAGGAGGCGAGAAAGTCCATCCATAGCCTATAGGGAAAGGGTTGTCGTCGAGCCGGATGCCGTTGCTGCGGTAATTGAGGGTGAAAGGTATCTTTACACCTTCCACTTCAAGTTCGTAGAGCGGCACGGAAAAGGTCGATGCGCCCGTCGATAATGCCGGAGCCGGCATTGTGACTTCCCTTATCTGTTTCGCCTGTGGGCTTTCGGGCCACACTCCCGATGGCAATGGCGGCAAGTTGAGTGCCGACAAAGATATTGAGAATGCCGCAAATGGATATGAGATGAACGCCCGTGCTTTCATGGTGCCGCGTTTTATGGCTGTGCTGCGACAAATATAAGTATACTTTTGATATTTTGCAACTATTTTGATAAAAACGCGAAAAATTATTACTTGCGTAAAATAATGCTCGTTTCCGACAGAACAATATTTATGCAAAGGCTGTCACATTTGGCAATAAAGCTTTCATAACCTATCGGCCCGTAAAATATTTTGGTTCTTTTGTCGATTATCCAATAATAAGTGGCGTCCAGCCCTAAGGTATAATTATATTTGACCTTATTGAAGATGGGGGCGGTATTGCGTCCATGCGGAGACTGTTCGATGATGATGAAATTGTTGTCTTTGCCGTATCTTGTTATATACGGCGGAATATCAAGGTTCGGGCCGAAAATCGCATTGTTGTCGGAATAATATTTATAACCTGCGCCTAAGTTCTCAGACCCGTCATCGAACAAAAAGGAGCACAAGAAAAACAACAAAAGTGCTGCTCCAACCATCATTATGTTTTTGATTATTTTACCCGTAGGATATGCTATTTGGGATTGAATTTGCGGAAAAACTTTGCCCCGTCTCTCATCTTTATATAAACTGGACCACAATCTCTATTTACGATGAATGTGTCAATCATAGAGTTGTTTCCAAACCTTGAAATGAAACAATGCTGGATTGTATCGCCTGCAACAAAATCAGTCTCTGTAAAAGGGATTTTTACAAAATCGCGGTTCTTGTCATCTATCCACTTTGGCGACAATCTCAAATAACAGGAATCGCTTACATGCCCATTCTCGTAGGTGAGCGCAAAATAGCCGCAGAACAAAGTGTCAGGCTGTGACAGGCGTAGCACAAATTGATATCCGTACAAGTCGGTATACTGCAATGGCTTCATTTTTTCCGTGTATCGGAATATAATACTGTCTCCGCTTGCACAATATAGCGGTATATTAAGACCTTCGTTATAGTTGGCTATCCATAGCTCCTCGTCAGGTGATATTAGAGGTGGTGTGTAGAATGTCGGTTTGGGGGTGCAATATTTAGGCGCTATGCCAAATATCGCGAACAACGCCACAACAACAAGGCTGTCGATAGATAGCTTACGCTTACCACGTTCTCTTAGAAATGACATCAATGATTTTCTCCATACCAAAGTCAAAGCGCATATATAGATTATAATTATACAAGTGTTTATCGGCATGGAAATATTTGGCCCAAACAAATATGCCATTGACAACAACACGCTTACGATGATTTTAAAAGCGGTGGTTATCCTCTTTTTTTTGTCGCTTGAATAAACGAAATCCGACAATTCATTGCGCCAAAGGGCATAAAACAATACGCCAAATAGAAGCAATACGAAACATATTCTGAAAAAGATTTCTAAAGAGGTGCCCGAATCTGTGCTGAACCCTATCGCCAACAGGAGTGCTACTGACGCAAAACAAGTAATTATAATCTTTAATGATTTCATATTCAGTTGTTTTTGAAATAATTAACCATATGCCGGATGGAGTGGGCTGAAAAAGGATTTACGATAGGGAGTGGAATGTTAATTGTTGTCCCTGGTGCGCTCATTCCACAATTATCTTGTAAATTGTTGATAAAGCAGCCTCCAATAATGCCGTTTGTTGGCACTGCTCGGTAATTTGTAATACTTGATGGGTTGCTAAGGTTTTGTAATAGTTTTGTTAGTGGGCTTACCGCCGCTGGATTAAAAGTTATGGCTGCTCGACCCGTTGCCATACTTGCGGCAGCGGCTTCACCGCCACCTAATGAATGTCCTATAAAAGTTAACTCATTTGATTGTAGTTCTGCCGATAATATTTTGGCATTCTTTATGGCTGAGTTATATTGAGGTGCGACTCCGAGAATTTGTGCAATATCCTCTAATACATCCTCAAAAGAGTTTGTCCCTGCATAAACGTAAGCATATTCTGTTATTCCCTCTGTAGTCCGTTCAAACAATGCGGATTGTAAACCGTTTTCATACCAGGTTGTATGATTCATCGTTATCTTTGAATCAAATTGTGAGATACTCCAATTGCCATCAGATAAATCTTGAGGCAGACAATCATTAGTTAAATCCTGTTTATACACAATTTGTGCCATTAGCGCGGCCTCGTATTCTGTCGGGCGAAGACCGGTTTTATCAACAAATCGTATCGGGTTTCCGAAACAATATACATAGGGCGAAATCCAAGGCATTTCGTCAGCTTTCGGGTCGATGCTCTGGAACATTGCTTGTGAGGACGGGTTGGCGGCAGTTTCTGCTATTATATTTCCATTGACATCAATTACCGTAAGTCTGGCGTTGTACATCTCGATGGTGCCGAGTGTTGAGTCGGACGTCGCAACAACAATACTCCATTGCGCCCTGTCACTCCTGCTCTCTATGTCAAGAACCGGTGTTTTGTCGCCGAACAGTGCATATGGGCTTTCTCTGTAGGTCTGTGCCGTTGCCACATGGCACAAGAAAATAAATGATATGATAGTCAAAATAAAATTATTCATTGCTTTGTCCTTCTGTTAATCGCTTGCCTTTCGCTTGATTGGCATTGTATTCTTCTACTGTTGGCTGTGAATAGCCTAAGCTGTCTAATTGTGTAACTGTTCTATGATATTCTTTATGGTGGTATTCAAGGTAGTCAGAGGGGTCTCCACCATATCTTTCGAGATATTTCCGACCGCAGTCCTGATGGTAGTTGAGCTTCATGACCAAAGCATTGCTGAAATTTGGAAGCGCATTCAGCACATGGTCTACACTTCGGACTACAAACATGTCGGAGCTTTTGTATTTGAATTGATATGCACGTGAAAGTTGCATCATCATTAGGGCTATGGTCTCTTTTTCGTTTAATGCGCATAGAAATATTCCGTTTCGGATGGCTTCCGTAGAAATGTTCATGGTCTCCATCAGCCACACATCACGAACAAAGCCGCCGTGTGTCAATTCGACATTGACCCATTTTCCATCTTCACCGATATGTTTGATGTATAGGTGCATTGGGCCGAATGCCAAAGCTGAATGTCCGCCTAAATCATCACATAAGATTTTATAAAGCAGTGGCATTGATGTACATTGACCTTTGTGTGTGCGAAGTAATTTCGAAGTGAAAAATACAGAAAAGTCTTTTTCGCCCAAAGGGTCTTCAAAGTCGTAAACGAATTTTTTGTATCCGTTCATGGGCGACGGTTTTGTGAAATATTCAAATATGGCGAAGTTGGGCGCCGTTTTGTGCTGACGGATATAATTTACATCAATAAAGCGGTTCAGTACGTCTACTACACTGTCAATGTCATGACAAAATACCTTGTAATCCATTGTGCCTTCATAAAATGCGTTCTCAACAAGGAACTCAGCTCGTTTTAGATTATATGGTTTGACGCCGTCGAACATTTCTGTCAACTCTTTGTAGGATTTTTCGAAGTGTTCATCATATACCATATATTGGACTGTGTCGAACCTTACAGAATTGGATGGCCGTAAATATTTTATTTCTGAATTTATTGCTGTAGCTGAAAACTCGCCAGCCTGTAACGGCGGCAAGTTGAGTGCCGATAATGATGTTGCGAATGCCGCAAATAGAAATGAGATGAACGCCCGTGCTTTCATGGTGCCGCGTTTTATGGTTGTGCTGCGGCAAATTTAGTTATTTTATAAAAGCATTGCAACTTTTTGCAACAAAAAAAGTCGGCGGTTCGCAAAAAAGCGGCGTCGGCAAATCAGTCGTCGCAGTAGTGGCGGAGTACGCGGCGGTAGGAGTTGAAGATTTTGCTCTTGGATACGAATCCGACGTAGCGGCCGTCTTCGACCACGGGCAGGTTCCACGCCCCGGTGTTGTCGAAAGTCTTCATCACGGCGTCCATGCTCTCGTTGATTTCGATTTTCGCCGGAGGCATTGTCATGAAGGTGCTTACGCGCATGCGCCGGTAGAGGTCGGGACGGAACATGATGTTGCGGATTTCGTCGAGGAGCACCACGCCGACAAGCTCGCGCCGCTCGTTGAGCACGGGGAAGAGGTTGCGCTTGCTTTTGGCTATGGTGTCGACCATGTCTTTGAGGGTCATGTCGGGGTAGACGGGCAGGAAGTCGGTCTCAATCACGTTGTTGATTTTCAGCAGTGTGAGCACGGCCTTGTCTTTGTGGTGCGTGAGCAGTTCGCCGCGTTTGGCAAGACGCATGGTGTAGATGGAGTACGGCTCGAACATCTTGATGGTGCCATACGATATGGTGCTGACAATCAGCAGGGGCAGGAACAGGTCGTAGCCGCCCGTCAGTTCGGCGGTGAGGAAGATTGCCATCAGCGGTGCGTGCATGACGCCGCTCATCACGCCGGCCATGCCTATAAGGGCGAAGTTTTTCGTCGACAGTTCGGCCAGCCCGAAGTGGTTGATGATGAAGGCGAACAGGAAGCCCGTCATGCAGCCTACATAGAGTGATGGCGCGAAGGTGCCGCCTACACCTCCGGCACCGTTGGTTGCCGAGGTGGCAAAGGCTTTGGTGAGTATGATAAGGCCTATGAAGAGGGCAAGGAACCACACTTCGTAGCGGTCGCCGTAGAAGATTGAGCCGTTGACTATCGACGAGGTGTCGCCGGCGAGCAGCCCCACGATAGAGCCGTAGCCTTCGCCGTAGAGCGGCGGAAACACGAACACGAGCGCCGACAGGATGGCACAGCCCACAAGCGTCTTGAGCCAGCGGTTGCGGAAGCGGCCGAAGAAGTTCTCCATCATGTTCATAACCCGTGTGAAGTAGAGCGACGCGAAGCCGCTGACAATGCCTAACAGAATGACGTAGGGTATGCGCGAGGTGTAGAAGTCTTCGGTCTGCGCGAAGAAGAACTCAAATTCGTAGCCCGTGTACACATAGGCTATGGTCGTGCTGGTTATCGAAGCTATCAGCAAGGGCATCACCGATACGGTAGTGAGGTCGAGCATAAGCACCTCGAGGGTGAAGAGCATGCCTGCGATGGGGGCCTTGAAGATGCCGGCGATGCCGGCGGCGGCTCCGCACCCCACGAGTATCATAAGGATGCGCGGCGACATGCGGAATACGCGCCCCAGGTTTGACCCTATCGAGGCGCCGGTGTACACTATCGGGCCTTCGGCTCCGACAGAGCCGCCGAAGCCTATGGTGACCGACGAGGCCAGCACCGACGTGTAGATGTTGTGCCGTTTCAGACGGCTCTTGTTCTGCGAGATGGAGTAGAGCACACGCGTTACGCCATGGCTTATGTCGTCGCGCACCACGTAGCGGACGTAAAGGGCTGTTATCACGACGCCTACCGCCGGAAGCAGTATGTAGAGGTAGTTGCCCGATTCGAGGTTGACGCCCTCGGTCAGCACCGTCGATATGTAGTGTATCAGGAACTTGAGCACCAGCGCGGCCAGTCCGCTGCCTATGCCTACGATGAAGGCCAGCAGCAGCACAAAGTTTTTCTCTTTGATGTGCTGTTCGCGCCATAGCAGAAACGAAAAGAATGCCTCGCGCAGGCGGTGCGGCAGTTTGTTTATATGGTTTTCAGATGCCATTTACAAGTGTGTTTATTGTCCTCGTCCGCGCAAGACGGTGTTGATGGTGTGGAACAATATTTTGAGGTCTACGCCAAGCGACACGTTTTCTATATACAGCAGGTCGTAGGGCAGCCGCGCCAGCATTTCGTCAATCGACGAGGCATAGCCGTATTTCACCATTCCCCACGACGTTATGCCAGGGCGCACCTGGTGTATGAGGCTGTAGGCCGGATGCCGCTGCACTATCTGGCGGATGTAGAACTCTCGTTCGGGTCGTGGTCCTACGAGCGACATCTCGCCTTTCAGCACATTCCAGAACTGCGGCAGTTCGTCGAGCCGGTATTTGCGCAGTATATGTCCGGTTTTAGTTACACGTGGGTCGCTGTCCGAAGCCAAGGCCGGGCCGTCGGCTTCGGCGTCGGTTCGCATGGTGCGGAATTTTATTATGTCGAAAGGCTTTTTATGGTAGCCGATGCGTGTCTGGCGGTAGAATGCCGGCCCGGGCGTATCGAGCTTTACGGCTATGCCTATTGCGGCGTAGACGGGTGCGAGAAACAGCAAGGCAAGCGTCGATACCGTGATGTCGCCCAAGCGTTTGAGGTTGACGGCCAAGGGCGATATGTTGGCGTTGGTGATGTCTATCAGCGGCTCCGAGGCCACTGACGACACTCTCGGCCTCGTAGCCATGAGGCTGTGGAGGTCGGGGGTGATGAACAGGGGCTTGTCGAGGGCATATAGCTCGTTGATTATCTCGGCGGTGCGCGACAATCCGGCCTTCGACGGCATCACTATGATGGCCTGGGCGCCCGTAGTTTCGCATACATCGCGCACATCGCCGCTGTGGTATATGGGAATGCCGTTGATGGCATTCGCCTGATTTTCTCCGTCGATGTCGATGCACCCGACAATGCGCAGACCCGAGTTGGCTTCCGATTTTACTATGTTTTGAAGCTTGCGCTCGATGCCGTGTGCCGCCCCTATCACTAAAGTGTTCATCACATAGTCGCCTCGGCGTATTCGCTTGGCGTTAGCGCTCACAATCAGCAGGCGCGCGGTGGCAGTCGGGATGAAGAAGCACATCCACAAGACTGCCATAAGCTCGTAGTTGGTGATGCGCTCGGGCACCTTGTCGTTGATGAGAGCCGTGAAAAAGATGCCGAGCATCCCGATGAACGACACCGCAAACGTGTTGATAAGCTCGTCGAGACGCGATTTATATAGGGTGTTCGACTTGTTGTACGAACCCGACACGGCATATAGCGCCACCATGCACGGCGGCACCACGAATTGTCCCATGACAACCGGCAGGCTCGACAGAAAATCGGATATCCCCGAATAAGTTTCTGGCAGAGTGAAAAAACGTATCACGTTGAAACAGAACCAACCGGCGGCCACCGTCAGGCAGTCGGAAACGGCATATCGTATGCGTTCGCGGTTGATTTGTTGCATTGTTCAGGGTCGTATTACTTTGAAAAGTCCGCTCTCCGACAGACGTATCACCGACGAAGGCTTGGCGCCGCATGCCGGCTCGTCGCGGCGGCTCAGGCACACGTAGTCGGCTGCGGTGAGCACGGCGGCGTCGATTTCGCCGTACGCTGTCGGCGTGGGCTTGCCGCTTATGTTGGCCGAAGTGGACACTATAGGCTTGCGGAACGCTTCGCACAAGGCCTTGCTGAAAGCCTCGGCTGTCACTCTCACGCCGATTGTGCCGTCGGGCGCAAGCAGCTCGGGAGCTATGTGGGCCCCGGGCAGTGCACCGTCGTAGACTATCGTCAGAGGCCGTTCGCTGTATTCTATTAGCTGGTATGCCACGTCGGGAATGCCCGTCACGGTGCGTTCGAGCTGCGCTATCGAGCCGACGAGCGTTATCAGGGCTTTGGCGTCGGCACGCTGTTTTAAGGCAAAGACTTTACGCACGGCCTCGCTGTCGGTTGCGTCGCACCCTATGCCCCACACAGTGTCGGTAGGGTAGACTATGATGCCGCCTCGGCGCAATGTATCGACGGCGGCGCGTATGTCCTGTCGGAATTCTTCGTTCACAGCACTTTATTCTTGGGTTTGGTGGCCTGGAAATCTTTTCGGTAAAGCGGAGTGGAGTAGGCCACGTCGATAAAGTCGCGTCGCGCATAGGTACGGTCGGCGAGCGCTATCATGTCGACGGCGACGGCATCTACGCCGTCGACAAACCGTGCGCCGGGGCAGCCGTCGAAGAGCGGCCGGGCTTTCTCGGCGCCGCTGCCGAAATATAGCAGTGGGCGGCCCGAAGCCCGTAAGTCGGCATACGGTTCGCCTTCATCCAGAATAAGCGGCTGCGGTTCGAGCAGGCGGTTCAGCCCGAAATCGTAAGCCGCCGTGTAAACTTCCATGCGACGGGCATCGACCATCGGCACAAATATGGTGTCGGGGTCTATGTCATCGGCCGAGAACATCACCCTCGTAGCCAACAGCTCAAGAGTGTCGATGCCTATCAGCGGAATGTCGAGCGCGAATGCCAGGCCCTTGGCCTCGCTCAGACCTATGCGCAGGCCTGTGTAGCTCCCCGGGCCGAGGCTTACCGCCACGGCGTCGAGTTTCATGCCGTGCTCGGCGGCATAGTCGAGACAATGCTTTACGAAGCCGCTTAGCAGCAACGCGTGGTTGCGCCCGTCGAAATCCTCGCGGTGCGCCACTATCATGCCTTCGGCCGTCAACGCAGTCGAGCACGTTGCCCCCGAAGTCTCTATATTCAATATGGTAGCCATTTCGTATTATTTGGGACAAAAATACGAATAAGTCGAGAGCAAAACAAATTTATTTGGTTTTGCCGAGCGAGAGTATTTAAGGTGAAAGCCAAAAATACGAATAAGTCGAGAGCAAAACAAAATTATTTGCAAATTGCTCGTAAGGTCGCGGCCTGTCGAGGCCGAATACACGTTGACAATCAAAGTTCTGCCGACTGTTCGTGTCCGTCGGCGAGGCATTTGCGCGATTAGCGGGGGCGTCTGCGTAATCTACTCGTCCTTGCTTTTCCACGCCTTATACGCCTCCTCGATGGCCCGTTTCTGCTCCTCGCCCACGGTCTTGATGCCGAACATACAACCTATCGAGTCCTCAAAATAATGCGTTGAAATCACCCCATCCTTCATCACGGTAATTGTTTTGGGCTTGCCCGTCAACTTATTTTAATTTTGAACTCTTGGGATGGACTGATTAATTTTGCAGATAAATATGATGGTTATGGTTGCAGATAAGGATTTCGATTATATAGGTAAAAATGGGTGTGGGCATCGCTACAATGCTTTGTGCTCACCCGACGAAAGGTGGTATGGCACGAGCTACGGCGGCTACCTAAACAATGCCAGGCAGGTCTTGTTTTATGATTTTGCCGTGCAGGGCTATGATGTAGAGTTCAAGCTCCATGGCGAAAGCTTTCATCTTCTTTACGAGCCTGACCACGCAGCTCTTTGTGACGCCGGGTATTCTACCGAATATGAAACATTCGCAAATCCGATGGATTTAATCGAGAACCTGAAAATCGCCGGGCTTCGATTAATTGATATTATTGACGAGCTTGAAGATGTAGAGCCGATGTAAAGTTGTATTCACGGTGATTGGCAGAGATTCCGGCGGCTACATGCCAAAAGGCATGTCCCTACATTTTTTAACGTTATCTACAAAAAGATGTGCCGCATCAGCGGTGGCTGTGCGGCACATCTCTGCAGAGTCTTGGGTTGTTATCAGATGCCGAGTTCTTTTTTGATTTGTTCGATTTTGGCTGCGGCGTCGCGGTTGCAGCGGTCGTAGTCGGCGAGGTCGGACATCTTGTCGTGGACTTCGATGTAGAACTTTATTTTGGGTTCTGTTCCGGAGGGGCGGATTGATACTTTTGTGCCGTCTTCGGTGAAGTACTGGAGTACGTTGGATGTCGTGGGGAAGTCCATCTTCGAAACGGCTCCTGTGCGTGTGTCGGTGCAGTTGAGGTCGGCGTAGTCTTTGACGAGGATTACGGGGCTTCCGGCGAGCTGTTTGTGCGGGTTGGCGCGGAAGTTGCGCATCATCTGCTGTATTTCGTCGGCACCGCTCTTGCCGGGGCGCACGACTGAGATGCCTTCTTCGTGGCTGTATCCGTTGCGGAGATATATTTCCTGGAGCATCTGGTTGAAGTCCATGCCGCGGTCTTTTGCCCAAGCGCATATTTCGGCCATGAGCGAGATTGCGGAAACGGAGTCTTTGTCGCGGCAGAAGTCTTCGGCGAGGAAGCCGTACGATTCTTCGCCACCGCCGAGATAGCGTGCGGTGCCTTCGAGGTCGCGGATAACGGATGCTATCCATTTGAAGCCGGTGTAGCAGTCGTACATCTTGACGTTCTGGTTCTCGGCTATGGCTTTGATTGTTTCGGTGGTGACGATTGTCTTGACTACGTATTCGTTGCCTTTGAGGCGGCCGAGTTCGCGGTTGCGCAACATGATGTAGTTGAGCAAAATCATGACAATCTGGTTACCGTTGACGAGCTGATATTCGCCGTTGTTGTCGCGGATAACGCAGCCGATGCGGTCGGCGTCGGGGTCGGAAGCGACTACAAGGTCGGCTTCGACTTCTTTGGCTTTGGCGATAGCCATTGCCATTGCGGAGGCGTTCTCGGGGTTGGGGGAGTCGACTGTGGGGAAGTTACCGTCGGGAATGTCCTGCTCGGGGACGTGGATTATGTTCGTGAAGCCGTAGTTGCGGAGTGAGTCGGGGACGAGTTTGACGCCTGTGCCGTGGATTGGGGTGTAGACGATTTTAAGGTCGGCGTGGCGCTTGATGACTTCGGGGTCGAGCGAGAGGGTCTTGATTGCGGCGAGGAATTTGTTGTCGATTTCTTCGCCGATAATCTGGATTTTGGATTTATCACCCTGAAATTTGATGTCGCGGACGCTGTGGATGCGGTTGACGTGGTCGATGATGTTGACGTCGTGGGGCGCAATAATCTGGGCTCCGTCGCTCCAGTATGCTTTGTAGCCGTTATATTCTTTGGGGTTGTGCGAGGCGGTGATGTTAACGCCGCTCTGGCAGCCGAGTTCGCGGATTGCGAAGGATAGTTCGGGAGTGGGGCGGAAATTGTCGAAGAGATATACTTTGATGCCGTTTGCCGAGAAAATGTCGGCCACGATTTCGGCGAATTTGCGCGAGTTGTTGCGGACGTCGTGGCCTACGGCGACGCTTATTTCAGGAAGGTCTTTGAATGCTTCTTTGAGATAGTTTGCCAAACCCTGGGTTGCGGCTCCCACGGTGTAGATGTTCATGCGGTTGGAGCCTACGCCCATGATTCCGCGGAGGCCGCCGGTGCCGAATTCGAGGTCTTTGTAGAACGATTCGATAAGTTCGGTCTTGTCGTCGGCGTCGAGCATACGCTGCACTTCGGCGCGGGTTTCGGCGTCGTAGCCATCGGCAAGCCATGATTTGGCTTTTTCCGTCACTTGACGGAGGAGTTCGGTGTTGTCCATTCTGTATGTCAGTTATGAAAATTTTTCACACTTGTTGTTGCAAGCAAAGTTAATGCTTTGCTTTGAGGTATACAAATTCTTGTGCCCCAAAGTTTTTTGGGGAGTGGCTTTTAATTTTATTTGGCTGAACGAGAATGGGCAAGATGGTGACGGTTTTTCTCTATGCTTCGAGGGGGAGGCCTTCGGGCTGTGGGATGCGGTGGGCTTTGAGCCATTTGCCGGTACGCATACGCCACAGGAAGATGAGGCCGCGGAAGACGAGTTCGGCGCACATGGCGAGCCACACTCCCTGTAGGCCCATCGTGGGTGCCATGATGGCGGCGAGGGGTATGCGCACGAGCCATATGCTGCCGAAATTCATGGTTGCCGGAATGAGGGTGTCGCCGACGCCGACGAATGCGCCGTAGGCGACTATTGAGGCGGCATACATGGGCTCGGCCCATGCTTCGATGCGAAGGACTTCGGCGCCGAGCGAGGCGATAGCGTCGACGGGGGTCATGATTGCCATCATGGCCGGGGCGCAGAGGTACATGATTAGCCCCATGACGGTCATGATGCCTATGCCGAGGAGTGTGGTGAGGTGGCAGAAGCGGCGCACAAGGCCGTAGCGGCCTGCGCCGTAGCTTTGTCCGCAGAGTGTGGTGGCGGCTTCGCCGATGCCGAACCCGGGCATGTAGCACAGGCTTTCGGCGGTTACGGCGAAGGCGTTTGCTGCGATTGCGACCACGCCCAAGGGCGCCACGATTATGGTGATGGTAATCTGGGCGCCGCAGAAGATGATGTGCTCGGCGGTCATTGGCACCGCTATTTTTGCGGCTTTGGCAAGGACTGCACGGGTGGGTCGGTAGGATTTGTGCGCTTCTATGCCCCTAAGAGCCAAATCGGCTTGGCGGCGGCAGAGATACCACATCATGACGCCTGCTATGATGCATTCGGCGGCAACTGTGCCCAAGGCGGCGCCGAGTATGCCGAGGCCAAGGCCGGGCATCTGCATGCCTATGCCGAACAGCTCGACCGGTCGCGTTGGAAATATGAAGAAGAAGTTGAAGACGATGTCGAGCAGGCACATGGCCACGTTGAGCATGCCGGGCACTTTCATATTTCCGGCGCACCGTAGCATGCCTCCGGCGAGGTAGTTCATCGTCAGGACGGGAAGAGCCGACACGAAGACGAGGAAATAGGTTGAGGCTCCGGCGGCAATGGCCTCGTCGCCGCCGAGCCAGCGCGGCAGGGGTGCGGCGATGGCGATGCCAATACACGCCATCAGGAGGCCTGCGATGAAGCAGGCGACTATGCCTTGGCGCAGGACGGCACGGGCGCCGTCGCCGTCTTTTGCGCCGAGACGGTGGGCTACCTGCACGGAGAAGCCCATGGTGAGCATGGAGCATACGCCCCAGAACATCCATAGGGAGCTGTTCATGAGGCCGACGGATGCCGATGGGTCTGAGCCGAGGCGTCCGACCATCGATGCGTCGATATACTGCATCAGGATTGTGGAGAGCTGCGCAATAATGGCCGGCACCGACAGTTTTGCTGTCAGTGCCACCTGTTGGCGGAGCGTGAGGTGCTCTCCGTCCTGTATCTGCCTTATATCTGCCATCAGCCGGGTCAGAGGTCAAAGGACATCTGCGAAGGCTTTGCGGACATCGTCGACGGCATCGAGTTTTTCCCAGGTGAAAAGCTCGACTTCGCGAGTGAAGGGGGCTTCGTAGTGCGAGGCGAATGTTTTGGTGACGGTGCGCGGAATGCGTCCGACATGGCCGTACGATGCGGTTTCGCGGTAGATGGGGTTGCGTAGCTTGAGGCGCTGTTCGATGGCGTAGGGGCGCATATCGAAGATGGCGTCGAGGCGTTCGGCGATTTGTGCGTCGGACAATGCCACGTGGGCGGTGCCGTAGGTGTCGACGTTTATGCTTACGGGTTTAGCCACGCCTATGGCATAGGCCACCTGCACGAGCACGCGGTCGGCAATGCCTGCGGCGACAAGGTTTTTGGCGATGTGTCGGGCGGCATATGCTGCGGAGCGGTCGACCTTCGAGGGGTCTTTGCCTGAGAACGCGCCGCCACCGTGCGCGCCGTGGCCGCCGTAGGTGTCGACAATGATTTTACGGCCTGTGAGGCCGGTGTCGCCGTGGGGGCCGCCGATTACGAACTTGCCGGTGGGGTTTACGTGTAGTGTGTATGAGCCGTCAAGCATGGGGGCTATGTCGGCCGGAAGTTTTTCGCGTGTGCGCGGTATGAGGATGTTCTGCACGTCGCGGCGGATGATGTCGAGCATGCGCGTGTCGGCTTCTGCCTGAGATATGCCTTCGGCAGCGGCGTCGATGAACTCGTCGTGCTGGGTAGACACGACAATGGTGTCGATGCGCGAGGGATGTCCGACTTCGTCGTACTCAACGGTCACCTGGCTTTTTGCGTCGGGGCGGAGATATGTCATGTCGACGCCTTCGCGGCGTATGTCGGCCAAAGTCATAAGCAGGGCATGGCTCAAAGCGAGCGACAGGGGTATGTAGAGCGGAGTTTCGTTTGTGGCATAGCCGAACATCATGCCCTGGTCGCCGGCGCCCTGGTTTTCGAGTTCGGCGCGCTCGACGCCACGGTTTATGTCGGCGCTCTGCTCGTGCACGGCAAGGAGTACGCCGCACGAGTTACCGTCGAAGCGCAGTTCGGAGCGGTCGTAGCCGATTTCGTTGATTACGCGGCGTGCCGTTTCCTGCATGTCGATGTAGGCATCGCTCTTGATTTCGCCTGCGACAACGACCTGGCCTGTAGTGACGAGCGTCTCACATGCGACTTTCGACTGTGGGTCGCGCGCAAGGAATTCATCGAGGATGGCGTCGGAAATCTGGTCGGCGACTTTGTCGGGATGTCCCTCGGATACGGATTCGGATGTAAACAGATGTTTCATAACAATATCTATACGTTAGTTTTTTAGAATTAAAAAAGCGGAGAAGCCGTCGTGAAAGACAAGGCCGCTGCCGCGAAAGAGTATCTAAAAAACGTCGTGGGCTATGAAGCCTCACCGCGCGAGGCGGCATGCCGGCATATATGCCCTAAAGCGATTTTAGCATTTTTTCGAGTGGTTGCAAGCAGCCAAATCTGTCCACCGCGGAATACTGCCAGGGCAGTACCATCCGTTTTCGGTGCAAAGGTAGACATCTTTGGCCGCCCGGCAAACCGTTTTAACATTTTTAACGTCAGGCCGCTTCGATGCGCCCCGGCTTCCCGGGGCAACGGATTGTGCCCATAAGCGCGGCGAGAGTACGCTCGTAGGCCTTATGATAGCAGTCGCTTGTGGCGGCATTGCATCCGGTCCATGCCACTGCCATGACCGAGGAGGCGAGAGCTTCTTCGAGAGTGCGGCGCAAGGCCGGGGCGTCTGAGGAGTCGATGTCGAGGTCTATGCTTATGATGTCGTCGTCGGAGTCTATATCGAGATTCGTGCCGACCGCCACAGGCATAAGGCGATAGATGAGCTCACATGCCGCGCGGCTTATCAAGCGCCGCAAGGCAGATGCCTGCTCTCGACCGAGTATTTCGGGGCGCGGTTCTTTTGAGGTGAAGTAGTCGAGTGCGCAGAAGGCATAGACGCTTTCAAGGACGCGTTCTATTGAGAGTGCAACTGTAGTCATGGTATTATTTCTGTAATTGTTATCATCCTCGTCCGAGGCTTATATTATATGTGATATTGGGCGCTATTATGCGTCGGGCGGTATCGACGCTGATGAAGAAGCGCGACGGTCGGCAGAAATTCAGCACGAACGACAGCGCCATGTTGAAGCTTTTGCGCGGATGCAGGGCCATCACGTCGGCGACCTGGGCGGCAAGTTCCGTCCACATCTGCCGTGCAATGCGCTCACGGACGATAGCTTCGAGGCCATAGCGCTCGATTTCGTGGAGACGGCGCGAAGCGGTATCGTACGACAGATAGTGGCAGTGAGGCTGACATGCCATGGCTCTTTCGAGCACGCTGTCGAGCGGACGAATGGCGCCCGAGTTATAGTCTGACTTGAAAATCTCCACGCAACGGCGTCGGAATTCATCGTCGCGTGCCTTGATTAAATCTCTCTTCATATTTCTTCTTTCTTCGGCGTTTTTTTGATTTGTTGCAAAATTACAATATTATTTTGCGCTTGTCAATACAATTTGCAAATTATTTTTGAATAAAATCAAAATCACCACTCTATAAGCCTGACAGATAGGCCTATGCCGACATAAGGCTGAAAACCGCGAGGAGTAAACCCGTATCCGGCCTGAATACCGACCGAAAAACGCTTGGCGCGCGGAAGTTGCGGTCTGACAATTTCGGTGCGGCGTCCGTAGACAAAGATACTGTCGAGCACCGGCCGATAGCCGCTTACATATGCCTTGAAATCGGGAGTTTCGTATACGGCCTGCGTCACAGGCACTTTTACCTCGACTGTATCGGCAGTGTCGGCGGCAAGGGGCAGGCGCTCTATGGCCTGGCGAAGGGGGCGCAAGACCACGATTTCGGGCTGCACGACTTTCACGGTGTCGATGCGTGTGAAGACTTTCACATCGCCCGGCGTAACTTTTTCGGGATTGCTGAGGTGGCCAAGCGCAAAAGCCGCCGCGGCAACGATGGCATAGGTCAGGAAAGGGTTCTTCATATTTTGAAATATTTCAAGATGGCGTCGACATGCAGGTCTACAATCGCATCAATGCCATCTTGTGTGGACAAAAATTCGACATCTTCGGGGCAGTCCTGGAACATATTCTCTGTCAGCACCGCAGGGCATACGGTATTGCGGCATATGGCAAGGTCGGCACGCCAAAATCCTTCGGGCGGAGTGCATCTGTTGCCGAGCAGTTTCCGTAATGCGGCCTCTTCTGTCAGCATAGCGGCAAGGCGACAAGAGGCCGCAGATGCGTTATGTGAGACAAAAGCACTCCACCCCGATGCGCTATGCCACCGGCCGTCGGAGCCGGCGGCGTTGTTGTGGATTGAGAGCAAGACTGCACCGGGCGATGCGAGCGCCAAGCGGTTTGCCCTGTCGCAGCGCTGCCGCAAGGGCACATCGCGATTTTCGGGCACGAGGATGTGGGGTGCAATGCCGTTCCGTTCAAGTTTCCGGGCGATGGCCCGGGCGCAGCGGCGAGCCCACTGCCATTCGCGGTGTTTACGGTCTGGCGAACATTTTCCGGGGGTATCGCATCCGTGGCCGTTGTCGATAATTACTGTTGGTCGCATAAGCTTTTTTTCTCGCAAAATTAGCCACACGCATTCCGGGCAATCCTTAAAAACCCCTAACGACGGGAAATATGGCGCGGATATTTGTTGTAATTATACACTTTCAACTATGATTCATCATGCGCACATTATATTCTATAATACTATTGGCAGCAATTGCCTTTCCGGCAAAGACTTTAAGCCAGGCCGAGTTCTTCAGCAGCACCGCAGTAATAGAAACCGTCGACACGCCGACACCGCCCGACAGCGTCATCCTCGCATGCGTGGATGTGCTCAGACCGTTGATGTCGAAAGGCGCGCACATCTCGATATACGAACTTGACTATTCTTTGAAAACGCGGTCGTACAATTGGAAAAGGCTTTGGGTGAACACCGCCGTACTGACCGGGGCCTTCGCGGGTACGCTTGCCGTGCTCGAATGCCTGCCCGAAGATGCCACGACGTGGAACCGCGCCGCACTGCAGAAGGACCCGTTCTACAAACGATGGTACAACAACGTGTTCAAACGCGGGCCGGAATGGGACCATGACAACCCGATTTTCAATTTTGTACTGCACCCTTACGCCGGAGCGGCATATTTCATGGCGGCGCGTTCGTGCGGCTTCAACTTTTTCCAGTCGCTGCTCTATTGCACAATCATATCAAACGTAGGGTGGGAGTTCGGCATCGAGGCTTGCATGGAACGTCCGTCGATACAGGACCTGTTCATCACGCCCATCGTAGGAAGTGTTCTCGGCGAGCTGTGCTATAAGCTCAAACGCCATATAGCGTCGCACGGCTACCGGCTATGGGGTTCTCCCGTTTTAGGCAACATAGTCGCGTTCCTCATAGACCCTGTGAATGAAGTCGTGGGATATATCGGCGGCAACGATGCCCGGCATCTACCCGACGGCAGTAAGCAAAGTTCTGTCTCGTCGACACTTGTGCCCACCATAGGTCCCGGCACTTTCGGGCTGTCGCTGACGTGCACGTTCTGACCGGACAAATTTATAGTGGCACTAAAATTTGTTCAACACGGCGCTAAGTCGCTGGTACGCAGCATCTACGAGAGTGTCCACAACAAACGTGGCGGTGTTGCGACATACTAAGACTGCGAATTCACCTTAGATACTTTCGTTCGGCACATTGCAAATAAATTTGCATTTGCGCTCGACTTATTCGTATATTTGCAGTTGATATGAAAGAGTTTGGACTGAAATGGCTTCTGCCTGTTTTGGCAATCTTGTTGTTGCTATGCTGCGCATGTAAAGAGTCGCGCGGCAAAGGGCCGACCGGCCCTGAAACGGAGCTGTCGGTGCCTCTCGACTCGCTTTTCGGCAGCATATTTTCAGAGCGTAATGCTCCCGGCGCGGTTGTGATTGTGATGAAAGGTGACTCCATATACTACAATCGCAGTTTCGGAATGGCCCGGTTAGGCAACGACGCTCTGCCGATGTCTGACAGCGCGGTGCTCAATGTAGCCTCGGCGTCGAAGACATTCACCACGATGGGCTTGCTGAAACTCGTCGACGAGGGCCGTCTGACACTCGACGACAATCTGGCGAAGTTCTTCCCTGAGTTCAAGGCGCCGTTCTTCAAACGGATAACACTACGGCATGTGCTTTCGCACACTTCGGGGCTGCCTGACGCACGCCCACGTACTGCCGACCAATGGAAGGAATATCTCAAACAGCACAACAGCGTTTTTGCCCAGGCACCCGACTTTCTTCGATACGGGCGCGAGGACGAACTTGCCCGTTTTTTCACCACCGTCGATTCGCTGCGCTTCGAGCCGGGCACTCACTACGAATATGCCGACGCTCCATATCTGTTAATTCCACAAATCATAGAACAGCTTACGGGCCGTAAGTTTGAGGAGTGGATAGAAACAACGGTGTTTTCGCCGGCCGGCTTGACGGAAACTTCGTATCTCGACCATCTGCGTCGGCACACGGCTATGGCACATGGCTATGCTCCGGCTTCGGGAGAAAAGCGTCAGGACGTGTTTCGAAGCTACGACGGCAAATGGGATGAGTTCGACTATGGCGAAGCCGAGTTTTTCAACACGAGGGCCGACAACGGCATCTTTACCACGCCGCGCGATTTCGTGAAATGGATTAGGGCGCTCTACTCGGGACGAGTGATAGCCCCGGCCCTTTTGGACTCGGCAAACCAATGCCTGACATCGACAAACTACGATAACATCGGCTATGGACTCGGACTATATGTGCAGGACACGCCTGACCTTCCGAAAAAGGTGTTCCACAGCACATCGAACGGAGGCTTCGGCATATTCGAGACCATATACCCCGAACTTGACGTGTTTTACCTGATTTTCGCCAACCGACCCGACTGGAACCGGCTCGAAACCTCGATGAAAGTCGACAGCATCCTCGCCGCGCACAAATGGCTCTAAAACTGCAAATACTGATATGCACCTACGGCGAACGCCTGCACGGCATCGACCCCAAGTGCATGCCGCAGCTCGACGGTGTTGAATATCTTATCTGCTGCCAAAATCCTGACAATCTCGACCTGTGGGAAACAGCACGGACTCTTGCAGGCCGTGGCGACACGGAAGTGCTTTTTTTCGGCGACAAAGGCGGAAGCCTGAACCGCAACCACACACTCGACATGGCCACGGCGCCGTATGTACTTGTTTCTGACGACGACATAAGCTACAGTTCCGAAGGGTTGAAAAGTATAATCGACATGTTCGACGACGACCCGACGCTCGATATGATAACGACACGGTCGCTTATATTGGGCGGCGAACCTGAACGGCATATCTATCCGGCCGACGGGCACGACCTCGCCGTTCCATTCCGTTTCTACAGTCCGATAGCTTTCGAAATAGCGTTGCGACGCAGCGCCATAGAACTTCACAGACTGCGTTTTTCTCTGCTGTCGGGCATAGGCGCGCCATATCTGTGCTGCGGCGAAGAGAATTTCTTTTTCATAAATGCCGTCAGAAAGGGTCTCAAAGGCCGTTTTGCCGACATTGCCGTATCGACGCACCGCGGCAACACCACATGCACCCACAGCGCCACAAAGCCGGGCGTAATCCGCACAAAAGGTGCCGTGATGTTTTTTGACAGAGGCTTATTCGGCGGTCTAATCCGCCTTCCGCTCGAAGCACACCGCTCGAAAGTTCCGTTCTTTCAGGCCTTAATCTATCTCGCCGAGGGCTTCGTTTATTCAATCAGACACCGTCGGGAGCTATGAAAATTCTACTTTTAGGCGACGCCAGCAACTACCATTACGCCCTCTCTCAAGGGCTGAAGGCTCTCGGACACGATGTCACTCTCGCGTCGAACGGCGGACGTTGGATGCACACCCGACGCGACATCGACCTTAGCAGAAAGGACAACCCTGCATCGGGGGCAATACTCTACGCACGCCTGTCGACAGTGCTTGCCGGGCGTCTCAAAGGATACGACATTGTTCAGTTTGCTTCTCCCGGCTTCGCCGACCTACGCCCCATATGGCTTGAGAAACTCCTTAAAAGGCTCAGGCGCGACAACGGCGCTCTCTATCTGACGGCTCTCGGCAGCGACGTGGCAACCGTGCGCAACCTCACCGGCCGGCATCCGGCCGTAGGGTATTCGGAGTGGCAGCTCAACGGCAAGCCTACAGCATGGGCACAAAGCGAGGCCTCTCAGTTTGAGGCATGGAGTCGGCCGCATCTTGCCGACTACAACGAAGCTTTTTACGGCTCTATCGACGGATGCGTGTCGGCATTGTACGAATACCATCGTATTGTCGAAGCCGAATATCCGTCGCTGCCGCTCGCCTACGGTGGCATACCTATAGTGCGTCGAAGCCTTCCTGCACCACAGCCGCACCCCACAGACAAGTCCAAGATAAAGATACTTTATGCCGTACACCGCAACCGTGCGGCAGAAAAAGGTGCCGACAAGTTGTGGGAGCTGCTCGTGCGCCTCAGAGCGGAGCTGCCCGACAAGATAGAGCTGCTCACACCGCCGAACATGCCCTACGACCGCTTTATCTACGTGCTTTCGAGCGCTGACATCGTATGCGACCAGCTGTATTCATACACCCCGGCCACAACGGCCCTGCTGGGCATGGCTATGGGAGTGGTGCCTATTTCAGGCGGAGAAGAAGAGTTCTACAAGTTCATAGACGAGGGCGAGCTGCGTCCGATTTTCAATCCCGCCCCCTGCGACCTCGAGGGAACCTATACACGCTTGCTCGCACTCGCCGATGATGCGGAGAGCATACGGGCTATGAGCAGGCAGGCCCCGGAGTTCGTCATGCGGCACAATGATTCGGAACTTGTCGCCCGGCGTTTTACAGAATTCTGGCAGCGCTGACACCTCAAACGGCAGCTTTTACAATATCGTATCATAAATCGGCAATATTGTGGGATTGTTTTTTGCACGAATGTAACTACTTTTGCCAACGGAAAAACTCTTATAACATATATATAATATGTACAAGACCGACAAGCGAACAGTGGTGACCCTCGACGCCGGAGGCACAAACTTCGTGTTCAGCGCAATGCGAGGTTGTGAGTTCATCGTCGACCCTATTACTAAGCCGTCGAACGCGCACGACCTCGACCTTTGCCTTGCCACAATGGCACAAGGCTTCGAAGAGGTCATGTCGAAGCTCGACCGGCAGCCTGTGGCGATAAGTTTCGCATTTCCGGGACCGGCCGACTACAAAGCCGGTATAATAGGAGGATATCTGCCAAATTTCCCGTCGTTCCGCCAGGGTGTCGCCCTCGGCCAATTCCTGGAGAACAAATTCGGCATGCCGGTCTTCATCAACAACGACGGCGATTTGTTTGCGCTCGGAGAAGCGACCGAAGGAGTCCTTCCGCATATAAACCGGCGCATACGCGAGCTCGGAGGCTCGAAACAGTACCACAACCTGTTGGGCTATACTTTCGGCACGGGCCTTGGCATAGGCTCTGTAATTGACGGACGCCTTAATACCGGCAACAACTCGTGCGTAGAAACATTCTGCCTCCCACACAAAGGCCGGCCCGACATAATAGCCGAAGAGGGCGCTTCGATAAGAGCTATAAAACGCTACTATAGCGAGTTTAGCGGCGACCGTCGCGGCCTGACACCTTTCGACATCTTCAAAATCGCCGAAGGGACAGAGCCCGGCGACAGGGATGCGGCCACGAAAAGTTTTGCCATGTTCGGCGAAGTGGCCGGTGACGCTTTTGCCAGTGCCGTAACGCTCACCGACTCGTTGATAGTTGTCGGCGGCGGTCTTACCGGTGCGATGAAATATATCCGTCCGGCCTTGCTGAAGGAATTGCGTGCCGACATGGCTACTTTGGGCGGAGACACTCTGAAACGTGTGCAGATGCAGGTCTTTGACCTCGACGACCCCGACGAGTTCAAAGAGTTCGCCACCGCCGGCTCACAGAAACTGAAGGTGTACGGCAGCGACCGGACAGTAGATTACGACCCGATAAAACGCACCGGCATCGCAGTATCGACACTCGGTGCATCCAAAGCCATATCAATCGGCGCATATGTATATGCCTTACAAAACATTGAACTATGATTGACGAACCGCTCCATTTTGCCCCCTTTCTGAAGTCTGTGATATGGGGAGGCGACAAGATAGCCGCATACAAGGGCATTGACACCGACCGTCACGACATAGGCGAAAGCTGGGAAGTGTCGGCAGTCGAGGGCTGCGTGTCGGTTGTAGACCGCGGCACATTTGCCGGCCGTACCCTGACAGACCTCATCGGCGAATTCGGCACCGCCCTGCTCGGCGAAGACGTAATGCGCAAAACAGGCGGACGTTTTCCGCTGCTGATAAAGCTTATCGAAGCGCGCGACGATTTATCGATACAGGTGCATCCCGATGACAAGCTTGCCATGGAGCGCCATCATTCAGTCGGCAAAACCGAAATGTGGCACATAATCGACTCCACGCCCGAGGCGAAAATCTATCTGGGGCTGAAAGAGGAAATCACTCCACAGGAATATGAACGCCGCGTAGCCGACAATTCAATAATGGACGTGATAGACTGCTACGACTCAAAGAAAGGCGACACATTCTTTATTCCGGCAGGCCGGGTACATTCTATAGGCGCAGGCAACTTTTTGGCCGAAATACAGCAGAGCAGCGACATCACCTACCGCATATACGACTATGACCGCCGCGACAAAGACGGCAACCCACGCGAACTTCACACTGCCGAAGCCCGCGACGCCATCGACTACACCGTAGAAGCGGACTACCGCACGACTCCCGACGGCGACATCCTGGCCCGTTGCGATTATTTCGACGTACGCCGCATGGAGCTTTCTCCCCGAGGCAAAGCTCTGAGCCATGAACGCGACTCTTTCACCGTAGTGATGTGCCTGCATGGCGCCGCCACATTGGATTATGGCGACTGCCGCAGCATAGAACTCGCCAAAGGCGACACCCTCCTCTTTCCGGCAAGTATACGCCACATAGAGGCCCGAGGAGAAGGCGAAATCCTTTCCATACAGGCATAACAAGCCTGCAAAAACTCTTTTTTGTCCCGTAACAGTGCTGCGCTGTTACGGGACAAACTTTTTTTCACACTTTACGAACAAAGATTTAAATAGTCTTGTTATAAAATCAAACCGTCACCCACGGGCGACGGCACGAGGGAGACAGGAGATGCCAACAAATCACGTTTCAGCCCCAGACATCCCCCGAAACCAAAGCAAATAACTACTAAAAGAAACTAAAAAACGTCTAACAAAACTCCTATCACAATGAAAACGAATGTCTTATTCACCACTGTTGCCTGCTGCGCACTGCTGGTGCCGGCAATCCAAGCCAATGCACAAGACGAAGTCGTAGTGGAAGAAACCACTGAGATTATCACCGACGTGCCTTGCAAGACACATTATTATGTAGATAAGAAAGACAACTGGTTCATACAGTTCGGCGCCGGCGTGGCCGTTCCTTTTGTCGAAGGACGCAACAGCAGCGGCGACCGTGAGAGCCACTTCACAGTGAACTACAACGTAGGCTTCGGCAAATGGTTCTCGCCGTATGTGGGATGGCGCCTTGCCTTCAACGGCGGTCCGCTCCACTATGAAAAGGACGGCATGAGCAAATTCAAATATGTAGGCGCCAACCTCGACTTCATGTGGGATATGTTCAACTCGCTCGGCGGCGTAAACAGCAAACGAGTGTTCTCAATTATTCCTTTTGTGGGTCTCGGCGGCACATTTGCATGGGACTATTCGCCCAAAGGCGACATCATGGGCAAACACGGGCCCAAGCACAACTCGTGGACGCTCCCCGTATCGGCAGGTCTGCAACTCCGCTTCCGTCTGTGCAAATATGTCGACTTCTTCGCTGAAGCACGCGGCTCATTCTACGGCGACAACTTCAACAACATCGCCTACGGACGTCCCGTCGACATCAACCTTACCGTCAACGGCGGCTTCGCCATCACTTTCGGCGGACGCGATTATCGTTCTTACAACCCCTGCGACTATCTCGGCTACATAAACAACCTCAACAACCAGGTCAACGACCTCCGCGGAGCGCTCGCAACCACAGCCGCAGCCCTCGCAGCAGCCGAAGCTCAGCTCCCGTGCCCCGAAGTGGTAGAAGCTGAAGTGGTAGAAGCCCCGGCAGTACCTCTCATGGCAACTGTACGCTTTACTCTCAACTCGGCCAAGATTTCCGACATCGAAATGGTCAACGTATTCAACATCGCACAGTGGATGAAAGAAAATCCCGAGCAGAACGTTGCCATCGCCGGATATGCCGACAAAGACACCGGAACATCGAGCTACAACATGGCACTGTCGAAACGCCGCGCACAGGCAGTCTACGACGCCCTCGTAAACAAATACGGCATCAATCCCGACCGCCTCGCCATCACCGCTCAAGGTTCTGACGTTCAACCCTACGACGTCAACAACTGGAACCGTATCGTAATCTTCGACGTAGCCCAATAAGCCCTCGGCATACACAATTGCCAACATATAAGTAAAAGCGCAACCGTGCCTACCGCAAAAAAGACACGGTTGCTTTTTTTTGCTATCTTTACAAAAAATTTCCCAGCCATGACAGAAACCACCGAAATAGAGACCCACCCTTGGCCGCCGTTCATCCCCGACAACGCAAAAATACTGATTATGGGTACGTTTCCTCCCGGCGACCACCGCTGGAGCATGGACTTCTACTACCCCAACCGCAGCAACGATTTCTGGCGTATAATGGGCATAGTATTCTTCGGCAATGCCGACGCCCTTTATGACAAGGCTTCGAAGACTTTCATCCTTCCGGCGATAAAAGAACTGCTTACCGAAAAGGGCATCGCCTTGAACGATACGGGCTACCGCGTGCGCCGTCTCAAGGGCAACGCTTCTGACAAATTCCTTGAAATAGTAGAGCCCGTCGACCTGTGCGGCCTGCTCGACCGCATGCCTCTATGCCACGACATCGCCACCACCGGCGAAAAAGCCGGCGACACCCTTGCCGCAATAACCGGCACCACCACCCCGGCTATCGGAACAAGCATATGCAAAACATTTGCCGACGGCCGCACCGTAAACATATGGCGGATGCCGTCGACATCTCGCGCCTATCCTCTGAAGCCCGAGAAAAAGGCCGAATACTACGCCGCCATGTTCCGCAAAGCCGGACTGCTGTAGGCCTTTAAATCCCTTAATCCCTTTGAACAAATGTCAATATGGAGCAGGCTCATAGGCTTTAGGCAAACCGAAGACAAGAACAATGCTTTCGGGGAAAAGTCTTCATCTATGCCATGTGATTTTAGAAATTATGCCGTGGTTGATGTTGAAGTAGGCCTGAATGATTCTAAAATCCACGATATAGGAGCACTCAAGCATGATGGTACGACGTTCCATAAAAATTCCAAGGAAGAACTATTCATTTTCCTGAACAATATTGACTATATCTGCGGCCATAACATAATTCATCACGATGCAAAGTATCTGTTTGCCGACAAAAAACATAGATGGATTTTTGTCGACACACTTTATGTATCGGCCCTATTGTTCCCGGAACGCCCTTACCATAGACTTGTAAAAGACGACAAACTGCTAAGCGAGCAGATTAACAATCCTGTCAACGACTGCAAGAAAGCAAACGATTTATTATTGGATGAGATTGCCCGTTGGAATTCCTTATCAAAGGAAAAACGCATATTGCTTGCATCGTTGCTGAAAGACAAACAGGAGTTTGAAGGCTTCTTCAGCATGGTCGGGGCGGAGTATGTCCAAGAAGAAGATTTGGCGAAGCTCATCAGAAGCCTTTATGCAGGCAAAATTTGCGATAATGCCGACCTTGACATGCTCATAGGGCAGTATCCTTGCGGCTTGGCATACGCCTTGGCTCTGATTGAGACCTCTGATTACCGCTCTATAACTCCCGGGTGGGTATTGTACAATTACCCTGAAGTCGAACATATTGTAAAACGTCTGCGTCACACCCAATGCACTGAGGGTTGTGGGTACTGCCACAAGTACTTGGACATTCACCATAACCTAAAAAGTCTTTTCGGATTCGACCGTTTTCGGACATATGAAGGAGAACCGCTGCAAGAGAAGGCTGCCCAAGCGGCGGTGAACGGCAAATCACTCTTGGCGATATTTCCCACCGGTGGCGGCAAGTCTCTCACATTCCAATTGCCGGCGCTCATGGCGGCGCGTTCCGTGCACGGGCTTACCGTGGTAATATCACCGTTGCAGTCGCTTATGAAGGCCCAGGTGGACAATCTTGCCGATAGAGGCATCACCGATGCCGTGACCATAAACGGAATGTTAGACCCCATAACAAGGTCGTTGTCGATAAAACGGGTGCAAGACGGAGACGCCTCTTTGTTGTATATATCACCCGAAATGCTTCGGTCAAAGACAATAGAGAAAATACTGATGTCTCGGCACGTGGTAAGATTTGTCATAGACGAAGCCCATTGCTTTTCTTCATGGGGACATGATTTCAGGGTCGACTACCTCTATATCGGCAAATTTATCCGGCAGTACCAACAACAGAAAAAATGTAAACATCCGATACCGATATCCTGTTTTACAGCAACGGCAAAGCAGAAAGTCGTACAGGACATCTGCGATTATTTCAAGAAAACGTTAGATTTGGACTTGGCATTATTCGCCTCTACGGCATCGAGGACAAATCTGCATTACTCCGTAATACATGTAGAGAGCGATAATGACAAATATTCCAAACTGCGCGAACTGATAGCAGAATCCGGCTGCCCGACAATAGTTTACGTTTCACGGACTAAACGGACAAAAGATTTGGCGACCAAATTGACCCGTGACGGGTATAAAGCACTACCCTTCAACGGCAAGATGTCTGCCGACGACAAAATAGCCAATCAGGATGCTTTCATGAATAATCAGGCCCACGTTATTGTAGCTACCTCAGCATTCGGCATGGGTGTGGACAAGAAAGATGTGGGGCTTGTTGTACATTACGACATTTCCGATTCGTTGGAGAACTACGTTCAAGAAGCAGGGAGAGCCGGACGCGACCCAAATCTCAGAGCGCGTTGTTATGTGCTTTATGGAGACAATGACCTGGACAAGCATTTCATTTTGCTGAACCAGACAAAGATGAGCCTCAGCGAAATACAACAGGTATGGAAAGCCATCAAAGACCTTACCAGACAACGCATGACAATAAACTGTTCCGCGTTGGAAATCGCCCGGCAAGCCGGATGGGATGATTCTGTATCTGATATCGAAACACGTGTACGGACGGCATTGGCGGCATTGGAGCAAAGCGGCTACCTGGTAAGAGGGAATAATGTGCCGCATGTATATGCGACAGGCATCTCGGTGAAGAACGTCGACGAGGCAAGGGCACGCATTTCATCGTCGCTGCTGTTCGGCAGCGACGAGATAGAAAAAGCCGTCCGCATCATAAAGTCCCTGATATCACAAAAGTATATTGTCAAGGGGCAGGATTCGGAAGCAGAATCACGAATCGACTATCTTGCAGATATTTTAGGCCTAAGCAAAAAGGAAGTCATATCTGCGGTAGAACGCATGCGGCAAGAAGGCATATTGGCCGACAGCAAAGATATATCGGCCTATTTGACGGACGCCGGAGATTCTGAACGGAAATCGCAGACATTGTTAGACCGTTTCGCTAAGCTCGAACAATATATCCTCAACCAAATCCCCGACAACTCTTTGCGCATTTCAAGCAAACAGCTGAACGAGAATGCCTTGAACGACGGAATAGCAACATCTAAAGAAAAAGACATCCGCACATTGCTCTATTTCCTCACCATCAAGGGATATACACGAAAGAAAGAAGTAGCGGGTGCGGATATGGAAATAAGCCGTCTTGCAGATTTGGAAGCGACACTCAGGCGTTTTGAAAAACGGTTGGAGATAAGCCGTTTTGCCGTAGAATGGCTATACAAATTGGCATCCGGGGCAGAAAAAGAAGGCGTGCAAGGCTCTGCGATACAGTTTTCTGTAATAGAGCTTCTGAACCATATAAAATCGAACACCCAATCGCTTTTCGGCACTCCTGACGATATTCAGTTGGAGGACGTTGAAGAAGCGCTTCTGTACTTGTCAAAAATCGGAGCGCTGAAACTTGACGGCGGCTTTTTAGTGCTTTATAACGCCATGAATATACATCGGCTGAAAGACAACAAGTCGAGATACCGGCAAGACGACTATCGGATGCTCAACGAGTTCTACAAGATGAAAATCCAACAGGTGCATATCGTAGGAGAATATGCCAATCTGATGGTTAAGGATTATGCTGCGGCCTTGCAATATGTCAGGGACTATTTCCAAATGGACTATAAAAAGTTTGTCGCAAAATATTTTAAAGGAGATAGAATAAGCGAAATACAGCGAAACCTCACTCCTGAAAAATACAAGCAATTGTTCGGGCAATTGTCAAAACGGCAAATGGATATCATTTCCGATAAAAGTTCCCGTTGCATTGTGGTTGCCGCAGGCCCGGGCAGCGGCAAAACACGGGTCTTGGTTCACAAGCTGGCCTCTCTTTTGCTCCTTGAAGATGTCAAACACGAACAATTGCTCATGCTCACTTTTTCAAGGGCTGCCGCCACGGAGTTCAAACAAAGGCTCATGGAGCTGATAGGCAACGCAGCACATTTTGTAGAAATAAAAACGTTCCATTCCTACTGTTTTGACCTTTTGGGGCGCATAGGCAACCTTGAAGACGCAAAAAATGTCGTGGCAAAGGCTGCCGAGATGATTAATCAAGGAGATGTGGAACCCAACAAAATCAGCAAGACCGTGCTGGTTGTCGATGAAGCGCAAGATATGGGAGCTGATGAATATGCCCTTGTGAAGGCTTTGATGACCCACAACGAGGAGATGCGTGTGATGGCCGTGGGCGACGATGACCAAAACATCTATGACTTCCGTGGCTCCGACTCCAATTATATGTACATGTTGGCTCGGGAAAAAGGGAGCACGTTTGTCGAGATGACTGAGAATTACCGCAGCGCACGCCACCCGGTGGATTTTGCAAACGGATTTTTGGCAAATATCAACAAGCGTATAAAAAGCATCCCTATAATCTCTATGGTAGAAGACGATGGCCGGGTGGAATTGAATATCCATCAATCAAAGAACCTCTATCAGCCGCTTGTTGAAAACTTGCTTCAACAAAAAGGCCACGGCACTTCTTGCGTCTTGACCCAAACAAACGAAGAAGCCGTAATCATGACGGCTCTTTTGCGGAAACATGGCATAAACAGTAAACTCATTCAGTCAATGGACGGTTTCCGCTTTTGGAACATTGCCGAAATGAGATTTTTCCTGGGGTATATTGATAAACGGATAAAAACACCGCTAATCACCGAAGACCTATGGGTTGAGGCCAAGCGTGCCACATTTTCCGCATATGAGAGGAGTCGGAGCCTATTGTATGTAAAACGTTGCATAGAGCAATTTGAACAAACCAATAATGCAAAATATCTGAGCGATTTCAAAGAGTTCGTATTTGAATCGGCGGCGGAAGATTTCTGTGATATTTCAGAGGCCGATGTTGTGGTTTCAACCATACACAAGGCCAAAGGACGGGAGTTCGACGATGTATATATGCTAATATCCGAAGGTTATCCAAAAGATGACCATCTCATGCGCCGATATTACGTTGGAATAACCCGTGCGAAAAAAAGGCTGTTTATTCATACGAACGGAGATTATTTCAATCATTTAAAAGTAGACCGATATTTCATCGACCGACAACAATATGACATGCCTGAAGAAATAGTCCTACAGCTTTCTCACAGAGATGTCAATTTGGGTTTCTTCAAAGACAGAAAGCAAGAGGTCTTGGCTTTGCGGGGAGGTGATTCTTTGAAATACGACAATTTCTTTTTGTTCAGCCCACAGACCGGCAAGCCTGTCGCAAAGCTATCTTCAAGAATGCAGGAAACATTGTCTGAATGGGAAAAAAGATGTTTTGCGGTGAAAGAGGCATCCGTACGGTTCGTTGTGGCATGGAAACCCAAAGACGCCGAAAAGAATGAACCGGAAACAGCTGTTTTGTTGGCCGATTTGGTGCTTTCGCGTAATAGTACCCAAAATATGTCCCTATGCAGCGAAGGCACACCGTGATGCAGAAGCATCGGGCGTGCCTTCGCCGTGTCTATAGTGTTGCGCTGATGAGCCTTATACGAGCGAGATGAGGAGTTCTTTCTCGTCTTCGGGGTCGGCGGCGATTGTTACCTTACCTTCGCGGGCGAGCCAACCGAGAGCTGCAAAGACTTCTTTGTCTTTGAGTTTGGTTATTTTTTTGAGCTGCTTTACGCCCAGGGCGTCGGTGGCGCTGAGGGCCACCCATACGGTGCCGGCAAATGTGCCGATTGCTTCGGTGTTCATTGATGTTGAATGTTTATTTGTTAGACATATGTTTCTCTTGAACTGAGTCTAATGGTACTTGTGCATGCAAAATTAACATATTTTGCCGAAATACCAACTATAAATGTTTAACAATCGGCAAACGCTTTTGTTTTTTACCCATCATCTTACGTCTCAACACTATTTATGGGGTGTTTAAAATGGTGTTCGGGGGATTTCTCAATCTTTTCACTTTCTGCAAAATTATTGCTAATTTTGCAATCTAAAACAGAAGCGAATGAATGCCATCGACATCATCATCTTTGCCCTTGTGCTGTTGGCCGCTATAGTGGGTGCTGCAAAGGGGCTTATACATCAGCTGGGGACCATCGCGGCCATCGTTTGCGCCATACTCGCATGCCGTTTTTTCGGCGGTGATGCCGCAGATTTGGTCGTAGACGCGCAGTCGGAGCATGCCGGCGTGTACCGTGCCATTGTATATTCGCTGGTATTCATAGGGGTCTTTATCGCGATACGTCTGATTGCCGGGCTGTTCGGCACTGCGCTGTCGAAGATGCACATACGCGTGCTCGACCGTGTCGGAGGCGCCTTGTTCAGCATGGGTGCATGCGTTCTGCTTATGAGCATAGTGCTGAACGTATATCTCGCTTTCGCGCCGTCCGACAGAGCGAGTTTCGCCTCACCGTCGAAGCCATGGCGCACGGCCGTAGCCAAATGCGCCCCGAAAGTGCTCGGATACTTAACAACCTCTCAGACCTCGTAGTTGTTATATTAAACAGCTTCATACTCAACACAAGGCATATAAATGAACGACGATATAGAAAAGAACAACGCACAAAAAAAATCATCTGAAGACAACGACACTTTGTCGCGTGCCACATCGGGAGAGTATAAATACGGTTTCACATCGGACATCGACACTGAAATAATACCGGCAGGTCTGTCAGAAGATGTCATAAGGCTGATATCGCAGAAGAAAGGCGAACCCGAGTGGCTGCTTGACTTCCGCCTGAAGGCGTTCAGGCACTGGCAGACGCTCACGCCCCCGACATGGGCGCACCTTAAAATCCCCGAAATAGATTTTCAGTCGATAAGCTACTATGCTGCCCCGAAGGCCAAGGACAGGCCCAAAAGACTTGATGAGGTCGACCCGGCACTGCTCGACACATTCAACCGCCTCGGCATACCCATCGAAGAGCAGAAGGCCCTTTCGGGCATGGCCGTCGACGCTGTGCTCGACTCGGTGTCGGTGAAGACCACGCACCGCGAACGTCTTGCCGAACTCGGCATAATATTCTGCTCTTTCAGCGAAGCCGTAAAGGAATATCCCGACCTGGTGCGCAAATACCTCGGCAAGGTGGTGGGCTACCGCGACAATTTCTATGCGGCACTCAACTCGGCGGTATTCTCGGACGGTTCGTTCGTCTACATACCCAAGGGTGTGCGGTGCCCGATGGAGCTATCGACCTATTTCCGCATCAACGCCTCGGGCACCGGGCAGTTCGAGCGCACACTTATAGTTGCCGACGATGACGCATATGTGAGCTACCTCGAAGGCTGCACCGCCCCGATGCGTGACGAGAACCAGCTCCACGCCGCCATCGTGGAAATAATCGTGGAAGAGCGTGCCGAAGTAAAGTACTCGACGGTGCAGAACTGGTATGCCGGCGATGCCCAAGGGCGCGGCGGCGTGTACAACTTCGTCACCAAGCGCGGCTTGTGCCGCGGCGACCACTCCAAGCTATCGTGGACGCAGGTCGAGACCGGCTCGGCAATTACATGGAAATATCCCTCGTGCATCCTCGCAGGCGACGGTGCCGTAGGCGAGTTCTACTCGGTGGCCGTCACCAACAACTACCAGCAGGCCGACACGGGTACTAAGATGGTGCACATAGGGTCGAACACACGCTCGACAATCGTTTCGAAAGGCATATCGGCCGGACATAGCGAAAACAGCTACCGCGGCCTCGTAAAGGTCGACAAGAAGGCCGAAGGCGTGCGCAACTACACGCAGTGCGATTCGCTTCTGCTCAGCGACAGCTGCGGCGCGCACACATTCCCCGTCATCGACGTGGCAAACGCATCGGCCGTGGTCGAGCACGAGGCCACGACATCTAAGATATCCGAACAGCAGATTTTCTACTGCAACCAGCGCGGCATACCGACCGAAGAAGCCGTGGCTCTGATTGTCAACGGCTACGCCAAGGAGGTTATGAACAAACTGCCTATGGAGTTCGCCGTCGAGGCGCAGAAGCTCCTTGCAATAACACTCGAAGGAAGCGTCGGATAGCAACTTTTTCTAACTAACGAAAAAACTCCTCAACACAATATATGGACGAACTACTCAAAGTTTCAGGCCTCAGAGCCGGAATCGAAGGCAAAGAAATACTGCGGGGCATCGACCTCACCATAAAACCGGGCGAAGTGCATGCCATAATGGGCCCGAACGGGTCGGGCAAGAGCACCCTCTCGGGCGTCCTTGCCGGCGACCCGCGTTTCACCGTAACCGGCGGCACGGCCATGTTCCACGGCGTCGACCTCTTGTCGCTGTCTCCCGAAGACCGCTCGCACGAGGGCTTGTTCCTGTCGTTCCAGTATCCTGTAGAAATCCCGGGCGTGACGATGGTGAACTTCATGCGCGCCGCCGTCAACGCCAAACGCAAATACCTCAACGAAGAGCCGCTGTCGGCCGGAGACTTCCTCAAACTCATGAGGCAGAAGCGCGCAATAGTGGAGCTTGACAACAAACTTGCCTCGCGCTCGGTGAACGAAGGCTTTTCGGGCGGCGAAAAGAAACGCAACGAGATATTCCAGATGGCAGTGCTCGAACCGCGCCTCTCGATACTCGACGAGACCGATTCGGGCCTCGACATCGACGCGCTGCGCATAGTGGCCGGAGGTGTGAACAAACTCAAGACCGAGAACAACGCCACAATTGTGATAACACACTACCAGCGCCTGTTGGACTACATAAAGCCCGACTTCGTGCACATTCTGTACAAAGGGCGCATAGTGTACTCCGGCGGCCCCGAGCTTGCGCTCGAACTTGAAGAAAAGGGCTACGACTGGATTAAGGAGCAGGTCGACCAACAACAAAACGAAAGCCTATGAACCGCACCGATGCACTGTCGCAGTATCTCGACCTCGCCGACGAAAACGACGCCCTGCTGAACAAAGACCTTCGGCGTACATTGTGGCACATCCACAACTTCGGCGAGGCCGCACTGGGCAAGATAATAGCGAACGGGTGGACGCCGGCGCAGACAACTCCGCCGATGTGCTACCCCGAAGCGCTCTTCGGCGAGGACTATGGCGTGAACCTTGCCCGGGTGCCCATGCCGGCCGATGTCGCGGCCTCGTTCCGCTGCGGCGTTCCGAAGCTGTCGAGCCTGCTTGCCATCGTGGCAAACGACGCCTTCACGCCAACCGATGCACTGAGCGCCAATTGTCCCGAGGGGCTGACGGTGACATCGCTGCGCTCGCTCGAAGGCGAGCTGTGGCGCGATGCCGAGGAGATGATGATGGACCGCGCCGACTCGCCGTCGCCCGGAGCGGCAATAAATTCGTTGCTGCTACAGGACGGCGTGTATATTCGCACCGAAGCCGGCACCGAAGTCGAAAAGGCGGTGCAGGTGGTAAATCTGTTCAACTCGCCCGTGCCATTGCTTACGCCGAGGCGCGTGCTTGTGCATGCCATGCCAGGCTCTAAAGTAAGAGTACTGCTGTGCGACCACTCGCAGACGCCCTCTGTTGCCCACTGCAACATCGAGGTTGTCGACGTATGGGTAGAAGAAGACGCCTCGGTCGAAATCTACGACATTGAAGAAAGCTCGGCCAATACACGCCGCAGCTGGCACCTCAATGTGGTGCAATGCGCAGGCTCGTCGCTGAGTGTCGACACGTTCTTCCTTGCCGGGGGGGCGAGCCAAAATAACATTACGGTTGCGCTTGCAGGCCCAAGGGCGCACACGCGTCTCGGAGGGCTTGCCATCACGTCCGGCTCACAGCAGGTCGACACTCAGGTGCAGCTATACCACCGCGCACCGCATTGCGACAGCCGCCAGCTGTTCAAGTCGGCTCTGTTCGACACCTCGCGCGGCGGCTTCGGCGGCTGCATCGTTGTCGATAATGGCGCTGTCGGCACCGACGCGGCACAATCGAACCGCAACATGCTTGCCGACCCCGGCACACACATGGCGACAGCGCCACAGCTCGAAATATACTGCGATGACGTGAAATGCAGCCACGGTGCGACTACGGGCCAGCTCGACGAGCGCGCCCTATTCTATATGCAGACTCGCGGCATTCCGGCCGAAGAAGCCCGGCGCATGCTCACGCAGGCATTTATGGCCGACGTGGTAGACAACATCTCGTTTGAGGTACTGCGCCAACGCATGCACGTGTTGGTCGAAAAACGCCTCAGCGGCGCTTCGGCTTCGTGCGACACTTGCGCTACGGCATGCCACGGCGACACAAACCCTGAAACGGTAGCCGAATGAAAGCATACGACGTAACAGCAATACGGAAGGATTTCCCCATCCTCGACCGCAAAGTCAACGGCAAGCCGCTGATATACCTCGACAACACGGCCTCGACGCAGACACCGCGCGCCGTTGTCGACGACATATCACATCTGTATTACACACAAAAGGCCAACGTGCACAGGGGCGTGCACTGCCTGTCACAGGAAGCGACGGCGGCGATGGAAAGCTCGCGCGAACATGTGCGGCGCTTTCTCGGCGCCGACTCCGTCGACGAAATCATCTTTACACGCGGCACTACCGAAAGCATAAATCTGGTGGCGTCATCCTACGGACAACTGCTTGAAACCGGCGACGAGGTCATACTCACCGAGATGGAGCACCACTCCAACATCGTGCCTTGGCAGCTGTTGCAGCAGCGCAAAGGCATCGTGATAAAAGTAGTGCCTGTCGATGACAGTGGCGTGCTCGACCTCGACGCCTACCGCGCCCTTTTCTCTGAGCGCACACGTCTTGTGTCGGTGACGCAGGTCTCTAACGTGCTCGGCACCGTCAACCCTGTCGCCGAAATGGCTGAATATGCGCACAGCCGAGGCGCACTCGTATGCGTCGACGGCGCACAGGCCATAGCGCATATGCCGGTCGACGTCAAAGCCCTCGGCGTTGATTTCTACGCTTTTTCGTCGCACAAGATGTACGGCCCGACAGGCATCGGCATCCTCTACGGACGCCGCGAGCTGCTTAACGCCATGCCCCCCTACCAGGGCGGCGGCGAGATGATAGGACATGTAAGCTTCAGCGGCACGACTTGGGCTGAGCTGCCATACAAGTTCGAAGCCGGGACACCCGACTATATCGGCGCGGCAGCCCTCGCACAGGCTATCGATTACATCGAGGGCATTGGCTTCGATGCCATCGCGGCGCACGAACACGCCCTGCTGAAGCATGCCACCGAGGCCATGTCAGCTATCGATGGGCTTCGCATCTACGGCACTGCACCCGGCAAAAGCGCGGTAATATCGTTCCTCATAAGCAATGCCCACCACTACGACACAGGCATCCTGCTCGACCAGCTCGGCATAGCCGTGCGCACCGGGCACCACTGCGCCCAGCCCCTGATGGAGCGCTTCGGCATCGAAGGCACCGTCCGCGCCTCATTCGCCATATACAACACCCTCGAAGAAGTCGACAAATTCATCGAAGCACTGCGCCGCGTGGCCGCCATGCTGGCGTGATACGCGGCACAAATAAATCAATCAACACAGAAACCGGCATCCAAAACGACGACTTCGGGGTTTGCCGCCTTGACTGATTTGGGCAGTTTGCGCACCACTTCGGAATAGCTGTGGCGGACAAGGGCTTCGATGAAGCTTGCGCGCAGACCTCCATGCAGCGAGAGCTGGTTCCAGTATTTCTTGTTCCAATGCCATGCCGGCTCTATCTCGGGATGGTGCTCGCGCAGCTCTACGGCATAGTCGGGCTTGCATTTCAGTGCGAGGCAGTCGTTTCTTGCCAAATCCATGCAGGCGAAAATCTTTCCGCAGACACGGAAGAGGAGATGGTCATCGCCGAAAGCCATGTCCTCGCTCGTGCCCGGCAGCGACAGGCAGTATTCGCGCAGTGTTTCAATGTCCATTCCTTATTGATTTTGGGGTTATACCGTATTTGAGCCTGAAAAGCCGGTCGAAATAGCCCACGCTTGAAAAACCGACGCTGTAGGCTATTGACGCTATTTGCTCGTCGGTGTTTCTGAGCCGTTCGTAGGCTTCTTCGAGGCGCACTCCGTTTAGATAATCAGAAAAGGTCCGTCCGCTTGTACGTTTCAAAAAAATGCAGAATGCCGACGTGTTCATGCCGACGTGTGCAGCGGCATCGGCCGAAGTGACTTTTCGTGCATAATTGCATGAGCAGAAAACGCGGATTTCTTCCATGCGTTTCTCGGCACGCGTAAGCTTTTTGAACTGCGAACCTTCGAGGGCTGTCGCCGTTCCCGATAATAGAGAAAGCAGTTCGAGCATTTTCGGCACCCGGCCTTCGGGCGAGATTTCGCGCATCGAGAGCAACAAGGCTATTATCTTGTCGCGTGTCTCGCCGGTGAATTTCAATGCAAGCGTGTTCCCCTTTATCGCAGTAAGCGCATCCGCCATTTCGGGCAATACTATCGACAATTTTTTGAGAAGGTCATGCTCGAAAAAGACCGCAATATTGGCTATGGTGCCGTCGGACGCCGTCACTTCGCGGTCGAAATGCCACACATGCTGAATGTCAGGCGGTATAAGGAGCACTTCGCCCTCGGCGAACGGCTCGGTGCGACGACCTATCGTCCGCATGCCTCGACCGACAACAATATATACCAGCTCCCACAGGGAATGATAGTGATATCCAATCTGCCTGTCGGGGGACAGGCGCACATAATCATATCTAAAGGCAAGCGGCTTCATAATGCAAATATAGTGCAAATATTTCATATAATCGGTAAATAAAGAGCTGTTTAATTTCACTACTTTTGCACAAAATATTCATCACCTCAAAACCAATCATTCATGGCGACAGAAGCACCACCATTATTATCATCAAAACCACGGTTTGAAATTCTCGACGGTCTGCGCGGCGTAGCGGCAATGATAGTCGTCGTTTTCCATCTGTTTGAAACCTACTCGAAAGGTCCGTGCAGTCAGATAGTCAATCACGGCTATCTTGCTGTAGACTTTTTCTTCATCCTGTCGGGTTTCGTCATCGGCTATGCCTACGACGACCGCTGGAGCAAAGGAATGACGCAATGGGATTTCTACAAACGGCGCCTCATAAGGCTGCAGCCAATGGTAATTCTTGGCACGCTGATAGGAGCCTTTTGGTTCTATTTCGGCGATGCCCCGGGGTTCGACCTGGTTATGCAGACGCCCTGGTGGAAAGTGCTGCTCATCACTTTGCTCGGCTGCCTGATGTTTCCGACTCCGCCTTCGATGGATATCCGAGGCTGGCGCGAAATCAACTCGCTCAATGGCGCCGCGTGGTCGCTTATGTGGGAGTATGTGGCAAACATTCTGTATGCAAGCGTATTCCGCCGTTTCTCCAAAGTCGCGCTCGCATTGTTCGTGGCAATCTCGGCGGTGCTTACCTTCGACCTTTGTCTGAACCTCGACATTTTCGGCATGCTTGAAGGCCGCATGGCCGAGGCGCATACGGTTATAGGCGGTTTCGGACTTTCACCCGACCAGATATACATAGGCGTGGCGCGTCTGCTGTTTCCGTTCTTCGGCGGACTGCTCATATATCGCCTTGGCATGCGCATAAAACTATCACGCAACGGCTTCATATGGTGTTCGGTGGCAATGGCCGTCATCCTTTCCGTTCCGCACCTCGGGGGCGACACGCCCAACATGCTCAACGGCATATACTGCGCCGCGTGCATATTCCTCCTGTTCCCTATGGTGGTGATGGCAGGCGCCGGAAGCCCTCTTGAAGGGAAAAAGACAATTGCGGTATGCAAATTTCTCGGAGCGATATCATATCCGCTGTACATAACCCACTACCCTATGATATATGTGCAGATGGAGTGGGCGGCACGGCATGCCGACGCACCAGTGGGCACACATATATGGGTTGCCGTCGTCATATTCCTCGCATCGATAGCAGTGGCATACGCGAGCCTGAAGGCCTACGACACGCCGGTTCGCAAATGGCTTACGGACAAATTCGTATACCACAAGAAATAAGTTTGAGAAAGCATATGAAAAACGCCCGGCATTCGTCGGGCGTTTTCTATGCGTTTAAGATGCTGCAATCAGATGTTGCTGCGGTCTTTGTTTGACTTGTGGAAGAAGAGTTTGTGGTCGATATACTCCTGCGTGGCTATCAGCGTAGGTTTGGGCAGGCGTTCGTAGTAACGCGAGATTTCGATTTGCTCGCGGTTTTCGCTCACTTCTTCGAGGTTGTCGTTATAGGGCGCGAACTCCTGGAGTTTCTTCTCCAGGTCCGATTTCATCTGTGCTGCGATTTGGTTGGCGCGACGGGCAATGATGCATACGGTTTCGTAGACGTTGCCTGTGTCTTCGGAGAGCTGAATCATGTCGCGAGTGACAGTTGTGAGCGGAGTGTTGCTTTTCTTGAAATCCATGTCTATGAGATTTTGAAGATATTTTTTGATTTTACGTTTCGGGGAGAGATGGCGGCAAGGTCATTCCTTTACGTGCCGACGCGCGATTTTAAGGATGTTGTCGGCTTCGGAGCGGTTCTTGCTGTCGGGGTAGTTGTTGATGAAAGAGTAGTATTCGTCGATGACGTCGCGGAAACGGTCGGCTTTGCGCTCTTCCACCGAGTTGTTGGCTTCTTGGTAAAGTGCCTTGAGAATAAGCATCTCAAGTTCTTCTTTATATTTTGAATAAGGATAGTCTTTTACGGCGTTGCGTGCCACGATGACGGCGCTCTGGTAGTTGTTGCCCATATAGTTGCCGAGATTGTAGTAGAGCTGCGCGTTCTGTAGCTGCTTGAGAGTGAGTTTGTCCTGCAACTCGAAAATGGCGTTTTGGGCAATGGAAACTTTGTCGCTGCGCGGATAGTAGTCGAGGAATGCCTGCAGCTCTTCAATAGCCTGTAGCGTGCCTGTCTGGTCGAGCTGCGGTTCGGGCGAATCGAGATAATATCCGTAGCCGCAATAGAAACGGGCGTCTTCGGTGTATTTGCCTTTGGGATAGCGGCCGTAGTAGCTCTTGAGGTACACCGATGCCGAAGCGTAGTCTTTGTTCTCGTAGTGGCTCATGCCAAGCAGATATAGCGATTCTTCGGCTTTGTCGGAGCCTTTGAAGACCGAGATGCAGTCTTTCAGCAGAGTCGCAGCCTGCACATAGCGTTTTTCTTCGAAAGCACGCTTGGCATACTCGAACTTATAGTTGTAGTCCTCGCTCTTCTGCACACGCTGGTATTCGCCGCAGGAGCAGAGCAAGACCGTGACTATTATATATATAATCCAATTCCGCATATAGAAAGCAGCGGCACAAAGCCGCTTTGGAGCACAAAGGTAATAAAAAATCGGCACGCGACACCTCTCGCCATACTTTTTTTGGCGATAATTAACAATTTACGGCCATCGGCACCGCGGTCTGTCAGACCGATACTACATGACGTTGAGCACCTGCTCTTTGATTTGCTCCAAAAGGTCTTTCATCTTCACGACTATGGCCTGCATGTCGGCGTGGTTGCTCTTGGAGCCGAGGGTGTTGATTTCGCGGCCCATCTCCTGGGCTATGAAACCGAGTTTTTTGCCCTGGCCGGAGCGCGGAGCTTCCATCGTCTCGATGAAGTAGGCAAGATGGCGCGAGAGGCGCTGTTTCTCTTCATTGACGTCGAGTTTTTCGATGTAGAAAATCATCTCCTGTTCGAGGCGCCCCTTGTCGTATTCGGCCACGGGAATTTTTGCGAGACCATCTTCCATGCGTAAACGTATTTTTGCCACGCGCTCTTTCTCGAAAGGCTCTATACCGGCAAGGAGCTGTCCGATAGCTTCGATGCGCTCGGCGAAAAAGCGTTCAAGGGCTTCGCCTTCGGCACGGCGGTGCGACATCAGAGCCGCAATGGCTGCGGCCACGGCTTTGTCGAGAGCGGCCATGTCGGCATCGTCGGCTGTATCGGGTGTTTCGGTGTGGACGACGTCGGGGAAACGCATCAGCACGGAATACCAGTCGGCCGGTTCGGGGATACCGAGCGCCGCCGAAGCGTCGGCAATTTGACGCTTATAGGCCGCGAGAGCTTCGACATTCAGCGCCGTCGACAGCGGAGCCAGCACGCCATGGGCCGTCTCGGAAGAAATGATGAGGTCAACTTTGCCGCGTTCGAGCGTGTGCCCGACGGCGGCGCGCACGTCGAGTTCGTGCTCGCGGAACGAATACGGTATGCGGACATTCAAATCAAGCTGCTTGGAATTGAGCGACTTGATTTCTACCGTTATTTTTTTTGTAGGCGATTCGGCAACGGCTTTGCCAAATCCTGTCATCGACATTAGCATGGCGCAAAAATTTTGTACGGATGAGTGCAAAAATCACAAATATCATTTTTTTTGACACAACCCGTTGTTTGTTAGTAGCCTAACGCCCTTGCGGCGTTTAGACGAGTGCAAAATTACAAAATATCGGCGGAAGATTTGCATTTGCATCCGACTTATTCGGATTCTTATGTTCTCAGAACTGGAAATAGATAAATGGCGCCACATCGGCCGTGCGCAGCTCAAGCACAAGTTGCACCGTGACGACGAACACAAGCAGCTTCACAGCCCACGGCGACCTCACGAACCACGCCGAAGCCTTCTCCCAAAAGCCCGTCGGCAATGCGTGCGCCACAATGATGACGCACATCAAAATCAGCCACACCATCCTCGCCGATGCAAACGCCGGAAGATACGACAACGAGAAATCGCGCCCTATCGCACGGATTATCTCCACAGAGTCTGCCCACGACGATGCACGGAAAAACACCCACAGCACCGCCACAAAAGCCATCGTCACCAGCCACGACAGCGCACGCACCGGCCACGAGTCAGGCAATCGGCCAAGCCACGGCTTTGAAGCCTTGTGCACCGCAAGCCCGGCTCCGTGCATAGCGCCCCAAAACACGAACTTCCACGCCGCCCCGTGCCACAGCCCCCCTACGAGCATCGTGGCAAAATTGTTGAGGTAGGTACGCGCCGTGCCCTTGCGGTTGCCCCCTAACGGTATATACACATAGTCGCGCAGCCATGTCGACAGCGATATGTGCCATCGACGCCAAAAATCGCTCAGGTTCTGCGATTTATACGGAAAATTGAAGTTCTGCGCCAGTTTGAAGCCCATTATCAGCGCTATCCCGATGGCCATGTCGGAGTAGCCCGAAAAATCGCAGTAAATCTGCATCGTGTAGCCGACCACACCCATAAGCGTCTCGAAGCCTGAATACGCCCCCGGAGCGTCGAAAATCAGGTCATTGTATTGCGCTATATAGTCCGCAATCACGGCCTTCTTCACCACTCCGAGTATTATAAGCCAAAGCCCCGTATATACCTCTGTGCGTGTCGCATGCCTGTTTTGGCGTATCTGCGGCAGAAAATAGTCGGCACGCACAATAGGCCCGGCAACAAGAGCCGGAAAGAACGACAGATAGAATGCATATTCGAGCCAGGTCGCCGTAGGCGCCACGCGCCCCTTGTACACGTCTATAATATAGCTTATCGATTGGAACGTATAGAACGAAATCCCCACCGGCAGCACAAGGTCGAGCGGCTGGAAATTGCTCCCGATGGTGGCGTTGAGGTTCCACAGAAAGAAATTGGCATATTTGAAATACGCAAGAATGCCAAGCGACGCCGTCAGCGACGCCGCAACACATCCGCGTCTGAAAGCCCGGCTGCGCCCCGGCCGCGACATTATGCGCGAAAGCCCCCAGTCGAACAGCGAAGTCGCCGCAAGCAGCCCCACAAACACGCCGCTGCTCTTATAATAGAAGAAAAGACTGAACGCCACCACGAAAGCCACCATCTGCCAAAGCCGTTTCCGCAGCAGACCGTAGAGAGGCATGAACACCAAAAACAGCACCCAAAAAGTACCCGACGAAAAAAGCATAGGCTCGCCGGGATTGTAGGTCAGCAATCCGCCGAGCCGCCCGAAGAAATCGACAAATGCTTCCATCTACCGTTCGTCGGGTTGGTGCACGAAAATCCGTTTGGCCTTGGCCGAGCCCTTCTCAGGCCGGGCCATCCTTATCGGGTGCAGCGCGTTTGCCGGCATCCACCGCATCACGCTGTCGAGCCATGCCGCAGCCGACGGTCGGGTAGGGTGCGCTCCGTCTTTCGACCGCTCGAACTGCATACCGTCGCTGAGGAAAAATGTCCCCTTGGGCGTATTCTTCGCAATAAGCTCGTTGATGCCTGTGTCGCGCCGCCAGTTCGGAGGCCCTATCCACAGATACGGTATCGTGTCTATGTCACTCAGGATTTTTCGGACGTACTTCTCTCGCTTTCGTGCTATGTCGCTCACGAGCAGCTCGTTCGCTCCGAGGCATATCACTATGTACGACGGCTCAAGCCGTTCTATGTAACTCTTCAGCTTGTCCGACCGCCCCCAGATTTCCGATGTCGAGCTGTACCACATCACCGTGTACAGCGTGTGTCCGTTGTGCTCGGCATATGCCGCAAGCCTCGGCCCAAGCCCTTCGAGCATCGAGTCGCCGATAAGCATTATGGTCTGCGACGCCGTGTCGCAAGGCATCGGGAACGTCGGCACCGCGTTCGACGCCGTGTCGGCAATGGCCGCCGTGCTGTCCTGCGCTTCGGCATAGATTGATAAGGCATCGTCCACATTTGTTCCGAGCAGGGCGTCCGCGATGCCCGACGACTTTAGCTGATGCCCTGCTACTGTAGGCATCTCGAAAGCCGACGCTATCGCAAAAAGCGCGAAAGCGCATAGCAGAAGCAGCCAAAGGGAGAGATAATGCCGTTTCATTGTCGAATGTCAGTTGCTCACAACCATATACGCGTTGCCGCGCCCTGTCCCCACATAGTAGCGGCGCAAGGCAAACCCCTGCTCCGCAGCCCTTCCGGCCACGGGGTGTCCCGTGAGCGAAACCACATTATATTTGCTGCCGCACTTGGGGCACACCGCAAGATACTCGTCTTTCGGGTCTATATTCACCCTCACGTCGCGGCTTCGTTCCACAGGGCACGCAAGGTCGTAGGCCTGCGGCGTACCTAACACGTCGCACACTAACAGGATGCCCCCGAAACCCGTATATGTCATCTCCGTGTAGGGGAAGTTGGCCGGTTGCCTCAGCTCACGTATGAACCTCTTCCACGACAGCGCCCCCGGAACCCCATAGATGTCCCAGTCGGCCTGCGTCTGGAATGTGATGTTGACCGGCGTAACGGGTATGCGGTCGTCATCGAGACGGTCGCACGACGACAGCGGCGACAGCGTTATCGCCGCCACCGCCGCAAAGGCGATATTCCGTAAAGTCTTACGCAAGGCGTGCAAACATTTCGCCGAATTGGTCGGCAGCCTTTTGCAGCGACGGCCCTACGAGCGGACGAAGCATCATCGGCAGCTCCACGTCGATGGTGCCGCTCACTTCGGTGGCGTTGTCGCCTACGGGACGGAATTTCACTTCAAGACACATCGGCACCGGCGACCCCTCGGCCTGAAGGCGTATCACCTCAGGCGTGCGTTCAACCGCGCGCAGAACAATCGCCCCGACCTGCGGAGTCATTATCTTGATGCTGTCTTCCGTGAACGACACATCGCCTACGCGTGCGCGCTGCTCTGCGTCGAGACCTTCAAGCGATGCCTGCATGGCGCGGAAATCACTGAATTTCTCGCTCAGTTCCGACGACGGACGGTTCACCGTCGTCGGCTTTGAAGTATACTGCGCCATCTTATCGTGAAGGAGTCCAGTTTGCCGGGTCTTCGCGCCACTGGTGCAGCGTTTCAAGGTCGGCCTCGGTTATATATTTCGTGCTCAGGGCCACTTCGAGCATGGCATTGTAGTTGCTCAGCGTAACGAGTTTCACTCCGGCGTCGGCGAAATTCTCCTCAGCCACGGGGAAGCCGTAGGTGAACAGCGCAACCATGCCGGCAACCTCGCAGCCTGCGTTGCGGATGGCCTCGACAGCCTTCAGCGAACTCTTGCCCGTCGAAACAAGGTCTTCAATCACAACAACCTTCTGACCTTGGCGAAGGTCACCCTCGATAAGGTTTTCAAGGCCATGGTCCTTAGGCGTCGAGCGCACATAGGCGTAGGGCAGACCGAGCATATCGGCCACCAGTGCCCCTTGCGCGATGGCGCCCGTTGCCACACCGGCTATGGCTTCAGCATCCGGGAACTGCTCCATGATGGTGCGCGTAAGCTCAACCTTGATGAACGAACGCACCTCGGGGTAGGAGAGCGTGCGGCGGTTGTCGGTATATATAGGCGAGTTCCAGCCCGAAGCCCACACGAACGGGTTCGCCGGCTGAAGTTTGAGCGCGCTGATTTTCAATAACTTCTCTGCGAGAAGACGTGCCACGTTTTTCATATCATTCTTCCTTGTTTGTTTAAGCCGCAAAGATACGCTTTTTTTCGCAATCCGTCAACAGCCGCATCCCTGCTCTACAACATATTTTATGCGCCCGAAATGTAAAAATTGCAAAATACCGCCAGCTGTAGGGACGTGCCTTTGGCACGTAGGCATTTACTGACCTGTCAATCAGCCCTTATACCTTTGGCGTAATGCCGTTAACTTAATAAAAATAGGTGTCGGTGCTCTGAAAAAACTATGGATTGTTCCCTTGCAAGAGTCTGTGTCAAAATTGAGAAATCTTGAAAAATATCGGTTAAATGTAGGGATATGCCTTTGGCATGTTGTTGATTGACAGATATATGTGCGTCTACATGCCGAAGGCATGTCCCTACATCATTAATTTTGACACACCCTCAAACCGCCACGTAGTGGCGTAGATAGCAGTAGGCCCGGGCAAGCGCCCCATCGGCGGCGCGCAGCCCGGGTAAATCATCAACAACCGAAAGTGCTACAGCGTAGCGCGATAATCCCGTCTCTTCGCTATTTGCCGCCCCCTTTTTCTCTCCACTGCGCGAGTTTCCACATCGCCAGCCGTGCCATCTGGTCGTTGGGACACTGCTGGTCCATTATGCGTGCGGCCAATGGAGCTTCGTTGAATGTCACTTCGTAGACCTCGCCTTCCGTAGGCGCGTTCTCGTCAAAGCGCCAGAACACCATGTGCTTGCTCTTGCCGCGGCCCGATGTCAGTGCCTCTGCGAACTCGTCAAAGCCGTCTCTGCCGGTTTCCCAATCATTGAATTGCAGGATGACAAAGACGCCCTTATATCCTGCGTCCCACATCTGCCCTGTGCCCTCTACGCTTGCGAGTAATATAGACGTCATCACAGGTTTTAAATTCTCATCTTCATCATCCGTAACATCAATCGGATTATTGGTGTTTTTGTTGATTGCATCGGAGTCTGCGGTGCTGCCGTCACACATAAAATAAGTGCGTTTGGCTTTCCCGTATTCGTCGTACACATATTCGTAACCCCAATATCCCCAAGGAGTTTGAGCTGGTTTGTCGTAGATGTCGAGCCATCGCTGTTTGACGGTGCGACCGAAAGCATCGACATCTATCAAGGTATGCGACACCTCCGTCTCGAGTGAGTGGAAGTGTCCTTTTTCGTCGAGGATACGGCTTTCTATGAGGTTGCCGTTTGTATCGTAGGTAAATACGCGCGAGGCTATACCTTTATCGCGAGGCATCGGTGAGCCGGTTTCATCGTAGTAGTCAAATCGTGTAACGCGGTGGAAGGCATCTAAGGTGTATTCGGCTTTCGCAAATGGTATGTTGTCGAAGAAATAAGGATTGGAATACACCACAGGGTGACCCAACGAATCGGCCCAGTAGCTTCGTTTATCAAAGCCATTTTTGCGTACCGTAACACTTCGTATCAGATGACGGTCGTTGATATCGTACATATCCCATATGGTGCTGTCTTCTGTTGGCCGGGTGGCAACTTCTTTTGCAAAGAACGAAGCGTTGAGCATAGGGTTTCCTTTGGCGTCGAAATACGCTAACATGCGTTCGCGTCCACGCTCGTCGTATTCGATTGCCATCCTTGCACACGACATGCTTTCGCAAAGAGTGCTGTCAGGGTTGAGGAATAGGGTCTCTACAACTTGTCCGCGTTCATCGTAGCGGAATAATTGTTGGGCAAAATCGGTAATAGAATGGCGCAGACGGGTCGGATGCCCTTCGTGGTCGGTTCGTTGCAACAATCTCCGACGGCCATAATCGTCGTATTCCATATAACTGCCTTCAGAATAGTAATCTTTGTGTACCGCCGGTTTGCCGTCCGCGCCGTAATACAGCTCGCGGACGCTCCTGTCTAAATCGTCGTGCGTATATACATAGCGCGCCACACCGTTTTTGTCGGCTACAAGCCGCCCGTCTATGCCTCGGTGTAGCTCTTCGCTTATATTGCCCCTGGCGTCGCGCACAAAGATGCGTGCGTGTTCGCCCGTGCTGTTGGCCGACGGACGTCCCTCGGCGTCGAAATACTCTTCCTTGATTAATCGCCGCTGTTTGTCATATTCCATCCTTACCGTAGCGTAGCCGTAGGCGCTTATGGTCGGGCGTCCGTACACGTCGAAATAGTTGATGGCGGTTTCATTGCCTGCGCTGTCGTATTCCTTTGTCAAAATGGCCGCATGGCAGTCTTTCTGTATGCACAGGCTACTGTCGGTGTCGCGGTGTTCCATGCGTATGCAGTTACCGTCTTTGTCATATTCGAAATTCACCGTCGAGTACCACTGCGAATTTATGGCCGGCTTGCCGTCGGCGTCGAAATAGCGTTGCGAGGCCGACAGACCGTTGGGCATAAACGTCTCCTGGTAGTATGCGTATCCGTCGTACATGCGCAGCTTCCCGTCAGTCCCCAGGCACCGTTGGCCGGTGATGTTGCCGTAATTATCATATTCAAGCTCATCCGAGGCATAGTTGTCGGCTGTTATCGTCGGCTTGCCGTCTGTCCCGAAAAAATCTTCACGGATGCGGTTCCCACGGCTGTCGTATGTTAGGTGCATGCGGTGATATAGACGGTCTCTGTTGCATGGATGCCCTTCGGTATCGTAGTAAGATTCATCAACAACCCGGTGATAGGTATCATAGACGACGCGTATTTCAGCAACTCCGATCTTGGCGATACAAGGGTTGCCGTCAGTGCCGTAACTTCGCGAGACCGTCACATATCCGTCCTCGTCATATTCCCATGTGGAAACCGAGTAGCCGTCTTTGTTATAGCAGGCATTGCCGTCTATGTCATAATTAGAGCAACTGACAATCCTGTCTCGTCCGTCGTAGGATTGTTGTTGCGTGTGTATCCCTGAGCTTTCGTAACAAGGAGTCCCGTCAGTTCCGAAAGCCGATACGCGAATAGGACGTCCTCGTCGGTCGTACTCGGCCGTTTGCCTCGCCCACCCGTATTTGTTGATTGTCGGCAGCGAATCTGTCCCGAATGTATGGTCTTCAATCTGATTGCCGCCCTTGTCGTAGACCATCGAACGGATGGCGTAATTGTCAGAGCCGTAGCATGGGCGTTTCTCCGGGTCGAGTAACTTTTGACCTATTGGATTGCCCCATTTGTCATAGGCCATCAAGCCGAACGCATACTTGTCTTTACCGTATACAGCCTGTCCGTCTGCACCGAAATATGCCACGCATCGATTGTTGGCGCTGTGGCTGTCATAGCCGTTCGTAAAACCGGCGACACCGTATTTGTCCGTTGTGGGCTGCCCCTCGTTGTTGATATAAGACACTCGTAATATGCGTCCCAGCGAATCAAGGTCGAAGCGCTCGCCGAATACACCGTTTTCGTTTGCAATGGCACTCGCCGCCAAATCGTCGTCGTTGTTCGAGTGGAATGTCTTCTTCACTACATGTCCTGCCGCATTTCGGCTGATGCACAGACGTTTGATTTTTGTCGAAGTATCTATGCCGCGTCGCTGCTCGCCTGTCGATAGATAGCCGCTTGTCTGCGCCAATTCCGTGCCGCCGATGTCGATGATGCCGCATGGTGTGCCGTCGTAGCCGTCACGGAGCTGGAAATGCCTGATGGTACGCCCGTAATTGTCCTTTAGGGCTACTGTGGTCGGAGTGCCGTTGTCATATGTGTAGTGTAGGTCGCCTGTCCCGTAAAGCGTTTCAAGCGACCCTTGTGCGACCCCTTTGCTGTTTACGGCTTTCACATCGACAAGACGCCAGCTGTAGAAATCCTTCTGACCTATGTGTGCGCGCCGGTAGCTCATCTGCACCGATACTTTTCGATGCCCGAATGTCTCTTTATCCAACGGGAATATGCCCGTCATTATGCCCTTGGAGTCGACTATGTCGGCATAGTACTCGGTCTTTGTGCGCGTATAGTCGAAAACGGCAAGACCGGCCAAAAGCGCCGCCGCAAGCACGCAGAGCCATATGTTTTTTATTTTGCGTTGCCTGCGTTTATGCCGCTGCCAAAGGGTGTCGAAGCCCACACCGAACATAGTGGCAATCACATCAATCAGGGCATGGCTCCGTCCCGATGCTGTGGCATCGATTCCCCTTATCTCGCGTTCTCGGGGCAATGAACGCAATGCCGGACAGAAGCACTCCCTGTTGGCATCGGCACTGTGAGGCTCGCCATCGACTATGAACGGGATAATCTTGTCGCCTCGCCCCTCCGAGATGAACGTCGCCACCTCATCGTTCACCCACTCCGACTTTGCCGATTGCGGAGAGCATATCACTATCAGATAGTTCGATGTTTTCAGCTCTTTCTCGAGGCTCGCTTTAAGCTCTGTGCCGCTCAGATCCTTTTTGTACCAGAATACAGGCCTTATTTTCTTCGGCATGTCGGGATGCTCTTTATGCAGAGTGCTCGGAATACGATATCCTTCGAGATGCGAATGCAGCCATTTAGCCCATTTCTCATTGGCCGAACTATAGCTTATGAAAGCAAAATACTTATGAGGAGTCCCGTTCATTGCAGTGATATTGGTCTGAAGTGGGTGTCAAAATGTGGGTAAAAATGTAGGGACATGCCTTTGGCATGTATAATTGCCCTCATTCTTGCTCTGCAAATATACGCCTTTTTCCCTGATATACAAAAACAAAAGGATGGCGCACCTCCTCGGCGCGCCATCCATATCTTGTGTAAGCAATCGGCCTTATTTGCCCACGGTCTCGGCTGTCACCCCTTCCGGGTCTAGCACAATAACGTGGTAGCTGTCCTGTTTGAGCACTTCTTCCATAAAGGCATGCACATCGGCCGGAGTTACCGTGTTGATGACCTCTGCCGCGTTGAGGAACGTCTGCACGCCGTTGAGTGTAACAGCCGACATAGTCCCGGCCCAGTCTTCGTTGCTGCGCAGCTGCTCGGCATTCTCTTTCTGCAAGAACTCGATGGCAGGCTTCACCTCGGCCTCGGTGACGGTCGAAGTCATCGCGCCGACAATCTCCTTGATTGCGGCGAGAGCCTCGTCTTTCATCTCAGGCTTCATCGGGAACGCAATTTGGAATATCGTGTTGTTCTCATTGACACGCGACATCATGCCGTGGGCGCCGATAGAGTAGGTCGCACCCATCTCTTCGCGGACCTTGTTCAGCAGGCGTTTCGACATCACCTGCGAAGCCACGGTCGTCAGCACGCGGTTCTTGGCCGTGTAGGGCATATGGGCTGTCAGGGCTATGAACACCCAGCTTTGGGGCGTTTCCATCTTGGTTGTCACTGTTTTCGATTCATTGCTCTTGGCGAACTCGAATGCGGCGTCGTTCTTGAAGCCCTTGGTCGCCTTTTTCGCATTGGCCGGCAGAGTGGCAATGTATTGTTCCATCAGGGGCACGAAAGTGGCCGGGTCGATAGCGCCCACGAAGTAGAAGGTGTAGTCGGCCGCATTGGCAGTCATTCCATGCACCATGTCGATGATGGTCTGGCGGTCGGCGCCTTTGATGTCATCGACGGTAAGGCTTTGGCGGAGCGGCGATGCGAACATCTCCTTCATGAACGTCTTTTGGAAGATAAACTGAGGGTTGGCCTCCTGGTTGGCGAAGATGCCGGCAAGTGCCGCGCGGTTGGCCTCGAACTCGTCGTCTTTAAGATTGAAGCCCGTGAAGAAAGCGTGAATAAGCTCCATCTCGGCGGCAAGGTCTTTGGCCGTGGTCTTGCCCCTGAAGTTGCGAGTATAGCTGTCGAAGTTGAAATCATACTCAACATGCTTGCCCTGCAGATACTTTTTCAGGTCTGAGTTCGAGTAGTCGAAGAGCGCGTCGCTGCTCATGGCGTACGGAGCATATTTCACCGACGCAGCCTTGGCCGGGTCTTGCTCCGACAGGCCGCCACCCTTGGCCATCGCGTCGATTATAATCTCGCCGGCCTTGAAGTCTGTTGTCTTCACCACCACTTTCACGCCGTTGCTCAGCGTATATTCAGTCGCGTCCCAATCGTCGAGATGCTTGGTGGCCACCACTTTGCCTGCTTTCGGCAACTGCGGTATCAGGGGGTCTTCGCGAACAACGTCCTTATAAGGCTCTAAGGTCTCTTCGTCCACGCTTTCGAGAGCCGTTGCAAATTGCTCCTCGGTCGGCACGGGGAACCCGTCGGCGTCAGGCAGCAACGCCATCACCACGCGGTTGTCTTCCGTAATCAGCTGAGGAAGCACTTGGTTGATTTGCTCTACGGGCGTCAACTGCGCTATCTGTTCGAACAAGGCTTTCTCCGTCTCGATGCCGGGTGCAGGGATGTTGTCAACAAACAGTTTCACATATTCTTTTGAGTAGCTTTCGTTTTGGCGGTCGTTGCGCTCCTCATACTGCTTCTCGATGTCTGCAAGGAACTCGGCGCGCGCACGTTCATACTCGCCCACCGTAAAGCCGCCGCGCAACGCGCGGAGCACTTCGCGGTAAACCTGTGCCAACGCCGGAACCACGTCTGTGTCCTTGGCTACGACAGTCAGGTCTACTGCGCCCTGCGTTTTCGACAGGAAGAAATCGTCGATGGCTACACGGGCATATGCAAACTCCGTCTCGGGTTTGTTCGACAGCTCGTTCAGACGCGCGTTGAGCATCGATTCGATAATCTCGCCTGTGTAGTAAATAGGGTAGTAAATCTGTGAGTTGCGGTATTCGCGCGGCAGATACAGACCGTTGGTCTTGAACATCATGCTTACCGACGGCGACTGTATCTCCTTGTCCTTGCCTATGGCATAGATGGTGCCCGGAGTCTCGTCTACCTCAAAATACACGCGTTCGGCTGCGTTCTCGGGCATCTTTATCGGCGAGAACATCTCTTTTATCTTGCCCTCGATATAGTCCACATCGATGTCGCCGACAACGATGATGCCCTGCTGGTCCGGGCGGTACCATTTGTGGTAGTAGTCTATGAGAGCCTGATAGGGGAAGTTGTCCACGACCTCCATCGTGCCTATCGGCAGACGTTCGCCGTAGCGGTTGTCAGGATAAATCTTCGGCAACAGCTGCTCGATGACACGCATGTTGCCGGCCATCGACTGGCGCCATTCCTCGTGTATCACACCGCGTTCGGCGTCTATCTCCTTAGGGTCGAGCGTGAGGTCGCAAGCCCAATCGTGAAGAATGAGAAGGCACGAGTCCTGCACGCTCTTCCGTGCCACGGGCACGTTCGATATGTTGTACACCGTCTCGTCAATCGAAGTATATGCGTTAAGGTTCTGTCCGAACTTCACGCCCACCGATTCGAGCCAGTTTATGATGCCCTTTTCAGGGAAATTCTTCGTGCCGTTGAAGCACATGTGCTCAAGGAAGTGCGCAAGGCCGCGCTGGTTGTCCTCTTCGAGTATCGAACCCACTTTTTGGGCTATGTAGAAGTCGGCCTGTCCTTTCGGGGTCTCGTTGTGGCGGATGTAATATGTCATCCCGTTGTCAAGTTTGCCCGTACGCAGTGCCGGGTCGGCCGGAACTGGAGGTATCTGGTCCGGCGATTGGGCGCAGACCGTGGCACTTGCAGCGAACAGCAGCGTTACCGCCGCGAAGCTGCGCATTATCAGCTTTTTCATATCAATATGATGGTTTTGGTTGTGTCATGTGATGATTATGTGACGCAAAGGTAGACAATTCCTTACACAATTACCGTTAAATAAGTTTAACCGTGTGAAAACAAGGCAACGCGCCCATCCTCTGCGCATGAATACATGAAAATTTCTAACAGCTTCGGAGTCAACCCCGTTAGGGGTGCCGATGCCACAGAGTGGCACAAACAGTAATAGGCCCGGGCAAGCGCCCCATCGGGTGCGCACAGCCCGGGTTATAATTATTCTGACATCTAAAAAGTGCTACAGCGTAGCGCGATAACCCCGTTTCAACGCGCCGCTCTCGCATATTTAACCGACCAAAAAACCGCCCGAAAATCGCGAAAAACGCATCGATATGGCCGCATCTCGTTTTTTTTAGCTAATTTCGCCAAATATTATGAAACAGACGATAAAACATATCGCCGCCTTGGCCGTGGCATGCGCCCTCACGTTCGCATCCGCGTCAGCCGGTGTGCTAGGCATCGACGGCGAAGAGGCCACTTCTATAGGCATATATATCAAAGACTTGGCCGACGGCAACGTCCTTGTCGAGCAGAACTCGCAGCTCGCTCTAACCCCGGCGTCGGTCATGAAGGCCATAACAACAGCCTCGGCTCTGTCGGTCAATGGAGCCAACGCATCCTTCGAGACAAAAGTCACCCTGCGCGGTAGCAAAGGCGCCGCAGGCCTGTGGGACGGCGACTTGCTCATAAACGCCACCGCCGACCCCACGCTCGAAAGTGAAAACTTCAAATCGAAGCTCGGCTTCTGCGATTCCATCGCCGTCGCCCTCAAACGCCGGGGCATACGCAAAATCAGCGGCACCGTCATCATTCGTCAGAACCTCAAAGACGCCGGCCCGATTCTGCAATGGGAAGTCGAAGACATCGCCTGGCCATACGGTGCCGGTCTGTTCGGCTTCAACTGGCGCGACAACATCGCCACCGTTTACCCCGTCACAGGCAAGACAAAGCCCGAAGTCCCCGGCCTCAAAGTCACCCTCAACAAAGTCGATGGCGGCAACGACCTCGTCCGTGGAGTATACTCCGACAGGCTCATGGCCTACACGCGCGACACCGGCAAACGCACGTGGGCATTGAAGACCACCGTCCCCGACCCCTCTGCCGTTTTCCTTGCCGAACTCAAATCCGTACTCTCGGCCAAAGGAATAACGGTAGGACGCAAAGCCCTCGCTTCCGAAGCTCCCGAAACAGCTCTTTACACCCATCGCTCCCCATCCTATGCCGAAATAATGCGAAGCCTCATGGTGCGCTCCGACAACCTCTTCGCCGAAGGCATCCTGCGTTCCCTCGCACCGGCCGACACACGTAAGAACGCCATAAAGCGCGAAAAAGAGATATGGGCTACGCGCGGCATAAATCCCCGTTATACAATAATCAACGACGGCAGCGGACTCACAAGGGCCAACCGTCTCTCGGCACGATTTATCGGCGACGTCCTCGAATGGATGGCCAAATCGCCCATGGCCGACGACTACGTGTCCTTCTTCCCCCGTGCCGGCAAAGACGGCACTCTCCGCGGCTTCCTTGCAAAGACACCCCTTGTCGGGTCCGTCGCACTCAAAACAGGAAGCGTAAGCGCAGTCCAGTGCTACGCAGGCTACAAGCTCGACGCCGACGGAAAACCCACCCATGTTATCGTAGTCCTCGTAAACGGCTTCTTCTGTCCGCGAAAACAGGTGCGCGAAGCCACCGAAAACCTTCTCCTCGATTTATTTGACAAAAAATGATTATGACCGACATAAACAAGCTCATCGACCTCAATATAGAACTCGAAGGTCTACTCAGAGTGCTCGTCGTGCGCAATTCCGACGAAGCAAAAACAATGCTCGCCGAAAAATTCGCCGCATATGCCGCAATGATGGATAACATCCTTGCACAGCCAGTGCCGGTACCCGAAGAAGCACCTGCAACCGAAGCCGCTCCGCCGATGCCCTCGCAGCCGGCGCCGAAAAAACACGGCAACACACTCGCCAAGGCTTTGACCCTCAATGACAAGTTCCGCTACACGCGCGAAGTATTCGCCGGAAACGAGCGCGATTTCAACGATACCGTCGCAATACTTGCCGACATGGACTCTTTCGACGAAGCCCGCGAATACCTGCTCGGCGACATGATGCTCGACCCCAAAGCACCGGCGGTCGCCGAATTTCTCGAACTCGTCAAAGCAAACATCGACGCCTGACAGATATGCCCGGAAAGCTATACATAGTCCCGACCCCCGTCGGAAACCTCGCCGACATGGCGCCACGGGCCGTCGAAGTGCTCAAAGCCGCATCCTTGGTCTTGGCTGAGGACACACGCACCTCGGCTGTGCTCATGAAGCACTTCGGCATTGCCACGCCCATGGCAAGCCACCATAAATACAACGAGCACCGCGACCTCGACCCAATCCTCGACCGCATAGCCGCAGGCGAAGACATCGCACTCGTCTCCGACGCCGGCACACCGGGCATCTCCGACCCCGGCTTCATGCTCTCGCGCGAGTGCCGACGCAAAGGGCTGACCGTCGAGACCTTGCCCGGCCCGACCGCTTTCGTCCCGGCACTCGTAAACTCAGGCCTGCCTTGCGACCGCTTCTTTTTCGAAGGATTCCTTCCCGTCAAAAAAGGACGCGCCTCACGCCTTGCCGAACTATCCGCGCTTCCCGTCACCTTTATTATATATGAGTCGCCGCTCAGGCTCGAGCGCACACTTGCGCAGCTCGCCGAAGTCTGTGGCGACGACCGGCCCGCATCCGTCTCGCGTGAAATATCGAAAATGCACGACACAACACACCGCGGAACACTTGCCGAGCTGCGCGATTTCTTCACCGCGAACCAAGCGCGCGGAGAAATTGTTCTTATCGTAGGGCCGAAAGAACGCCCCGACCCCGACGAGCGCCGTCATCGGAACAAATATCGCCCCGATACGCCTGACCTCGACGAATAACGATAATAAATCCGAACGTTCAACTATCATTATATGACTATGAAAAAAATTTTTGCATTAGCTTTGTCGGCAACTCTGCTGCTGTCTGCCTGCACAAATAAAAAAGAAGTCGAAGCCGCTCAGCAGCAGGCAAACGCTTCTAAAGCCGAACTCGTTGCCGCTGTCGCAGACCGCGACCAGCTCCTCACACTCGTTGGTGAAATCTCAACCGGCATGGAGCAAATCAAACAGCTCGAAAACATCCTCACCGTATCCGGTGGCACCGAAACGCCCTCGCAGCGCGAGCAAATCAGAAACGACATCGCCGCAATTCAGAAAACCCTGCAGGAACGACGCGAGAAACTCGCCGACCTCGAAAAGAAGCTCGCTTCTTCATCGCAGTCTAACTCCGTGATGAAAAATACAATCGCATCGCTTCGTCAGCAAATCGACTCGCAGACCGCCGAAATAAACTCCCTGCGCGCCAACCTCGACGAGGCCAAAGCACAAATCGGAACACTCGACGCCCAGGTAGACTCCCTCAACACGACCGTTACCACCGTTGTGGCACAGCGAGACTCTACCGACATGCAGAACGAACAGCTCGCCAACGAACTAAACATCTGCTACTACGCCATCGGGACAAAAAGCGAACTCAAAGAAAACCGCATCATCGAAACAGGCTTCCTGCGCAAGACAAAACTCATGAAAGGCGATTTCGACCGCAACTTTTTCACCGTCGGCGACAAACGTACACTCACCACTATCGACCTCAACTCCGACAAAGCCGAAATACTCACAAACCAGCCTGCCGGCTCATACGTCATCTCCCAGGGCAACGGACACAAAACACTCCGCATAACCAACCCGGCCGCCTTCTGGAGCCTCAGCAACTACCTCGTAATCAAAATCGACTGATTAGAACATAACCAACACACCAAGCCCGTGCCAACCGCACGGGCTTTTTTTATGCCCATCTTTGTCCGCTCCAACGACCTTACAGGCTTTACAGACCTTACCACCCTTAAACACCTTCCCCACATAAAAAACTCCTGCACCTCACTGTTTCTTCTGTAAAAAAAATTTTTTGTCCTTTCTGAAAATTTATGCCTTTCTGTCAAAAAAACTCCTGTTCCTCCTGTTCTCCTCCTATGTTGCAAACCAAACGGATTAACATTTTTAACATTCGC
>CAJTXL010000005.1 GCA_910583525.1 uncultured Muribaculaceae bacterium | reverse complement strand
TGTAGACCCCCGAAAAACGCAACCCGGCACCGCAAGCTCCCATCCACCCTCTACCAGGCGGGCCGCCACCTCCGCCGCCAAAAGCGAAAACGGTGACAAACCCCAACAGCGCACATTGACATACTGCCCACGCATCACAGAAAAGGGGATGCTGCGCCAAATCGGCGCCACCGCCGGCAACCGACAACGCCACCACCGTCAGCGACCGTCAACGCCGACGCCTGCATCCGACGCCGCCACCGCCGCCTGCGACCGCCGCTTGTAGGGACATGCCTTTGGCATGTTGTTGAACACCAGGCATATAACCGTCCCAAACCTCGTTAGGGGTGTCCGTGCCACAGAGTGGCATAAACAGCGATAGCCCGTGGCAAACGCGCCTTTAGGCGCGAGCAGCCACGGGAAGCCCGACACCCTCGATAACCCCGGGAATACCCCACGCCATATCGCTCCGCAAACGCCGACTCTATCGTCCGACAACGTTTTTTGTTCCTTTTACCTCTTTTCTGCTTCAGCCGTGCAGCCGGACCAAGAGCCGGCCCGACAATGCGTACCCACACACAGGGAGAGAAAACGGCCGCGCCGGGCGCCGTTTCCTCTCCCTGTCTTTTTATATCCCGTTAAAACAAACAACGGCGTGCCGTGTGGCACGCCGTTGCGTTATCATTACTTGGTGTTATGGCTTAGTTGAGAGCTTTCGAGAGGTTGTAGTTTGCGAACTCGAGGTCGTTCACGGCTTTTTGTGCCAACGAAGCGTCGAGGCGCACTGCCTGGCGGAGGTTCGTGTTCAGCATCGACTCGTTGTTGGTGCGTGCTCCCAGCACGGCCATCAGGTAGTAGGTGGTGGCGTTGGGATTGTCAATCGCTGCGAGGGTCGATTTGGCCTTGCTGTAGTCCTTGGTGAGGATTTGGGCAAGGGCGGCGTTGTTGCTCTTGGTGTCGCCGAAAGCCTTCACGGCAGCGGCGTTGTCGCCTTGCTTGAGGTAGTAAACGCCGAGGGCGTCGCCGAGTTCCTTCACGCCGGCTGCCGAGCCGAAGAGCTGGTTGGCTTTGGCGTAGTTGCCGTTGATCATCTCGATGAGGCCGAGGTTCATCTGAGGTTCGGGGTTGTTGCCGAGGGCGGCAGCTTTGGCAAACGATGCTTTGGCTGCGTCGAAATCGCCGTCGATATACTGTGCCATGCCAAGGTCGTTCCATGTACGGTAGTCGTTGGGGTAGAGGCGTGCGGCGCGGTCGTAGATGGCGAGACGTTTTGCGTTGTCGTCGGTCAGGGTAGCGCAGTAGAGGATTTCTTCAACAGAAAGTTTCGAGGGGTCGCTTGCGAAAAGCTCCTGTATTTCGCTGTCGCTCTTGCCTATCACGTTGATAGAGGCCGTGATGCGAGAGTAGCGGAGCTGGGGCAGTATCTGGTCGGCAAGCTGCTCGAATACCGACGAGAGGTTGCGGATTTCACGTTCGCGCTGTTCGGGGTCTTTGTACATCGAAAGAACGCTCAGAATGAGGTCTTTGTCCTGTATGTTGCTCTTGGCGACAAGTTTCTGGAAGCCTTCCCAGTCCTGGGCGGTGAACTGCGCTGTCAGTTCGCCGAACTCGGTGATTTTGTCTTTCTTGAGCTGTTTGGTCATGTAGTCCTTGGTGTTCTTCTCGCGGTTTTCGGCAAGCTTGGTGTTGAGCTTCACGCCACCGTCGGGCGAAGCGTATGAAGAAATGTTGATTTCTTCGAGCACGCGGCGGTCGTCGCCGTTGGCTTCGGCAATTTCCTTTTTAAGCTCGTTCATAGCGTCGGTGTTGAGCTGACCGGCGCGGATGTTTGCCTGGTTGATGAGGAACATGATGTCGGCGGCATACTTTTCGTTTATGATGCGCTGGAAGGCATCGGGGGCGAGTGCAGGTGTCACGCCGGCTGCGTTTGCCATGGCTGCGGTGGCAATCACGCCGTCGGCAACTTTCACGCGCGGAAGCACATATGTCTTTTTGCCCTGAGTCACGGTGAAGTCGAGCATCAGCTCGCTCTTGGCCATCTCAGGCCGGTATACGAAGTTGACGGGGATGGTTTGTGTGCCGCCGTTCTCGTAAGATATCACGGGATTGTTGCCGCGCACTTTCTCGCCCTGGAAAGAATAGGACTGCGATTTGGCCTCGCCGCCTGCATAGACAAGTGTCGGGGTTACGGTGACTTCGGCGTTCTTGACAAAGAATTTGGCCGGTATTTTCGCGCTCACGCGTGCCGGTACGTTTACGCCCACCACTTCGAGGGGGTCGGGAGTAACACTAAAATAGTCGGAGCTGAATTGACCGAGTTTCTTGCCGCACGAAGACAGCATAAGTACTGCGCCAAAGGCAGCGACATAGCATAATTTGCGATTCATAATCGGTGATGTAATTGAGTTGTGTGTTTCTGAGTGCAAATATACGTATTTTTTCCGCTCTGCACCATTGTCGCAAGCAAAGGAATATTGATAATATATGTTAAAACATCATGGACGCGATTTTTTTGAAACGGATTTTTTGCCGCTTAGAGGCTTTGTTGTATTTTTGCTCTCAAAATCAGTAATGTATGGACTCTTCTGCAAAGAATTTCGGCAACTATGCCTTCATAAGCTATAAGCGTGAGGATGAGGGCTGGGCAAAATGGCTTCAGCGAAAGCTCGAATGCTACCGTCTGCCTTCGGTAATAAGGACGGAGGCGTCGGCCACCCCCAAGTTCATAAGGCCGGTCTTCCGCGACAATACCGACCTTTCGGGCGGAGTGCTCGCCGACAATCTCCGGCGCGAACTCGATGACTCCCGTTTCCTTATCGTGATATGCTCGCCTGCCGCCACGCGCTCCGAGTGGGTCAACAAAGAAGTGCAGACATTCATCGACCAAGGCCGTGCCGACCGCATAATCCCCTTTGTCGTTGCAGGCACGCCTCATGCCGCCGACCCTGCGCGGGAATGCTTCCCGGCGGCTATCCGCGCACTCCCTGCCGAGAACGAACTCCTCGGCATCAATGTGGCCGAGGTCGGCCGCGAAAGGGCTTTCATCCGCCTTGTCGCCACGATGCTCGGCGTCAAGTTCGACAGCCTGTGGCAGCGCCACAAAAGGCGTGAGCGCCGCCGTCGCATCATTGCCGGTGCCGTAGCCGCCGTGGCTGTGCTCATCGGGCTTTTTGCATACGACTACAACCGCTCGACCTACGCCTACTTCATGGACTACGTCGATTGCTTCGGCTGTCCCGAAGGCATAGTCGAAATAAGCCGCCAACAGACCGAAAGCCGCTGCGGCACTTTCCGTTTCCGCTACGAGCGTACCCCCTTCGGCGAGCCGGGCGCCTATGGCTGGCGTCTTGCCGATGTCACATATGTCAATGCCGCCATGCGGCCTGTCGAAATCGAAAACTCCGAGTGGACCGACCGTTCGCCTATTCTGAAACTCGAATACAACAAAGAAACCGGCGAAGTGGCGCGCCAAAGCTACTGCGACGTCAAAGGCAAAGTGCGCCTTCGCCATGTGCTCAGCCGTCGCGACGGTGTGCCGGCCGCCGTCGCCGACCTCATCCACTCGCGCGAACAGCTCGGCGTGGGCTATGCCTCGGCACTGCTGTCGAAGCCGGGCACGGGTGACGATGCCAAATCGTCCATCGTGCGCTATGTCTACACCCGCGACGATGCCGGCCGCATCACAGGACAGACCTTCCATGCCAACAACGACTCGCGCATCGACCGCAGCACCATTGCCGATGCCGACGGCATTTTCGGCTACCGCTACACCCTCGATTCGCTCGGGCGCCGCACCGCCGTGACCTATGTCGGCCTCGACGGACGCCCCGTGCCGAACAAAAAAGGCGTGGTCTCGCGCCACTACAGCTACGACAGCTTCGGCAACCTCGTCGAAGTGGCGAACCACGGAATCGACGGCGGCCTCACCCTCAACGAAAACCTGTGGGCCGTATGCCGCAACGAAACCGACGACAAAGGCCGCACCGTGGCCGTTCGCTTCCTCGACACGCAGCTTAGGCCTACACTCGACAAAGAAGGTGCTATCGCGGCGCAGCTCCGCCGCCTCGACGAACACGGCAACACTATTGAAGCTGTCCACTATGATGCCGACGGTAAAATCTGTAACCGACGTTCGGGCTATGCCATACATACCAATAGCTTCGATAGTCACGGCAACAACATCGAAGCCGCCGTCTTCAATGCCGACGGCACTCCCGGTCTGACACAAGAGGGCGTTCACCGCTACGAATACGACTACGACAGCCGCGGCAATTGCATCGAAAATCGATACTTCGGCACCGACGGCAAGCCGACCCTTTCAAAATCCGGCGAAGCCTCTTGCCGCGAGACCTACGATGACAGAAACAACTGCACCGGTTGGGCCGCGTTCGGCATCGATGGCGAACCCGTAGCCGGCAAGTATGGCTATTCAAGCTTCCGCATTGTCTATGATGACCGCGACTTCCCCATAGATTATTCATGTTTCGGAACAGACGGTAAGCCTGTATGTGATAAGGATGGAGTAGCAAGATTTACAAAAAAATATGATGGCCGTGGCAATATTCTCGCAATTTCATTCTATGATGCCGACGGGAAGCCGACAACCGACACCAACGGCGTCGCATCTGTGCGCATGGAATACGACGAGCAAGGAAACATGACAAGTTGGAGTGGATTTGATGCAGACGGTTCTCCGGCATACGACAAAGACGGAGTGCACAAATACTGCTATGCTTTTAATACGAGGGGCAAGCAGGTCTCATATTTAGATATCGATGGGCGTCCGCTTCTGGAAAAGGACGGAACTGCAGGCTATAAAACAAAATACGATGCCTATGGTAATCGTATTGAAATTGTCAACATTGACACTCTCGGGCAACCTACATATGATAAGAAGGGAGTCGCCATAACTCGCTATAAGTACGATGACCGCCGCAACCGTGTCGAACGCAGTTATTATGGCATCGATGGCGAGCCGATAGTCAATAACGAAGGCATCCACCGCCGTATTTATGTATATGACAATCGCGGCAACAATGTTGAAAGGGCGAATTACAATGCCGATGGTAAACTTAAGAGAGACCCCGACGGCGAGTTGCATTTTTATATAGAATATGATAATCGCGACAGGGGCATTCGTTACACCAACCGGGACGATGAAGGGAATCTTGTTGCCGAAATTGGCGGAAATGCAATAACCGAAGCTGCTTATGATGACCGGGGCAATTGTACCCGACTGAGCTATTTTGGGGTCGACGGCAAACCTGTGATGGCTAAAGATGGATATGCCTCCTGTGTCTACGATTATGACTCACGCAATTTAAATGTAAGACAATCTTTCTTCGGCATCGACGGTGAGCCTTGTGCGGTTTACGATGTCTATGCCGCAGAATTAGAGTACGATGATTATGGTCGGATAACTTCAAACGCCTATCTCGGCAGAGACGGAGAGCCGGTTATGTCCCAAGCATTAGGTATGGCAAAATCAAAAATATATTATGACGCCAAAGGCAATATAATATCGGCCAAATCTTTCGATACCGACGGAAATCTATGTGTCAGCAATTATGGTTATGCCTACTATGAAGCGACGTGTGATAGTTACGGAAATCTAATTGGAATGAAGTATTTCGGTGCTGACGGGAAACCTATGTCTTTGGGTGGTGTTTGTAGTTATGAAAAATTTTTCGACAGGAATGGCAACCCGATAGAAACCCGAAATTATGGAGTGGACGGAAAGCCTATATTGGATAGCAACGGATGGGCTTGTCAGAAATTATCTCGTGACCGTTTCGGCAACATCACCGAACTAAGCTATTTAGTGTTGAGGGTGAGCCTGTGGAGCAGAACGGTTATCATCGTGAGGAACGCGACTATAATCGTGTAGGCTGGCGCACTGCAAGCCGCTATTTCGACAAGGACGGCAAAGCGCTCGGCGAGTTTGTCGAGGTGCCAGTGATAGTAACGGTTAATGATGTGCAGTTCCTGAAAACCATTCCCGATAATAGTATGGTATTGTCGTTCAACGATTGGACTGTGGGCGACCCCACGCTCGCTCTTGAAGAACTGACGGGCCGCGACCGTTTCAAACCCAAACGCATCACGGTGAAGACACCCGAAGGCGACATCCGCACGGCAGGCGTCGACCATGGAGCGCTTGGTCTAAAATGGGTCTACCGCCTCATCGAAAAATCGCAGGCCGACGCCATGCGCGCCCAACTGCAGGCCGCATCCTCAAAATAAGAGAAAGCCATCGTTTGCCGACAAATCCGTCACTCCAAAAGATATGCGAAATGCTTGTACGCGAGGTCTTGAATGGTGATCTCTCCGTCGTCGAGTCTTTGCCCGTCTGTGTCGCTGATGCGGTCTCTCAGCGGAGTATCATTGTAAAAGGCGCTTATATATCTGTTTGCCCCTACGGTTTCTACCGAGATGTCGTTGAAAGGAGATTTGGTGATAGGATGCGAAGTGTAGTTGATGGAGTAGGAAATATCCCGTACCCGTCCGGGAGTCGGAAGGAGTACTCCCTGATTTACAAGTGCGGCGATGTCGCGTAGGGCTGTGTCTTTCGACACCCCGGCGATTTTCTCCCAGTTTTTTGCCGACAGTTTCGCATCATAGCCGTCGAGATATACGTTGAGCACCGTTCGCTGCCGTTCGGTGATGGAGGCCTGCGAATGTGCGTTCCAAAAAGCCGTTTTACGAAGTACGAGCGAAAGCATGGCGTTGGAGTCCTCTATAGCCGACATGACTGCATTGAAGTACCATGCGAGCCAGTCGCTTATGTCGCCGTCGCCCCTCTGAGTTCGCTCCAATACATTATAGTAATGTTTCTTGTCTTTGAGAATTTGACGGCTGAGGCTATAGAAGTGCATGCCGTTGCCGTCAAGGGCTGCCATCACCATGTCTGATATGGCGCGACCGATGCGCCCGTTGCCATCGTCGAACGGGTGTATGCTCACAAACCACAGGTGGGCAATGGCCGATTTCAATATGGAAGGGGTGTTCTGTGGGTCATTCATCCACTCGATAAAACACGCCATTTCGTCGGGCACACGTTTTGGCGACGGTGCGCGGTAATGGATGCGCTCACGACCGAACATTCCCGACACTACCGACATTTCTTCGGAGCAGTATGCCCCGACGGTCATATCGGTTCTGTTGGGGAACAATGCCGAGTGCCAGTCGAAAAGCCGTTGTCGGGTAAGCGGCTTATCTTGATTATGGGTGGCATCGAGCATCATCTCTACGATACCCTCTACGTAATGTGTCGGCTCTTTGGCCTTTTGCAGGCTTACTCCGAATTTTCGGGCGACAGAACTGCGCACTTCGTCCGTGTCGAGTCGCACGCCTTCTATTTCAGATGATGCCACTACATCATTGGTGACGGCTTCAACCGTGGCAGCCAATTGGTTGTCGAAGCCGAGAGCAGCCATCCGTCCGGCCAGATAGCCGAGCCGGTGCATGGCCTGAAGTTGCAGGGCATCGATTCTATCGGTCTGCCATCTGAAATTTGTCCAATTGTCGACTTCGTGTATAAACATCGCTTATGGTATTGCTTGTTTTGGAGTGCAAATATAATAAAATGCGCCCAATAACTCGCAAATTTTGCGAGTTATTGGGCGCATGCGGTGTCTAAGTCTTAAATTTTGCGTCCTTTGATATAGACGCTTTCGAGCCAAGGTGATGTGTACTCGTAGGGTATGAAGGCGAGCGACGGAACGGGCTTCGTTATGACGAACGAAGCCTCCTTGCCCGGCGACAATGCACCCGTGGTTTGTGACAGCGCCATGGCCGCAGCACCGTTTACGGTGCACGCGGCGAGTGCTTCGGTCGGCGTAAGCCGCATTTTGATGCATCCGAGCGCCCACACCATGCGCATGTCGCCCGACGGCGACGAGCCTGGGTTGTAGTCCGACGCCAAGGCCACTGTTAGGCCGCTTTTTATGGCGTCTTTCGCCGGTGCGTAAGGCATTCCGAGGAAGAACGACGCACCGGGCAACATCGTGGCTACCGTAGCCGAACTGCGCAGCACATCAATCTCGTCGGCGCCCATGCGTTCGAGGTGGTCTACCGAGAGCGCATTGTGTTTTACCCCGACTTGTACGCCTCCCGAGCATGCAAGCTCGTTGGCGTGGATTTTAGGCCGCATGCCGTAGCGTGCGGCGGCGGTGAGTATGCGGTCGGTCTCCTCGACCGTAAAAAATCCTTGGTCGCAGAACACATCCACGTAGTCGGCAAGGCCTTCGGCAGCTACGGCAGGCAGCATGTCGGCAATAAGCATATCGACATATTCGCTCTGCCGCCCTGTGTATTCGCGCCCTACGGCATGTGCCCCTAAGAAAGTGATTTTGACGTGGGCCGGCAGCGATTCGCGTATTCTTGCCGCCACACGCAGCATTTTAAACTCGTCGGCGGTGTTCAGTCCGTATCCGCTCTTGATTTCTATGGCGCCGGTGCCCTTGGCCACCATCATCTGTGCCCGTGCCATCGACTGCCTGAAAAGTTCGTCTTCGGTGCAGTCGTGCAGACGGTCGGCCGAGTTGAGTATGCCTCCGCCGCGCCGTGCTATTTCTTCATAGCTCAGGCCGCGTATCTTGTCGAGGAACTCGCCGTCGCGGCTGCCTGCATATATAATATGTGTATGCGAGTCGCAGAAGGTCGGCAGCACATATCCGCCACGGGCATCGACCGTCTCGTGCCCTTCGGTTTCAGACATGTCGAGCGAGCCCGTTTCTCCGAGCGCTTCTATCATGCCGTCGTCGCCTATGCGCATCCAGCCGTCGGTTATTTCCCGTGGAACCGTATCCATCTCTCGACCCCTCAGACGGTCTGAGCCGGCAGGGAGCACCATTGCGAGGCGTGCGTTCAGAACGTACATGACGATACGAACTTGACCGAACGTTCAATCAGCGGCGACATAACAGTGTCTTCATCGATGAACGGCACCTGTTTGCGGAAGCTGGCATGCAGAGCCTCGATGCGTGCCGACGATTTGAGCGGACGCCTGAAGTCGAGTGCCTGCGCCGCCGTCATCAGCTCTATGCCGAGCACACGGGCGGTGTTATCGACCACGCGCAGCAGCTTTGTCGCCGAGTTGGCGCCCATCGACACATGGTCTTCCTGACCCTGCGACGACGGTATCGAATCGCAGCTCGTAGGCCAGCACAGACCCTTGCTTTGGTTCACTATGCCTGCGGCGGCATACTGCGCAATCATGAAGCCGCTGTTGAGGCCCGGTTTGGCGACCAGGAACGACGGCAGCCCGCGTGTACCGCCGATAAGTTTGTATATGCGCCGTTCCGATATGTTCGACAGCTCGGTCAAGGCAACGGCAAGAAAATCCATCGGCATAGCGATAGGTTCGCCGTGGAAATTGCCGGCCGACACTATTATATCCTCGTCGGGGAATATTGTCGGATTGTCGGTCGGACTGTTGATTTCGTTTTCGAGCACCGAGCCTACATAGTTTATGGTGTCGAGCACCGCCCCGTGCACCTGCGGTATGCAGCGGAAAGAGTAGGGGTCTTGCACATGCTGTTTGGGCTGTGCTATCAGTTCGCTGCCTGCGAGTATGGTACGCATATCGGCTGCGACGCTTATCTGGCCTTGGTGATGCCGTACTGCGTTGACTTCATAGCCGAATGGCTCTATGCGTCCGTCGAAGGCGTCAAGCGACATTGCGGCTACGTACCGTGCGTTGTTGTAGAGCTGTTTTGCCCGATAAATAGCCCATACAGCGTGCGCCGACATGAACTGTGTGCCGTTGAGAAGCGCAAGACCCTCTTTCGATTTCAGCGTCAGCGGCTCCCAACCCTTTTCGGCAAGCACTTCGGCCGCAGGGCGTATTTTGCCTTCATGTAGCACTTCGCCGAGGCCGAGCAGAGGCAGGCACATGTTAGCCAAAGGCGCAAGGTCGCCCGAAGCCCCGAGCGAACCCTGTTGGTAGACCACCGGCAGCACGTCGGCGTTGAAAAAGTCGATAAGCCGCTGCACCGTCGATAACTGCACGCCCGAGTTGCCGTAGCTCAGCGACTGCACTTTCAGCAACAGCATCATTTTGACGATTTCAGGCGCCACGTGTTCGCCCACGCCGCAGGCATGCGACATCACGAGGTTCTTCTGCAGGCGTCCGAGGTCATCAGCGTTGATAGATATGTTGCACAGCGAGCCGAAGCCGGTGGTGATGCCGTAGAGCGGTTCGGTGCACGTCTCTATCTTCTTGTCGAGATAGTCGCGGCATTTGTTTATGAGACCAATTGACTCTTCGCTCAGCGCCAGCTTTTTGCCGTTTTCGATTATGGCGCAGGCATAGTCGATGCCTAAATGTTCGGGGGTGATATGGTGTATCTTATTCATGGTTGAGGACATGGTCTATGAGGGTGTCTGATGCAATGTTAGGTAGGGTGACTTTAAGGCCGGGTGTGCGCTCCATCTCGCGCCGTATGGCGTCGTTGGCGCCTTTGTTGCGCGCCCATGAGCGGCGTGCGATGCCGTTGTTGACATCCCACAGCAGCATCGAGCGTATGCGGGCTTCGGCTTCGGGCGAGCCGTCGATTACCATGCCGAAGCCGCCGTTGATGACTTCGCCCCAGCCTACGCCGCCGCCGTTGTGGAGCGATACCCACGTGGCGCCGCGGAATGAATCGCCGATGACGTTCTGCACGGCCATGTCGGCGGTGAACTGCGAGCCGTCGTAAATGTTCGATGTCTCGCGGTAGGGCGAGTCGGTGCCCGAAACATCGTGGTGGTCGCGCCCGAGTACTACCGGCGCCGATATCTCGCCACGGGCTATGGCGTCGTTGAATGCGAGCGCTATCTTGGTGCGTCCTTCGGCATCGGCATAGAGTATGCGTGCCTGCGAGCCGACCACAAGGCGGTTGTGTCCGGCCTCTTTAATCCAATGTATGTTGTCGTCGAGCTGCCCGGTGATGTCTTCGGGTGCGTCTTTGCGTATGTCTTCAAGCACTTGCGCGGCAATGCGGTCGGTGGCGGCAAGGTCGTCGGGGCTGCACGAGGTGCACACCCAGCGGAACGGCCCGAAACCGTAGTCGAAGAACAACGGTCCCATTATGTCCTGCACGTACGACGGATAGCGGAATTTGCCGTCAGCGTCTGTCACGTCGGCGCCGGCACGCGACGATTCGAGCAGGAACGCGTTGCCGTAGTCGAAGAAGTACATGCCGCGAGCCGCCAGTTTGTTGATGGCTGCCACCTGGCGCCGCAGTGATGCCTGCACTCGTTGTTTGAACTCCGCAGGGTCATCGGCCATCATGGCCTTTGCCTCTTCAAAGCTCAATCCGACAGGATAATATCCGCCGGCCCACGGGTTGTGCAGTGAAGTCTGGTCTGAGCCGAGCTCGACGTCGATGTCTTCTTCGGCAAGCCGTTCCCACAGGTCAACGACATTGCCGAGATATGCGAGCGACACGGCCTCTTTTTCGGCACGTGCCTTGCGTGCGCGGTCGAGCAGTTCGTCGAGCGACGTGTATACTTCATCGACCCAGCTCTGGGCGCGGCGCGTCTCGACCGCCTTCGGGTTTATTTCGGCTACGATAGTAACGACACCGGCGATATTGCCGGCTTTGGGCTGTGCGCCAGACATTCCGCCGAGGCCTGCCGTCACGAACAGCATGCCGCCGAGGTCTTTTTGGCCGGGGCGCAGATGCTTGCGCCCGGCATTCAGCACCGTTATGGTTGTGCCGTGCACTATGCCCTGCGGCCCTATATACATATATGAGCCGGCCGTCATCTGCCCGTATTGGCTCACGCCCAAGGCATTCATCCGTTCCCAGTCGTCAGGCTTGGAGTAGTTGGGTATCACCATGCCGTTTGTCACAACAACGCGCGGAGCTCCCTTGTGCGAAGGGAAAAGTCCGAGCGGATGGCCCGAATACATTACGAGCGTCTGCTCGTCGGTCATTTGGCTGAGATACTGCATCGTCAGCAGATATTGCGCCCAGTTTTGGAAAACCGCGCCGTTGCCGCCGTAGGTTATAAGTTCATGCGGATGCTGTGCGACGGCCTTGTCGAGATTGTTCTGTATCATCATCATGATGGCCGCCGCCTGCTTCGACCGTGCCGGGTATTCCTCGATGGGACGGGCGTGCATGTCGTATGTAGGGCGGAAGCGGTACATGTAGATGCGCCCGTAGCGCCGTAGCTCGTCGGCGAACTCCGGCGCGAGAACGGCATGGTGTTTTTCGGAAAAGTATCGCAGGGCGTTCTTCAGCGCGAGGCGCTCCTGTTCGGGAGTGAGTATTTTTTTGCGCCGTGGCGCATGGTTTACCGAACTGTCGTAAGGTCTCGGTTCCGGGAGTATGTCGGGAATGCCGGCAGCCACTTGTCGGCGGAAGTCTTCGTTGGCAGACATGGTGTGTATGTTTTTAGAAGCTGTTTGTCAATGTATAAAAAGCCAAATGATGAAACCGGCAAGCAGCACAGCCAAAGCTATGATGAACCAGGCGAGCCACCAGTTGAAGTTCACCCACAGCCTTTGGCGGCTGTTGAGCGAACGCGTCGGCCTGTCGTAGAATTGTTGGCTGTAAACGGTGCGTATATTGGCACTGAAATTGATTTTGCGGCGTATTATTTCTTTTGTGCTTTCGTAAAGCGCGCCCACGCTTATGCTCGACATGAACGCGAGCACGAGGATAAGGACTAATATGCCTACGATAAGCCATTGGCTCGTCGACTTTTTGTCGCCGCTCTTCATTATGACCGTTTCCTTACCGTTGTCGGTAACTTTGGTAACTGTCTTGCCTGTTTCTTCGGCGGCAGGCGATGAGGGTCTCGTGCTTATCGGCTTGGTCGTCGTGCCCGAAACTTTACGGTCGGCAAGTTTAAACGTGAAACTTTTTTTGAAAGGCTCGTCTCCGCCGTTGAATGATGCGTCGATGTCTACCGACAGGTCGCCGGAGCCGGTATAGTCAAGTTCGATAAGCGGTTCTTCAACGCTCATGCCTGCGGCGAGTTTTTCGGGGCGGTAGGTGAGGGTGGTCTTGTCGCGCGAACGGATTACCTCGAAGTAGCCGCTTGGCTCCACCTTTATACCATTGCCGTAGAATGTGTAGCTCAGATAAAAATCTTTGAGGACATATTTCGACGGGTTGGAGAATTGGGGCAGTTTGCCGTCAATGCCCTCGGCGGTAAATCTGTCGATTTCAAATATGCCGTTTTCCGGCACGCCGCTTGGATAGCTTATTTTAAGTTCTCCGCCGGCATCTACCATCAACGTCTTGTAGGCCACGAATAGTCCGACTATCGCTATGAAAAGATTTATCGAACCTACCGAGAAGATTTTTTTGAGCCAGTTATTGGTGCTTGATGCCATTATGATGCGATATTGCTTTCTACTATTTTCAGTATTTCATTTTCGGCCTGCTCCGCGTCGGCTTCGAGTTTCTCTGCCTTGGCTATCAGGGATGCCGCGGCGTCGCGGTCTTTAAGCTCGGCGGCGTTGATGCGCACGTTAAGTCCGGCGCCTCGCACTGCGGCACGGGCTGCCAAAGCACCCACGCCGGCGTCGCTTGCCGAAGCTTTTAGTCCTTTCGATGCGACATCGTGGAGCACTCCGAAGACCGAGCATGCCGTTTCCATCGTTTCGAGAGGAACTTCGCAGGCGTAAAGTGTTGCCGCTTCGAGGGCTTCGGCACGAGCGGCCTTTTCGGCCTCAGTACCTTTTGGCATGCCGAACACTGCCATTATGCGGTTGAACGCGTCGGTGTCCTTGTCGACGAGGTGCAGAAGCTGCTCCATGATGGCTTGTCCGTGTTCGGCTATATTGGAGAACTCTTCCCAGCGCTCGTCCCATCCGGCCTTGTGTGCCGACAGGTTTGCCACCATAGTGCCGAGTGCGGCGGCCAATGCGCCCATGTATGCCGATATTGAGCCTCCTCCGGGTGCAGGCGATTCTGCGGCTGTCTCTTCGGCAAAGGCGCGGCAGCTCAGGTCGACGAGCCTCTTGGCGTCTTTGTCGGCAACCATATATTCTATGATTTTTTCTTCGGGCACGAAAGGCTTCAGTTCGTCGAGACCCATCGACTTGACCGCTATTTTTATTATTTCACGCTCGGGTATGCCGAGAGAGCGCTGTTGCTTCCGCAAGAAATATTTGCCGGCCTCGATGATGGCTTTCTTTGGCACAAGTCCGACGATTTCGGTGCCAGTAACGCGTATGCCGCGCTCACGGGCAGCCCGGCTCACTTCTTCGAATGCTATGTGCAGAGGCGTGGCTGTGGTGTCTGTGATATTCATTGAAACTTGGGCGATGCCATACTCGTCGATATACCATCCTATAGCCTTTGTCCCTTTGAGAGTGCCGGGCACCATTACGGGTTTGCCGTTTTCGTCGGTGAGCGGTTTGCCTGTGAGCTTGCCGCCTTCTCGTGCCGGACGTCCTTTTTCGCGCACGTCGAATGCTATGGCATTGGCACGGCGCGTCGATGTGGTGTTGAGGTTGAAATTTACGGCGATAAGGAAATCGCGTGCGCCTACGGCTGTTGCGCCGGTCTTTGCCGCCTCATCATCAAAGGGGCGGTCGCCGAAGTCGGGGGCTTTGCCTTGGTGGGCCATCTTTTCGGGCAACGCTTCATATTCGCCTGAACGGCATACGGCGAGGTTCTTGCGCTCAGGCGTGAATGCCGCCGCTTCGTAGCAGTAGGTCGGAATAGTCAGTTCTGTCGAAATCCGTTCGGCTAGCTTACGGGCAAGTTCGGCGCACTCTTCGAGCGTGATGCCGGCAACCGGTATCAGCGGCAGTACGTCGGTGGCGCCCATGCGCGGATGGGCGCCGTGGTGTTGGCGCATGTCTATCAGCTCGGCCGCTTTCTTCACGCCGCGGAAAGCCGCTTCGGTTACGGCCTCCGGCTCACCAACGAAAGTCACTACCGTGCGGTTTGTCGCTGCGCCGGGGTCTACGTCGAGCAGTTTGACGCCTTCAACAGCTTCTATAGAGTCTGTTATGCTTTTAATTATCTCCATGTCGCGGCCTTCGCTGAAGTTGGGCACGCATTCGATTATTCTTCTTTCCATTGGTGTTTTTGTGGTATTGTTTACAAAAATAATAAATTTTTTCCATCAACTCGCCATTGCCGATATCTGTGTCTGCGCAAAGCAAAACTTGTATATAGAGATTTTGGATATAAAAGAGGTGCAAAATGGTTACATAATTGTTACAATTGGTTAGTTGTAACAATTGTGTAACTGAAATATGTGAATGTAAATAATTGATTTACAATATTGTATAGGCGCTAACGGATTTTGGTTTTCTCTTTAACGTTTATTTGCATTAAAATTCTTGCATTCGCTGAAAATGCCTGTAATTTTGAGACGTCGAACAAAAACAAAGACATCACAAACAGAAAAAAACTAACACTAAATACTTCACTATTATGGCATCGACAAACTCTTTCCAAAGCAATCTGATGAGTCTTCAGGCAAACCTGCTCAACTTCGCCTATATGCTGACATCCAATCGCGACGATGCCTACGATTTGTTGCAGGACACCACTTTGAAAGCTCTTGACAATCAAGAAAAGTATGCAGAAGGTACCAACTTCAAAGGTTGGGTGTTCACCATCATGCGCAACATCTTCATCAACAACTACCGCCGTGGAGTGCGTTCGGCTACCATCGTCGACACTACCGATAACCTTTACCACCTGAACCTAAGCCAGGATTCGGGCATCGAATCGCCCGAAGACTCCTACGGGGCACAAGAAATCACCGCAGCCATCAACGAGTTCGCAGACGAATACCGCATTCCTTTCTCGATGCATGTTGCAGGCTATAAATACAATGAAATTGCCGAAAAGATGGACCTCCCCTTGGGAACCGTCAAAAGCCGCATCTTCTTCGCCCGTAAGAAACTTCAGGAGCGTTTCAGCGATTATCGTTGATAAATTAAAGAATACAATGCCGGGGAGTGCCGCACACAGTGGCATTCCCCGTTTTTTTCGCTTGTGGGGTTGCCGAAAAAACGTTAACTTTGCCGTATGACAAGTCAACAACGAATACTTTGGGCCGACGACGAAATCGACCTCTTGAAACCGCATATACTCTTTCTCCGCAACCGGGGCTACGATGTAGTCACTGCCAACAACGGTCGCGACGCTCTCGACATGGCTATGGCCGAACCCTTCGACCTTATAATACTCGACGAAAACATGCCGGGGCTCACAGGGCTGGAAACGCTTGCCCTTATCAAACAGAGGCAGCCTCAGACACCGGTTATCATGATAACCAAGAGCGAAGAAGAGAATATAATGGACCAGGCCGTCGGAAGCAAAATAGCCGACTATCTCATCAAGCCCGTAAACCCCAACCAGATACTTATTGCCATAAAGAAGCATCTGCATTCCGAGCGCCTTGTGTCGGAGAAAGTCAGTGGCGACTACCGTCAGGAGTTCGGTGAGCTGGGTTCGCTGATAAATACCGCCGACACGATTGATGACTGGTACGACCTCTACGGCCGGCTCGTTTTCCGCGAAATGGAACTTGCAGAGGCCGCCACCAACATGGGTGAACTGCTCGAAATGCAGAAAAAAGAGGCGAACTCGGAGTTCTACAAATGGGTGCGTCGCAGATACGAAGATTGGCTCGACCCTGAAAACGAGAACCGCCCATTGATGAGTCCGCAGATATTTCCGAAAAAGGTTTTTCCATTGCTCGACAATGGCGAAAAGGTCTTTTTTGTCCTGATTGATAATTTCAGGCTCGACCAATGGCGCACCATCAAGCCGTTGCTCGCCGACTATTTCAATTTCAGCGAAGAGCTATACACCACAATCCTGCCGACGGCGACCCAATATGCCCGTAATGCCATCTTTTCGGGTCTGATGCCGCTACAGATTGAGAGGATGTTTCCCGACCTTTGGGTAGATGAAGACTCCGAAGAGGGAAAGAACATCAACGAGTCGCCGCTGATTGCCACACAGCTTGAACGTTATCGCAAAAACTACAAATTCTCATACAGCAAAATCAACGACAACACCGCCGGTGAAAAACTGCTCCGCGAATTTTCCAATATTGAGGGCAACAACCTTAATGTAATCATTTTCAACTTTATCGACATGCTTTCGCATGCCCGAACCGAATCGAAGATGATAAGGGAGCTGGCATCAACAAATGCCGCATACCGTTCGCTCACAGAGTCCTGGTTCAGGCACTCGTCGGTTTTGGACATTTTCAGGCGTATTGCCGAGAAAGGATATAAAATAGTCCTCACAACCGACCACGGAACAATCAAGGTCGGCAATCCAATAAAGGTGGTGGGTGACAAAAACACCAACACCAACCTGCGCTATAAGCTCGGCAAGAACCTGGCATACAACCCCAAGCAAGTATATGAAATAAAGTCGCCGGCACGCTACGGGCTCCCTTCGCCCAACGTCTCTACGACATACATTTTTGCCGCACGCGACGATTTCTTCGCCTATCCCAACAACTACAATTACTACGTGCAGTACTATTCGGGCACTTTTCAGCACGGAGGCATATCGCTCGAAGAGATGCTCGTGCCTCTTATAACCCTGTCACCTAAAGTATAATGGAAAAAGACAACATAAAGTTTCCCCGACCGCTTAAAGACGGCGATAAAATAGCAATTTGCTCACCGGCCGGTAAAATCGACCCTGAAATAGTCGAATCGGCTGTCGAAGTGCTACGTGCGCAGGGATGGCGTGTTGAGGTAATGCCGCATGCTCTTGGCGTATACGGCAATTACAGCGGCACTCCCGACGAACGCTTCTCCGATTTGGCGGCGGCTTTTGACGACCCCGAAGTTCGGGCAATCATTTGTTCTCGCGGCGGTTATGGCGTTGTGCACATTATGGACAGGCTGTCGAAACTGCCTTTGGCCGACGACCCGAAATGGGTGGTGGGTTTCTCCGACATTTCTGCATTGCATGCCGTCATGGCGAGCAAAGGCATCGCGAGCGTGCATGCCTCGATGTGCGCACATATCAAAGAGGGTGCCGACGACCCCGACAATGCGGCGTTGTTCGGCATATTGCGTGGCGAACGTCCCGTCCACATCTTCGACAGCCATCCGTACGACCGACAGGGCATAGCCACAGGCACGTTACGCGGAGGAAACCTTGCCGTACTTGCCGAGCTTATCAATACGCCTTACGACATCCTCGAACCCGACACAATCCTGTTTGTCGAAGACATCGCCGAACCGATATACAAAATCGAACGGATTTTCTACCAGCTCCGCCTGAGCGGTCTGCTCGGCAAGATACGTGGGTTGATAGTGGGGCAGTTCACCGATTACAAGCCTGATGCCAATTATGAAGACATGGAAACCATGCTGCGCGATGCCGTTGACGGTTACAGTTTTCCTGTCGCTTTCAACGCCCCGATAGGGCACGTCGACCACAATGTACCCCTGCTCGAATCGGCAAAAATCACCCTCAAGGTAAGTCCGTCGGGGCGTAACAGCATCATCTTCCACCGATAGCCCCGTTTGTGTATGTCGGCCGGAATTCGTATTTTCGCATTAAAATTTTAGTTTATGTCGTGCCTTCGTGCCATCCTGTGTCTCATATGTCCGCCTCTCGCCGTCCTTGACAAGGGCTGTGGCTCAATCATACTCGTTACGGCTCTTACCCTGTGCGCATGGGTGCCGGGTGTCATAGGCGCCATACTTATATGTACTCGTTCGTAAAAATATGAAACGGACAATCCTGATATTCTCGCTCTTGTTCGCGTGCTTTTCGGCTTTTGCCCAGACCGAGGTGCGTTTTGGCGATGAAGCCGCCGACACTCTGCGGCTCACGCGTCTGCTTGACGACGGAGCCGCACGGCGATTTGCGCTGCCCGAAGACCGTGTGGCATTCTTCGCCCGTCAGTTCATCGGCACGCCTTATGGCGCCCACACACTCGATGTTTCGCCCGAAATGCTTACGGTGAGGCTCGATAGCCTCGACTGCATGACTTTTGTAGAGACATGTATGGCTCTCGCATATACCGTCGGAGAACACCGCATGTCGTGGCGCGACTTTGTGTACAATCTCCGTCGCATCCGTTACCGTGGCGGCGAAGTCGACGGATACCCGTCGAGGCTCCATTATGTATGCGATTGGGCGGTCGATAATCAGCATCGTGGAAATTTCTCCGATGTGACCCGTAATTTTCCGAGGCACAATGAAATTCTTCGGACAATCGATTTTATGAGCACACACCGTAATGCTTATCCGGCACTTGCCGATTCTGCCGATTTTGCCCGTATCCGAAGCATCGAAGGGGGCTACCGCCAGCACCGTTTTCCGTATATAAAGACCATAGACCTCGGAAACAAAGCCGTCAAAGAAGCGTTTCACGACGGCGATGTGGTGGGATTCGTATCCAATCTTAAAGATTTGGATGTCACACATATGGGCATCGTCGTAAAAGACACGTCGACATCCGAGCCGCATATACTTCACGCATCAATGACAAACGGAAAAGTCGAAATCAGCGCCCAACCCATGGCCGCTTTCGTAAAGCGCAACCGCCAATGGCTCGGGGTGCGCGTATTCCGTCTAAACGAGTAAGAGAATATGAATGTTGCAATAGTCGGCACGGGCTATGTGGGCCTTGTTTCAGGCGCCTGTTTTTCGGAAGTGGGCGCCGATGTCACATGTATCGACATCGATTATGCCAAGATAGAGGGCTTGCGCCGGGGTGAAATACCCATATATGAGCCGGGCCTTGACGAACTTGTGCGACGCAATGTCGCCGCAGGACGTCTCCATTTCGCCACATCGCTCGCCGAAGTCATCGACGAGGTCGAAATGGTGTTTTGCGCCGTAGGAACTCCGGCCGACGAAGACGGTTCGGCAGACCTCAGGTATGTCCTTGACGTGGCACGCGATTTTGGCCGGTGCATAAACGGATATACCCTGTTGGTTACAAAATCGACCGTCCCGGTCGGTACGTCTGACCTTGTGCGCGCCGAAGTGAATGCGCAGCTCGAACTGCGAGGACGTAGCGACATCCCCTTTGAACTTGCCTCAAACCCGGAATTCCTCAAAGAGGGGGCTGCTATAAAAGACTTCATGTCGCCCGACCGTGTGGTGATAGGTATCGAGAGCGAGCGCGGTCGAAAACTTATGGAACGCCTTTACCGCCCGTTTCTGCTAAACAATTTCCGCGTCATGTTTATGGATCTTCCGTCGGCCGAAATGACAAAATATGCAGCCAACGCCATGCTTGCCACACGCATTTCGTTCATCAACGAAATCGCAAATTTGTGCGAGCGTGTGGGTGCCGATGTAAACTGCGTACGTACGGCAATCGGAGCCGATGCACGTATCGGCGGAAAGTTCCTTTATCCCGGTTGCGGATATGGGGGCTCATGCTTCCCGAAGGACGTCAGGGCGCTGATGCGTACCGGCGAACAACACGGCGTCGAAATGAAGGTGATTCGTGCCGTTGAAGAAGTGAACGAACGACAGAAAACCATAGTTTTCGAGAAACTCAAGGCCATATTCGGCGGAGAACTTGCCGGGCGGCGAATAGCCGTGTGGGGCTTGGCGTTCAAGCCTGAGACCGACGATATGCGGTGCGCGCCGTCGCTTGAGGTAATCGCACGCCTTCGCCAAGCCGGCGCCGAAGTCGTTGTCTACGATCCGGTGGCAATGGATGAGTGCCGCCGTCGTCTTGGTGATGAGGTAGTGTATGCCGCTGACATGTATGCCGCTACGGTCGATGCCGACGCGCTCGCATTGCTCACCGAGTGGAAGCAATTCCGCCTGCCGTCGTGGGCTGCCGTTGCTCGTACACTGCGCGGAACCGATATCGTTGACGGTCGCAACATATATCAGCAGTCCGATGTAGAACCGTACGGCCTGAAACTCCATTCAATCGGACGCCCATGACGTCGCCGTGCCGCGTCGTGGCTTTCGACCTCGACGATACCCTCTATAAAGAAATGGAATATGTGGCGTCGGGCTACCGCACCGTCGCACGTGCACTTGCCGATGCTACAGGCGGCGATGCCGCAGAACTTTTCAGTATCATATCCGCCAACCGTCCCCTTGGTTTTGAGGCGGCTCTCGATGCCGTTGCCGGTAAACCCGGAGTAGAGCGCTACAGTGTCGACGATTTGGTCGAAATATATCGTGCGCACAAGCCCGACATCGTATTGGGCGAAGACGCCGAAAACACACTGACCGCCCTAAAAGAACGTGGCGACCGGCTCGTGCTTATCACCGACGGCTCTACGCGGCATCAGCGTGCAAAAATAGCGGCTCTCGGTCTTGACCGCTTTTTTGCCCCTGAGGCCATCCTCATCAGTCAGGAGACAGGCGGCGACAAAACCACCCTTGTGCCGTGGGCTATAGTCGAAAACCGTTACCCCGGCTGTCGCCTGACTTATGTAGGCGACAACCTGTCGAAAGACTTCCGCCACCCCAACCTTCGCGGATGGCGTACGGTGATGCTCCGCGACGTCGACGGCCTCAACGTCTTTCCGCAAGCCCCTCTCGATTGGCCTGCCGAATATCGCCCCCGGACTACCGTCGATGCCTTGCTAAACACAATCTAAGCCTTTAAGGAATTCCCCGAAACCATAGCTGTGCGAGGCGCAGGCTGCGATGTCGTCTTTTCGTCTGAAGCCTTTCCGCAGTAATGCCTGATAGGCTTTTGATGCTTCATCGCAGTTCTTGCCTTTTTTGGGAATGCCCTGCAAGCCTTTTTTTGCCAAAGCCTGATTTAGATGAAAGATGCAGTTGTTGGTTCGGCAGGCTTGGCCTCCGGAATAGAATAATGGCAGAAGCCAGCATTCGATTTCATTTTTACAGATGACGAAAATGATTTTGTCGCTTAGGGCTGAGCGCATTGCTCTTGGAATGTTTCGTAGCAGACGGGCCTTTATTTCGGCATGGAACCTGGCATCGCTTTTAGGAGACCCGTCGGGGTGAGCCGGAGGTACACCGTATGATTTTTGGTATGAAGCGTCAGTGTCGATTTGCACTATCAGATAGTCGTTGTACTGAAAGGCTTCAGCGAAAGTCTTTTCGTTGCAGTGTCCGAGTACTTGTTCCCATCCGCCGTAACCGTCCTGTTTACCGTTCAGTATTTTGGGCTGAATAGGGTTTATGGTGTGCCCGTCACAATACCGGCCGACGATATGGCTGATGATTTTATGCTCCGATACACCTTCACAAATAAGGGCGATGTTTGCCATGTCGCATCAGAAATTATTCGGTAGACCGCCGATATATCCTTTCATCCATGCTTCGGACAGGGGTATTGAATTGTCCTTCGGGGCATTAAGCTGGTTCACTTGTGTGTGGCCGTCGATGTCTCGCCTTGCAACAAAAAGTCCCTGTTCTTTGTCGTTGAGGTCAAGGGCGTCGAGAACAAATGGATTGTGGGTGGTGACAATAACCTGCTTGTCGTATTTCTTAGAAAGCTCGATTAGCTTTGAGACAAATTTTCGGCACAGTTTCGGGTTTAGGGCCGATTCGATGTTGTCGATGGCGAAGAACGACGGGGTACTGTCGGATATGAAAAGTGTAAAATAGAATAGGAGATACAGAAATGCTTCGTTGACGCTACGTTGGTCGAAATATGCCAAATTATCGTCGATATATTGATCGTGGAACCGCAGTGTGGTTTCTCCCGACAGATTATCTTGAGGGATTTGCATATCGTCGAACCAGTCGAGGATGCTCATATTTTCGCGGATTTCCTGAAGTACAGCGGAGCCGCGTTCAGAGCCTGAAAGCTTTTTGAGCAAGGAGAAAAGCCCCACGCCATCGACGCGCATTACGGTGTTGTCGGGGTTGTCGAAGCGGCGCAAAGAGCGTTCGTCAGGCGAGTAAATCCTGAAATTGGCTACTTCTTTGCTTGGCAAGACAGGCTTGAAGAACATGGTGCCGTCATTGTTGAACCCGATAGCTATACGGACCCTTTCGTCTGTCTTGAAATCTTTTTCCAGGATTGCAATAAGCTCTTTGGACGTCATTCCTTTTCCATCGGAATTGTGTCCCATGATTTTGTGGGCGTTGAAAGCCCATTGCTCTATCCACTCGCCGGCTTCACCGTTTTTGTTGAAGCGCATCACATATTGCTCTTTCCTCTTTTTGGGGAGAGTGAAAGAGACGAGAATCTCGCTATTGTCATTTTTCTCGAAGGCCGAGTACATGAACGTAGGGGATGGCACGCGCATGCCACGCCGCTCGAGTGCCTGTATGTCGAGTTGCCCGACACTTGCGGCAGAGGCGAAGGTTATGGCTTCGAGAATGTTCGATTTTCCGCATCCGTTTTCGCCGATAAGTACGTTGAAGCGCCCCAAAGGCATCTTCAAATCGACTACTGATTTGAAATTCTGAATATGTACTTCCTTTACCATGCCGTTTTATGATTTTCTGCTACAAAGATACATGATTTTATTCAACTACCATAAGCTATATGGGGCTTAATTTGTTTTATCGGATATTTTCAGCTAATTTTGCGTTATTAGTGCATGCTTTGCATGCTAAAATTCATTTAGAAGAAAAATGCGTAAAGCTCTTATTACAGGCATAACGGGGCAGGACGGAAGCTATTTGGCCGAGTTCCTGCTGTCAAAAGGCTATGAGGTGCACGGCATAATACGCCGCAGTTCAAGCTTCAACACCGGGCGTATAGAACATCTGTATCTCGACGAATGGGTGCGCGACATGCACCGCAAGCGCCTTGTCGAACTCCATTACGGCGACATGACCGACTCCTCGTCGCTGATACGCATCATAGGCGACGTCAGACCCGACGAAATATATAACCTTGCGGCACAAAGCCATGTCAAGGTGTCTTTCGATGTGCCCGAATATACCGCCGAAGCCGATGCCGTTGGCACTCTGCGTCTTTTGGAGGCCGTCCGCATACTTAAAATGGAGCATTCGGTGCGCATCTATCAGGCATCGACATCTGAGCTCTTCGGAAAGGTGCAGGAAATGCCTCAGTGCGAGACCACGCCGTTTTATCCTCGTTCGCCATATGCTGTGGCTAAGCTCTATTCATTCTGGATTATGAAGAATTACCGCGAAAGCTATGGCATGTACACGGCAAACGGTATTCTCTTCAACCACGAATCGGAGCGTCGTGGCGAAAATTTCGTTACACGCAAAATAACCCTTGCGGTGGCGCGAATTGCCGCCGGCCTGCAAGACAAGCTATACCTCGGAAACCTCGATGCACGCCGCGACTGGGGCTACGCGCCCGACTATGTTGAGTGCATGTGGCTCATTCTTCAGCAGGATAAGCCCGACGATTATGTAATTGCTACGGGCGAGTTCCACAGCGTACGCGAGTTTGCCACTCTTGCTTTTGCCCATGCAGGCATCGCCCTGCGGTGGGAAGGCGAAGGTGAGGCGGAAAAAGGTATCGATGCCGACTCAGGGCGTGTGCTTGTAGAGGTAGACCCACGTTTCTATCGTCCGGCCGATGTCGAGAAACTGCTCGGAAATCCCGAAAAGGCACGGCGAGAACTTGGATGGAATCCGCGCAAGACAAGTTTCCAACGCCTTGTCGAAATCATGGTAGATGCCGATATGGAAGCCGTAAAAAAGTAATGCGATGTTGACAAAGGACTCTAAGATATATGTCGCCGGACACCGCGGTCTTGTAGGCTCGGCCATCATGGCAAACCTTCGGCAACGAGGTTTTGTAAATGTCATTGGCCGCACACATGCCGAGCTCGATTTGCTTGACGGAGTCGCTGTACGCGCTTTTTTCGATGCCGAACAGCCTGAAGCCGTAGTCCTTGCCGCAGCTCATGTCGGGGGCATTATGGCAAACTCGCGATATCGTGCCGATTTCATATATCAGAACTTGCAGATACAGCAGAATGTAATCGGAGAAGCTTTCCGCCACGGTGTCAGGCATCTGCTATTCCTCGGTTCGACTTGTATATATCCTCGCGAGGCTCCGCAGCCTATACCCGAGGATGCGCTTTTGTCTTCTCCGCTCGAATACACCAACGAGCCATATGCCATTGCCAAAATCGCCGGGCTTAAAATGTGCGAATCTTTCAATCTGCAGTATGGCACAGACTATGTAGCCGTGATGCCGACCAACCTTTACGGCCCAAACGACAATTTCCACCTCGAAAACAGTCATGTGCTCCCGGCGATGCTGCGCAAAGTGCATCTGGCCAAACTGCTCGGTGAGAACGACTATGCCTCGGTGCGTGCCGACCTTGCCGCAAGACCCGTCAGTACTGTTGAGGCCGATGCTACCAATGCCGAAATTGCCGACGCACTCGCCGCTTTCGGCATCTATCCCGGCAAAATCGTGCTGTGGGGTACCGGCACACCACTGCGCGAGTTCCTATGGAGCGAAGACATGGCCGACGCATGCGTCCATATACTTCTGAATGTAAGCTTTGCCGATGTTGCGGCTTGCTGTAAAGGCGATGTGCGCAATACTCACATAAACATAGGCACAGGCAAAGAAATCACCATAGCCGGGCTTGCCCGTCTTGTGGCTGATGCCGTAAATTTCGACGGCACCATTGAATGGGACGCCTCAAAGCCCGACGGCACCATGCGCAAGCTCTGCGACGTTTCGCGGCTTCACAGGCTTGGGTGGGCACATAAGGTCGAATTGGCCGATGGCGTCAAACGCCTCTATACCTGGTATCTTTCTACCCTATAGACGATGCTTGCTGTTGCAGTCATAATATTATTGTTTGGAGTGTTGTTTGCCGCCGAGGCACTTTATGTCAGGCTTGCACACAGGTTAGGCATAGGCGTCGTGCGCGATGTCGACGGCTGCGAAACTTTTGTGCCGGTCGGTGGCGGAGTCGTGTTTGCTATTGCCGCGATTGCCGCGGTGTTCCTGGCTCCGTGGCATACCATATGGTTTTTGGCGGCAGTGGCCGGTGGTGTGGCGCTTGCGGCTTTGTCTTTTGTCGACGACCTTGTAAAGCTTTCTCCACGGCTACGCCTTGTCGTGCAGGCCATTGTACTTGCGACAGTGCTATACCCCCTGCTCGCGGCCGGGCATGTGGCGGTCTATCTTTTGGCAGTGCTTGCCTGCGTAGGCTATCTGAACACATCCAATTTTATGGACGGCTCCAACGGTATGCTTGCAGGGTATAGTGGTGTGGTGCTCGCTTCGCTCGTCTTTGCCACATGTGCTGTGATGCCGTCCTCGGACTGCGACGTAGCCTTGCCATCTGTAGGTGGCATCCGTGTGTTGTGTTCATGCCTCCTTGTGGCGGCGGCGGTGTTTGCAATGTTCAATTTCCGTAGTAGGGCCATAGTCTTTTCCGGCGATGTGGGCTCTATTGCCGTCGGTTATTTTATTGCATTCAGCCTGACGGTGCTTATCGTGCGCTATGGCCGTGTGTCTATGGCCGTCTTTGTCATAGTATTCCTTGTCGATACATTCTGCACATTCGCCCAACGCCTTTTCAATGGTGAGAATGTGCTAAGTCCGCACAAGAAACATCTGTATCAGATTTTCCTTCGCGAGGGCTATCCGCAGCTGTCTGTGGCGGCTGCATATGCCATGGTTCAGTTTGCCATAAATGCCCTTTGGTTCGTTGTGCCGCCTGCATGGCAGAATACTTACGCGCTTGCAGTTGCCGTGCTTGTCTGCGCCGCATATCTGGTGCTGAAATCCAAAATGACTTCATCTTCCAAAATCAAATACTTGAAGTGATGCTTAGAAAAACATTGGCGGCAGTGTCGCTTTTCGCCGCATTGGCGATGCAGGCTCAATCGCTTGATTCTCTTGCTCTGCAGCTCGCGTTGAAAGACCCTGCAGTGACTGCTGCAAAAAATAATTACGATGCAGAAATCGAAAGTGCCCGTGCGGCAAACACACTGGCCGGGCCTGATGTCGACTTAGATTATAAATTTGCGCCTGACCGCGGTGACAACCGTTGGGGTGTGTCGGTAGGGCAGTCTTTCGAGTGGCCGGGAGTATACGGCGCACGCAGCAAAGCCACGCGTTACCGCGCCGAGGCGTTCGGACAGCTTTATAGGGGCGCTCTCGTAGATGCCGCTTTCCGTGCCAATGTGGCATTGTCGGCATTGGCTGCCTCAGAACAACGGCTTGCGCTCCTCAAAGATGCCTATGCGAACATGGGAATGCTTTATGAAAGTTCGGAGTATGCCTATTCGCGTGGAGAAATAACCATACTCGAAATGAAACGTGTCGAGCTGGAGCGCTTTTCGCTTGCCAAGCGTCGCGCGCAGGCCGAGGTGGAACTTGAAGCTGCACGGGCCTCTGTCAGGGCACTAAACGGCGGCGAAGACCTTGCCGTGCGTTTATCTCTGCCACAGCAGACGCATCTGTTGCCATTGGCCGAATACCAACAGCTCTTCAATACCAACGACCCCGTGCTGGTGGCAAATAACGGCCTTTTCCGTGCCGCTCAGGCCGATGCGTCTGCCGCACGTCTTGGTGTTCTGCCTTCGTTCAAGCTGGCTTATGTTCACGATTTTGAAGACGGAACCCATTTCAACGGTTTCAGTATAGGCGTGTCGCTCCCGTCGTGGAATTTCCGCTCGCAGACGCGTGCGGCAGAAGCTAAAGCCGTGGCCGAACAGCTGTCGGCTCACGACTACGTGCTAAAGACAAATGCCGAATTGGTGGCAAACCATGCAAAGGCGGTTCGCCTCAATAGTTTGGTCGACGACGGTGCACGAGCTTTCGGCGACGACGATTATCCGGTATTGCTTCGCAAGGCTCTCGACATGGGTATGCTCAACATCCGTGACTATCTCACCGAATACAACCGCTATCTTGATGCCGAAGCCGACTATATAGAACTCAGGGAACAGCTTGCACAGGCGCTCGCATATATAAACCGATATGCTCTTGTCAAATGATTGAAATCAGACGATATACCCCTGCCGATAAAGAACTGTGGGATGCTTTTGTCGAGGCTTCGAAAAACGGCACCTTTCTGCTCAAACGAGACTATATGGAATATCATGCCGACCGTTTTCCGGACCATTCGTATATATTTGTCGATGACAAGGAAACTGTCTGCGCATTGTTGCCTGCGACACTTGCCGGCGATACGCTCTCAAGCCATGCAGGACTGACATACGGCGGCCTGGTGCTCGGCGACAGGACTTCGGCAGTCGCTCCTCTTGAAATGTTCGACAAACTGCGCGGTGCGCTTAAGGAAGAAGGTATAAAAAAACTCATATACAAAGCCATTCCGCACATATATCATCGTCAAGGTGCCGAAGAAGATTTGTATGCGCTTTTCAGAAACGGGGCGCGTCTGAGCATAAGAAACCTGTCTACGGCCATCGATTTGAGAAACCCTGTTCCGTCGTCGCGGTTGGGTAAAAGAGCTGAAAAGCGGCAGCGCAAGGGTGCCATATGCGTCAGCGAGACTGCTTCGGCCGATTCTTTTTGGGACATTGTCGTTGAGGACAGGCGCATCCGGCACAATACGCGTCCGGTGCATACGGCTTCTGAGCTTGACTATCTCAAAAGCCGTTTCCCCGAAAATATACGTTTCTTCACGGCGTCCGACCCCGTGGGCGAAATCTTGGGCGGTGCTGTCATATATCTCGACCGCAAGGTACTGCACCTGCAATATGCGGCATGTACGCAACGGGGCAAGGACTTGTATGCCACCGATGTCATATATCATGAACTGATATTCAATATTTTCCCGGGAAATAATTATTTTGACTTCGGGATTTCCAACGAAGACGCCGGCCGTTATCTGAACGAAGGCATGGTTCACCATAAAGAAGAATTCGGGGGGCGTTCTTTCGTGTATGACATCTATGAAATGGATGTGTGATTTCAGGATAAACGGTCGTTTTTTCCAAAAGCGTCTGCGCTGCGGACGCAATCCAACCAGTATAAGTCATGTGTTGCATATCGGGTAAGTTTAAATGATAGCCTTGTGTCTCGCGAGGTCAAAATATGTTAAAAATTTTGTGTAATGCGAACAAAGTTGTAACTTTGCACCGCAATACGGCAAAAGGCCTAAGGCTCCTTAGCTCAACTGAATAGAGCATCTGACTACGGATCAGAAGGTTACAGGTTTGAATCCTGTAGGAGTCACATTAGGGCATCGCACAAGGCCGTACGATGTCCTTTTTGTCTACCTGCCGATGAAAAATCTCCTCGTTCTCATAATAATAGCGGTGCTCTCCTGTTTCTGCACGCACGCACGGGAGCCGCAACCCGACAGGGCTCGCGACGAAGCTGAAGAAGTGGCATCGGTGCGTCGCAATCCTTATCGCGGATATTCCTATCGTGTCGATGAGCAGGGCGATACGATGTTGGTTATCTTTCTGCGCGATTTGACGGTATATCCTCCTCTAAAATTCAAGAACAAGAAGGACGAGGAATTTTATTGGCGCACGGTGCGCGACGTCAAGCTGACTCTTCCATATGCTAAGCTGATAGCCGAAACTTTGGTCGAAACATACGAATATATCGAAACTTTCGCCACCCAAAAAGAGCGCGAAGACTACTTGAAAAAGATGGAGAAAGCGCTCTTCGAGCAGTATAAACCCGTTCTGAAACGGTTCTCCAAGCGCCAGGCAAAGGTTCTTATCAAACTCGTGCAGCGAGAAACGCATCAGACAAGCTACGATATTGTAAAAGCCTTTTTGGGTTCGTTCCGCGCTACGTTCTGGCAAGGCTTCGGCAAGCTCTTCGGGGTAAGTCTCAAAAGCAGTTTCAATCCTAAAAAAGACAAAAACGATGCTATGCTCGACCGTATAGCGCGTTGTGTCGAGCAAGGGACTTTGTGATGGCTACCGACGTATTCCAATCGCTGAAGCCTCACTACAAGGCTTTTCTTCTGCTCGAACGCGGACTGAGCGAAAATACCCGTCTTGCCTATATGGCAGATGTGGAGAAGCTGGCTGCCTGGCTTTCGGAGGCCGGAATTGAAGTGACCGAAGTCACACCCGACATATTGCATGAATTCGTTTTCGCTCTGCATGACCTTGGCATATCGCTGCGCACACAGGCTCGGGTGGTTTCGGGTGTACGCTCGTTCTACCGTTATCTTCTTATCGAAGGCATTCTCGACAGCGACCCTTCCGAGCAGCTCGAAGGCCCCAAATTGGGACGTCATCTGCCCGATGTACTGACTGTCGACGAAGTGAAGGCGATGTTCAATGCAATTGATTATAGCGCACGCTACGGGCGCCGTAACCGTGCCATAATAGAAGTGCTTTACGGTTCGGGTTTGCGCGTCAGCGAATTGTGTGAGCTGCAGACGCGTCGGGTATCGCTCGACGACGGCTACCTTATAGTCGAAGGCAAAGGCTCGAAAGAGCGCATGGTGCCTATGAGCGAGCTTGCTGTCGAACAAATACGTCTTTATCTCGACGAGCGTTGGCGTCGTGGCGACAAGGTTAATCGTGGCGAAGAAGACTATCTTTTCATCAGCCGCAACGGTCGACACCTTACGCGCGTGATGGTCTTTTATGTCGTTCGCGAGCTTGCCGAGGCGGCAGGTATCGTAAAGACGATTTCACCGCATAGTCTCCGGCATTCGTTTGCCACGCATCTGCTCGAAGGAGGCGCCAATCTGAGGGCTATACAACAGATGCTCGGACACGAGTCTATCGCCACCACCGAAATCTATCTACATCTCGACAACCTACGTCTTCGCGAGGAGATACTTCTGCATCATCCGCGAAACCAATTCTCTTTAAAGACATGAAAAAGACGCTACTTGCCATTCTGTCGCCGCTGTGTCTGTGTGCGGTGGCTTACGGGCTGTCGCCCAAGTTCGATGCTTATTCACGAATGGTATTGACTGCGCCGGCCGATGCCTCTGTAGGTTCGAGGTCCGGAGATGTGCTTGACGCTTTTGTTTCCTTTACCGATGAAATTGCCGCCAGTTCGGCCGATATCGGCGGCGTTGAGGTGCTTTCAGAATTCGGCGACATCCTTGTGGTGCGCGGCGCCGTAGGGCAGCTTGAAGCTCTTGCATCTGACGACAATGTCCTTTCCATAAACATTTCCAGGCCAATGCTTCCGGCAAATGATAGGATACGGCATGAAATCGGCGCCGACGTGCTGGCCACGGCTCCTGGTTATGAGAACACCGTGTATACAGGTCGCGGCGTGCTTGCCGGTTTGTACGACATAGGTTTTGACCTGCAGAACCCGGCTTTCCGCGACGGCGCCCATAGCCGTGTGCGGCGTCTGTGGCACTACTTCGGCGATGCCGGGAAGTGTACTGAATATTCCGTCCCCGTGATGCTCGACGCATTTACCTACGACGCTCCCCAACAGACCCATGGCAGCCATGTGCTCGGAACAATGGCCGGGCGTGATGAAGGTAAACCGTATGGTGGAATGGCTCCCGGAGCGGCACTTGCGGTGGCCTGCGGAACGATATCTGACACCAATATCGCCTTGGGCGTTGCTGAAATCGCCAAGTTCGCCGCCTCAGAAGGTATGCCGTGCGTCATAAATCTTTCAATCGCCGATTTTATCGGGCCGCATGATGGTACAGACCCTCTGTCACGGGCATTGACCGCCGTGGCTGAAGATGCCGTCGTTGTGGTGTCGGCCGGAAACGAGCACACATTCAAACGCTCGCTTTCGCGGCGTTTCAGCACCGATGCACCTGCGGTGAAGACATTCATACGCCCTGAACAATCGTCGGGCAAGGGAGATGGTACCGTTGCCGTGTGGAGTGGCGACCAATCGCCTGTCCGGCTGACTCTTGTGCTTGCCGACACGCAGGCAAAGCAGATATTGGCATCCTATGAGGTCGAGCCTGTCGAGGACGGCTCTTTTGTTCTCGCGACATCCGACTTCACGAGATATGTCGAAGAAGGGGCAATCATAAATACCGATTTCTCAAATAACTATACCGGCAGCTATGTCGCAGTGTACTACTCCGATAATATAGGCACTAACGGACGCCCGAACTACTATGTGTCGTTTGAGATGAAATACAATCAGACAGCCAATGCCGACGGCCATGTAGTGCCCGGTATTATAGTGGAAGGAGTCGACGGCCATCGTGTCGATATCACTTTGTCTGCGAACACGACCAATTTGGCCGGACGTCGCATGGAAGGTTGGACTGACGGCGGCGATGAACTGTCGATTTCGTCAATGGCCTGTGCCGATGGTGTGTTGAGTGTGGGAGCATATGTTTCGCGTACCGAGTGGACTGACACCTCCGGAAACACGCATGATGTTGGCGCCGGTTATACTTTAGGCGACATTGCACCATGGTCGTCGCGCGGCACCACTGTCGATGGGCGCACACTGCCGCACGTGGCGGCGCCTGGAGCGGCTGTGGTGTCGGTCTTGTCTTCTCGGGCCATACAGTTGGGGCAAATCGGCGCTGAAGATATAGTGTCGGAGCGCGAGGGCGTTTCCCGTACTGACTACTGGGGCGTGAAGTGGGGGACGTCTATGTCCTCGCCGGCGGTGGCCGGCGGAATAGCGCTGTGGCTCGAAGCCGACCCGTCGCTGACGGCGCGCGATGTGCTCGATATTGTGGCTAAGACTTCTCGCCGCGACGCTTTTGTCGGGCGTACTCCCGAAGCCTGGGGCTCAGGGAAATTCGATGTTGTGGCCGGAATGGCAGAAGTGCTCCGCCGCAAGGCTTCGCTTGCCGGGCCTTCGGCTGTGACGCCCGGCGATATGTGCGTAAGTCGTGACGGTGGGGTAATGGAGGTAAGAGTGCCCGGTTTAAATGATTTCACTGCCGTAGTTGTAGATATGTCGGGGCGTACTGTTGCTTCTGCACAGGCAGAGAACGGCAGTGCGCAGATTTCTGCCGCAGGCTTTCCACGAGGCGTCTACATTGTTACAGTCGGCAGTTTTGTACGGAAAGTCTTAGTTTAGAAGGTTTTAGAATACGGGAAAGTGGAAAGCGCGTATCCGTGCAATAAGTTCGGCCTCGCGCCCACCGCAATAGCGGTCGCAAAGTTCGTGGAAGGCGGTCGAGTGGTTCATTTCCGACAGATGCGCCAGTTCGTGATATATAACGAAATCGCTCAGTTCCTCAGGCAGAAAAATCAGTCGTGGCGATAGTGTTATTACGCCTCGCGACGAGCAGCATCCGAGCCGGGTCTTGGTCTCTTTTACGTCCCATGCGCCGGGATGCCGTCCGATTTTGTCGGCCAATTCTTTCGCATGTGGCAGCAGCAGCGATGCTGTCGCGTGTTTGGCGGCGGCGAGCAAAGCCTTGTTAATGAAGTCTTGTACAGCCGCGTCGGCTATGCCTTTTTTTATGAGCGAAGGCGATAGAGTTATTATGTAGTTTTCGCATTTTCCGCGCAGGGGCGACGATGTGTTCGCTTCTATTTTTAAGTCTCTTCCGGTGTCGGAACTTCCGGCTTTGATGGTGAAATCGGCTTTAGGCGCATCGATGATTTGTCCGAGCGCAAAGGCCGGTTTCGGTTTTATGTCGAGCAACTTCTGCTGCACCGAGCCTATGAAGCGTTCATAGTCCGAAAGAAGACAGTCGGGAGGTATTGTTACGCAGACTTCCTGTCCCACCCAACGGGCTTTGAGATGGCGAGTAGTGCCATGGACCTTGACGTGTACGGCTCCAAGCACGGGGTGCCGGTAGCGGCACGACTTTACGAGCAGTCTTTTGCTTGTATCCATTGCGTCAAGCCTCTCCCCAATGGAGTTTTTGTCTTAATGTATCGGCAAAGGTGTGGTTGGCGAGCTGCATCACAAGTATTTTGAACGGAGCCCGTCCTACGACTACGGGAGTGCCGTTTTCGAGCTGTATCGAACGTCCGTCGAGAGCTATGCGTATATGTTTGGTGCGTCCCGACGGTACTATTGTTATAGGAGCGTCCGAGTTTACTACCAACGGACGCATCGACAGGGTGTGCGCCGCAATCGGCGACAGCACGCATACGTCGAGCGTCGGCTCTACTATCGGGCCACCTACCGACAGGCTGTAGGCCGTGCTGCCCGTAGGGGTGCATGCTATAAGTCCGTCGGCGCGGTATTCGGCCAATGGCATTGAGCCGAGGCTCACGGCAACCTGTATCATTGAGGCGGATTCTTCTTTTAGGACTGCGACCTCGTTCAGCGCGAATTTCCCCACCTCTTGCGGCAGCTCCGGCGACAGGACTTCGAGTATTATACGCCGTTCAATGCGGAGTTTATCGCCTGCAATCAGCTCAGGCAGCATGGGCAGCTGGTCTATCGTCAATGCGGTCAGGTATCCGAGATGCCCGGTGTTGACGCCTACAATAGGGGTCTCTGCATCGTTGAGCCATAGGGCAGTACGCAGAAAGGTGCCGTCGCCGCCGAGGCTTACGGCAAGGTCGGCGCGCTGCTTCGGGCATTCCGAGGCGGTTTCGATGCCTGTAAGGGATGCCGGTATCTCGTCGAAGAGATGCCGGTAAAGTTTGCGGTGCATCACGATTTTGTCGCCACGTTGCTTCAGTTTCTCCAGGAAAGCTGCAACGTATTCAAATGCGCCGTATTGGCGCCGGCTGCCGTAGATTGCTATTGTCATATCTCGAGGTATCGGAAGAGTTGGTCTATGCGTTGGCGTGTAGTGTCGTCGTCGGCATTGTCCGACGATTGGGCGCATATTACGGTATATCCGTAGCGCTCAAGCGAACGGCTGATGTTCATGGCGTTCCGGTGGTTTACCCGTAAATCGAATATTATCGGGAACTTGCCTTCCGAGCTTTCTCTGTCTTCGGCAAACGGGTTGTCGCCGCATATTTCCGTCACGTTAAGGTTCAGCAGGTGCGCGTTGCAGTCCTCGACGGCACGTGCTATGCGCGACGCCGAATAATCCTCTTTTTTGCAGCCGACAAGAAGCCTTGAGCTTTCGGCTACCGGGGGGAGAAAATACTCGTTTTCGGGGAATTTATTGCTGTTTGTATCTGGCTTCATCTTGAATGCTTCCGAATTTTTGCACAAATGCTCAAATCCTCACGCTCGGCAAAAACAAATAAATTTTGTTTTTTGCGCTCGCGTTCCGTATTTTTGACTTCGTCTTAAATCCTCACGCTCGGCAAAATCAAATAAATTTGTTTTGCACTCGACTTATTCGTATTTTTGCATTATCAAACCGGGGCTTCCGCTCCGATGTGTGCTTAATAGAACCACAAATATACGAAAAAACTGCGTATCATTACGAATCGATGACCAATTTAAGCGTTAATATAAACAAAATAGCGACATTGCGCAATGCGCGTGGCGAGAACAGGCCTGACGTAGAGGCCGTTGCGCTCGACATCGAGGGGTTCGGGGCCGACGGGATAACCGTCCATCCACGTCCCGACGAGCGGCACATACGCCGTTCTGATGTCTATAAGCTCCGCCCTTTGCTGCGTTGCGAATTCAATATCGAAGGCTATCCGTCGCCCGAATTTGTCGACCTTGTGCTAAAAACGCGTCCCACACAGGTCACGCTTGTGCCCGATGCCGCCGATGCGCTCACATCGTCGGCCGGTTGGGATGTGGCGGCAAATGCCGAGTTCCTTGCCTCGTTGGTGGAGCGTTTCAAAGATGCCGGAGTGCGCACCTCGATATTCGTAAATGCCGATGTAGATGTCGTTGCCGCTGCCGCTGCTACCGGCGCCGACCGTATCGAACTATACACCAAGCCATATGCCGACGCCTATGCCTCAGACCCCGAGGCTGCCGTCGCTCCGTTTGTCGAAGCTGCCCTCAAGGCAAAGAAGCTCGGTCTCGGTGTCAATGCCGGTCACGACCTCAATCTTGAAAACCTGCGCTTCTTCAGCGAGCGCATACCTTTCCTAAGTGAAGTTTCTATTGGACATGCGCTCATATGCGACGCTCTCTATCTTGGTCTCGAAGAGACTGTGAAGCGCTATAAGGCTGCCCTCGGGCGCTAAGAGGGTGTTTAATAATATATGTTAAACGACAGGTTGGTGTATTTTTGCTTAAATTGCACATTGCGAGGAGCGAGCATGGCGGTTCCCATGCGACCGACGAGCAATGCGCAAGTTAACAAAAAGACACCAAGACCGGGGTAATATTAAGAATGCTGAATTTTAAATTATAAATTATGTATTACTCGAAAAGGACAAATGCAACGCCTCCGAAAATTTTTAGCGTCTTGCGCCCTGCTCTTCAGTCGCATAGCACGCTATGCTCCTTCATCGCAGAACGCAATCCATCTAAAACTTTTCGGCCTGTCGTTTAACAGATATTATTAAACACCCTCTAAACTATTGTCGTCAATCTATAATACAATAAAAAATGACAGAAATCGCCGAAGTACCGTCAATGTCGCTTTGGGACTTATGCCTGCAAGGGGGATGGACCATGCTCCCACTGGCCTTGCTGCTGCTTTTGACAATATATGTGTTTGTGGAGCGCTATCTGGTGATATCCCGTGCAAGTGTCGAGGACGAAAACTTCATGCAGCGCATAAGAGGATATATCCACGAAGGTGAAACGGAAAGCGCCCTCAACCTTTGCCAGGCCAATGCAAGCCCTTATTCTCGGCTGATAGCCAAAGGTATTTCTCGCATCGGACGTCCGATGAACGACGTTCTCGTCGCTATCGAGAATACGGGCAATCTCGAAATCGCCGGTCTGAGCCGTGGTCTGCCATGGCTTGCGACAACAGCCGCCGGAGCGCCTATGCTCGGTTTTCTCGGCACTGTCATCGGAATGGTGCAGGCTTTCTATGCCATCGCGCAGGCGGGTTCCTCGGCCACTATCGACTCTTTCGCTTCGGGTATATATGCCGCGCTCGTGACAACGGTGGCAGGTCTTGTAGTGGGCATTATCGCCTTGTTCGCCTACAACTATCTGGTGGCACGCATCAATAAAATAATGAACAGGCTCGAAGCACGTACGATGGATTTCATGGATCTGCTCAACGAACCGGCATCCTGACCTATGGCACTGAAACGACAGCAAGAGATGCTTGCCACATTCTCGATGGCGTCGATGACCGACGTCGTATTCCTTCTGTTGGTCTTTTTCATGGTGACGTCGGCATTCGTGTTCCCGACCGCTCTTGAGATTGAATTGCCGCAGAGTACGCAGCAGACAGCGCTTAAACCCACGACTCGTGTCTTTATCGATGCCGAAGGGCAATACTACGTCGGTGCTCCCGAAGCCGAAGTTCCTGTGGCTGTGCCGAACGATTCGTTGGCGTATTTTCTGACGTCTATAGCTCCGGTCGATTCTCTTGGTGCTGTCGCAGTCTACGCTGATGCAGAAGTACCTTACGGAAAAGTTGTCGAGGTGCTCAATATCGGTGCCGAAAGTTCTATAAAAATGGTGCTTGCCACCAAACCGACGTCGCCGGACAAGTCGGATAATTCTGCCGAAATTCAGCCAGAACAATGAAAAATCCACGTACAGCAGCAGCCCTAATCACTGTCGCGATGGCAGTGTTTCTAATTCTGCTTCTGCTGTTGGTGCGACTTTCGGTAAATGCCGAGGAGTGGCCGCCTAAGCCGAAGGCGCCAACTGCGCTTGTAGAGGTTGAGGAGGAATTCGTCGAGTTTTTCGACCTTGTGCCGGTATCGGCAGACCCGGCACCGGCATATGCCGAACAGCCGGTCGATAATCAGTCTTCGCCGGCGAAAGCCGACGGAGCCGACATGACCGATGCCGGCGAGGCTGCCGCACCGGCGCCGGACGTCGTCAGCGAAAGGCCGTCGCCGATTGAAAGGCCTAAAAAAGAAAAACCGCAGAAAACAGGCCCTGACAAAAAGACTGTCGATATTGAAAAGGCTCGCAGAAAAGCACGTCAGGGCGTATCGAACGCATTTAAGGCTACAGAAGAAAGTGCCGACAACACCACCTCGAAAGGTGATGCCCAAGGTGACAGCGGCAAACCCGATGGCGCTGCATCCGATGTCGACGGTTCTGGAACCGGCACGGTGGGCGGAGGTTGGGTTATGCCGCGCTATTCTAAAGTTCCGGCATTGCAGACGGGCAGCATTGAACTGCGTGCCATTGTTGACCGCGAAGGTCGTGTGGTGTCGGTAGACCTCGTCGGCGGCAAGGCTCCGGCCTCGGGCGACCCGGCTCTCGTAGAGCGATGTAAAGCCGAAGTCCGCCGCCATCGTTTTACACGCAACGACGATAATGCTCCCGAGCGTTCCACAGCCAGAATAACCTACCGTTTCAGGTAAATTTGTCGTAGTGGATACCGCTACTGTAGCGGTAGTCCAATCTTACCGAATTTATTCTTGAACTTATTGTAATGCGCTGAGCTGCAATATGCAGCTTGGCGCATTTGTTTACTTTTATACATTACTGCAAGTTTACGCGCTTTTACGAACGCGATAAATTTGCACGGAAAACCAAAACATCATATACATGAAAAAACGCTTTACTCTTATCTTCGCTGCCGCTATTTTTGTCGGCGGTATGGCAATCGCCCAAAACTATATTACCAAAGCTCCGGCCGGAGGTTTCGACCTTGCAGGCGGAAAGGAATATGTAGTGCTCTATGCACCTCAGACGGTGATTGACCGCATGGGCTCAAATGTGGTTTCTAACAACAACCTCGACGCAAACCAGGTCGACAACACCCTCGAATATTGGGTGACCGATTGGGATGCGAAAGACCTCACACTCTATAATGTTCCGCCGAAAGACGGCGAAGTCAACTCTTTCGGCGATGCCGAGTTCATCAACGCGACACCGCTTTATGCTTGGGGTACAGGCGTGTTCATGCCCAAGGCAAAAGCCTATGACTTATCGAAAATCACCGACAGACATCATCTGCACATCGGTCTGCGCGACTTTGGCACAAGCCCTTCCAAATACCAGTTCTCGGTAGGCTCGCAGAAAACAATTAAAAGCAACGGGTTTCAGATAATGGCAGGTGTCGGCGTAGGGCAGGGCAGTGGCGATTATGTAGGCATCGGCGAAATGCCCAATGGCAACGACGGCGAGTGGTATTATATAGATGTTCCTGTAAAAGACCTCGTTGACGAAAACGGAAATTTCGGCTTCAGCTACAACTTCAGCGCTCCCGTAGCCGACGGTGTCTTCACATTCTCGTTCAACTCGCCGGTATGTTCAACGGCAACTAAAACCGGGCCGGCTCCCGGCGAGACCGTCTATACATACGAAATCACAAAGCTCGGTTCGGCTCTGTCGCTCGACCACATATTCTTTTATGTGCCCTCTGAAAACGGCGTGGAAGGAGTGACGGCCGAGGTTGATGAAAAAATCATTGCCATATACGATATCACCGGCTGCAAGGTCGAAAAGCCCGGCCGTGGCCTTTATATAGTCAAGACAAATCTTGGCGCACGCAAGGTGCTGTTTAAATAAGAGGTATCATAGCCATGAAAAAACATGTTTTTACGGCACTTTTTGCATCGTTGTGCATCAGTGCCTTTGCCGAAGGCACGTCGGAAGCCCCGGCAGGCTATACCCTGCGGTGGCAGGACGATTTCAACGGAACTTCGCTCAATGAAGCGATATGGAATATAGAAGTAAACGGCAACGGCGGCGGTAACCAGGAACTACAGTACTATCGCCGCGAGAATGTCAGTGTCGAAGTCGACCCGGCGAGCGGCGAGGGCTGCCTTGTCCTAACCGCGCGGCGCGAAAACTTCGCCGGAAAGGCTTTCACCTCAGGCCGTGTCACCACGCAAGGTAAAGCGGCTTTCAGGCATGGCATAATCCAAGCCCGTATCAAGTTCCCTCGCACCAACGACGGTCTGTGGCCGGCTTATTGGATGATGGGCAATGACATGAACAAATACGGCTGGCCCCGTTGCGGCGAGATGGATATTGTCGAGCTCGGACACCGCAACGGCATTAACAACGGCACCCAAGACCGCTATTTCGGCGGCACGCTACACTATGGACCCAATGCTACCGCACAAGGCCACCAACAGTATTCACAGGAGTATACCGCCCCCGAAAGCAACCCGATATGCAACGGCGAGTATCATCTGATAACCGTCGAGTGGGACGATACGAATCTCTATATGTATTACGACCTCGAGGCATACACCGCTGCCGCAAAACGCCGCGCACGTTATTTCACATGCGACGTTACCGCGACCGATGGCGATTTGTCGGTCGGGAAATACTTTCAGAAGCCTTACTTTTTCTTGTTCAACCTCGCGGTAGGCGGCACATATCCTTCGATTTTCGACGCCGCAGGCATAACAGCCTTGCCAAATCAGGGCGACGAGGCAAAAATGTATATCGATTGGGTTCGAGTATATCAGAAAGACGATGATGCCAATGCCCAATATACCTATATCGGAGCCGACGGCAAGGTCGTGACAAATATTGAGAGCGAACCCGAAAAACCGGTCGACCCTGACACAAAGACCGAGCTATCGAGCTTCGCTACCAAAGCGCTCGATGAAAACGGCGAGACCACATTCGACTTCGACGGCATTACCGACGCCGTGCTCATCAGCACCAGCGAGGGTGTCGGCGGACATATTCGTGCGGCCGGAGCCAATGTTATCGACCTCAATGTTAACGACACCAACCGCAACTTGTGGATTTGGGAGAATACCTACGTTGCTGTCGACCGCAAAGGCGAGAAGAACTCTTTCGGATGGGAAGAAGGGTACAACAAGTTTTCCGTAGCCTCTGTGGGCTGGTCGGGACTCGGCTTCAATCTTGCAGGAGAAGACCTTTCGATGGTCGACGATTCGTATTGGTTCCATTTTGCTATGCGCGCCACCGATGTAGACATACATACATCTCACGAAGTGTCGGTAGGAAAGGCAAAATTCATTGTCGGCAATTCCAACGGCAAGCTTGCAAGCGTCGGTGATTTCCGTCGCGACGGCGAGTGGTACTATTTCGATATCCCCGTCGCAGCCTTGGAGCAATTCTATGCACCGGCATTAGGTTTGAACTCGAACTTCAACGACAACATTGTGACATTTGCGTCGGGCGGAATGACAGACGCCGAGCTGTGCTTCGACAATATTTTCTTTTATAAATCAAGTAAAAAAGAAATACCGGCGTTTACCGATACTAAATCGGAGTTGGGCAAGTACGGCTACCGAAGCCTCGACGAGAATGGCGCTCCCGTGTTCAGTTTTGATAAGGTTACCGACATCGTGCCGCTCTATCTCTCCGGCGACACCTGGGAGAGCCTTACTGCCGGCGGCTCTTACGGCGAGACGTCGCTCGTAAAAAGCGAATGGGATAACTCCGAGCAGGGCGGACGCAACAATTTCTTCGTGTGGGGCGACCCTCAGACAATGAAAGTCGGTAGTGTAAAAGATGTGCCCAACTCATTCGGGCGTGTGCCTTATGGCGGTTTCCCCGTCTATAGCTCCGAGACCGACGGAATAACATGGAATGGCTCGGGTTGGGCTTCCATCGCCGGTCAGGGCGTCACACCTCAGCCCAAAGACCTTTCTATGATTGACGACAGCTGGTATGTACATCTGTCGGTGCGTTCCGATGCTGCGGTCAGCCATATTCCCGTGATGATACGCTTCGGCTCGACTGATGCCGACGCAACGCTTGTCTTCGGCAAGTACGCGACAAAGGCGCTTTTCGCCGACTTCAACCGCGACGGTCAGTGGTACTCGTTCGATATCCCGGTGTCGCAGCTTAAAAAGTACGGTCAGTTGTGGAGCAACGCTCCGTCAAACGGCGGCATCAGTGCATATACCGATTACGCATTGTGCATATATACCGACCAGACTTTCTACAACAATTCGTACTTCGCCATCGACAACGTATTCTTCTATCGCAAAGACGAAGCACCCGTAGTCAACGAATTGGGCGAATATACCACAAAGAGCCTCGACGCCAACGGCGAAACGTATTTCGACTTCACAGGCAAACACTTCATATCTATTACGGCCAACGGGTCTGTGACAGAGAAGATGAAGGTCGAAGGTGAAGAGGACATCATATATGACCTGCGCGACGGCATCGGCTTCTGCAAGTTCTACAATTGGGCCGACGGCAACACCTACACGGCGGTCGAAAAGCCTCAGGGCGTAGCGGATTCGTTCGGAGGCGACGAAGGCTGGATATACTTCTCGACCAACGGCGGCTGGACCGGAGCTGGTTTCATCAATGCCATGGGACAAGACTTGTCTGAGCTTGAAATCGGCGACTGGTATCTCCACTTCGCCATGCGCGGCACCGACAACTGTTCGCACCAAATCGCTCTCGGTCAGGCCAAGTTTACAATCGGCTCTACCGCGTTTGCTGCCGGAGTGCCTGTTTTGGGCAACTACCGTCGCGACGGGGAGTGGTATTCGTTCGATATCCCCATGACCGAACTTAAACCGCTTGCTTCCGAAATGTTCCCGTCGTCGAACGGCGGTGTCAAAGCTTATAGAGACAACTACGTGTGGTTCATGTCGGGCGGAGGCATAGGTGATGAGTTGCAGCTCGACAACATGTTCCTGTGGCGCGACAAATCGTCGGCAGGCTCCGGTATCGGCAATATCGCTGCCGATACAGCCGATGCACCTATTGAAATCTATAATCTTGCAGGCGTTCGCCTTGGCTCGATGACAGCCCCCGGTATCTACGTAGTCCGTCAGGGCAACATTGTCCGTAAAGTAATCGTACGCTAAAACCGTGAATACTTCTTTTTTGAGAATAGCATTTACCGCCGCTCTTGTGGGACTTTTGGCTGTGGCATCATCGGCCAAAAGCCCCAAGCGAGGGGTGGGCTGGGACGAGCGCACGATGAAGCTCAACAGCCACCATGCCGAGCTTTTCAAGCCGGGCGTAAGCTGGGTCTACAACTGGGGACCTGATGCCGCCAACAGCGATGCTTTCGATTCTGAACTGCGCTTCGAGCCTATGGCCTGGAATGCTGCGTACGATGCCGGACGAATACGTTCTTGGATAAAGAAACACCCTGAGACACGCTATCTGCTTGGCTTCAACGAGCCAAATTTCGACGACCAGGCAAAAATGACTCCGGCTCAGGCTGCCGAAGCATGGCCTGCATTGGAGAAACTCGCCGCAGAACTTGGCTTAAAGCTTGTAGCGCCGGCGCTGAACTTCTCGGCCTCGCAGGTGGGCGGCCGCGTGTGGAACCCCTACGAATGGTACGACGAGTTTTTCCGCCTGTATCCGTCGGCAAAAGTCGATTGCCTGGCGTTGCACTGCTATATGAACTGGTATAGCGCCGCAACATGGTTTGCCACCGAATATTTTTACGCCGACCTGTACAATCCGGCAAAGGAATGCTATGGGCGATATCCCAATCTTGTCAAGTTCATGGACGCGTTCAAGGCCGCAAACGGAAAATTTCCGCCGATGATGCTGACGGAGTTCTGCGCATGGGAAAACGACGGGACCATCAAAAATGTCGATTTTCAAATCGACCAGATGTGCCAGAAAATCCAAAAACTTGAGCAGAGTGAACTGGTCGAGGGTTATGCCTGGTTTATGGCGAACCCGGCCGGAGGTGCTGCCGAATACCCTTACATGAGTCTGCTGCAAAGCAATACGGCCACAAGCGGACTTTCTGAGCTTGGGACGGTTTTTGTCTATATGTCGGATTTCGACACGGAGCGCTATTATTCTCCCGGAGAACTTATCGCGGCCAAAGACTATGTTGATGCCACAACCGACGACAGGCAGATAAAACTGCGGTCCAACAGCGAAAACGGGTCTTCGCTGCCGTTGCAGCTCGAAGTGCCGGTTGCCGGATATGCCGACTATCTGCTTGATGTTCCGGCCGACGGCGAGTATAAATTCGTGTTTCACGTCAAAGCGGAAGCCGAGGCATCGCTCACACTCTATGTCGATTCTAAGAAAAGCTCCTCAGCAGTCATCGAGCCGACATCAGGCCAATGGACCGATGTCAGTCTCGTCGCTCGCCTTTCACAAGGCAAACATCGCATGATGCCTTATAACTCGGGTAGTGCGCCGTTTTTCATGAACTCTCTGCGTTTTACTGCTGCCGACGGTATAGAGCCTGCGCTTTCTACCAATGGCGATGTTGTGGCGGTCTATGGCTTATGCGGTGTCAGCAAAAACGCTACAGACATAGATGCGCTTACCCGTGGTGTCTATATAAAACGGCATGCCGACGGTAGTACAACAAAATTCGTAAAATAAATCAAAAATAACCAATCTAATGAACATGAAAAAAATAATCCTTGCAGCCACGCTTATGGCCGCGTATGCAAGTGCCGGGGCAACGACCTATGCGGTATGGCCTCAGGCTACAGAAGGACAAGAACAGATTCCTAACCGCCTTGTCGATTGGTGGAACTTTAAGGCTGAAGAAGTGATAGACGCCGGTATCAGCGTCCAAAAGTGCTCGATGAATAATAAGGGTTTAGACGCTGCATCTGCAGGTTGGTTGTCAGACGAGGGGCACAGTTTCGACCTTGCCCAAATTGCGCCGAAAGATCTTGTGCTTGAAGCAAAAATCGAAGGCCCGGGCAAGTGGAACGTGCGTCTTACCAGTGGTGTCGGCAACGAGTCTGACGTGACAATCGAAATCCCGGCCGACGGTAAATACCACCTTGTGCGTTACAATGTGCAGAAAGGTTGGCCCGTCGTTTATGAAAAATGGCTTGCCGGCCAGTCTAATGGAAAGGCATTATACACGTTCTCTCTCGTAGGCTCGGCTCTTACGGCGGAATCTGCCATATATTTCACAAATTGCCGCTACGAAGATGCCATACCCATGCCGTCGGTAGAGCCAACGGTTACCGACATAACACATGAATCGGCTACTATCAACTTTGGTGTGACATTCCCTGAGGGATATACAGATACGAAAATCGCGGTCGATGGCAGTTCTGTTCTGAAAGACCAGCCGTATTATATGAAAGCCCTTCAGCCGAATACAGAATATACCAGGCGAGTAAGCGCATCGGGCTACTATGAAGGCGTAAAGTACACTGTTGAAAAAGCAGTCACTTTCAAGACCCTGCGCGAACCGGGCAAGAACCCTGTGTGGTACGGAAACACCGACATCCCCGGTTTCACGGCAGACTACAGCATCATTTATAACGATGACAAGACTCTAACGGTGGAGGCTGAATTCGTAACAGAAAAAGAGACGCCTGCCGCCGACCGCAATTTCCACATATTTGTCGGCGGTGACGAATGGCTGAAGCTCAAGGATGACGGCACCGGCCATCACAGCGGCACGACCTCGAAGACTTATGAAGACGGCACAAGTATTACTTGGGAGTGGTATCTCCCCTATGCCGGTGGCGTATATCAGCAGGCCAACACTTATGTAGTAGGTTCGGAGAATGAGGCGCCTCTTTCTATCCGTATCAAGGCTAACGCCCAAAACGTTACTTTCAACAGTGCCGAAATCGCATATGAAGTCACTTGCCCGACCGACAACTATGAGGTCTACTATCTTGTTGCCGGAGGCGAAGCTGTGAAGGCTGATGCCAACCCGATTGTAATAAGCGGTCTTGCCGAGCGCACCGAATACACCTACGAAGTATATGCCGTGATGGCCGACGGAACAGAATCGGTAGAAAGCCGCCACGCCACAGTTACTTTCAAGACCACTGTGGAGAATGCCGTAGACTATGTATACTCCGACCTGTTCAAAGCAGAGTTTAAGAATGCCATCTTTGAAGGCGAAGACGAATCGATGCGCCGCACACTCTATGTGACTCTTCCCTGGAGTGTAGTTTACAAGGCTGACGCTACCGCAACCTATGCCATCGACCTTAAAGCCGTAAAAGGTGTGGTGGGCCTTAATCCGCAAATATGGTGGAATGGTTTCCAACAACTCACGCTCAATGCGGCCACCGGCCTGTATGAGTACAATTTCGGACCTCAGGACCTTGAGGCGGAAACGGCAATATCGCACTATTTCGCATATAACGGCGGTGCTGTCGATGTGCGTACCCCATATACCAATTGGGGCATGGAAAAAGAAGCTCCTCAGTTAGGTGCTACTGCCGGCTTGACTCTGTCTGCGTCAAAGAACGCCGTGCTCGTAGGTGAGAAAGTGATACTTTCGCCCGTGGCAACAGATGAAGCCGGGTATTATCTGCCTGCCGATGCTGTAGAATATGTGGTAGACGGCGGAGATTACGAACTTGACGGAAATTCTGTCAGATTTACAAACGCAAAGGGGATGCGCACGGTTACAGCCGTCAGCGGTGACTTTGAAGCTGCTGTCGAAATCAATGTAATGGCAAGTGCCGAGGCCAATAACCTCGCATCGGGGCTTGTGGGCAGTACCGATGCAGATTATATCCAGGCCGGAAGCGTAGAGAATGTAACCGACTCCGACCGCAACTCGCAGCTCGAGTGGAAGTGCAATGAAACTCAGGAACACTATTTTATCCTTGACCTTGCAAACGGAGATGACAACTCCGAAGGTTTCTATATCGAGGCTATCGACGTATATTTTGAAGGCGCATACGCCACAAAATTCACTGTGACCTTGTCGTCGCAGGCTCCGGCAGAACTTGCTGCAAACGGCACCGCCACATATGCCGCAAGTGCCGAAGACAAGGTATTCGAGAATACCAAGAACGACACACAGCACTATTTCACGCAAGACCCCGAAGCACAACACCGATATGTGGCGTTGCGTACTTCAGAAGCACTCGATACGGGTTGGGGTATCAAGCTGCGTGACCTCAAGGTTTACGGCTCTGAAGCCAAACCGTCGAGCACAACCACGGGTGTGGAAAATGTAGTGGTTGAAGACAGCGCCGACGCTGCGGTAGAATATTACAATCTCAGTGGCTTGCGCGTGGCCGAACCCTCTACCGGCATCTACATTCGTCGCCAGGGTAACAAAGCCAGCAAAGTACTTATAAAGTAATTTTGGTTGAAAAACCGGCAAAAACAATCGGGCGCCTGAAATAGTCGGGCGTCCGATTGTTTTTTGTACGGAAAGTTGTTTTGCGGTGTTGAAAGCTGTAGCTTACTTCACGACAACTTTTTCTGAGTGTCCTTTTCCATAGACAATATATAGTCCTTTCGGAAGCTTTGCATAAGCATTGGCCGCGATAGTTGCCTTGAGGCCGCCGTCATAGCCGTAAACATATAGCATACAGTCGGTACGGTTATGAACGGTTTCTCCGTCGCACTCGACAAGCTGAGCGCTCTTGCCTACAGCCACGGCTTCAATGCCGGCTTCGCCGATTTCTTTTATACTAAGGTAGCTATTCCAATGATAGACTTCCTCATAAGTTTTTTTGCATCCGTCAGGAACATATATCTGCATCTTCCTGTACCTTCCAAAAGTATCGGATACTATGTCTGGTGGAGTTTGGCCTTGAAAAACTGCATAAGACAACGAAGCTGTATTGGCAAATGCACCATCGTAAATTTTGTTTACACTTTTGGGTATAGTCACACTTGTCAGTTTGTCGCAATTCACCATTGCCCCATAGCCGATTTCTGTCACAAAGTATGTGACACCGCTGTATTCTACAGTCTCAGGAATGATGACGTCCCCGGTATAATCGCCACCATTCATCAGACAATCGTAGTACATGCAGTCTAAAGGCCATAAAACGAATAAGTAAGGATCCATAAACGACCCGTCTGAACTTATCACTCTTAAGGTATTTTCGCCGATTATCTGATAGTAAATTCCACTTTGATATATGTCGGGCTTCTTTATTTCCTGGCCACAAGGCCAATCGCTTTCGGAATAGATTGGCCAGTCTTCAGCAAAGGCGCCCACGGCCAGCAAAAGGCACGGCAACATTAAGAAAAGTCGTTTCATAGCTGTAGTCATTTAATGATTGTTTTATGTTCGATTATTTCCCCGTTACGTATAAGGTCTACGAAATATAGACCGCCATTAGTCGCATCAGCTGCGGCTTCAAATGAAGCCTCGCCGATAGCGCTTACAGGAAGTTGCTTTACGCTTATGTTTGAAGCACAACTTATACGTAGCTGTGTTTCTTGGCTCAACGGCTCTTTAAGGGTCACATTAAGAACGTCGCCTGAGAAATGACATGCGGAAATCGAGTTGCTGTCTTCGGCTGACATTGGCCCGAAACCTGCTATACTTTCAATGAAAACGGGCTTAGCCCCGTCGATGTAGGCGTATACGCACGTTCGGTTGGGGTTTGTGGTCTTGAACGTTGCGGAGTTGCCGTAGCAACGGTAGTTTTTGCCTGTAGCCGGGTCGTAGAAAGCTATAGTTGCGCAAAGGCCACCCGAAATCGACACTTGTAGTTCCGACCTGTTCCCAATTTTAATCGGTGTAAAACTGATGTTTCGGGCGAGGTCTACGTTTTTACCCCAATAGATATTTAATGACGGGTCGCCAAAGCAATGGTATGCTTCTGTGTTGTGTCTTACCAAATCCATGTCTTGCGAAGAAAACAACGCCATCCGCAAAAGTCCGCGAACCATTACTTCTCCCAAAACGGCACTCTCGGTGTTCTTTTGCCACATTATGTTGAGGCTGTCGTTGTGGTAGGCGTTGTGGTATCTGAAATTTTTGTTCGGCCATATGGTTTTCATCATGCTGAGAGAAAACATGTCGTTCTTAAAGGTGTATGTCGACTCTGTTGCCGCGATACTGGAAACGCAACCGCCGCCGGATTTTGACAGAAGCAGGTGAGTAAAGTTATTCGCATTTGTGTACATTCCTGTTTGACAGTCTACACTAAAGACTACAGGAGTGACATTATTTGTTAAATCTGCGATATGCTCGGTTACGAATTTGGGATGTTCCCATCCGTTAGGAGATCCATGGTCTCGATGAAAAATTATGTTTGCATTACCATTAAAAGCAGTTAATATGTGTGAGCTATCTGCCGTAAATGCGCCTTTTGCCTTGAGATGGTCAGGAAATGGAAAATCGACAGACGAACGATAACTCCATTTAGAAGGACTTGCTGTGCTATATCTCTGACAATATAGCCTTTTTACATTTTTGAACGTGTCCTCTAACTCTTGACAGATTGTTTCTGTTGTCCGTACAAAGTCGCGTTCTTCTTCTTCCTTTGATGATACTTTGTTTTGAAAATATGAAATCCCGACAAAAGTTTTTACACCGGTGTCTTTGTCCGGGTTCATTTCATAGTCGATAATTTTGCGAGAAACGGTGATAAGTTCTTCGGGCGTTGATACGGGAATGCGCCCTGAGAATAAATCCGGGACATAATCATTGTCGCCGTCCATACAGATGTAGTGCAGGTCGGTTACAGGGGCTGGAAGGTATGTGTGCCGTGTGCGGTATTCTCCGGGCATAAGATTATAGTCACCTATAAACAAGACGTAAAATGCGTTCGGGTCATTGTCGTAGAAATCTTTTACCGCCTCACGGATTTTGTCGGTAGTCCAATCATCGGTTTTCTTGACTACATTATATCCCTGTGTCCGTTTCCAATTGAACAAAGGGCTTGACGCCATATCGAGTTCTGTAGGCACAAGCATTAAAAAAGATTGTGGGCGCGCTTCCGATATGGTGCCGCCGACTGCCGCTGCTTTTTTTGCGGCGGAGTTTGTCTTGTTCGAGAGCACCATGCTTTCAAATAGTCCGTCAGAGCTGTTTAAATATTCATTCGGCTCTTCTTCCGAATCGACCGTATCCCAACTTAACAATATTGAAATTTTACGGTGTATTCTTGCTGTCTTTGTAGATTGCCGGTATTGTACGGGTACAATCAAAAGATTGGCAATGCGTTCATTGCGGTAATATGAATCCTCTTCCATCGAAGCTATTGAAGCCGGAAGGAATGTTGACGAGGGCAGAATAGACGGAACACGGACCGCTCCCGTATTTTCGAGGGTGGCGACGTCATCGGGAATTGCCGGCTGAAATCCATCGACAATCTTGTCGATGTAGTCATCTTCGATAACCTGAAGGACACATGAGGCCGTAGAGGGTACGTTTATACGCTCAGTCCTCATCGGCACGTATGCCTGCCCCCCGAGGCCGTTCAGGCCGAATTGCTCGATTTGGTAATAGATACTGCCCCCATTTTCAATCACAAGCAGGGAGTCGAACTCATAAGTGATTTTGACTCCATCGGAGTAATAATCTACATGTCGCTTCGGGATTGGCATCCGAGAAGCTTCTACGTGTCTGCCTGTCCGTGTTTCAAGAACAGTGATGGCGCTTAATGGTATTGACGAAAGCCAAATGGCCATCAGAATAATGAATTTAAGTCTCGACATAGGGCATTAGATAGAATGTGATACAATGGTTGATGTTTGATTTTGCAAATAAAAGCAAAATAATGTTCATTCGCAAGTTTTTTGGCGCATTTTTTTATTTAATGCCGAAAAATGCTTGACGGCACGAGCGCATAAAGGCTGTGCGCCGTGCTTTTTGTAGTGGAGGTGAAGGCTTGCTTTGCTTATCTGTCGCGGCGTATGGCTTTGCCGGCGAGGTAGCGGTGGCCTATGCGGCAATAAAGGCATTTGCGGCTTTGGCAGTATTCGCGCCGTAGCTGTATCAGTGCCTGCGAACTGAATGCGTCGGGACATGCCACTCCGGCGGCCCGGAACAGTCGGATGTAGGCATTGTCTTCGGGCGGCAGCGACTGCAGGATGTCAACGGCGCGTTCGCATAGTTCGTGCCGCCCTGTCGTTATTCCATAGGCGTGGAGCGCCGGGGCGACGACGTTGATGATAAGTGTCGTTGCCGAGCTGTCGCTGAAAGCTTTGTCGGAGCGTGCCGACGCCGGTCCGAAGGTGAAACGGCGGCTCCAGAAACCTTCGAGGCGAACCGAAAATAGTTCGCGCGCTTCGGCTTCGTTGCCTACGTGCAAGAGGTCGTATCCGATGGTGAAGCCTTGCGCAATCATCTGTGCGAGGGTGGCGACGCGTCGGTAGGGGAAATTCTGCGGCCGCATGCGGCTCATCTTCCAACCGAGGTCTTTGGGGCGTTCAAGGCCGTATTTTGCTGCCGCGAAAGCGTATTCTTGCTTTAGTCTTTTCACATATTCAGTGTCGGAAACGCTGTCGGGTATATTGTCGAGAAAACCGGCCTGCCCGAACAAGGCCCCTTCGATGGTCTCGGGCGCGCCTCTGTGGCGCATAAGCTGCCTCAGGGGTGTGGCGAGCGCCAACCGTTCAAATGCGTCGCTGTTTATGCCGAAGCCCAAGGCTCTCGCCAAGGCAATGTAGATGGCCTGTCCCCAATCGCCGTTGAAATGTTTGGCATAGGCGGCGATGCGGTCCGATTTTGCATACAGACGCTCGAATGCGAGCGATGTCACCCAATCGGTAAGGTATATGCTGTCGATGGTCGGTATGTGTTCGGCACAGGGGAGCTCGGCGGTCGGGTTGTTCACGGATTCGTGGTAACTTTTGCTGAAATCGGCTGCGCAGGCCATTACGAGCTGCGGAATTTCTTCGCCGTCGCTTCGGCAGATGTGTGCGTCGTCTTGACCCACTACGTGCAGGATTACAGAGTCGTAGGCCGGGTCGCCATCATGTTTGTGCCTATGCCAGTCGGAGGCCCGGACGTGTATTTCGACGTTTCCCACCCAAAGGCGGTCGCCGATGCGTATCTTGGCATTGAAGAAGTCGGGACCCGAGTTGGTGTTCAGTAGCCCTGGGTCGAGGATGTCGATGCGCGTGCCGTCGGTGGCGGCCATGTCTGACGGTAGCCACAGGCGGTGTTGCCACACATATTGCATCAGTCTTTCCATGGCCGGTGAACAGAGAGGAGCGAGCGGAAATGTATGCTCAGAACGAGCGAAGCTCAGACAGACGCGCTATGTATTTGCCGATAATGTCGAACTCAAGGTTGACAGTAGTGCCCGGCTGTATGCGGCAGAAGTTGGTGTGCTCGAACGTGTATGGTATGATTGCCACACGGAAACTATCGACTTCGCTGTCGCATACCGTAAGACTGACGCCGTTGACTGTTACCGAGCCTTTCTCGACCGTCATGTAGCCTTTTGCCACCATCTCGGGCGAGGCCTTGTAGCAGAATTTGAAGTAGCGGCTGCCGTCGGCTTCTTCGACTTCGGTGCATATGGCGGTGGTATCGACGTGCCCCTGCACGATGTGGCCGTCGAGACGTCCGTCCATTTTCATCGAGCGTTCGAGGTTGATTAGGTCGCCCGGCTTCAGGGCGCCGAGGTTGGAGCGTTCGAGGGTCTCGCGGATGGCCGTTACGGTGTAGGTGCCGTCGGGGTTCACTCTTACGACTGTGAGGCATACGCCGTTGTGCGCGACCGACTGGTCGATGTGCAGCTCGTCGGTAAATGAACAGCTTACGGTGATGTCGACATTCGACTCGTGTTTCTCAACAGCCACTACTTTGGCGGCTTCTTCTACTATGCCGGAGAACATGTTTTATGCGCTTGGGGTTTAGAGTTTGACTGAAAGAATTTCGGTAGCCCGTCCATTGCCCGGCTCCATCATTACCTTGTATGAGCGCACGCTCCCGTCGGGAAGCACTATGCGGAAGTCGAGTTTCACGGTGTCGGGGGCGCCGGGGTATGTGCCTTCGGAGCTGACGTTTATGGTGACATAGCCGTCTTTCATAAGGCCGCTGAAGTGAAGCAGGCGGTATTGGCCGTCTGCAATAGAGCGGGGCGAGATATGGTTGTCGTCGTAGAGCGTGTAGCGGCTCTCGACGGGCGATGCGTAGTAGCTTATGGTGAAGTCGTCGGCACGGTAGTCGCCGGTGTTGTCCATGTGGTACTCTGCGGTGGGTATGAAGGAGCCCTCACGCACGAATATGGGCAGTTTGTCGAGCGGAGCCGGATAGTCGGCTATGATTGTGCCTCCTTGCCAGCGTCGCGATGGGTCGCTGTAATCAATCCATACCGCGCCTTTGGGAAATGTGACTGTTCGCTTGGTTGCGCCTTCGGTCAGGACAGGGGCTACAAGGAGCTCGTCTCCCCAAAGGTATTCGTCTGAAATCTTGTCGTATGCGCCGTGGCTGTTGTCGGCAAAGTCGAGCGGACGTGCCAATGGGTAGCCGTAGAGCGAGTTCTCGTATGCGAGCGTGTAGTTGTAGGGTAGCCAACGGTAGCGCTCAAGCACGAGTTTGTGGATTATGTCGCGGTACTGCGGATAGTGGTATGGCTCGGCGTACTGTTGCGCATGGGTGCGGAACACGGGCGAGAAAAGACCGCTCTGCAGCCAGCGCACGTATAGCTCGGGCTGATAGGGATGTCCGGGGTCTACGGCAAAGCCGCCGAGGTCGCTGCCCATATAGCCCAAGCCGCTAAGTCCCGAGTTGAGCATGATGCGTATCTGTGGTTCGAGTCCGCCCCACGAGCGCGACACGTCGGTTGACCAAGGGAATACGCTGTGGCGCTGCAGCCCTATGGTGCCGCCGCGCATAAGGGTCATGAGGCGTCGGTCGGGGTATTCTTGGGCATAAAGGTCGCTGATGATGCCGCTCCAGTCGTTGCCGTAGCGGTTGTGGTAGAGGCGTGCAGGCAGACCGTTGGCGTGTATGCCTTCTTCGGGATGCACTTCGGGCTCTCCGAGGTCGCCCCACCAGCCTCCGATGCCCATGTCGGTGAGGCTTTTGTAGCGCGAGCGCATCCAACTGCGCGTGTCGGGGTTCGATACGTCGAACATGCCGCCTTCGCCCACCCATATTTTTACCGGCTGTGTGTTGCCTGCGGAGTCGCGCATGAACATGCGTGCTGAGTCGAGAGCCTTGTAGTTGTCTATCGCTTTGCCGTTTTTCAGCACATATGGCTGTGAGATGGCGACTGTTTTCACGCCTCGTTCCGCCAGGCCGGAGAGCATCTTTTCGGGAGTGGGCCATTGCGAAGGTTCCCATGCGAGGCGTCCCATGTCTTCTTCTTTGCCGTACCAGTAGAGGTCGAGCACTATTCCGTCGACGGGATATCCCTGCTGTTTGAGGGTGTCGATGGCTCCGACGGCTTCGTCTTGTGTGCGGTAGCCGTATTTCGACGTTATATAGCCTAAAGCCCATAGGGGCGGCAGCGGTTGGCGCCCGGTCAGTTCGGTTAGGTTTTCGGTCAGCGCTGAAAGGTTTTCGCCTGCTATATAGTAGTATGTTATCGGCTTTGTGCTTTCTGTGATGTATTTTACGGGGTTAGACAGTATCAATTCCGCCGCCGCGTAGTCATCGAAAAGCAGGGCGTATCCGTCTGAACTGAGCACCATGGGCATCGTTATGTTCATCTGCCTGATACGTGGGTCTGTGCCCGTGTAGCCGTAGTTCTGCCGGTTGTACATCACGAGGGTGTCGCCGCTGAGGTTGTAGCTGTAGCCACGTTCGCCGCCGCCGTAGAACGAGCCATTGCCGCTTGTTGCTATGCTTATAGATGAACGGCCTTGTCTGTCGGTACGTAGCCCCGTATCGGCTATAGTGCTGCCGCGCATGCTTGTGCCTATGGTGAGCGTGCCGCTGTCGTTGAGCATGGCAGTGATGCCGCCAAGCGTATGGAGCTTTTTACCGCAGTTGCTTATGGTTGCGATGCCGTCCATCGGCTGCAGCGGTAGCACCGACTGCGCTTCTGCCGGGGCTTCGCCGAAAGCCGTGTTGTCGACGCGTATTATACAGGGCGATATGGCAGTGGCCTTTATGGTGCGCCCGTCGGCGCTTGTTGCGCTGATTGATGCTGTTTGGGCGTTGAGTTGCAGCTGCAGCAGGATTGATACCGCTGCAGCAACTAAGCAAAGTCGTTTCGTAAGAGTCATTTTTACAATGTCAGGGGTCGACCCAATATGTGTATGAGCGCCAGTTGATGCTCTGTTTGCCTTCGTTGATATATGCCGGGTTGTGTTCGCCGGTTCTGGGGTCGCGTTTTATGGCAGCGCCTTCGACTGCGCGTATCACCGTCGCGAATGTCGACGATTTGGCCAATCTGAGGTTCCAGAAAGTCTTGAGTCTGTCGAAGTTGTAGTTGTTCAGGTCATCGTACAGACCTTTTAGTGCCGGCATCGTCTCCATATCGGCGCGAACCCACGATTTGTTGGAGTTGAGATATTCGATGGCGTCGGCAATGTCTTGTGCCGAAGGTTCTGCCGGGGCAGCCGGTGTTTCGGCCTTAGCCTCGGATATGGGTGCCGGTATTTCAGAGGATTGTACGGGTTTTACGGTTTCCTGTACGGGCGTCTGGCGCATATCGTTTTCGATGGTCGTCTCTTCGACGTCGAAAGCGAGCCATCCCACGAAAAAACCGAGCAAGAATACGACTGTCGCCGCGATAGCGGCAATGGTGTGGAGTTTGCGGCTTTGTCCGCCAACATATACCAAACGGTTGCTGACACCGGAGCCTTCGATTATTTTGCCTCCGGCTACTTCATAGCCTTCTATAGGGCAAGTTGTGATTGGTTTCTTCGATTTGAGATATATGCGGATGGCTTCTACGGGGTCGGGAGTGTTGAGTGGCAAATCGAAACGGTAGGTGCGGTGCAGCTGTTTCATCTGCACGAGCGCCTGCGTTGTCGAAGCAAGGTCGAGACTGCCCGAGAAAGCGAAATAGCCCGGTGAACTTATTTCCACTTTTGCGTCGACAAGTTCCGAATAGGTGAAAGTATGCGGCGTATCGATGTCTATGCCGTTGACTTTTATCAGAAAAGCTCCGACAGAGCGCTGCGACCCTTGTTCTGTGACATAGAATGATGTCGGTGTGACGGTTTTCTTTGCCTGTGAGACATCGGGCCGGGCTATGACGGTCGGTTTGTCTTTGCTCGCAATGACGGTTTGGCAGACGGGTTCGAAACCGCCGCGCTTCCATTGTATTTCCAGGGGCGTGTCGGCCGGAACTATCAGCGGAGTGTTGAAGACGCGGTGGTAGATGTGCGGCACAAAGCCCTCGGGCGTCGTCCTTGGCGGATTGAGGACTGTTGTCGCTTGCAGCGGATTGCGTGTGAGGTCGTTTTTGCTTTCGCGGCCTTTGGCTCCGCTTATGCCGTCGATAAGAAGCACGCCGGCGTATTGGGCGAACTCGGGCTGGTAGAAATTTGCTTCGGCATAGTCGTAGAGCGACGGGGCGCCTTTGCCGAAATATGCGTAGGCGTAGATGTGGCCCGATGACGGCAACCTCAGCGGCGCAGAAGCGTCAACACCGTAGTCTTTACTGAAAATCTCGCGCAGCTCGGCTATGGTTTCGGCGCTCAGGTCGGCGTTGTCGTTGTCTATGGCAAGAGTTACTTTCTGTCCTAAGCCAAAAACTTCTTTGGGGCTGAGCTGTACTCCATCGGGGAAAAACACCGACGCCGCTATATGGTCGGCTGCGTGGTTGCCGGGGATTGTGCGCAGCACCGACATCACCACACCGGTCTCGATGTAGGTCAGCAGATAGAAAACATTGCTGCGGCCGCTGTCGTAGCTTATGGCTTCGAGCGCCGGCCTGTAGTCGTGAATATGATGGCTTACCTCCTCTTCGGGGTTGATATTCACTATGTTTTTGTAGCCGCGTAACGATTTGTTGATGTACAGTTGTAATTTTGCCATTCTGTGCCTGCTGCTTTAGGCCGCAAATTTACCTAAAATATTTAAATCTACAAAATTAGCGCTTGCGGAAAAATCGGTGAAAAATCGGGCGGCGGACGCTAAAAATATGGAGCTATATTAAATTATTTTTTACTTGCCTATTGATATGCAGCGCGAAAAGTTGTAATTTTGCGGTTAGTTGGGAGTAGTCCCATCTCGACATTGATAAAAAGAGGCGTTATGTCTTCTTCTTGTGTGTGAAAAGCGTCGGAAACTATTCACGTATAGACAAGAGTTGGCTTAACCGTCTCCACGCATATGCGTGGGGCTGTTATTCCCACATCTGTCTATTAAAGGTATTCCGACCACCTTCACACTAAGACGTGGCATTGCAGCTCCACGCTTCGTGGTTCTAATTGCACTTTTGGTAGCTGGGGTGCGCTTACATCAGAATATGAAAAAGATAATAGCAGGCGTTATCTTCGTTTTGGTTGCGATATGTGCATACGCCCAACAAGACGTAACGCAGTTCCTCGGAATCCCTGTTGATGGCTCTAAATCGACAATGATTCAAAAGTTAAAAGCCAAAGGCTTTCATACCAATTCCTATAACAAGGATGTCTTGGAGGGGAAATTTAATGGGATGGACGCAACTGTCCACATTGCAACAAATGGCGATAAGGTGTGCCGAATAATGGTATGCGATGCCAATAATGTAGACGAGCGTTCAATCCAAATCCGATTCAACCGACTAATCCAGCAGTTTGAAAAGAATCCTAAATATATGTCGTTAGGTAATGAACTTATACCTGACGATGAAGACATAGCCTACAACATTAGCGTAAAAAACAAGCGATATGAGGCTATCTTCTATCAGCAGCCAGCAGAATTGTCAGACACAACATTATTGCGAGAAAAACTAATGCCCATAATCTTGAAGAAATATACGGCAGAGGAGCTTGCGAATCCAACGGAAGAAACGCAAAAGGAGCTAATGAAAATGTCGTTTGATTATATGATGGATTTGTGTTCCAAAAAGCCTGTATGGTTTATGATTTCTGAACTCTATGGCAAATATTATATCGCCATGTTCTATGATAACGAATACAATCGTGCAAATGGAGAGGATTTATAAGCACGCTTACATAAGCATAATATCTTTATTGGCAATCTGTATGTTGAGCGGGTGTGCGTCTATGCGTCCTCCTGTCATCCATACTTACGATGACTCCATTGATAATTATCGATATTTCTATATATCTCCAACTGGTGATTACACGTCAAGTGCCGGAGTTTATGGCAATCAATATGGCGTTTATGGAGGAACAACCAAATCCATTAACCCAGCCTCTTTAATATCGGGTATCCTTTTTAAGAATGGATTTATCCAAGTCAATGAGGTGAACCCTAACAACGCAAAGGAAACAATGATTGTGAACTTTGGAGAAACTGGGCGCAGAAATGTCAACCTCGGATATTCCATAGAGGTTACAATTCAGTTTATATCAGCATATACACAGCGTCCAATTTGTACCTGCACGGCAGAGGGCCAAGGTGAAACTGAAGCAGATGATGTCAGAAAGGCTATTAAACGTGCTCTTGAACCACTATTTAAGTCTGAGGATAATGTAGATAGAGAGCCAGATTCATACGATGGCCTATATTCGCCCGTTCGATAGCTTTTTAAGCAGTCAGTATTGTGATGTCGAGCGGAGTGGATTGCAAATCTCTGTCATCGGTAACTAAAATCAGATTGTTCAGTTTGCAGAAATTTGCATAATAGGCATCGTTGAAATCCATGCCTTTGGCATTCAAAAGTTCATTCAAATTTAAGGCATGGAAATCATCGGGCTTTCTTTGTGCAATAGAAAGGATGTCGGTCATTTCGCCGTATGCCGCCTTTTGTGCATCGTCAAAGTCCTTTGACGGGCGGTAATTGTGTTTGTAGTCAACGAAACTGTTCCCTGATTTGAACTCTTGGTCTCTCCATAACGTGTAGTTCAGGCGCAGGCTTCGGTTTATATACTCAGAAACTATAAGCGAGTTTATGAAAATGGTCGCTTGCGAGCTTTGTATGTCTTTCAGCAACTTGCCGTAAACTTTCTGTTGAAAAGGACTGGCTCCTGAAATCGGGGAGAAAAGAAACATCCATATATTGTTGTCAAAAAAGAAAACATCTCCCGATTTGACTTTGAAGTTTTTGACTTTTTCAACCGTTGCCATATATTGCAGAGTCTACATTTTTCTGAAATTGCTCCGGGTTTTCGTAAAACAATTTCGCGTTGTCGGTTACTCGCTTAATGCGCATGGCGATGCCCTCGGTAAGGTTTTCGAATGACAGGAGCTTTTTGAGGTCTTCGCTGCTGAAATCTTTGTAAAGAGTTCCAATGACAACATTAAGGAAAGCAGTCGTAATCAATTGCATTCTGTCGAAATCAAGTACGACTGGTTTGCCCTCTTTGAGGCTGGCATAAATACGCTCACTGATAGGACGCCCTTCTTCGGGCGTTACGCCTTGGTTCAGTGTCACTTCGTCGGCTATAGTAATTTTCATCATATCTCTAAAGTAAATCTGACAAATCTACCTGTTCGTTTGCCAAACGGTAGTTTTTGTCGTCGTCAAAATTGAACTCCATGTTGACTATCGTACCATCAAATGATTTTGACAATTCATAGTCGGTCAGTTGATTGTTGCGGTATTCAACCATTCCTAAGCCTGAAACAATTTGCATGGCACCTTGGTTGAGCCGTAAAAAATCCATCAAAGTGGATAGCCCCAGTCCGCCGGGTATGTCTTTTGTGGTATTCCCGTCTTCAAGTGCCCATCGTATAGCCTGGCAGTGCGATAATGCCGAACAATTACGGTGTGTAATAAATCTATTGACATTGAAGGGGATGGAATGCCCTCGGTCAACTATGGTCATGTCGAGGCATGGCGGCTTTTTTGTTTTGTCGTATTCTCCGCAAGAGTAGACGTAAGAGCATTCGCCGTGAGAAACGGCATTGACAAAAATTTCCATTATGCTTTCTTGTATTAAGCGCCCGGCTTTTTGCGTATGTGAGGGAAATTTCTGTTTGTGCATCAATTGAGTGTCGATATACGATTTGAACTCGTCGCCATCTTCTGGGATGAACCTCTTGTATTCGATAAAATTCTCAGTGTCTTCAGGGATATATTTTGGGTTGAAGGCACTGAAAAAATTGTTCCTTGAGAGATTGTCTCTTACTTGAGCGCTTCTCGGATGTGATAGCCAAAGGGTGTACCCTTTTGATTTTAAATCGTCAAGTATAGAGCCAAGTACGGCCGATAGATTGGCGTCGAATTGCTCGCATAGATTGAAATGCAATGTTACTTCGTTGTCTGCCTGCTTGTTTATCTCGTCATAAATATCGACCAAATGCTGATAGCCGGAGACATCAGTCAAAATAGTTTTCGATAAAATGACGTGATACATAGCCTTGTTCTGTTTTTTTTCGGTGGAATGTCTGCAAATGTAGCAAGAAATTATCATATTGACAAATTTTCTGTGCGTGAGCAATTGCCGGCGTGCCGTTGTAAACAACGGTGATTCCGCTTTTATTTGCTATTTCCAAAATAATTGTAGAACTTTGTGGGGCAGACGCCTCACGCAGATGACCGAAGGCGCGCTGTTGTGTTTTATTTTGATAACCGTCGTATTTGCCATGAAAAATGTAATGTCCATGCCGAGGTTCCTAAAACTGTTCGTTGTATTCGTTGCCATATGCTGCTTGTGCGCATGTGAGGACGAACCCGACTACACCAATCCTGAAGCAAATCTGTCGGTCACGATAAATGCCGATGGCACGGCATCGAACGGTGCCGTGTATTCACAAATCGATGGTACTACGTTTATGCTCGATTTTGTGAAATATGAGATTGACGATTCACATCTTTGGATTATAGGATACGATAAAGACCAATTGCCTGACATCCCGAGGTTGTATGCCTTTGTCACTATCAACGGTACAACGTATAAAACAAAAATAATCAGATATGCAGCCTTTTTCGGAGCAAGAATGACTTCGCTTGTATTGCCTGAGACGCTGACAGACATAGAAGATTCTGCTTTTTCGGATTGCGTCTGCCTACTGGAGTTGTACGTCCCTAATGGAGTGAAAGACATTGGCTGTTCTGCTTTTCGCCGCTGTTCGTCCTTGCAGAGTTTTGATTTTCCTGAAGCGCTTACAATGATTGACGCCTATGCGTTCTATGGATGTGCCTCATTGCAGGAGTTGCATTTGCCCAAGGCTGCGATATCTATTGAGTATAATGCTTTTGGCGGCTGTCGGTCGTTGCGGAGAGTGGATTTTCCCGATGGGCTTATTGCTATTCGCAAGTTTGCTTTTAGAGATTGTCCCTTATTGCTGGCATTGGATTTCCCCAAGACGCTGACAACAATAGACGAGTATGCTTTTGGCGGTTGCGTATCCTTAAAAAATGTAGCTTTTTCAAAGTCACTGACCTACATCAGGGAAGGTGCTTTTTACGCTTGTAGAACATTGCAGAACGTAGAATTTCCCGAATCGCTGACAAATATAGGTTCTGAAGCATTTAAGGAATGCGATAACTTGAAAACCGTAAAATTTTTAGGCATGACTCCGCCTAATTTGGATTATGATGCGTTTTCGGGCACTCCAAAGGCATATGTGAGACCCGACGCACTTCCAATCTATCAGGCTTGGACTTACCGGGATTGTTTCTCTGAAATCTTGCCTATAGAATGATAGACCACGGGCATTTTATTCGTAAGAGCCTATGAAATGATATACGAGCTGTGGAAACTGCTCGCATTTTTTATCGCCGACCCATAGCTCTGTAGGCGACAGATTGAATATGATTTCGTGGTTCGGGTAAACGGCATCGCCACCGAAGTTCTTGGCGAAAACTATCCTGATGCTTGCCGGGGCGCCATATCCGCCAAGGCAAACCACATCGTCGGGGAGCAGCACGAAATTGTATACGGCATTGTCCATCTGTAAAAAATCATAGGCGGCCTTGACTTGAACTTTTCCTATTTCGCGCAGCCGTGATGCTATGGCGTCGTCTGCTATGGCGGATGCCATAGGCTCTAAATCCATGTTGATGGTCAAAGAATCTTTTGACACCACCTTGCACTTGAGGCCTTCTGATATCGTGTTGCCATGATAATATGAAACACTAATCTCTCCATGGTATGTGCCTTTCAGCTCAAAAAGCGCTTTTTGGATTTCGGCTGACGAAAACTTAGGTTCATCTTTATTGCAGGCGGTGATGAACATCAAAGCGATAAATAGAATGGTTGTGATTTTTGGTTTCATACCTTGTTGTTTTCTTTTAATTCTTACAGAACGACCTTGGCCGCTACGGCTACAAAGTTAGACATTTTTCCTGAATGATAGCCCATTCGCCGCACTTTTTCCATTATACGGCAAGAGGGCTTCGGACGTGTTGCCGAGGCCCTCTCGCGTGTGCTGTGGAGATGCCTTATTTGGCTGGAGTTGATGCGGCCGGACGTTCGATGCGGTCTTTGTTGCAACGTTCGGTCATGCGTTTGATGCGGTCTTTCGTTTCGGGGTGTGAGGAGAACATTTTCTGCACGTAGCTTGTTTTAGCGCCGCTTTCCATGTCGAGGAATTTCTCGAATGCCATGACCATGCCCCAGGGGTTGCGGCCGTTGGCCTTGAGGAAGTCGTAGCCGCAGTCGTCGGCTTCTTTCTCTTGTTTCTGCGAGTATTTGGCGTTGAGCAGCGACTGTCCCAGCGTTCCGAGCTGCGACTCTGTGAGGGCTGCCGCCGTGCCGCCTGTCGATGCTACGGCATCTTTTACGGCGCCGGTGAGCAGTTCGGTGCGGAATGCGTTTTTGGAGTGGCGTTTCATGACATGGCCTATTTCATGGCCGATTATGCCCATGAGTTCGTCATCGTTCATAATGTCCATAAGCGATGAGAACACACGCACGCTTCCGTCGGGGCATGCGAAGGCGTTGATGTCGATGACGTTGTAGACTTTGAAGTTCAAGGGTATGCCGTCGGCGTCGGTTATGCCTTCGGTGAGTTTCTTCAGACGGATTGTGTAGGGGTCGTCGTCGGGCAGGACGGGGTTGTTCTTGTCCATCCAGTCGATTGATTCTTTGACGTATGCCGCCATCTGTTCGTCGGAGAGGGTAAATGCCTGAACGGCTTTGGTTGCTCCGCTTACGGCCTTGCGGAGATTGAATTGTGCATGCGAGGGCATGGCCGCCAATATGCAGATGATTGCTGCAATGAGTTTGAATGATGGTTTCATAGGAGATATAGGTAAGTCTTGAAATTAATTTGTAATTTTGCCGCAAATTTAGTCAAAATCGAGTTTATGGGCAACAAAAAGAACGGCGGAATTGGCCGCGGCTTCATATGCGCGGCTTTGGCCGGTGGGACTCTTATGTGTTATGGCATCGCTTATGCCATACATGGCGACACACTTGTCAGTCCGTATATAACGGTCGGCTTCGGGGCTGTGGCAGGTCTTTTGTTGGGCATTGTCACGCGGCGCGCGTTCGGGCTGTTGACAGGCTTTGCTTCGCGTGCCGTCAATTATGCGACAGCGTCGGCGGTGTGTGCCGGCGTCGTGCTGGCGTCGCTTTATGCGGTCAATTTCTTTTGTTCGTCTGCGTCTACTTTGCATGAGGAGTGTGTTCCTGTCGAACGCCTCTATACAGAGACGCGCCATCATACAAAACGCATATCGCGTCGCACCTACGGGCGCGGAGAAGCATATAAGGTGTATTTTGCCGAAATCCGTTTTGCCGACGGACGCCGCAAGTCCATTTCGGTGCGTGCCGAGCAGTACAGGCGTCTGCATGTAGGCGATACCCTCAACCTGCGTCTCGAAGAAGGTGCATTGGGCATGGCGGTGCTGAAACGCCGCGGCCTGCGGCTCGATGTGCACTCGCCCCGACGGCGTTAATCATAAAGATGCCTGTAAAATTCCCACAGGCATATGGCCGTCGATACCGACACGTTTAGCGAGTGCTTTGTGCCGCTTTGGGGGATTTCGAGGCATATATCGCATGTGTCGACGATGCTTTGGTCGACACCGTCGACCTCATTGCCTACGACCAAGGCATATTTTTTGTCCTTTTCAGGGATGAAATCCTTTAGGTTTATGCTTCCTTTCACTTGTTCGAGGCATACGATTGCGTAGCCTTCGGCACGCAGCGCGGCAATGGCTTCTGCTGTGTCGCCGAAATAGCGCCATTCGACCGAGTCTTCGGCTCCGAGCGCCGTTTTGTGTATCTCGGGCGATGGCGGAGTGGCCGATATGCCGCAAAGCGCCACTTCGGCGCATGCAAAGCCGTCGGCGGTGCGGAAGATGGAACCTATATTGTTGAGCGAACGGACATTGTCGAGCACCACTGTGACGGGCATTTTTCTGCGCGCCTTGAATTGCTCGACGGTGTCGCGCCCCATGTCGAATATTGTCTTTTTCTGCATCAGCATTCTGTTTTTCGTCCGGGGTATGCTTCGAGGGCCTTGCGCAGCACGACCATTGCGCGTGCGAGGTCTTCTTTCTTCAGCACGTATGCCATGCGGACTTCATCGCGCCCCATGCCCGGGGTTGTATAGAAGCCCGATGCCGGCGCCATGAATACGGTTTCGCCTTCGTATTCGAATTCCTCGAGACACCAGCGGCAGAAACTGTCGGCATCGTCGACCGGCAGGCGCACCACTGTGTAAAACGCGCCCATGGGGATGGGCGAATAGCAGCCCGGTATTTTATTGAGCTGGTCGATGAGGAATTTCCGGCGTTCGACATATTCGTTGTATGTGGCAAGCATGTACTCTTGCGGAGTGTCGATAGAAGCTTCGGCCACAAGTTGGCCGAGCAAGGGCGGACTGAGACGAGCCTGACAGAACTTCATGACATTTTTTTTCAGCTCTTTGTGCTTGGTGATTAGTGCTCCGATGCGGATGCCGCATTCGTTGTAGCGTTTCGATACGGAATCGATGAGCACGACCTTGTCTTCGATGCCGGGCAGGTGGAAGGCCGATATATACGGCGCTCCCGTGTAGCAGAACTCGCGGTAGACCTCGTCGGAGAACAGGAAGAGGTCGTGTTTCAGCACCAGGTCGCGTATCTGCAGCATCTCTTTCATCGTGTAGAGGTAGCCGGTCGGGTTGTTGGGGTTGCAGATGAGTATGCCTTTGGTGCGCGGCGTTATCAGTTCTTCGAACTTTTCTATCGGCGGCAGTTCGAAGCCGTCGTCGATGCTCGAAGGTATCGTCACAATTTTTGCTCCGGCCGATATGGCGAAAGCCATGTAGTTGGCGTATGCAGGTTCTGGCACTATGATTTCGTCGCCGGGGTCGAGGCATGCCATGAAAGCGAACAGAACGGCCTCCGAGCCGCCGGTAGTGACGATTATGTCGTCGACGTCGACATTGATGTTGAAGCGCTTGTAGTATTGGCGCAGTTTTTTTCGCAGCGACAGCAGTCCTTCCGACGGACTGTATTCGAGCACTGTACGGTCGATTTTCTTGAGTGCTTCGAGTGCTTCGGGCGGAGTGGGCACATCGGGTTGTCCGATGTTGAGCCGGTAGACTTTTATTCCGCGTTCGATGGCTTTGTTTGCAAGCGGAACGAGGCGTCGTATGGGTGAGGCCGGCATTTCGTCGCCTCTGCGTGATACTTGGGGCATATCAGTCGGGTTGTAGTTTTCTTGATAACTTCCGTGGGATTATAAAAGTTCGGCCTCCGTCGAGATAATCGTCGGAGGCCGGTGTGGTGTTTATGGAGTTCCGGCTTATTCGCCTACCGCCTGTACGAAGTTGAGCGAGCGGTTGTCGACCTTGTCGCTGCCGAGGAGCAGTGGCAGGGGAGTCGGACGGCGCGAGATGCCGAACGTCTGGTTGAAGCGGCTGCCGTATTCGTCGACGTTGAACGGACGGTTGTCGGTGTTGATGTCGCGTACTTCAAATACGAGGATGCCGCGGTTGCCTTTCACGGGGCCTGTGAGTTTACCTTTTTCAGCGGCGGCGATTGCACCCTGTAGCGCGCTTTCGTTGATGCCGATGCTCAGCAGTGCCGGCGATGTTATGTTTACGTTGCCTTCGGCCACTTCGGTTTCGAGCACTTTTGCGTAGCCTTCGAGGTCGCTTGCTTTGCCGGCGTAGTCGGCCATGAGCTTGTCGGCTTTCTTGGCGTTGCGTGCCTGTGCTGTCAGCTGGGTGTTGATAGCCGGGCTTGTGTAGGGCATGTAGTCGTCGTAGATGTCAGATACGGCCACTGCGATGAGGTAGCTCTGTTTGTCGTCCTGCATCATAGGCGATACTTGTCCTTTTCTCGCATCCATCGCCCATTTTACAAAGCGTCGGCTGTCGCGTGCGTTGCCAATGCCTGTCGATGAAGCGCTCACCTGGTCGGTGAGAACCGAGTATCCGGCATCGCCTGCGTTTTTGGCGAATTCGTCGGCCGAAGAGTTGTTGCTGATGTAGGTGCGAAGGTTCGACGACAGCTCTGTCAGAGTTTCCTGCGAGGGGTCGACGGTGTACTCGATTGTAGCGATGTCGTAGTAGTTTACGGGCGCGTGGCGGCGGTTGACTTTGTAGACTGCGCTCACGGGCTGACCCTGAATGGTGTCGGTGAGGATAAATGCTTTTCCTACGGTTGCTGTGGCGAGGGCATTTTTGGTCTTGTCGTCGATGCCGGTGCCTTCGAGCGCAGTCCAGATGCTGTCTTGACCTTGGATTGTGGCGCCGTCGCTTACCGAAGCGAACGATGCACCGCCGTTGAGCACTGCCGTGATGCTGTCGAGGTTTGTTCCGTCGATGGCGCGGAGGATTGAAACGTTGATAGAGTCAATCCCGGTGGTTACGTCGAGCAGTTTGGCTATGGTGTATGTGTCGCCGTTGCGGTTGAGCAGTTTTGCCTGTCCTTTTTCGTTTTCGTTGATGAATGTTTTGAGCTTGCTGTCGGTGATGGCCGAGAGGGGAGCGTTGCTTGTAGACACTACAAAGCGTGTGTTCGAGGCTACGGCTTCTGTGCCGTTGCTTGCGTTAAGCTCTGTGATGGCGTTTTCGACAGCCTGCTGGCCTGCAATGCGGTCGGCCTGCGAAGGCTCGATGGGCATGTATATGTAGTCGATTTCGCGGGTTTCTTCGTCGAGGCGGTAGTTCGCTTTCTGTTTGTTCCAAAGAGCTTTGACATCGGCGTCGGAGAAGTCGATGTCGCCGTCGGCTACGGCGCTCGCGTCTTTGCTTACATATGCAATGTGGCGTGTGGTGGCGTTATCGTCGTAGAAGCTTTGGGCATCGAGCTTGTTGTATGTAAACAGGCCGGTGACAAGGCTCATGAATTTTTGGTTGAGCATGGCGTCTTCGAGTTCCTGCTCCTGGTTTGCCCATATGCGGCGCAGTTCGTTGCCTATTTCGGGGTTGAGCCCGTATTTGGCCGGGTTCTGCATTGCGTCGTATACGGCGCGGCCCGAAGCCTCGGGGAGCTGTAGCTGCTGCGAAAGGTAGCCTATCATCTGTGCGGCGGCAGGGTGGGGCATTTCGCCTGTCATCGCTTCTGTCAGTTCGGCGTCGGTCACTTTGATGCCGAGGTCCTGATATTCTTTTTTGAGGAGTTGCTCTGTGAGCAGGGCTTGCACTACGTTTTGTGTGAGCACGTCGTTGCTGTAGTCGCGGCCTTGGTTGCGGAGCTGTTCGCCGGCCTGGGTCAGGCGTGCCTGGTAGTCTTGGTACTCGACAGTCACCCCGGCGGCTTTGGCTACAGTGGTGGGATGCCCGAAATAGGTGCGTCCTGAGGTCAGGAAGTCACCCAGGATGAATGCAAGGAGCGCTACTATTATTATTACGAATAGCAGCACCGACTTGTTTCTGATTTTCTCTAAGGTTGCCATTGTATGATAAGTGGTTTTTGATTTTTCGATAAAAAACGCACAAAGATACGTTTTTTTGCCGCAATATCAAAATATGGGTTGCAAAAAAGATTTTTTCAGCTTATGGGTTTGATAAAGGCTCTGCGGCGACGGTGTTGCCGGCGCTCGAAGTACTCCCATTGTTTCTGCACGTTTTCGTTGCCTTCGAGCTCGACGTTGCTTTCGGCATATTTGTAGCCGTTTGCGTGGAAACGTGGTATGAGGTCGTTGAAAACCATGGCGTTGACGCCTTTGCTCTGATACTCGGGCTTCACTGCCACAAGCAGTAGATCGACAACGTCGGTGTGCCCCGAGATGGCCCTCAGCAGATGGTACCAGCCGAACGGCAGCATTTTGCCTCCGCTCTTGCGCAGTGCCTGCGACAGGGAGGGCATGGCTATGCCGAGCGCCACCAGTGTGCCTGCGCCGTCGACGACGAGAGTGACGTCTTCGAGCCTCAGCACGCCTATATACATTTCTATATAGTGGTCAATCTGCCTGTCGGTAAGTGGCACGAAGCCGTAGAGGCCTGCATAAGCCTCGTTGACAAGCTCGAATATGGCGCGGCCGTATTCGCGTTTGATTTTTGACCTGGAGGTGTATTTTTTCACCGACAGGTTGTATTTCCGCGCTATGATTTCGGCGATGCGTGAGTATTTTTCGGGCACGGCGTCAGGCACGGCAATGCGGTATTCCACCCAATCGACTTCTTTTACAAAGCCCATGCGCTCCATATGTGCAGGATAATATGGCGGATTGTAGATTGTGGCCATCGTGCCCATCTCGTCAAAGCCCTCGATGAGCATGCCTTCATAGTCCATATCGCTGAACCCCATGGGGCCTACGATTTCTGTCATGCCTCGTTGACGTCCCCATTCTTCGGCGGCGGCGAACAGCTCGTCGACAACTTCGGTGTCGTCGATGAACTCAACGAAGCCGAACCGAAGCTGGCTGCGCCCGTTTTTTTCGTTTGCGGCTTTGTTGATGATGGCGGTAATCGTTCCAACAGGCTCCCCGTTGCGGAAAGCCATGAAAGATTGCGCTTCGCAGTAGTCGAATGCCGGATTTTTGTCGGGCGACAGCGTGCCCATGTCGTCGCTGATGAGCGGAGGAACGTAATATGGATTGTCTTTGTAGAGGTTGATGCCGAATTGGACGTACTGTCGCAGCTGGTCGTTGTCGGCGGCTATAGGGTGAACGTAGACAGGCATTTGCTAAATAGAAGTGTGTTTGACAGGAAGCCTTGCGAGCCTATGGTGACCGGGGTCGGCGCATATGGTGTCTTGAGCCATATCACCAATAACAGCATCAGTACAAGGAAGGCTATGATGAACAGGTAGAAAGAGCGGTTGCCACGGTTTTCGAGAGCGAGATGCACTTGCTGCATGTCGCGGAAGCGCTTTTTGGGGTCCGGGTCGGTGCATTTGCGTGCCACGCGCCGCAGTGTGGCATCGTCGCTGCCGGCGGCATCGAGTGCTTCGGTGAGTACGCGGCCGTAATTATAGATGTCGTCGGCCGTGGACTGGTGCGACAGCGACGGACGCTGCTCGAACCCTACGTCGATAAGCTTCAGGTTGGCTATGTTTTCGGTGAAGATTATGTTTTCGGGTTTCAGCGGCTGGTGCACGATGTGCTTGCTCTGAATGTATTCGAGAGCGTTGACGAGCTGGTGGCGAAGCTGGTTGATGTGGTGCGGCGTGATTTCTTTTCTGTCAATCAGCTTGCGGAGACTGTCGCCGTATACGTCATCGGTGACTATACATCGGCCGATGCCGGGTATTTCCTCGAAGTCGTTTATCATCACGATGTTCGGGTGCGCCAGGCTGTAGCGCACGTCGAACTCCTGCTCTATCATGGCCTGATAGCGCGGATTGTCGGCGTACTCCGGCCGCAGAGTCTTTATCATCACCCATTTGCCGAATTTCTTGGCGGTATAGATATGATAGAACTCTTCGTCCCATTCGGGAAGGTGCTCAATCTCTGTCCAGCGTTGGGTCTGCTCGGTCATTGCGACGTTGTTTTTATTGTTCTCCGTGAAGACTTATAGTGCAGCCGCGCTTTTATTCGGCTTCTCCTTTGAGGCGTATGGGTATTTCGCGGGCTATGGAGTGGTCGAGTGAAATGAGCGTCTCGGTGCCGGTAACACCCGGAATCATCTGTATTTTCTTGTTCAGCAGTTCCATAAGGTGCTCATTGTCGCGTGCGTATAGTTTTATAAGCATTGTGTAGGGGCCGGTTGTGAAATGGCATTCTACAATTTCGGGAATTTTTTCAAGCTCCGGCACGACATCGCGGTACATTGCTCCACGTTCGAGGTTTACTCCTATATATGTGCATGTGGCGTATCCGAGGATTTTCGGGTTTACGTGGTAGCCCGAACCTGTGATTACGTTCAAGTCAATAAGGCGTTGTAGGCGCTGATGAATTGCAGCGCGCGAGACTCCGCACTCCATAGCTACGTCTTTCGATGGGATGCGTGCGTTGTGCATTACAATCTGTAGAATGCGTCGGTCGAGATTGTCTATTTTTTCCATTGTCGTTTGGTGTTGTAATAGAATAATGCGCAAAATTACGCATTTTTCATAAAATGGCAAATTATTTTAGCAAATTGTTGCAAAAATATATGTTAACAGCCTTGGAATGGAGCATAATGATATGTGGCGCCCGGCGAGCTAAAAAGCGCGGATATTCCACAAGTGTCTGTCTGAAAGCTTAATTAACATTATTTTGCACTTTGGCTTATTTGATGTTAAACGCCTGTGTTGCAAGTTGGTATCTCTGTGTGGCATTTCTTGGAATGGCAATGTAATGAATAAAAATTTCTGTATTCAGAGAAAAATCGCTTACTTTGCAGCGCAAAAATGCCAATTTATTAATCAAAATACCTCACTATCATGTCAGAATTTGCAGATCGCGTGAAGAACATCGTAGTTGACAAACTCGGTGTCGAGCCCGAAAAAGTAACTGAAGAAGCAGCATTCATCACCGACCTCGGTGCTGATTCTCTCGATACAGTCGAACTGATTATGGACTTTGAAAAGGAATTCGGTATCACCATTCCTGACGAAGAAGCCGAAAAAATCAAGACTGTAGGTGACGCTGTAGCTTTCGTAGAAGCTCACGCGAACTAAGCAGGGACACCCCACAGCACAACCTTATAGCCGCCGCGGATTTTCCCACTGAAATGAAACGGCGGTTTGGTTTTGTATTGTAATGCGCGCACGCGTATACAATAAGCTTGGGAGCCATGCCAATAAACACATATTCTGCCGAACTTTCATTACCCCTTTGCTATAATGGAACTTAAACGAGTAGTAATCACCGGCCTTGGAGCCATAACCCCTCTGGGCAACGACGTTGACACCACATGGGAGAATGCAAAAGCCGGCGTCAGCGGCGCCGGACCTATCACTCATTTCGATGCCAGCCTTTTCAAGACAAAGTTTGCCTGCGAGGTCAAAAACTTCAATGCCTCTGAGCACTTCGACCGCAAAAAAGAGCGTCAGCTTGACCTATATGCGCAGTATGCCTTGGTGGCTGCCCGTCAGGCTGTGGCCGATGCAAAGCTTGAAGAGGCTGCCGAAGGCACCGTCGACAAAAACCGTGTAGGTGTGATTGTGGCTGCCGGCATCGGCGGTCTGCACACTTTTGAAGAAGAGGCCGGATATTATGCCATGAATGCCGATAAAGGCCCGAAATACAATCCGTTCTTCATACCCAAGATGATTGCAGACATTGCCTCGGGGCATATTTCGATGGAGTATGGATATCATGGCCCGAACTATGGCGTCGTATCGGCTTGCGCTTCGTCGAACAACGCCATAATCGATGCTTTCAACCTCATCCGTCTTGGCAAGGCCGACGTAATGCTTACCGGCGGTGCAGAGGCTGCCATTTATCCGGCAGGCGTGGGAGGCTTTAACTCCATGCACGCTCTCTCGACACGCAACGACAGCCCCGAGACAGCGTCGCGTCCGTTCAGTAAGAGCCGCGACGGTTTTGTAATGGGCGAAGGCTCGGCAGTGCTCGTGCTTGAAGAACTCGAACACGCGCTTGCCCGTGGAGCCAAAATCTACTGTGAAGTGGCCGGTGGAGGTCTTTCGGCCGATGCGTATCATCTTACGGCGACGCATCCCGACGGTCTTGGCGCCAAACTTGCAATGGAGAACGCACTCGAAGATGCCGGCATGAAACCCGAAGACATCGACTATATCAACGTGCACGGCACGTCTACCCCTGTCGGTGACATCTCTGAGGTGAAGGCAATTGTTGACGTGTTCGGTGAAAGCGCACACAAGCTGAACATTTCATCGACAAAATCGATGACGGGGCATCTTCTTGGTGCCACAGGGGCTCTCGAAGCCCTGTTCTCGGTGAAGTCGGTTGTCGAAGATATCGTTCCTCCGACAATAAACCACGACCCCGAGGACAAAGACGAGGAAATCGACTACTCGCTCAACTTCACTTTCGACAAGGCACAGAAACGCACCGTCCGTGCGGCCCTTTCGAACTCATTCGGCTTCGGCGGACACAATGCCACCGTCATTGTGAAGAAATACCAGGCCTAAGATAATAGTCGTTCCGTAATTTTACGAAACGATAAAAATAACAGACAGCGCCGGGTCTTATGCCCCGGTGCTGTCTTGTCGTTATGACATACCTTATATTCTTATGAAAATTGGAATTATCGTGGCAATGGGCAAGGAATTGTCCTTGCTCCTTCCGCTGCTTGAACACCCGGTGCAGGAAAGCGGCTCGGATTCGTCTTTCGTATACCACGTAGGCACCATCGGTGCGCACGATGTGGTTGTTGCGCAATGTGGCATAGGCAAGGTAAATGCCGCCATCGGCACTTTCGACCTTATTGAAAAATATCATCCCGACATGATTGTAAATACCGGTGTCGCAGGCGGCACGGGCGCTACCGACGACCCTGCCCGTGTTCTCGATGTCGTTCTCGCTTCAGAGATAGCCTATCATGACGTATGGTGCGGCCCCGGAACCGTGCGCGGCGAAGCCGCAGGATGTCCGGCCCGTTTCGGCTGTCCGCTTCCTGCCGATATCCGCCGTCAGCTTGGTGCCAAGGAGGGGCTTCTCGCTTCGGGCGATATTTTTGTCGATGAGCCTGCCGATTTGCAGCGCATACTTGCCTTGTATCCTGACGCGAAGGCCGTAGATATGGAGTCGGCCGCAATCGCACAGGTGTGCCATCTCAAGAGAGTCCCGTTTGTTTGCCTGCGCGTTGTCAGCGATACTCCCGGCGACGGCGGCAATGCCGCCGCATACGAAAGTTTTTGGGTCGATGCGCCGGGCCGGACATTCTCTTCGGTCGAAAAGCTTTTGGGTTTGTTATAAGAATTAGACAACTCTTACCATATGAAAGACCTTCAGGCCATACGTGGGGCAGAGCTGCTCCGGCATATGGTTGCCGAAGGAGAGCATGAACGCCAGGATTTCAAATATACAATCTCCGATGCGCGTAAGATAGCCCGTTCGCTCTCAGCCTTCGCCAACCATAGCGGAGGCCGTCTGCTTATAGGCGTCAAAGACAATGGGGTGATAGCCGGTGTGCGCAACGAAGAGGACATTTATGTCGTTGAGCAGGCCGCAGAGCGATATTGCCGTCCTTCGGTGCCTATAGCATTCAAGGCCTACCGCGTTGACGGCACAATCCGTGTAATTGTTGCAGAGATAGAGCCGTCGCCTGTCCGCCCCGTGACGGTGGCCGAGGCCGATGGATTGCTGAAGGCCTATTACCGTGTCGCCGATGAGAACATTGCCGCACATCCGCTGATGGTGCGTGCATGGCAGGCGGCGTCGGGCGCGGAACCTCTCGGCAGCGGCCATTATGCCATGGCGGCGATGTTTGCTGCTCCCGGCACCCGTATGGATGTACGCGAGCTTGCGTTGGCGCTGCATGTCAGTGTCGGTCGGGTCGAAGATATGGTTGTGGCTCTTGCCGCAGCCGGGCTGCTGCATTTCGTGTATGATGGTGGCCGTTTCCTTATTGAGGGGGCGGAGCCGGACGTCGCTATTTGAACAGAAGCGGCAAGAAACGGCTCAGGTAGATGCGCCAGTTTTTCCATATGTGGCCGCCGGGCGTCTCGACGTAGGTGTACTGATAGCCCTTGCTGTCGAGCACTGAGCGGAACTCTTCGTTGTCTTTGTACAAAAAATCGTCTTTGCCTATGCCAATCCAATAGAGCGGAGCGTCTTTGCCGAATTGACGGGCAAGTTTGTTCTCTGAATCGGTGTAGACCGGCGCATTCGGGTTGCCGTGTGGTTTGATTGCTGCCGAGAACAGTCCTACGTGCCCGAACATGTCGGGGTACTGTTTTGAAATATGAAGTGAGTGGAAGCCGCCCATCGAAAGACCGGCTATTGCACGGCTCTTTTTTGCCCTTTTGGTGCGGTAGTTTTTATCTATGAAATTGACTATTTCAGGAAAAGAAGACTCGAATGTGCCTTCCATTGTATGTGGTAGCGCAATCGTCGGTGCCGTAAGGCCGTTGCTGCCTTCTCCCGGTGCCGCTTCGAGGTCGACATTCCCGTTTGGCATTACCACAATCATCGGTTCGGCCTTTCCCTGCGCTATGAGGTTGTCGAGTATCTGAGTGGCGCGGCCAAGCTCAGACCATGCGTTCTCGTCGCCTCCCATGCCGTGAAGCAGATACAGCACCGGGTAGCGCTTTCCCGAAGTTTCATAGCCGGCAGGGGTGTAGACGGTGAGCCTGCGGCGCATGTCGAGCGACGGACTGTCGTACCACACTTTCGATACCGTTCCGTGGGGCACGTCGTTGACCTTGTAAATGTCGGCGTGGCCGCCTCCGATAATGAACACGTCCGACGTAGTCTGCACGTCGCGGATGCGATACACGTTAGAAGGGTCGTTTATCTTCAGCCCGTCGACAATGAAGCTGTAGCTGTACAGTTCCGGCGCAAGAGCTGATGGGGTAGTGTATGTCCATATGCCGTCGGTTTCTGTCATGTCGGCTACGCGCGGGATTATATATTCGCCCGACGGACCTTTTACAAGCGGAAGGCAGTCTCCCGTAACCTGTACTTTCACGGCCTTGGGGGCCACGAGCCTGAATGTTACCGTGCTGTCGCTGTTGATTTCCGGTGATATGGTTGTGGGAACACCCCATAGCGCCTGTTGCGCCGATGCCGCTGTTGCGGTCGCTGCCAATGCGGCGTAAATTAGAATTCGTTTCATTGTCGGAATATTTTTGCAAATATAGTCATTTTCAGCTGTCAGCGCAATTGCCATACAAAACCGGCTCCCGAGAAAATCGGAAGCCGGTTGCCTGTGTGATGTCTTTTTCGGACTATTGGATGTATTTCTTTCCGTCGCGGATTACGATGCCTTTATAGTCATCGCCTACGGGTATGCCGAAGAGGTTGTATGTAATGCCGTTCCCTTCGACAGGCTTTATTGTTACGCCTTCGACGCCGGCCGGCGATTCGTTATGGGCAATGATGTTTGTCATGTAGATTGTCTTGGCGTAGGGGTGTTCGTCGGCGTTGACTTTTTCGCCGCCAAGTTTGAATACGTTGACCACGCGCTCCTGTTCGCCGTTCTTGACACCCCAGGGGAATGTCGACATGTCGATGTCGATGCTTGTCCATTGGCCGCCTTTGAGGTCATATATTGCAGACACGTGCTTTTCGCCGGGCCACCAGTTCTGTAGGGTGAAGTCGAGCTGCATGTCGCTGTCCGGCCATATGTCGATGTGCAGGAAACGGTATTCGCTCAGGTTGACCGTCGATTTGAACTGAAGAGGCAGAAAATCGAGGTTGTCGATTCTGATGGCGGCTTCGCCGTTCTCGCCTACTTCGTCGTCGCTGATTACGCATTTCTGCCCCCATACTACAGGAGCCCACGCGTTTGCCGGGTTGCCGTCCTTATCGCGCAATACTTCAAAGTATGTGTCCTGGTCGGCGGCGTAGATTACGCCGGCGCCGGCAGGGTCGACGGTGAATGCCGGAGGTGCAGCCGGGGTCTGGGCTAAAACATTGGCACACGATGTTACGGCTATTGCAACAGCCACGAAAGATTGGGTAGAAAATTTCATATCGATTTATTTAAGGTTAATGATGCTGCAAATGTAGGTGTAGTCTTCAGCTTTGCATGCGACAATCTTCTAAAGCTGTAAAAAAATATTGCATAGATGCTTTTGAGGACAATAGCTACCGGTTTCGGCTATATCTTCTGATGCTGTCGGCATATGGCATTTGTATAGAAAATATGCGCGTTTGTCTATATTTGTGCTTGAAATAGTGCTTTTTTCTCTTGGCTGTGCTTGGTTTAAAGAAAAATATTGCTACCTTTGTGCCGCGAGATGTGTCTACAAGAGACTTTCGGTAATTGCTGTTTCTGCAATATTGACTTACTAAGCTTAAACATTATCCATTATTCAAATTTTATATGAAAAGACTACTTCTACCTATGATTGCGCTGCTGGCTACTGCCGGCGTGCAGGCGCAAACCATTCTCGAAGAAGATTTCGAGACCGGCAACACCGGCAATGCTTTGCAGCCCGTTGCCAAAGGTGAGGGTTGGACCGTCAAGAACGGTTACACCGGAACGACGGCCAAATATGTGTGGCACAACTACTATGAGAAGACCACCGACAGCAACGGCAACGTTCTCAGCACAAATTGCCTGGCTGCGGTTTCTGCTCCGCTGACAGCCAATCCGGAAGACGGTTCGGGCCCTCGTGAAGAAATCCTTCTTACACCGGAGCTTGACCTTAACGACACTTACCAGCTCCAGTTCACATGGCAGGTAAGCCCGGTCAACAGCAGCGAGAACAGCCGCTACGACCTTCAGGTGCGAGTGGTTGAAGGCGACGACCTGAATGGTGCCGAAACCATATTCAGCATACAAAACGAAAAGATGCTCCGCGAAAGCGGCGTGTCGGTATTCCCCATTACGACATGGGACTGGTTTACATCGCGCATCGACCTTAGCGATTTCAAAGGCTCGAAAGTGAAGTTGGCTTTTGTCTACAAGATGTTCAACACAAGCGCAAACATGGCCTCTATCGACGATGTTACGGTGAAGAAGTTTACTCCGGCATCCGGTCCCGTGGCCAAGCTTTCGCTTGACCGCTACAATTTCGGTCAGGTATATGTCGGTGAAAAAATGTATTCCGATGTATTTACCCTCACTAATGAAGGCAAGGATGGCTTGAAAATCACAAGTGTCGACCTTCCTCAGGGTGTGGGTCTTTCGATAGACCCGTCGAGCGTAAGCCTTGACCGCTACCAGAGCGTTGACTTCCACCTGTACTACAAGGCTGAAATGACGACACCGGCCAGTGGCAAAGCTGTGCTACATACTACCGGCGGTGATGTTGCGATAAATTTCTCTGCGGAGAAGACTCTTGTGCCTGAAGGTGCTGTGTACGAAGGCTTTGAAAGCTACTTCCCTCCTGCCGGATGGGCTGCAAACGGATGGACATGGCGCAACGGCGGTTTCGAGGGCGACCACAGCGTCCTTGGTGCCGGCGACTTCGGCAACACGTGGCTCCGTTCGCCGCAACTCGACCTCTCTGACGGCGGTTCGGTGACATTTACATACTACAACGCTTATGACGGTGACCTCGCTCCGTTCTATGACATAGAGCTACAGGTGTCTTACGACGGCGGCGATAATTGGAGCACCAAGTGGAAAACCTCTGATAGCCAGATAAACCAGCTCCTTACACAGACTGTCGACCTTGGCACCGGCACTGACGAAAGCTATATACGCTGGTATTATCCGGCCGTTGAGTCTGATGACGAAGGCGCATTCGACCATTCGACATTCACCCTTGACCGTGTAGTCCTTCCTCATGTTTATGGTATGGACGGCGTGCCCGGAAAGGTTACCATGCTCTCTCCGAAAAACCTCGAAACTGACATCTATCCTAAAGACGTTGTCCTTTCGTGGGCCCCTGCTCAGTTCGCTAAAGGGTATAAGCTTTATGTTGGCACTACTGCTGCCGCAAACGAACTTGTCGACGGTATAGATGTAGGAAATGTACTCACCTACACACTGCCGGTATGCGGCTATGAAACAGAATATCGTTGGAAAGTTGTCGGATATAACGACAAGGGCGAATGCCCCAACCCCTCTACTTGGCGTTTCACGACTCAGGAAGACGCATCTGTTGCAAGCTATCCCTACGAAGAAACATTTGCCGACGGCAAGATACCGACAGGCTGGGTATGCACTCCGAGCACCGATTATTATGCCCGTAACTGGTATGTGAATACCATGTTCCCCTATGTGGTAGATGGTAAAGAGTATAATCCGCTCGCTTCTTTCTGGCTCGACAAAGGTCAGCAGAATGCCATCACGACTCCCGACTTCCAGCTCCCGGCCGACAAACCCATGACCATTTCATTCGCATGGGGCGACGGACACCCCTCCGACCTCAAGACCGACCCCGCCGGACTTGCAAAGAAGAATAACGCTACCCCCGACAATGGCCGCTCTATGGCAGTATTTGAAATATTGGCCGACGGCGTGTGGACAGAGTTGTCGCGTCTTTCGGAAGAACGAACCGACGAATATGTGCCATATTGGATTACCGAGCAATTCGACCTCAGCGTGTATGCCGGCAAGACTGTCGCTTTCCGTTGGCGTCACATAAGCCTCAGCGGCAACGACCCCCAGCAGTCAATCGCATGCGTAAAAGTAGAGGAAGCCGCCGGTTCGAAAGCCTCGTTCAACAAAACGACATGGAGCGCCGGAAAGGTAAACTATGGCAAAGCCATCGATTCAGGCGAAATCTTCACTCTTTTCAACCAGGGCTTTGATGCACTTAAAGTAAAATCGGTAAGTTTCGACAATCCCAATTTCTCTACAAGCATATCAGCCGGTGACGAAATCCCGGCCGGAGGATATAAACAGTTCTCTATCCGTTTCGATGCCCTCACTACTCCCGGCGACTTCGACGATGCCCTCACAATCAACTTTGAAAGCGGTTATTCAATAGAGTTGCCGGTATCGGCTACAGCACTTGCCGACGACACGTATTATTATTCGTTCGAGCCCAATGCCCTCGACTACGATTGGGAAACCGATTTCTCGATGATTGACGTCGACAAAGGCCCCGGCTATACATTTACATCATATTGGATATATTACTCGAAAGACGGACAGCGTTGCGCCTTCAGTGTAGAAAGCGACTCCAAAGAGCATGGCCTCTACGGCATGATGGCTCCTATTTCGGGTATGCATGCCCTTGTTGCCTCGTCGCCTCAGAACTCCAATGCCGACAACTGGATTATATCCAAGAAGATGAAGGCCACGGCTGCTTCCAAGTTCGAGTTCTATGCCCGCAACTGGGAGTCGAACAACACGGTGCTGCCTGCTCCAAAACACAATGTGACGGTGTTGGTAAGTACTAAAGGAAACACAAAGACTACCGACTTCACAGAAGTGCTCAGAACACAAGAGATACCGTTCCTTGACGACAAAGAATGGAAGCACTACGACATAGACCTCTCGAGCTATGCCGGTCAGGAAATATATGTTGCGCTGCGCCACTCCACGATAAGCCCGAGCAACCTCGCATTCTTCGACGATTTCACATTCTCAGGCTTTGATGCCGACCAATCCGGCGTAGAAGATGTTGTAGTTGATTTCAGCGAAAATGCCGCTGTCGAAGTATTCGGCATAAACGGTATGCTTGTTGCTGAAGGCACGGGAACGGCAGTCCTCAACGGCCTTGAAAAAGGCTTCTATATAGTCAAAGTTACCGAAGGAAATGCAGTCAAGACTTTCCGTGTAGTACGCTAAATCGTAAATATGAAGACAATACGTATTATTGTCACTCTTTTTGCCATGCTGCCCGTTTTGGGCGGCATGGCTCAATCTCGTGACACCAAGTTAAATATCGAGGTGCACTCGCTTGATGGCGACCGTCTCGCCGGCCAGGCCGTAAGTCTTACGCAGACCGATTTCGGCGTAAGCTACGGTGCCATGAAGCTTGACGCCGAGGGCAAGTGCTCGCTTAAAGTGTATGCCGGCCCTCATATGTTAAAGATAAACCGCACCGGCTTTGACGAACTTGAACATGTCTTTACCGTGGCCGATGGTCAGACCGAGCAGACAGTGAAGGTAAGTCTTGTCGAAAGTGCGCGTACGCCATTCGCACTTGAGGCTGTCGCTCAACACAATGCTTATACGGGCATAAACGACATATCGGTGGCATGGAACACTGAAGCCCCGGCTTTCTTCGATGACTTCGAAAGCTATACTCCATGGGCCATATCGTTCAGCCCCTGGAGCGGAATAGACGTCGACAAAGAGGCTGCCGCGCCCTTGGTAGGAAATTATCCGAACCGCGGCGGTATGCAGTATGCACAGATAATCAATCCGCTCACGGTAGAGCCGACATGGTGGTACGACTACCCTGTGCTGCGCCCGTACAGCGGCCAGCAGTATGTCGGTTTCGTGCGTACTTCGACAGGCAGTGCAAACAACGACTGGCTGATTTCGCCTTCAATCACGGTAGGCACCGACAACATATTGGCCTTCATGGCAAAAGCAGCCGACCAATATGCCGAGCGTTTCATGGTCTATGTGACAGAAAAGCTCGACAATCCCGGTACCGATGATTTCACCCGTATAGATAAGGGCAATTTTGAATCGGTCGATTACCGTGGATGGAAAGAGTTCGTCTACGACCTGTCGTCATATGCCGGAAAGACCATCAAGTTTGCCATCCAATATATCGGCGACGCCAAACGCTATGGTGCGTTCATGCTTATGGTCGATGATGTATATGTCGGCCAGGCTGCTCCCGATGCAGTCAAAGCGGCTAAGGCGCATAGGGTTGCCAAGTCGCCGGCCAACCCCTACGAGAAGTTTGAGATATACCTTGACGGAGTGCTTAAAGGCACAACAGACGCATATCAGTATGTGCTCCCCGATGTTGCCGCCGGCAAACATGAAATCGGCGTAAAAGCCATATATCGTCAGGCTCAGAGCGAAACGGCAAAAATCGAAATTGATGTGAACGGTACTGATTATGCCAAAGTAAGCTTCACCGTCACTGCCGACAGCAAACTCTCGCCCGATGGCACTGTTCTTGAACTTGTCAATCTGTCTACTGCCGAAGATTATGCCGTGACCGTTGCCGAAGGCAAGGCCGAAATCCCGTCGCTTCCTTTCGGCGAGTATGCCGTGAAGGTAGAGCAGGGCGCTTTCGAGGCTTACGCCAAGAATATCGCCGTAAGTGCCGATGCGACCTTCGACATAGCTCTCAAAGATTACGTGATGGTACCTTACAATGTAACGTCGATGCTCGACGAGGCCGGAGACCTCAATCTGCGCTGGAACCAGATACTCGGTTTCTACGACAGTTTTGAAGACTATGACGATTTTGCCGTCGGCTCGTTCGGTGACTGGAAATCGTTGAATCTCGACGGAATGCCCGTATATCCCATCGCCCTTGGAAACCAAAGCAACCTTGTTTCCTTCCCCGGTTCGGGTGTCGGAGACAACCCCAAACCTATAGCTCCGATAGTGTTCAATCCGTGGACAACGACACCGGCAATGATGCCCCATGATCCGGCAATCGGCGCTCCGACCGGCGACAAGCAGATTGTGTTCTTCTCGGCTCAGAGAGGTAAGAGCGACAAGTGGCTCATATCGCCGAAACTCGAAATATACCGCAACTATGAATTGCGGTTCAAGGCAAAAGCCTATACGTCGGCATATCAGGAAACTTTGGAAATCTGTGTGTCGGACGGCAACGAAGACCCGTCGAACTTCACTGCCATAAGTGAGGTGTCGCAGCTTCCGGGTGAAATGTGGTCGGAATACAGTGTGCCCCTTTCGCAGTATGAAGGTCAGACTGTGCGCCTCGCTATTCACTACACATCGTATGACGCCTTCATGGCTCAGCTCGACGACTTTACCGTAGAGCCTGCCGAAGGCGAAAACGAAACTGTAGACTATGGCAATGTGGAATATTTCGAGATATTCCTCGACGGCGAGCGTCACGGCACAAGCGACACTCCCGAGTATGTCATATCCGAGTTCCCCGAAGGACAACATGTCATAGGCATCCGTGCCGTTTACAAATCGGGGACTTCGTCAATTGTCGAATACACCGTCGGTCAGACCGGCATAGATAATATAATGCTTGACCCTGTAGGCGGCGAAGAAGCCCTATATGACATCTTCGGCCGTAAAGTTGATGCTTCACAGGCCGGTGCCGGTGTGTATATCCGTGTCAAAGACGGTAAAAGTTCTAAAGTTATAAGATGAAGAATTTGATAAAAGCAAGCATAGTCGCCCTTTTGTCGCTCGCCGCTCCTGTAGCCATAGCACAAAGTGGCTTGGGCGCCAATGAACGCGCGGTCGGGCATACTATGACCGACGAGGTCAATGAATCGGGCGCCGTGTTCGGCGAAGCGGGTACATATCCCCTTGGTGTATGGCTCGGGCCTGACCAGCTTTCGTTCTATGCCGGGTGCAAGGTTGTGGGCATGCGCATAGCCGCCACCGTCGACCTCGGACGTACTTCCGTGTTCATGAACAGCATAGCCAACAATGTAATGACTCCGGTCAAAAGTCAGAAACAGCGCATCTACAGCGGTTGGAACAACATCTACTTCAACGGCGATGCATACGAAATTACCGGTGAGGAAGAGCTGTTTGTCGGCTACGATTATGTGGAACCCGAAAATGTCGATGAAAAGCTTGGCGCCATCGGGGTGACCGGCACATATCAGGATGGTTCGTTCTACTATTATACCGATGATAAATTCTATCCTATTACCAACGTCGGCATGCTCTGTGTGCAGTTGATTGTCGATGCTACGGGATTGCCGTCGCACAATATGGCGTTTACCTTCTTCGACACAGGCTTCAAATATCACAAGTCTGCACCGGATGAGGAACTTAAATTATATGCCACGGTGACCAATGTCGGCAAAGAAGACGTGTCGGAATTTGTTGTGGGATATAGCATCGACGGCGGCGAACCGGTCTTCGATACGGTTACGGAAGACATTCCTGTCGGACAGTCTACAGAATGGCAGAAGTCTATCGACCTGCCGAATGAAATCGGCGCCCACACTGTTACTGTGAACTTTGCAAAAATCAACGGAAAGGATGCACCTGTGCACAAGTCTTCATCGACAGAAGCAAGTTTTGCTGTATATAAAGATGAGCTTGACCGCCAACAGATGTGTATGGAAGTGTTTACCGATCAGTCGGACTACTATAGCGGCCTGTTCAACCCGGTGCTTGATGACATGAAAAAGCTTGTGGGCGACAAGGTATGTGTGGTGAAACTGCACCATAATGAAACCGTGCTTGCTGCCTACGGCACCGATTTGTGGTGGAACCTTTATGCCTATGCGACGCCGGTCTTTACGTCTGACCGTTCGTTTTTTCCCGGTGAGACAAGCATTGCATACTGTGTGAATGACTATTTGCTTTCTATGCCGTTCTTGTTGCCGGAATTGCTTTCTGAGGTTGCTTTGCAGGACAGCGCCCAGCCTGCGTTTGCTAACGTCGACCTCAGCAGCAGTTACGACCCTTCGTCGCGCAAACTTGACATTACGGTGTCTGGCGCCATATTGCCCGAAGCTGAGGCCATCTGCGGTGAAGTCGGTCTGACGGTTATGCTTGTCGAAGACAGCATACGCTCGTATCAGACCACGCTTGTCGAGCAAAGTAGCGGTCAATATATGCCTACAACCGACCGACGCTACATACACAATGATGTGATGCGTACATATGTGTCAGACCCCCGTGGCACCAAAATCGATGCGTCGGGCGACACCTATTCCAAAGATTTCAGCATTACTCTTGATAATGTATGGAAGCCCGAAAACATGCGCATTGTGGCATACATGTCTAAGGTGGCTACAGATGTCAATGCCGACAATCTCAAAGATTACGACATCATCCAGGCCAACAGTGCCCGTATAGTTGTGCCTGCCGGCATAGGAGATGTAGAAGTGGCACCGGCCGAAGGCCCTGCGACATACTACACTCTTGGCGGTGTGCAGGTCGCCGGAGATGCTTTGACTCTTGCCTCCGGCGTCTACATCAAGCGCTATGCTGACGGACGCGCCGAAAAGATATTTGTGAAGTAAGCACAACGTATCATACCCCCATAAGAAAAGTCTCGGACATTCGTGCCCGAGACTTTTCTTATGGACGCTTGTCCGGCGTTTATTTATATCTTGCCCATCGCAGGATTTCTACGAACGACGGTTTCTTGCCGTACATGAATATGCCTACGCGGTATATTTTAGCACATAGCCATATGAGGAAGAGGAAGCTTGCATACAGTAGCACAAGAGACAATGCTATTTCCCAGAACGGCACGCCAAAGGGCAGGCGGCTCATCATTGCCATCGGCGAGGTGAAGGGGAATATCGAAATCCAGAATGCCATTGTCGAGCCGGGGTTCTGTATAACCGACATCGATGCGATTATGCCTATTATCACCGGCATGGTGGCTATTGTAGATAGCTGTGAGGCATCTTGTACGTTGTCTACGGCCGAGCCTATGGCGGCGTATATCGCCGAATAGAACAGATAGCCGCCGATGAAGAAGAGTATCATATATATGAACAGCGATGCCACATATCCGAAGTCGCTCAGCTGGCCTATGGCGCTCAGTACTTCGGCGTCGGTCTCCGCAGTGGGTATGCTTGCCGCCAGGGGCATCAGCCAAGCCGAGCAGGCGCCGAGAATCACGGCCCATATCAGTATCTGTGTGATTGCGACAAGGCCTATGCCTATGATTTTTCCGAGCATAAGCGACGATGGTTTCACCGATGATACGACGATTTCGAGCACGCGGTTGTTCTTTTCTTCGATGATGCTGTTCATTACCATGCTGCCGTAGATTAGAATGAACATGTAGAGCATCATGTCCATCATCAGAGCTATTATATAGGAGAGCATCGACGATGTGCTCGTCTCTTCTTCTTTGTCAATCCTTATTGTGGGATAGCTCAGGTCGACGTTCACTTCTTCGAGTATCTGCTTGATGTTAGCTATGTTGTACGCTTCGAGCCTAAGGTCTTCGATGGCGTTTTTGAGCTGCCCCGATATATAGCTGTCGGTCGACAGCGACGGTGCGCCGCGGTAGTACACCGTTATCGAGCTGTTGGGCTTGTCGATGGCTTTGGGCCCGATTGTGATTATGGCTTCGATGTTTTCGTCGGCACGTGCGCTGTCGAGAGGCTGCGAGTAGTTCACGAAAGTGATTTCGTCGCTGCTTTTGAGCCGTTGGGCAATTTTTCCGCTGTCGTCGATAACTGCAACCGAGCGCGACTCGGGGGTGTCGAGCAGCATGATTGCCGCAGGAGCGAACATTAGCACTACCATCAGCAGCGGCACCAGCAGGGTGCTGATGATGAAACTCTTGCGCTTGACCCTTTCGAGGTATTCGCGCGCTATTATTATGTTGAGGGCTGATTTCATTGCTTGATTTCGGTGTTTTCGTCGGCGAGGTTTGAAGCTTCGACGGCAGATACGAATATTTCGTCCATGGAAGGCATGAGGCGTCTGAACGAGTTTATTGTCACAGCATTGTTGGCGGCTGCGATGAAGGGTTTGAGGGCGTTGTTATCGGCAAGGGCTATTGTGGCGGTGGCGTTGCCGTCGGTGTCGATGCCGCCAAGCTCGAAGTCGCGGCAGCATTGTGCGGTAGCGCTCCTCAGTTCATCGGGATTGCCGATGAAAGCGAGAGAGTAGCGGTTGTCGGAGAAGCGTTCGCGCAGCTCCCTTACAGGACCCGACAGTATGTTGCGTGAGCGGTTGATTAGAGTTATTTCATCGCATAGTTCTTCTACACTTCCCATGTTGTGTGTCGAGAATATCACGGTGGCGCCTTGGTCGCGCAGTTTGAGGATTTCGCGTTTGAGAATGCCTGCGTTTATCGGGTCGAAGCCTGAGAACGGCTCGTCGAAAATGAGCAGCCGCGGCTCGTGCAATACCGTTACGATGAACTGTACTTTCTGTGCCATTCCTTTCGACAGCTCTTCGACTTTCTTGTCCCACCACTGGCTTATGTCAAGGCGCTCGAACCACTGTTTCAGCGCCGTTTCGGCGTCGCGCTTGCTTAGGCCTTTCAGCCTGGCGAAGAATACGGCCTGGTCGCCGACTTTCATTTTTTTGTATAAACCGCGTTCTTCCGGCAGGTAACCGATGTTCACTATGTCATCGGCAGTGAGGCGGTGTCCGTCGAAAATCACTTCGCCGCTGTCGGGGGCGGTTATGTGGTTTATGATGCGGATTAGGGTCGTTTTTCCGGCGCCGTTAGGTCCGAGCAGGCCATAGACCTTTCCTGTCGGCACTGCTATCGATACGTCGTCGAGTGCCCTGTGCCCGGTGAAGTCTTTTACGATGTTCCGGGCCGTTAAGATATGCTCCATTTATAATGTGGTTGGTTTTTCTAATAGACGGCAAAAATAACTAAAAATTACACTCGTATCAAAATTATCGGCAGAAATTGCGTAATTTTGCAATTCAAACGCATTTTGAATGAAATTCACACTTCAACATACCGCACCCGGCTGTGGAGCGCGCGCAGGCCTTATTGAGACCGGCCATGGCACAATAGAGACCCCCATCTTCATGCCTGTCGGCACGGTGGGTTCTGTCAAAGGTGTGCACATACATGAGTTGCGCGACGACATCAAGGCCCAAATTATACTTGGCAACACTTATCACCTCTATCTCCGTCCGGGCATGGATGTGATAGAAAAAGCCGGCGGTCTGCACCGTTTCAACGGATGGGACCGGCCTATACTTACCGACAGCGGCGGCTTTCAGGTTTTCTCGCTCAGCGACAACCGCAAGCTTACCGAAGAGGGTGTCACTTTCCGTAGCCATATCGATGGTTCGAAGCATCTGTTCACCCCCGAAAAGGTCGTAGACATACAGCGCTCTATAGGCTCAGACATAATGATGGCCCTCGACGAATGCCCTCCGGGGACGTCGGAGAGGTCTTATGCACGCCGCAGCCTCGACCTCACCAAGCGCTGGCTTGAACGTGGATGGGCGCATTACCGCGCCACAAGTGCGCGATACGGCCATCAGCAGGCTTACTTCCCCATTGTCCAGGGCTGCACTTATCCCGATTTGCGCCGCGAGTCGGCCGAACATGCCGTGGGGCTTGGCGCCGAGGGCTATGCCATCGGAGGTCTTGCCGTAGGTGAGCCGGCCGAGGTGATGTACGAGATGATTGATGTCGTCAACGAGGTTCTGCCCACAGACCGACCGCGCTACCTTATGGGCGTCGGCACTCCGATAAACATACTTGAGGCAATAGACCGTGGCGTCGATATGATGGACTGCGTTATGCCGACCCGTAACGGCCGCAACGGCATGCTTTTCACCCCCGAGGGGACCATGAACATGCGCAACCTCAAGTGGGCCGACGATTTTTCGCCGCTTTGGGCCGACGGGCCGTCGCTTGTCGACAGGGTTTACACCAAGGCATATCTGAGGCATCTGTTCATAGCCAACGAGCTGCTTGCAATGCAGATAGCGTCGATACACAATCTTGCCTTCTACCTTTGGCTTGTGGGCCAGGCCCGGCAACATATAATAGACGGCGACTTCCACTCTTGGAAAAACATGATGGTGGAGAAGCTCGGACGGCGCCTTTGACCTGGCTGTAAAAAGGGATATCAGAGATGCTTAAAATACTTGACCGATACATAACACGCAAGTTTCTGGGCACATATGTGTTTGCCATAGTGCTGTTGCTTGCCATTGTTGTGATGTTCGACATCAACGAGAAGCTCGACACTTTCATCAAAGCTCCTCTGAAAGCCACCATTTTCGATTATTTCCTTAATTTCCTGCCTTATTTCGCCAACCAGTTTTCGCCGCTGTTCACTTTTATTGCAGTAATATTCTTTACGTCGAAGCTTGCCGGAAACAGCGAGGTCATAGCCATGCTTTCTACCGGTATGAGTTTCAGGCGTTTGCTACGGCCCTACATGTTCTCGGCGGCTATTATTGCTGCGGCCACCTTTGTGCTGAGCGCCTATGTTATACCGCCGGCCAATGTCAAACGGATTAATTATCAGAATACATATTACAAGAACAGGCGTGTCGACTACGGCTCCAACATAATGCTGATGGTGGCTCCTGGGCAGATTGCCTATATGAGCCGCTACGACAACATAACCAAGACGGGACACCGATTTTCTCTCGAATCTTTCGACAAGGACAAACGCCTTACTTCACGCCTGACGGCACAGACAATCAAGTGGGATACACTGTATCAGTGGAAGATTTATGATTTCGTCAAACGCGATTTCCGCGATGACCGCGAGTATATCGAGAAGGGTCGCATGCGCGACACCAGCATCGCTTTCGAGCCGCGCGACTTCCTTATTGCGTCGAACGACCACGAAAAGATGACGACCCCCGAGCTGCAGCGCTATATCGCAGGGCAGAAACAGCGTGGCGTGGGCAACATAAAGACTTTCGAGGTCGAGAATGAGCGGCGTTATGCCATGACGGCCGCCGCTTTCATACTCACACTAATAGGCATGACCTTGTCGGTCAAGAAGCAGAAAGGCGGCATGGGGCTCAACATCGGCATAGGGCTTGTGCTTAGTTTCAGCTACATTCTGTTCATGACAATCACGCAGACTTTTGCCCTGTCGGGGCTTACGTCGCCGTTTATCGCTATGTGGATACCGAACTTCGTCTATGCCATAATCGGCCTTGTGCTTTACCGGCGCGCTTCGCACGGCTAATTTCAGTTTCTCCTCATAAAAATATACTGCCAAATGACAATGTATCTACGACACGCCATATTTTTTCTTACATTGCTTATAGGCGCTTTTGTGCCGGCGGCGCAGGTCAATACCGACCAGGTGCTGCGCATAGGGCAGAATGCGCTCTATTTTGAAGACTATATGCTGTCGATACAGTATTTCAACCAGGCCATACAGGCCAAGCCCTATCTCGCACAGCCGTATTTCCTCAGAGCCATCGCCAAACTAAATCTCGAAGACTATTCCGGTGCCGAAGCCGATGCCTCGACGGCCGTAAGGCTGAACCCGTATCTCACCGATGCGTGGGAGGTGAGGGGCGTGGCGCGTCAGAACCTCGGTCGCAACCGTCAGGCTGTCGACGATTATTCGGAGGCGCTGAAGCTGCTGCCGCGCAACCGTCAGCTCTTGTTCAACAAGGCATTGGCGCTATGCGACATGCACGAATACGGCGAAGCCAAAGATACTTTCGACGAACTTCTTCGTTACTATCCGGGTTTTGACAACGCGTATCTCGGCCGCGCACGCCTCGAACTTGAACAGGCCGATACGGTGGCGGCTCTCGCCGACATCGACAAGGCTTTGGAAATAAACGACAAGGCGCTAAACGCATACATCATGCGCGCCGATGTGGCAATAAATTCGCAAGGTGACTTCGAGCGTGCTTTGTCAGACATCGACAAGGCCATAAAGCTACAGCCGAGGGCTGTAGGGCTGTATATAAACAGGGCCTTTATCCGTTACCGGCTCGATTCTTACAACGGCGCCATGTCGGACTACGATTACGCCCTCACGCTCGACCCTCTGAATGCCGTGGCGCTCTTCAACCGAGGACTGTTGCTGACTGAGGTAGGCGCCAACGACCTTGCGCTTGCCGATTTCAATCGTGTGCTCGAACTTGACCCCGATGATTATCGCGCGCTTTATAACCGTGCTGTCATACACCGAGCCAAGGGCAACTACGATGCCGCAGCCGCCGACATCACCCGTGTGGCGGAGCGTTTTCCCGATTTCCCCGGTTCATACTATTTGTTGGGCGCCATCCACCGCGACCAGGGCAAGCTCGTAAAGGCCGAAGCCGATTATAAGAAGGCCGAGGCGCTGTCGAAGGCCCTTACTCCGGCAATGGCTGAGAAATATAACGACATTGTGGCTTCTGCGCCATCGACTGAGTCAAAGAGCGATGACGGGAATGCCGGCAACGACGGCGACGAAACCGTAAGTAAGTCTGATGCCGATGTATCCCGTCGCTTCGCCAGGCTGCTGACGGTCGACAACAATGCCGACTTCCGCGAAGAATACAACAACAGTGCCATCCGCGGTCGCATACAAGACCGCAACGTAAACGTCGAGACGGAGCCTATGATGATGCTCTCGTTCTACTCGTCGCCTTCAGAACTCAGCCGCAACACATATTATGTCCGTGAGGTCGACGACCTCAACGCCACCCGCATGCTGCGTTTTGCCCTTGTAGTGACAGGCAGCATACCTACGCTCGACGAAGCCACAGTGTCGCGCCATTTCCAGTCGATTGACTACTACAACTCTTATCTCGCCACACATACGGGCCGCCCAGTCGACTATATAGGCCGCGCCCTCGATTTTCTGACGGTGCGCGACTATCAGAACGCCGAGCGTGATGCCGAACGCGCCATTGCCGCCGCCCCCGACCTCGCGCTGGCCTACATGGTGCGCGCACAGGCACGGTATGGCCGCTATGTGCTCGACCGCAATGCACCCCGTGGCGACGGTGACAAACGTCCGGCCGACCGTGTGTCGCGAGCGAGCCTTGCCCGTCAGGCCTTGGCTGAAATACTTGCCGATTATGACCGCATTATCGAGCTGTCGCCTCAGATGGCCGTGGCGTGGTTCAACAAAGGCAATATCCTTATGGAACTCGAAGACTTCGCCGCAGCGGCATCGGCATACACCGAGGCAGTGAAGTTAAAACCCGATTTCGGCGAAGCTTATTATAACCGCGGATATATCGCCCTTACGGAAGGACGTCGGCAGGACGGCATCGATGACCTCAGCAAAGCCGGAGAACTCGGCATAATCCCGGCATACAATCTCATAAAGCGTATGAAGTAAAGTTTTGGACGGTTAAAAAAAAATAATTAACTTTGCGCTCGCATTATAGCCATTTCTCTACGAAAATAAAAAATACTCATATACCGAAAATGAGACACATAAACAGCTTCGCCCTTTTTTGCTGTGCCATTTCAATGCTTCTTGCAAGCTGTTCGGCACCAAAGAAAGTGCCCTATCTTGTTGAAGCAGAGCTGCTGTCGCAGCAGACACTTACAGATTCGCAGGCGACACCCGATCCGGTTATAACTGTGGGCGATTTGCTCAACATAGAGGTTACCGGTGTCAATATGGCCGCGATGGCTCCGTTTAACAAGGGCAAATACATTGACAACGACGGCAAAATCGGCAATTTCTCGCGTTCGTCTACAAATCTCGGCAGCAGCAGCCTTGAGGTTTCGACGGAGTACTATCTTGTCAATGCCGACGGCTGCATCGATTTTCCCGTTGTGGGCAAAATCAAGGTGGCCGGTCTTTCGAAGTCGGAGGTTGCCAAGAGCATCATGGATGCCATATATCCCAAGTATGTCACCGAGAAGCCTACGGTAGATATCCGTCTGATGAACTTCAGGGTCACGGTAGCCGGCGCGGTGAAGCAGCCCGGTGTCTACCAGTCGAAGAATGAGCGTATGACATTCCTCGAAGCCATCTCGATGGCAGGCGACCTTGACATCAAGGGCGACCGTGAGAATATCCTCCTATACCGCACAAACGCCGACGGAACTCGCGAGGTGCACCGGCTAAATCTCCATGACCGCGATTTTCTGCTGTCGCCGTATTATAACCTGCAGCAGAACGATTTCATCTACGTGGAGCCTAACAGTTCGATGCGTCAGGGAGCGTGGCAGATGAACCCTGCAGTTTCGGCAACGATAACGATTGTTGGCGGCATGTCGTCGCTTGCGTCGCTTGTAATCGGTGTCATAAACCTATCAAAGAATTGATTATGCAGAACGATAATATCGGCCTTCGGGAAGACGGCCGGACGGAAGACACCTTTGATACCACCGGCCTGCTTCTGGCGTTTCTTGCCAATTGGAAGTGGTTTGCCGTAAGTGCTGTAGTGTGCCTTATTGCGGCATACTTTTATATAGCTTCACAAATTCCTGTATATCAGGTTGCGGCATCGATATATCTGAGCGAAGACCATAGCAGCGGTCAGAATGCGTTCAGCATGAATGCGTCCGACCCCATGGTGGCCCTGAAAAGCTATATCGACGAAACTGAACTCGAGGTGATGAAGTCGCGCAACAATGTCATCAAAATTGTGGATACACTCAATCTGGCGTATTCGTATTATGCAAAAGGCCGTCTGCGCGACATTCCTCTCTATGAGAACAATGCTGTTATTGCATCGCTCGATTCAATGTCGCTCAAGGCGCTCAAGTCGCCTATTGAGATAGAAGTGGAGGCTGAAGGTAGCGACAAGTTTAATGTCAAGGCACGTACCACCTTCAACGGAGTAGCCGAAGAGAAAAGCTTCGAAGACATTGCATTCCCTGCCGAGATAGAACTTTCGCAGGGGACGGTAACGCTGAGCCGTTCGCCGATTATCGCCGATTTTGAAGGCGTTGAAATTGTAAAAATTGTCAATCCGCGAATTGCCGCAGCCCAAGTGTCGGGAGCACTCAACATCGAGTTTGCGAAGAACTCCGACAAAATAATACGCCTGACACTCAATACCGACGAAATAAAGCGGGGCATAGATATTATCGATGCGCTTGTAGACTTCTATAACCGCGAAATAATCGAAGAGAAAAACCGTTCGGCGGTGCAGACCGAAGCATTCATCCTTGACCGCCTTGTGATGATTTCGGGTGAGCTTAAAGACGTGGAAAGCCGTCTGCAGGCATACCGCCAGGCCCATAACATTACCGACATCCAGGCGCAGTCGAATCTCAACCTTAACCTGCAGAGCAATTATGAGAAGCAGGCGGCTGAAATCGACGCACAGATGATTTTATACGATGAAATCGAACGTCTTGTATCGTCGTCCGATACATATGCCACACTCCCCGCGGCGGTCAACAATTCGACCATAACGCAGATTATAGAGGCCTATAACCGCAAGGTAAACCAGTTTAACCGCACACTCGAAGGCTCTACGCCCGACAATCCTCTCGTAATGTCGATGCGCGAAGAACTTAGCCGCGACAAGGTGCGCATACTCCAGAACATATCGACTACCAAGCGCGGTCTTGCGGCACAGCGTAGCTCGATACGCGACCTTGAAAACCGCAGTACAGGAGCGCTTGCCTCGACGCCGACTATCGACAAGGGTCTGCAGGAAATATTCCGCGAGCAGCAGGTAAAGGTGAACATCTACACATTCCTGTTGCAGCGTCGCGAGGAGATTGCCTTGCAGAAAACGCTTGCCACCAATACGGCACGTCTGATTGACGACCCCACAGGTTCGGGTCCGGTTTCGCCGCGCCGCATGGTGATATATTTTGTCGCGCTTCTGTTCGGATTGCTTATCCCCGGAGCTGTCATATTCGTGCGTCGTCTGCTTTTCCCGATATTCTCTGACCAGGAAGAGCTGCAGCGCATCACCAAAGTGCCCATTCTCGGTGAAATCTGTGAGTCTGACCGCACCAAGGACGATGCCGTTGTCGTGGGCGAGAACGTGTCGACTCCTATAGCCGAGCTGTTCCGTCTTCTGCGAAACAATATATCGTTTACCCGTTCGGGTGTCGACAGCAAGGTCATCATGATAACCTCGACAATCTCCGGCGAAGGTAAGACGTTTGTGGCAACCAATCTTGCCCTTACTTATGCTCTGATGGGTAAGAAAGTCGTGGTTGTGGGTATGGACCTCCGTCGCCCGATGCTGGCACATAATTTCGGGCTTACCAACCAGCGCGGCGTCACGACATATCTGTCAGGCCAGGAGCATGACATCGATACCCTTGTCAAGCAGTCTAAAGTCAACGCCAATCTGTATATATTGCCTGCCGGCCCGATACCGCCCAACCCCAACGAACTGCTGATGTCGGCCAACATGAGCAGGCTCATGAGCCAGTTGCGCGATAAGTTTGACTATGTAATCATCGACTCGGCTCCGGTGGGTGTAATTTCAGATACATTCCTTATCACGCGCCACTCCGACCTGCAACTTTATGTGAGCCGTGCCAACTATTCGACAAAGAGTAGTCTTAAAGTTCTCCATCAGGCTGTCGAAAGCGGCAAGTTCTCTTCGGTATACATTGTGCTCAACGGCGTGAATATTACCTCTAACTCCTATCTCTACCGCCGCTATGGCGAATACGGCCACTATGGACGCAAAGCCCATTCCTACGGGTATGGCTATGGTTCGGTAGAAGACGGTAAAAAGACAAAATAAATCTACAGATATCATATCGTTGCAGACAGCCGGTGCAGAAGCTCCGGCTGTCTGCCTTGTGTATTTCTTGCCGTGTGTTTATTTGTGTGAAAAAATTGTGTAAGTGCCGAATTGTTCATATCTTTACGCAAAATTTTGTGATTCAAGTCTTAATATTATGAACAAACTGACATTCTACATTGCGGCGGCAGCACTCATGTGCTCTTGCGCGCCGAAAAAAACTGCGACAGAGGCGTCTGTGCCTAATGACGATGAACTGATACTTCACGCATGGTCGTGGTCGCTCAACACGATAGCCGACAACATGAAGCTGATATCCGATGCCGGGTATGACTATGTGCAGACATCGCCCGTGCAGGCTTGTTTCGTAGGTGAAGAGGGCGGAAAGGCGCTTTTCAGCGAACCGGGCGACAGTGTGAAAGGCAAATGGTACTATTACTATCAGCCGACCGACTGGACAATCGGAAACTACCTTTTGGGTACGCGCGATGATTTCAAGGCAATGTGCGACAGTGCCGCCAAATATGGTGTGAGGGTGATTGTCGATGTGTTGCCTAACCATACGGCTGTCGACCATACGGCTGTGCTTCCGGGCCTCGACAATGCCGTCGGAGGCCATGAAAATCTGTTTCATGCCAATGGTTTCAACGACATCGTCGATTATAACGACCGTATGCAGTGCACCACCGGAAAGATGGGCGGACTGCCTGACGTGAATACCGAGAACCCCGATTTCCAATACTACTATATGCAGTATGTCAACGACCTGCTTGCTCTCGGTGCCCGCGGCTTCCGTTACGACACGGCCAAACATATAGGCCTGCCGTCAGACCCCCTCGACCCTAAGGCCTCGGTGAATGATTTCTGGGATGTGGCTACAGGCCGAAAGGATGTCAAAGGCCTCAAGCTGGCTTTGCCGGCCGACAGCTTGTTCATATACGGCGAAGTGCTCCAAGACCGCAACGTGAAGGAGAAAGAGTATGCCGAGTATATGGATTTGACCGCCAGCTCCTACGGACATGAATTGCGCAAAGTTCTCGAACAGGGCGACACTGCCGGTGTCGATTTGAACGACTGGCATCATCCGGCTCGTCCCGACCAACTTGTCACATGGGTCGAGAGCCACGACACTTATGCCAACGCACACGAGTCGGCCGGATTGACCGACGACCAAATACGCACCGGTTGGGTGTTTCTTGCCGCACGTGCCGACGGGCGTCCACTCTTCTTCAGCCGTCCTGTAGGAAGCACGCGTCAAAATTATTGGGGAGACAATAAAGTAGGGCCTCGCGGAAACGACGAATTCTTCCACCCCGAAGTTGTTGCGGCAAACAAGTTCCGCCACGCAATGAGCGGCAAGCCCGAAACCCTTGTCTTTGTTAACAACGGCGCCGTGGCCGAAGTCGACCGCACTGCCGGCGCTGCTTTGGTCAATTTCTCCGGCTCGGCCCAGGATGTGTCGATGGCTACGACCTTGTCCGACGGCAGTTATAAGGACGCAGTCAGCGGAACGGCATTCGAGGTCGCCGCCGGCACGCTTAAAGGAACTTTGGCTCCTAACACGACATATATAATCTACGCTGAATAAAGCGTAGACAGCATACGAAAAAACGGGCGGCACCCAAAAAGGGGCTGCCCGTTTTCCTGTATTGTTTCTTAGAACAATGCCGGCGTCAGTCGGTGGCGCTCGACGATGTGCTGGGCTTTACCGTGAAGGAACTTTCTCCGGCCTGTGGGATGTCGTCGGCCGAAGCCACTACCTGCACTTTGAAGCTGACTACTGCCGTGGCCGCTTCTTTATCTTCGGCGAAGAGAGGAGCCTGAACTTCGAGCAGATGTTCGCCAAGAGGCGTCTCTTCGGAGAGCTGCACTTCGAATGCGAACGGCGGCTGGATAGAAGAACCGATATAATAATAGTCCCAATAGTAGTTGGCCGCCGTAATCATTGCCGGCTTGTTGCCGTCTTTGTTTTTCACTTCGATTGAAGCTACCTTGAACGGCTGCCCCTGTACTGCATATAGTTTGCCGTCGACCCTTGTAGCGTTTTCAAAGGTAAAGTTGAAGTCTACGTCGGGGAGGTCGTTGTCGTCGTGGCAGGATACGAATGCGAGCATAGGTATCGCCAAAAGGAATAGGGAGAGAAATTTTTTCATCTTAGTCTAATTGTTTTGTTTGTAACTATCAGTTTCTGAATACAAGACCGTCGCCTTCGGTGTCGATTACGATGGGATGTGAGCGGTCTACTTTTTGTGCCAGGATGTCTTTTGACAGCTGGTTGAGCACGAGCCGGTGTATGGCGCGTTTTACGGGACGGGCGCCGAATTCAGGGTCATATCCTTCATCGGCAAGGAATGAGAGCGCTTTCGGGGTCACTTTCAGTTCTATGCCCGAGGAGTGTTCGAGCATGCGCTGTATGCTCTTGATTTGGAGCCCGACGATTTCTTCGATTTCAGCCCTGTTGAGTGGCGTGAACATTATGATTTCGTCGATGCGGTTGAGGAACTCGGGGCGTATGGTCTGTTTGAGCATGTCGAGCACCTGGTTTTTGGTCTTTTCGACGGTTTCGGTTTTGTTCTCCGGCGTTATCTTGGCGAAGTTGTCGCGGATTAGGGCCGAACCCATGTTCGACGTCATTATGATTATGGTGTTCTTGAAGTTGACGTTGCGCCCTTTGTTGTCGGTCAGCCTTCCGTCGTCGAGAACCTGCAGGAGAATGTTGAACACGTCGGGGTGGGCTTTTTCAATCTCGTCAAAGAGCACTACAGAGTAGGGCTTGCGCCTTACCGCCTCGGTGAGCTGTCCGCCTTCGTCGTAGCCGACATATCCCGGAGGCGCTCCCACAAGACGCGACACGGAGTGCTTCTCCTGATATTCGCTCATGTCGATGCGTGTCATCATGTTTTCGTCGTCGAAGAGGTATTCGGCCAGCGCTTTTGCAAGTTCTGTTTTTCCGACACCTGTCGTGCCGAGGAATATGAAGGAGCCTATCGGGCGTTTCGGGTCGTTGAGGCCGGCGCGGCTGCGGCGCACGGCGTCGGCGATTGCCGAGATGGCTTCGTCCTGTCCGACCACGCGGCTGTGCAGTTCGGCTTCGAGGTGCAGCAGTTTTTCTTTTTCGCTCTGCACCATCTTGTTTACAGGGATGCCCGTCCAGCGCGACACTACATCGGCGATGTCTTCGGCATCGACTTCTTCTTTGATGAGGGCTTTTTCGCCCTGCATCATTTTCAGCTGTTCCTGTATCGTTTCGATTTCTTTCTGCTTTTCGGCGACGCGAGAGTAGCGTATTTCGGCAACACGTGCGTAGTCGCCGTCGCGCTCGGCTTTGTCGGCTTCGAAATTGAGTTGCTCGATGTCGATTTTGTTCTGCTGAATGCGTGCAATGAGGTCGCGCTCTGCTTTCCATTTGGCCGAGTACTCTTTTTCCTCGTCGCGCAGCTCTGCTATCTCGCGCTCGATTTCGCGCACTTTCTCGTTCTGACCTTCGCGCTTGATTGCCTCGCGCTCGATTTCTTTTTGGGCTATGCGCCGGCTGATGTCGTCGAGAGCCTGCGGAACCGAATCGATTTCGAGCTTCAGCTTTGATGCCGCTTCGTCGATAAGGTCGATGGCCTTGTCGGGGAGAAAACGGTCGGTTATGTAGCGCTCAGACAGTTGCACGGCGGCGATGATTGCCTCGTCGCGGATGCGCACCTTGTGGTGGTTCTCGTAGCGCTCTTTGAGGCCACGGAGTATGGCGATTGCCGAAGTCTCGTCAGGTTCGTTGACCATGACTTTCTGGAAGCGGCGTTCGAGAGCCTTGTCTTTCTCGAAGTATTTCTGGTATTCGTCGAGTGTTGTGGCGCCTATGCTTCTGAGTTCGCCTCGTGCGAGTGCCGGTTTGAGGATGTTTGCGGCATCCATTGCGCCTTCGCCTTTTCCGGCGCCTACTAAGGTGTGGATTTCGTCGATGAAGAGTATTATTTCGCCGTCGGCCGCCGTCACTTCGTTTACGATGGCTTTCAGGCGCTCTTCAAACTCGCCTTTGTATTTCGCACCGGCGACGAGTGCGCCCATGTCGAGCGAATAAATCTGCTTTGAGCGCAGGTTTTCGGGCACGTCGCCTCTGACGATGCGGTGTGCGAGACCTTCGGCAATGGCCGTCTTGCCTGTGCCCGGTTCACCTATCAGCATAGGGTTGTTCTTGGTGCGACGGCTCAAAATCTGTAGCACGCGGCGGATTTCTTCGTCGCGGCCTATCACGGGGTCGAGCTTGCCCGAACGGGCACGTTCGTTGAGGTTCACGGCGTATTTCGACAGGGCGTTGTACTGCTCTTCGGCGCTTTGGTCTGAAGCCGTCTTGCCCTTGCGCAGCTCCTGTACGGCCGCTTCAAGTTCTTTTTTTGAGAGACCTGCGTCTTTGAGTATTGTAGATGCCGGAGAGTTTATCTCAAACAGGGCCAACAGCAGTGCTTCGAGTGTCACATATTGGTCGCCCATCTTCTTGGCGACGTCGAGCGCTTTCTGCAACACGTCGTTTGACGAACGACTGAGGTACGGCTCCTGCCCCGATACTTTTGGCAGTGCGGCGATTTCTGCGTCGACGGCACGGACTACGTTGGCCGGGTTGGCACCGATTTTCTGGAAGATGAATTTAAGCACCGATTCGCCTTCGTCGATTACGCCTTTGAGCAGGCACACCGGCTCTATGGCCTGAGTGCCGGCACCGCGCGTTATCTCGACGGCCTTTTGGATGGCTTCCTGCGATTTGATGGTGAAATTGTTGAAATTCATATTGTGTGGAATGTGAACGACTTTTTAGAAAGATTACTATATCTTTAACAACATCGCGTGCGCTTTGGTTTTCGTTTCTGGTAGTATGCGCAGCGCATATGTCTGCCATTGAAGGAAGCAAACCGCATGCCATGTGCCTGTGGCGTGTCTGTGGCGCCGCTTTTCATGACATTTTTTCTGCCAAAGCGACAAAATGTCGCTGAAATGTGTTAAATTTGCATATTTTTAAATGATACCGACATGACTACAGCTCACGATACCAATGCCCAGTTTGAACAGGCTCTTGCTATGTGCCGCTCTACCTTTGTCGCCAAGCTCGGTGACTACGGCCCCTCGTGGCGCATAATGCGTCCCGAGGCCATAACCGACCAGCTTTTCATAAAGGCCAAGCGCATACGCACTTTGCAGGTCAAGGGCGTTTCGGCCGTAGGAGAGGGCATTCTGCCCGAGTTTGTGGGCATTGTCAATTACGGCCTTATAGGCATAATACAGCTTAGGCTCGGATATGCCGACAGTAAGGACATAAGCACAGAGCGTGCCATAGAACTCTACGATGCCCTCGCCACCGAGGCTAAAACGCTGATGATGGCAAAGAACACCGACTACGACGAGGCCTGGCGCGGAATGCGCGTTCTGTCGTATGTCGACCTTATACTCGCCAAAATTGAGCGCACCAAGGAAATCGAAGACAACAAAGGCATGACCAAAGTTTCGGAGGGCATCGATGCCAACTATTTCGACATGGTGAATTATGCCGTCTTCGGTATCATTAAACTGACAGAAGATGCTGCCGGCCAATAAAGTCCGTCTGCGTACGGCCGCCGTGTGGGTCGCGAGGCTTGCGGTGGGGCTTACGTTTGTCGTTTCCGGCTGGGCCAAGGCTATAGACCCGTGGGGCTTTCTTATAAAGGTTAACGAATATCTTGGAGTGTGGGGCATGGAGCTGCCGCGCGAGGTGGTTCTGACCGGCTGCGTAGGGCTTGCCTGTGTTGAGTTCTGCACTGGCATCCTTGTGGCTACAGGCTCGCTCAAGCGTGCGGCGGTGTGGCTCGCGGCAGCAATGATGGTTTTCATGCTTCCGTTGACCTTGTATATCGCCTTGTCCGACCCGGTTTCGGACTGCGGCTGTTTCGGCGATTTTCTTGTCATATCCAATTGGGCTACATTTGGCAAGAACGTGCTGCTTGTGCTGCTTATAGCCCTGTTGTGCATTTATAACAGAGCGGTGCGCGGACTTTATCCGGCACCCATACAGTGGCTCGTGGTGGTGATGTCGCTCGCTTTTCCGATGTTTTTGGCCTTTGCCGGCTATCACGTTCAGCCGCTTGTCGATTTCAGGCCATATAAGACCGGCACTTCTTTTTTTGCCGAAGGTACAGCCGATGGCGGAACTACGTATATTTATGAGAAAGACGGCGAACGCCGCAGTTTCGGGCTTTCGGAGCTGCCCGACAGCACATGGACTTTTGTGGATGTCGAGGATACGGAGGAGACTGACGGTTATGGCTTTGAAGTGCGCGATGCCGACGGTTACGACGTAAACGACGAACTTGCGTCTATGGCGACGCCCGTCCTTTATCTTATTGTGACCGAACCTGACGTGCAATTCCTGTCGCGTATGTATTTCGCCAACCGGCTCAATGAGTATGCCGACCGCCATGGCACGGCGATGGTGGGTATTGCCGGGGCTTCGGGCGCGCGCCTCGATGCGTGGCTTGAGCTTGCCAAACCGCATTTCCCGGTTTATTCGGCTGAGGATACGTCGCTAAAACAACTTGTACGCGGCGACGCAGCCCTTGTATATGTCGATGCCGAGGGCATAATACGTTGGAAACGTACGCTTGCATCGCTTGATTTGGATATTGCCGACAATAGCGGCGGTGTTGACGGACTTGCCTGTGTGTACCCTGTCGACAAGGGCGAAATACATGCCGTAGCCGTCGGTATTTATGTGCTGTCGTTGCTTGTTGTCTATCTGCTTGGACTTTCGCCCAAAATCTTGCGTCTCTTTGTGCGCCGTAACGAAAAAAATGCGTAACTTTGCACCCACATTCCACACGAGTAAAATACTTTCAAACATAATAATACAATGAGAAAAAATATCGTTGCCGGCAACTGGAAGATGAACACCACCGTAGCTGAAGGTGTTGCCCTTGCCAAAGAAGTCAATGAAGCCCTTAAGGCTGAAAAAGCCAACTGCGACGTAGTGATTTGCGTACCCTTCACCCACCTTTGCCCTGTGGCCGCTGTCATCGACCAGACAGTGCTCGGTCTTGGTGCCGAGAACTGCGCCGACCACACTTCGGGCGCATACACCGGCGAGGTGTCGGCCTCGATGGTGGCTTCGACTACTGCGAAATACGTGATACTCGGACACTCGGAGCGTCGTCAATATTATGGCGAAACTTCTGAAACCCTTCGCGAGAAAGTGGCATTGGCTCTTGCCAACGGTCTCAAGCCCATCTTCTGCATCGGTGAAGTTCTTGCCGAACGTGAAAACGGCACATACAACGAAGTCGTTCGCCGTCAGGTAGAAGAAGGCCTCTTCAACCTCAGTGCCGAAGACTTCGGCAAAATCATTCTCGCCTACGAACCCGTATGGGCTATCGGCACCGGCAAGACCGCTACAGCCGAGCAGGCCGAAGACATGCACGCTTTCATCCGTGGCGTCATCGCCGAGAAGTACGGTAAAGAAGTTGCCGAAAACACATCTATCCTCTATGGCGGCAGCTGCAAACCCTCGAATGCGGCCGAACTCTTTGCCAAACCCGACGTTGACGGAGGTCTTATCGGCGGTGCTTCGCTGAAATGCGCCGACTTCATGGGCATAGTAAAAGCATTCTGATAAGGGCATAGCCTGGCTATTCCCGGTATCTTTTATGGGGCCGTGGAGTTTTCCACGGCCCTTTTAACAGCTCTCTAAACGCATTTAAACGCATGAAACTTTACCGCACCGCATTTGCTGCGATTGTAACGGTGTCGGCATCATGCCTGACGGCGAATGCCGGCGCGACGGTGTCGATTGTCGACTCCATCATGGCGTCGGGCAACATCATCATCGACCAGCCCGAAGCTTTGGCTCGACTGTTGGTTTATCGGGGTGTGCCCGTTATGGGCGAGAATGCCGAGGCTTCGGAGTCCGCACATGCCCATCCGGCAGTGCGCACCGGCTACAGGGTGCAGGTTTTCGACGACAACAATCCCCGTTCGGCTCGCCGTAATGCCGAGGCGGCCGAGCAGCGCATAGCGGCCCAATTTCCGCATCTGAGGTCATATATGACGTTCAACTCGCCCTATTGGCGAGTAAAGGTCGGAGACTTCCGCTCGCGAGCCGAGGCTGAGGCCGTAATGGCTGAAATCCGGCAGGCTTTTCCGTCGTTGGCAGCCTATCTGCGTGTGGTGCGTGATAAAATCAATATTGATTAATTCTAATGCAGGAACTTAGCGAAAACGAACGAATAGACGCCGTGGCTTCGCACGTCGAGGCCATAATAAAGCTATTGGGCGAAGACCCCTCGCGAGAAGGGCTGCTCAAGACACCCCAACGTGCCGCAAAGGCTCTGTGGTTTCTGACATCGGGCTACAGGGCTGACGCTGCCGGGACATTGCAGCAGGCCCTTTTCGAGCATGAAGGCTCGCAGCTGATTGTAGTGAAAGATATCGAGTTCTATTCGATGTGCGAGCACCACATACTGCCGTTTTTCGGAAAGGTGAGCATAGGATATATTCCCGACGGGAAAATTGTCGGGCTGAGCAAGCTCGCCCGTATTGTTAATGTATATGCTCGTCGGCTTCAGGTGCAGGAGCGCTTTACGCGCCAGTTGTGCGACGCAGTCCTTGAAAGCCTCGGCGCAAAAGGCGTGATTGCCGTTTGTGAAGGGGAGCATCTGTGCATGAAGATGCGAGGTGTCGAAAAGCAGGATGCTTCTACCACCACAATGCACTATAACGGCGTTTTTGCCGAGGACGCCGCTCTACGCAGCGAGTTCTTTGCCGCCATCCGCTGACGACTACACCGGTCGATGTTCTTTCGACTTCCGTGTTACATAGTTTGTCAAGTAGACCGTGACGAGCGGAAACATCACCATGCCGCTGATTGGCAGAAATACGTTTATTATTTTACCTACGGGGGTGATGGGAGAAATGTCGCAACCGACAGTGGTGAGGTTCATTGCCGACCACCACAATGCCGACCAATAGCTTGTGACGGCTTTGTTGATGCCGAACTCGCAATGGTAGAATATCAGCGAGCAGAAATAGCATAGCGCCAACAGAATAAGGGTATATGAAATGAACAGATTGGTGATTGCGTTGCTTGATACATAGCCGGTGACGATTGCCAATGCAAGGGCACTGCGCGCAAGCGGTACGAACCGTATGAAATAAAGGGCTGTGTGGCTCAGGGGGATGTCGAGCAGGCCTATTATGTTGAGATAGGGGATTGACAGGAGAAGAAAAACAATTCTTTGCCAAAAATAGCTTTTCTTGTTGCCGGAATGGAAAAGGCCCACGAAGAAATCGAGGATGAAGAATATGCACACCCAAAGCTGGAAGGTCATGTAACGGTGGCTTTCGAGAAAATTGACATTCTCGAAGGTGTCGATTGATATGAATACAATCAGCAGAAGCGAAAGCACCAGTACCGCTATGTTCATGGCGGTGAAGAGCATGTTTTTGTGTGTATGCGCCGGTGGGGCCGGTGCTGTGGGCTGTGGTGCGGACATGACAAAACGGATGAATTGTTTCTATATATTATAACAATCCATCCGTCTGTTGTTCAGTAGGTGAGTCCGTTATTCTTCGTCGAACAGGCTTATGCTCTTGTTTGCGCGAGTTTTCTTGATGTTGATGAGCCTTTGGTTCGTTGAGCCCCTGAAGCGCAGCGAAGTGTCGCGTTCGGCGGCAATGAACGGGCCGTCGACAAGCACATCGACCAGGTTGAGGAGTTTTTCAACGGCAGGGTCGGCGGTCTCGAGCAGCTCTTCGTAGGTAAAGCCGGTGTAGCACCACAGACCGAGACCTTCTTTCGCTATTGCCTCGGCCAAAGGCACCAATGCTTCGGCTTGGTAGATTGGGTCGCCGCCTGTCAGCGTGACGGGAAAACCGTTATATCGCACGATTTCCATCAGCTCGTCGACAGTCATGTCTTTTCCGGCCATGAAATCCCATGTCTGCGGATTGTGGCACCCGGGGCATTGGTGGCGGCATCCGGCGACGTAGATTGATGTCCGCAGTCCCGGGCCGTCGACCGATGTCCCTTCGACGACCCGGACTACTCGAACGGGCTTATTCATGCACTACGCGGTCGTTCAGTTCGGCGAGTTTCGCGTTGTTCCAACGGTCGGTAGTGCCGACAAGGTAGCCTGTGATGCGTTGGAGGCGGTCAATCTCCTTGCTGTGGCATTTGGGGCATTCGTCGAGTTGGGCCGAAGCGTCTTCGTATCCGCATTCCATGCAGCGGTTGCGGTTGTGGTTCACCGAGCAGTAGCCAATGTTGTTTTGGTTCATAAGGTCGACGATGGCCGCTATGGCGTCGGGGTTGTGGGTTGCGTCGCCGTCGATTTCGACATAGAATATATGGCCGCCGCCTGTGAGTGCATGGTAGGGCGCTTCTACTTCGGCCTTGTGCTTCGGGCTGCAGTGGTAGTAGACGGGCACGTGGTTCGAGTTTGTGTAGTATATCTTGTCGGTGATGCCTGCGATGATGCCGAACGATTTGCGGTCTTTGGCGGTGAATTTTCCCGAGAGGCCTTCGGCCGGGGTTGCGAGCACCGAGTAGTTGTGTTTATATTGTTCGCAGAAGTCATTCACGCGGCTGCGCATGTGGCCTACTATCTTCAGTCCGAGAGCCTGCGCCTCATCGCTTTCGCCGTGGTGCTTGCCGGTGAGGGCTATGAGGCATTCGGCCAGTCCGATGAAGCCTATGCCGAGCGTGCCCTGGTTTATCACGGCTTCGACGGTCTCGTTGGGACGAAGTTTGTCGCCGCCGTTCCAAAGCTTTGACATAAGCAGGGGGAATTGCTTGACGAGCGCTGTCTTTTGGAAGTTGAAGCGGTCGTTGAGCTGCCGCGCGGTTATTTCGAGCACTTCGTCGAGTTTGCGGAAGAACAGGTCGATGCGCTCTTTGCGGTCCTGTACGGGCATGCACTCAATGGCGAGTCGCACGAGGTTTACGGTGGTGAAAGAGAGGTTGCCTCGGCCTATGGATGTCTTTTCGCCGAAACGGTTTTCGAACACGCGCGTGCGGCATCCCATCGTTGCAACTTCATAGCGGTAGCGCAAGGGGTCGTCGGCGTTCCATTTTTCGTGTTGGTTGTAAGTGGCGTCGAGGTTCACGAAGTTAGGGAAGAAGCGGCGTGCCGTCACTTTGCATGCAAGGCGGTAGAGGTCGTAGTTGCGGTCGGTAGGCAGATAGCTCACGCCGCGTTTTTTCTTCCATATCTGTATGGGGAATATGGCCGTGGCGCCGTTGCCTACGCCTTCGTATGTGGAGTGGAGCAGTTCGCGGATTATGCAACGTCCTTCGGCCGAAGTGTCGGTGCCGTAGTTGATGGAGCTGAAAACCACCTGGTTGCCGCCGCGGCTGTGGATAGTGTTCATGTTGTGAATGAAGGCTTCCATCGCCTGGTGCACACGGCCTACGGTGCGGTTTATGGCGTGCTGCAGATAGCGCTCTTTGCCTGTCAGCCCGTCGAGAGGCTTTTTGAGATAGTCGTCGAACTTGGCGTCGTATAGGTCGGAGAGGTCTTCGCCCGACAGATTTTCGAGAACTTCAATTTCTTCTTTTAAGGAACTGCGGACGAAAGGAGCCAGATAGAAGTCGAATGCCGGGATGGCCTGTCCGCCGTGCATTTCGTTCTGTGCGGTTTCAAGCGATATGCACGCGATTATCGAGGCGGTCTCGATGCGTTTTGCCGGACGCGATTCGCCGTGGCCGGCAGTGAAACCGTATTTGAGTATGTTGTCGAGAGGGTGCTGTACGCAGGTGAAACTCTTGGTGGGGTAGTAGTCTTTGTCGTGTATGTGGATGTAGTTGTGGCGTACGGCTTCGCGGGCCTCGGCAGAGAGGAGATAGTCGTCGACGAACGGCTTTGTGGTCTCGCTGGCGAATTTCATCATCATTCCGGCGGGCGAGTCGGTGTTCATGTTGGCGTTTTCGCGCGTGATGTCGTTGTTTTTCGCTTCGATGATTTCGTGGAACATGTCGCGCGTCTTTGCTTTTCGGGCAATGCTGCGCTGGTCGCGGTAGGCGATGTAGCGTTTTGCGACTTCTTTTCGGGGGCTGTTCATCAGCTCTACTTCGACCATGTCCTGAATTTCTTCCACGGTCATTCGTTCTGTGCCGTGGGCGCCTATGCGGTCGGCGATTTTCTGTATCAGAGCCTCGTCTTCGCCAAGCTCGGTCGTTAGCATGGCTTTGCGTATGGCAGCCTTGATTTTTTCTTCGTTATAGCCCACGACGCGACCGTCGCGCTTTACTACTACCTGTATCATTATTGAGGGATTTGTGTATATGGATTTCAGATGTGATGGTGAAATTTTGCTGCTGCAAAGCTACGCAAGATTTACCGTTTTGGCAAATTTCTAAACGTTTATTTTTCAACAAAGTTTTCGTTTTGGAAAACTTTTGGGTTTTATGAAATTGCTAAAGCATTTATTTACAGGATGTTTTCGCTGCGCTTTGGGAAACTTTTAGAACGTGCTGTTGCTTGTCGGTTGGTGAGAATGCGTTATCTGCAATGGTGTTCCTTTTGTTTTTGCAGCTGTAGTAAGATTGCATTGGTCGGGCTGTCGGTTACAATGCTGTTACGGGTTGTCTTTTTTATGGTGAAATTTTGTTTAGTTTGTAAATAAAGATTAATTTTGCCGATATTTAAGTGAATAAAGATTTACGCCATAATAACAATCACCAATATATGTTCAAATTATTTCGTATCAACGCGGCTGCACTATGTATAGCCGTGATATCGCTCAGTTCGTGCGTGGATAATGACTACGACCTGACTGAGGATATCGACCTCAACATGACTCTCGGAGGCAACATGATAACACTTCCTTCGAGCAGTACTGACAAAATCACCCTCGACCAGATTTTCGATATTGACGATGGCAGTTCAATCAAGGCGGCTGAATATGTCGGCCAGTATGGCCTCAAGAACATAGGCGACTATGCCCTTGTGCAAAGCGGCCACGCCGAATCGTCGGAGTATCATATCGACGAAGTGGAAATTGACAATATGGCTCCCAACGTTATGCGTTCGGGCAATCTCAACTATGTCAATGTGAATCTTCCTAAAATTACGGCACGTGCCACTACCACCAACAAAATAAGCCTGCGCAGCTCCAATGTCACCGACCAGCTTGTAGCCCTCTATTCGGCAGAGGTTTCGATAGACATCAACTTTACCGTAGGTTTTGAGTCGAATGACTACAGCGGCACGGCGTATATCGACACCGATTTCCGCGCCGTATTCCCTGACTCGTGGACTGTTGAGATTACCGACCCGTCGACAAGACAGTTTCTTAAAGTCCTCGACGACGGCCATACGGTAAGCTTCATAAACGACACGCCTATTCGGGCCAACAACCCTCTGAAAGCATCGATACATTTGTCGAAAGTCAACCTCGAAAATCTGCCGGACGGACAGGGTCTGCATGACGGCGAGTTCAACCTCGATTGTGAACTCAAGGCCGAAGGCGATGTTTCTCTGACGAACGGCGACCTTCCGGTCGGCGGAACGGCAAACCTTGTGCTGGTTACCTCGACATCGGTTGTCAATACAGGCGACCCCGGCAAAGCACCGCGTATTCTGAGCGTTACCGGCGAGGTAAACCCCGACATACCCGACGTGGAAACATCGTTCGACATCACTGACATACCCGATTTCCTCAGTGAAGGGAACAATACTCTCGACATGGATAATCCACAGATAACGTTTGTTGTCGACAACTCCTCACCTTTGAGTGTAGAGGTCAGCGGCGTTCTCGAAGCGTTCCTCAAAAACGCTCCTATTGCCAACGTTAAAATAGGAAGCAAATACGGTTTCACGCCAATAACTGTCACGCCGGGCCACAACACTATTGTGCTTTCGCGCCGTCCTGTAGCCGGTTCCGGTGTCACCAATGTCGTGGTTGAGAATCTCAGCGACATCATCGAGACCATCCCCGACCGTATTTCGTTTGTGGCAGAGTGCCAGCCCGTCAAAGAGCGTGTGACATTCGAGCTCGGAAGTACCTATGTTTTCGATGTGCCGTCCTACGAAGCCGTAGTGCCATTGGCTTTCGGCGACAAGATGCACCTAAACTACACACACAACGACCAAGGTTGGGATTCTGACCTCGACGACTACAATTTCGACACGGTCGAAGTGAGCCTTACGGCAATAAACACCGTGCCTCTGTCTATGACCCCCGAAGTCAAGGCTCTCGGTGTCGGCGAAGACAATGTGCTAACAGAACCCGAGGCCAAGGTCGAAGGCCTTGTTGCTGCCGGTACGCTTGATTCACCGTCGCGTTCTACCCTCAAAATCACCATTTCGTCGAAAGGCGCGAGCCTTTCCGACCTCGACGGCATACGTCTGATTTTCGATGCTGTCACCACCGAAGCTTCAAAAGGCGTTAACCTAAACAAGGAACAGAGCCTGAAGTTTGAAGATATCCGCATAAAGATACTGGGCGGCATCTCGGTCGACCTCAACGACAGAGATGACGAATGAAACGCTTCCCATTACCGAACAACCCACAACACAGACCAATCATGACACACATCAAAAAAATCATAGCATGTCTTGCGGCAGTGTGCGCCTTTATGGCTTCGGCTCAGGAAGCACCTCGCACGGCATATTTTATGGACGGCTATTCGTTCCGTCACGAACTTAACCCGGCCTTCATGGGCGAGCGTAACTATTTCTCGATACCCGTGTTGGGCAACTACGATGTATCGCTTTTCTCGAATGTCGGTGTCGACAAGTTCCTCTACAAGACTCAGCCCGGCAGCCAATACAAGCTCACAACATTCATGAGCCCGACGGTAGATGCCAACGAGTTCCTCGACAAGCTCGCAAACAACAATCATATAAATGCCAACGTCGACATGACGATTTTGTCGACCGGCTTCAGGGCTTTCAAGGGCTTCAACACCATTTCAATCGGTTTTCACACCGACATGGGCGTAAATCTGCCTAAAGATTTGTTCCGCTTCATGAAACTCGGACAGACCGGCGAAGATACACGCTACAATTTCAAGGACGTCAAGGCAAATGCTACCGCATATGCCGAAATCGGCCTCGGACACAGCCATAAAATCAACAACAGACTTACCATTGGCGCCAAAGTCAAAGTTCTTGTAGGTCTTGCCAATGTTACGGCTCACATCAAAAACATGGATGTCCGTATGAGCCATGACCAGTGGCATATACGCGCTAACGGCGAGTTGCAGATGGCTGCCGGCAGCGGCCTCTATGTGCCTACTAAGAAAGAAGCCGGCGTCGACTACGACAAGCCGGAAGATGCCGACCTTGTAGAATGGGGCGACATCGACTACAATAACTTCGGAATTGCCGGTTACGGTCTTGGGGTGGACCTCGGCGCCACATACCAGCTGCTACCCGACCTGCAGCTGTCTGCCGCAGTCACCGACCTCGGTTTCATGAAGTGGAAAGATGGCGTGACGGCAAAAACCGGCAAGGGTGAATGGACATTCGACGGATTCAAAGACATTGCAATCAACGATGACCAGCCTGAAGAAAACAAGCTTTCGGAACAGCTCGACCGTATGTGGGATGACCTTCAGGATGTGGTCAACTTCCACCGCGACGGCGACAAGAGTGGCTACAAAAAGATGCTCAACGCCACCATCCGTGTGGGTGCCGAGTACACCATGCCTTTCTATCGCGGCCTTACCGGCGGTTTCCTCTTTTCGAGCTACATAGCAGGCTGTCAGTCGTGGACAGAAGGCCGTTTTTACGCTAACCTGAAGCCTTGCCGGTGGTTCGACATGACAGTCAACTATGGTGCATCGACCTATGGTTCGTCGTTCGGATGGATGCTCAACCTGCATCCCAAGGGCTTCAACTTCTTTATCGGTTCCGACCATCAGTTCTTCAAGGTTACGCCGCAGTTTGTGCCGGTTGGCAATGCTTGCGCATCTATCAACTTCGGTTTCAACGTTACTTTCGGCAGCGCCAAAAAGTAAAATATATCGTATGCAAGACAAGGGCGCGTCGGTGTTTCCGGTGCGCCCTTGCCGTGTATTGACTAATGGTGATGGTGTCCGTGCTTCTTGTGGTATTTCTTGTGCTTTTTATGTTTTTTGTGGTGATGGCGGTATCCGTCGTCAAAATCGTAGCGGTAGTCGTGTTCTATGCCGGCATGTGTGCGGATTGTGCCGCACGACGGCATCGCAATGCAGAGCGCCAATGCCATCACTATGGCTGACAGCAGGGTCACGCATCGAGGTCTGTAGTTGAAATGTCTTTTCATAAACAATCGGAACGTGTATATATGATTAATACACGCTCCGATGATGTTTTGTTCAGTATTTCTGCGTTTGCTCTTATGCCATTTCGCCGAGCAGCACCGTCATTTTGTCAGACAGTTCTTTGGCAGCCTTTGCTGCGGCTTCTGCGAAGTCTGTGCCGGTCGATGCGTAGATTATGCCCCTTGAGCTGTTCACGAGCAGGCCGCACTCATCGATAAGGCCGTGGCGTGCCACTTCTTCGAGGCTGCCGCCCTGAGCGCCTACGCCGGGCACAAGCAGAAAATGGCGCGGCGCCGCTTCTCGGATTTTGTCGAGACTTTCGGCCTGGGTGGCTCCTACCACATACATTGTGTTTGTCGGTTTGCCCCAATGTTTTGAACGGCGTATCACGCGTTCGTACAAGGGTGTGCCCTTGCTGTCGGTGAAGGTCTCAAAGTCTTTTGCCGACGGGTTGGATGTCAGTGCCAGTATTATGCTCCAGCGGTTTTCGTATGCGAGAAATGGCTTGACGGAGTCCTCGCCCATGTATGGCGCGAGTGTCACTGCATCGAAGTCCATGTTTTCGAAGAATGCACGGGCATACAGTGCCGCGGTGTTGCCGATGTCGCCGCGTTTGGCGTCGGCGATTATGAATTGGTCGGGGTGCTTGGCACGAATGTATGCTACAGTCTCTTCGAGCGCCTTCCATCCGTCGGCACCGAGACTTTCATAGAATGCGATATTTGGTTTGTATGCCACGCAATAAGGTGCTGTGGCGTCGATTATGGCTTTGTTGAAGGCTATGATGCGCTCTGCCGGCGAGCCTGTGACGCATTCAGGTATTTTTTTAATGTCGGTGTCGAGGCCGACGCATAGGAACGAGCCTTTGCGGAAAATGTTTTCGACAAGTTCGGTGCGTTTCATTATTGTTCTGTGTTATTGGTGAAGTAGTAGCCGCTGACGCTGATATAGCTGTATGGTTTTTCGCGGCGGCGGTCGCCGTTGATATTATAGTCTGTGAGCATGAAAATGTCGCCGGGACGGTCTACGATGTCGAGCCTTGCCGGCACAAAGCGTATGCTTTCAGTGCTTATCCGGCATAGGCTGTCTACGGGGATGTCGACGGTCTGCCCGTTCGGCATCTTGAGAGGGTATTTGCCCCCGTGCGTGGCAAAGTCGCTGTAGTCGTATTTGGTCATGTACTCGACCGAAGCGAATCCTTGGGGCACGGGGCTTAGTGCCCTGACTTCATTCCGGGCTTCAAATTTGGCTGACGGGGTTTTGCAGGCGTTCATTATTTCCCATCGGTAGATTCGTGTTCTGCTCTTGACGATGCTTTCGACGGCCGAGTGGTTATCCCAATCGTCGAGGTAGTCGAGGTCGTAAGCTATGTTTTCGGCTTCATCTTCAGACAGAGTGCCTACGATGTCGAGAAGTTCTTCGTAGCTGAGCGGAAATTTCTCGGCGCCGGCGGTTTTGAGCGCCTCCGTCACTTTGTGCTGCACGGCGCTTATGCCCCAGGTGCAGTAATTGAAGTGCGGTATTACCGATGTCAGCAGGAATATCACGGCGAATGATGTCGCCACAAGGTTGAGTTTCGGCAGCTTTGCTATTATCAGGTAGGCGACGGCGAAATAAGCCCAGATGTTGAACGTTGCCACATAGAGGCGGCTTGTGGTGATGCCGTATTGGTTGATGCGATAGAAAATGGCTACGCTCATCAGCACAAGCAGCGGCAGCAGTATTGCCGGGAACCATCTGAGTGCTATCGCGGCCAGTCGTTTGGTGGCGGCTTTAGTGCCGGCGCTGCATATGTAGCCTTGCAGGCCGTAGACTATCAGCAGTACGGCCGATACGATGCCCGTAACCATCCAGCATATGTAGCCGTTTGGAAGCGTGAGGGTGAACAGTATTTTAAGGCCATAGACATAAAGGATGACGGTATAGACGAGGGCGAGCGGCATCAGCACGTTTTTCGTGAATGCCGATATCGCCGATGCTTGTACGGTGTCGCGTTCGGTTTGGGCTTCGATGTCGGTGGCTCGCGGCAGATAGCACAATCCTGCCATTACTGGGAGTGCGCCGGCCAGCACGATACCGAACGACATGCTTAATTTAAACGATGATACACCGAAAAGCAGACTGATTGTGCCGAAAACAATCGAGACGAATATGCCCAGCACTATCTGCAGGAGTAAAGCCAAGGCTACGGCCTCGAGGACATTTACCGAATAGAGCCATTGTAGTTTTATCGATGAACGGCGTGCTATCGGCAGAAAGAATATCGCCACTACCAATGCCGTGTAGGCTGCGCTATAGCCTATGCCGTCGGCAAGGCTGAGGTATTCGGCGCGGTTGTAGAGGTATATAAAATTGACAAGTGCAAATGCAATCGTCAGCAGCTGCCACAGCAGCGAGCGGCGTTCGGCGTGCAGGTACTCGCACCACAGATATGCGGCAAGCGACAACAGGCATGCCAACGACAGGCTGACGCAGGCGGCAATGTTCACGTGGTCGGGCCAGTTGGCGTCCCATACGCAGGTGAGCGCATAAAGTGTTGCCAGTCCGATGAATACAAGAGTGACAGGGAAACGTTCGGATACGGCCTTTACTTCGGCCTTGATGCGCTCTATTGAGAGCATCCGGGCTATTTTGCCGGGCTGTCTCGACGGCGGCTGTTGCGGAGAGTTCTGTGGTGTCATACAGATATTTTTAAAGTTCCGAGGCTTTGAGTTTTTCGGCATTCTCGGCGATGATGAGATGGTCGATTACATCTTGGATGTCACCGTCGACGAATGCCTGCAGGTTGTAGATGGTGTAGTTTATGCGGTGGTCGGTGATGCGCCCCTGAGGGTAGTTGTAGGTGCGTATTTTTGCTGAGCGGTCGCCGGTGCTGACAAGGGTCTTGCGTCGCGATGCGATGTCATCGATGTATTTCTGGTGTTCCTTGTCGTAGATGAAGGTGCGTAGACGGCTGAGGGCGCGTTCTTTGTTCTTGGGCTGGTCGCGTGTCTCGGTGCACTCTATGAGTATCTCTTCGGCTACGCCGGTGTTGGGGTTTTTCCATATATAGCGCAGCCGCACGCCCGATTCGACTTTGTTGACGTTCTGGCCGCCTGCGCCGCCCGAGCGGAATGTGTCCCACTTGATTTCGCCTTCGTTTATCTCGACATCGAATGGCTCGGCTTCGGGCAGCACAGCCACCGTTGCCGCCGAGGTGTGCACGCGCCCCTGTGTTTCGGTGGCCGGTACGCGCTGCACTCGGTGTACGCCGCTTTCATATTTGAGTATGCCGTAGACGCCTTCGCCCGTAACAGACAGCACCACTTCTTTGTAGCCGCCGGCGGCACCTTCGCTGGCCGATGTTATGGCAACGGCCCATCCGCGGCTTTCGCAGTATCGTATATACATCTTGCATAGGTCTCCGGCAAATATTGCGGCTTCGTCGCCGCCGGTGCCACCGCGGATTTCGAGGATGGCATTCTTGCTGTCTTCGGGGTCGGCCGGAATCAGTTGAAGTTTGATGTCTTCTTCGAGCTGAGGAATGGCTTCTGATGCGCTGTCGAGCTGCTCCTTTGCCATTTCGCGCATTTCGGGGTCTGTTTCCGATGCAAGTATGTTTTTTGCTTCGTCGATGTTTGCTGTCAGTTCGCGGTAGCGTCTTGTCGAAGCCACGAGGCGTTCGAGGTCTTTGTATTCTTTCGACAGGCGCACGTAGCGCTTCATGTCGGCAATCACCGCAGGGTCGGTTATAAGTGTCGAGACTTCTTCAAATCGGGCTTCGATGCCGTCGAGGCGTTCGAGAAGTGATGTATCGGCCATTCTTTAAGAGGGTGTTTAATAATATCTGTTAAGCGACAGGCCGAAAAGTTTGAAGTGGATTGTGTTCTGCGATGAGGGAGCATAGCGTGCTATGCGACAGAAGAGCAGGACGCAAGACGCTCAAAATTTTCGGAGGCGTTGCATTTATTCGTTTCGTATATTGCAATATCATAGGGTGTTTTTTATATTAGTCCAGTCTTGGTGTCTTTTTGTTAACTTGCGCATTGTTCGTCGGTCGCATGGGAACCGCCATGCTCTCTCCTCACAATGTGCAATTTAAGCAAAAATACACCAACCTGTCGTTTAACATATATTATTAAACACCCTCTAATTTTTCTGCGAAGTTACGCAAAATTGGTGGCAAATCACTACTTTTGTACATATTAAAAGAGATATAACCGATGATAGAATATATAAAAGGCACATTGGCGGTGCTTACTCCTACTTCGGCCACCGTTGAGACTTCGGGCGGCGTGGCTTATCTGCTCAATATAACTCTGCCGACTTTTTCGTCGCTTGAAGGCTGCACGGAATGCCGCCTTTATGTCCATGAGGCCATACGCGACGATGCCTGGGTGCTCTATGGCTTTGCCGAAGAGCGCGAGCGCGAGCTTTTCCGCTCGCTCATAGGCGTTTCGGGCGTCGGGGCGGCAACGGCGGTCATAATATTGTCGTCGTTGCAGGGCGACGAGCTTGCCGCCGTCATTTCAGGAGGCGATGCCAAGCGTCTGAAGGCCATAAAGGGCATCGGCGCCAAAACGGCAGAAAGAATCATTGTTGACCTCAGAGATAAAATAAAAGCTACGGGCGATACGTTATCCATACAGATGCCTCGGCGCAGCGATGCCTTCGAAGAAGCCCTGGCGGCACTTCACATGCTTGGTTTTGACCGTAAGCAGAGCGAAAAAGCCCTCAGTGCGCTTTTTGATGCCGACCCTTCGTTGAAGGTGGAAGCGGCCATCAAGAAGGCCCTGTCGATGATGTAGGGGTATCGCCTGCAAATGGAAAAAGCCTGCACGCTACATATCTATAGGATTGTAGTGCTCCTCGTTGTCGCGTGGAGCGCTTTTGCCATGCCTTGGAGCGCTTCGGCCCAGTACTATACGCCGGAGCTTAATCCGCCGCCGCCGTCCGCGTATCCGCCGGCATCGCCTTCGCCTGCCGATTCGGTGGCTATGCCCCTGCCGATAGCCACTACGGTGCCGAGAAGCTACGAAGATTTGATGCGCGACGAGCTGGCCTACGACCTGTCGACGCCCTCGAACATCGTAACCGCCGCCGAGTACGACCCGGCTTTGGGCTGTTACATAGTCCGCACCAAAGTGGGCGACATCGACATTGCAACTCCGTTCATGCTCACGCCCGAACAATACAATAACTGGCAGTTCAGGCGCTCGATGCAGCAATACTACCGCGAACGCAACATGGGGCTGATTACAGACAAAGAGAAGCAGCCCTTCAACATCTTCGACATGAATTTCGCCCTCGGTCCGCTTGAAAAGATTTTCGGCCCGGGCGGCGTGTCGCTCAAGACACAGGGCTCGGTGCAGGTGTCGATGGGCATTAAGAGCAACAAAACCGACAACCCTTCGCTTTCGTTGTCTGCGCGTCGAAAGACTTATTTCGACTTTGACCAGAAAATACAGGCCACGATAGCGGCCAGCGTCGGCGACCGCATGAAGTTCAACATGACATACAACACCGACGCCACATTCGATTTCGACAGCAAGAACCTCAAACTGGCTTATGAGGGCAAGGAGGACGATATCGTAAAGAGCATTGAGGCCGGTAATGTTTCGATGACCACGGGGTCGTCGCTAATCCGCGGAAGCACGGCGCTGTTCGGCATCAAGGCCAAACTGCAATTCGGAAAACTTACGGCTACGGCGCTTGTATCGCAGCAGAACTCCGAATCGAAAACGGTAAACACCCGTGGCGGAGCACAGACCACGGAGTTCACCGTCAATGCCGACCAGTACGACCAGAACCGACATTACTTCCTCGCGCATTTTTTCCGTGACAACTACGACCGCTTCGCATCGAGGCTGCCCTATGTGTCTTCAGGCGTCAAAATAACCCGTATAGAAGTATGGGTCACGAACAAGACGGGCAAGTACGAGCAGTCGCGCAACTTCGTCGGTTTCATGGACTTGGGCGAAAGCAAAGTCGTGGCGTCGGATTACTGGATTTTGAACCCGGCGCTCCCGAACCCGGCCAACGCGTCGAACAATCTGCTGTCGCTGATAAAGACGCAATACCCCGGCGCAAGAGACATCAATCAGGTGACGCAGGTGCTCGAACCGCTTTCGGCCTATGGCATCGACGGCGGACGTGACTTCGAGAAGGTCGAAAGCGCGCGCCTGCTCTCTTCGAGCGAGTACACGCTGAACTCGACTCTCGGATATATCTCGGTGAAAAGCGCCTTGAATGCCGACGAAGTCCTCGCCGTAGCTTTTGAATATACCTACAACGGTCAGGTATATCAGGTAGGCGAGTTCTCGGGCGATATCACTACTACCGACCAGGCTCTGTTCCTGAAGATGCTCAAAAGTACCACGGTGTCGCCGCGCCTGCCCATGTGGGACCTCATGATGAAGAACGTATATTCGCTCGGAGGCTATCAGATACAGAAAAACAAGTTCAGGCTCAACATAAAATATCTGTCGGATACTACCGGCACAAAAATCAACTATCTGCCCGTACCGGGGCTGAACAACCAGTCGCTGCTGCAGGTGATGAACCTCGACCGCATCGACTCCAACGAGGAGAGCAATCCTGACGGATTCTTCGATTTCATCGACGGATATACGATACTCCCGTCGACCGGCAAGGTCATATTCCCGGTCGTGGAGCCATTCGGTTCGCATCTTGCCGCTAAAATCGGCAATCCGGCATTGGCGCAGCAATATGTCTACCAGGAACTGTACGACTCGACCCTGGTGGTGGCGCGCCAGTATGCCGACAAGAACAAATTTATCCTTACCGGCGAATACCAGGCGTCGGCAGGCTCGCAGATACGCCTTAATGCCATGAACGTGCCCCGTGGCTCGGTGGTGGTGATGGCCGGAGGTGTCAGGCTGACAGAAAACTCCGATTATACGGTCGATTATGCAATGGGCATAGTCACCATAACCAACCAGAGCATAATAGACTCGGGACAGAACATAAGCGTGACGCTCGAAAACCAGTCGATGTTCTCGACGCAGCGCAAGACTCTCCTCGGCCTCGACCTGCAATACCAGCTCAACAAGAACCTCAACCTCGGTGCGACATTGCTCCATTTCTCCGAAAAAGCGCTCATCGAGAAAGTAAACATCGGCGACGAGACCGTCAACAACTCCATGGCCGGCTTCAACCTGTCGTACAATGGGGAATTCATGTGGCTTACAAATCTGCTGAACAAAATACCGACCGTAAACGCCACGCAGCCGTCACGCCTGAGCCTTACGGCGGAGTATGCGGCTCTGCTGCCGCACAAACAGAAATCAGGCTCGAACAAGGGTTCGTCGTATATCGACGATTTTGAGTCGACGCAAATAGGCATAGACTTGCGGTCGCCGTACTCGTGGTTCCTTGCCTCTACGCCCTACGACCCCTCGCCCGACGCACTTTTCCCCGAAGCGGCGCTGAGCAACAATGTGGACTATGGAAAGAACCGTGCGCTCCTCAACTGGTACTATATCGACCGTCTGTTCACGCAGCGCAACTCCTCGATGTGCCCGGGCTACATCAAGAGCGACCTAAAACAGCTGTCGAACCCTTATGTCCGCGAAGTGACTTCGGAAGAGATTTTCCCGGGACGTGAAGTCGGTTACGGTGAGTCGTCGACAATACAGACGCTCAACTTGTCGTACTATCCCGAAGAACGCGGCCCGTATAACCTCGACAACGTCAATGTCACTGACGAAGGAAATTTGCAGAACCCTGAAAAACGTTGGGGCGGCATAATGCGCCGAATGGACAACACCAACTTCGAGCAGTCGAATATCGAATATGTGCAGTTTTGGCTACTCAACCCGTTCCTTGACCCCGAAAATCCCAACTATGAGGGCGGCGACATGTATATCAACTTCGGCGAAGTCTCGGAAGACATCCTCAAAGACGGTCTCAAAAGCTATGAAAACGGCATCCCCTACGACGGCAATGACCAATACTTGAAAGAAACCGTGTGGGGGCGTGTGTCGTCGCAGAACTCACTGACATATTCGTTCGACAATGCCAATGGCGCACGTCTTGCGCAGGATGTGGGCCTCGACGGGCTGCACAACGACCAGGAATTCGTGTTCCCCACCTATCAGAACTATATCGAAGGGCTCACGCGACGTCTTTCTCCGGCGGCTGTCGAGAAGATGCAGTCTGACCTCTTTTCGCCGTTGAACGACCCTGCCGGCGACAATTACCACTTCTACCGCGGCTATGACTACGACGAACAGCGTCTTTCGATTCTCGAACGTTACAAGCGCTACAATGGCGTGGAAGGCAACTCGCTCTCACCCGAAGACGCTCCCGACCCCTTGTACCAGTCGGCACGTTCGGTGCCCGATGTCGAGGACATAAATCAGGATAATACCCTCAATGAGTACGAGCGCTATTTCCAATACAAGGTGTCAATACGTCCAGAAGACCTCGTCGTAGGCAAAAACTTCATCACAGACAAACAGGTGAAACTCGTTCCGACGCGCGATGACGGACGTCTTTTGGTCGAATGGTACCAGTTCAAAATTCCTTTGAGCGCCTATGAAAAAATTGTAGGCTCGATTTCCGATTTCTCGACCATTCGCTTCGCCCGTATATTCCTTACCGGCTTCAAGAAACCTACGCATCTGAGGTTTGCGACCTTCGAGCTTGTCCGTGGCGAATGGCGCACCTACGACTTCAACCTCAACAGCCGCGGCGACGCTCCGGCTCAGGGCGAACTCGACGTTTCGGTGGTAAACATCGAAGAGAACGCCTCGCGCGAGCCTGTCAACTATGTGCTGCCTCCGGGAGTAACACGTATCAACGACCCCGGCCAAAGCCAAATCACGCAACTCAACGAGCAGTCGCTTTCGATGAAGGTGACGGGCCTTACCGCAGGCGACGCAAGGGGCATTTACCGCAACACCCAGCTCGATTTGCGCAACTACAAGCGCATGCAGATGTGGGTGCATGCCGAGGCTCTGATTGACAACCCGACAAATCTGCGTTCGGGTGACTTTTCGGTGTTTGTGCGTCTTGGCACCGATGTGAAGAACAATTTCTACGAGTACGAGGTGCCGCTCGAACTCACGCCTCCGGGCACTTATAACCGCTATCTTACGTCCGACCAATATATAGTGTGGCCGCGCTCCAACTATCTCGATTTCAATCTGCAAAATCTCGTGGAGCTTAAAAAACAGCGTAACCGTGCCAAAAGAGCCGAAGAAGACGGGGTAGGGTATGGCACTTTATATACCGGCCGCGACCCCGACAACGAGCGCAACCGTATGGCCGTGACGGGCAACCCGTCGCTCAGTGATGTGCGCGTTATTCTTATTGGCGTACGTAATAACTCGGCCAACACCAAAGACGGCATCGTGTGGGTTAACGAACTGAAGGTTACCGACTTCAACGAGGCCGGCGGTTGGGCGGCAAAGGCTAATGCCACACTCTCGATGAGCGATATCGCAACGGTGAACCTCGGCGGACATATCGAGACAGCCGGCTTCGGAAGTGTCGACCAAAGCCTCAACGAACGGCGTCTCGACGATTACCAGCAGTTCAATGTGGCCGTACAGGCCGACCTCGGGCGCTTCCTGCCTGAAAAAGCCAAACTTAAAGCTCCGATATACTATTCGCTCACCAAAGAGAAGACTTCGCCGAAGTATAATCCGCTCGACCAGGACGTGCTGCTCAAAGATGCCCTCGACGATTGCGACACCAAGCAGGAGCGTGACTCGATAAGCGCTTATGCCGTAGAGCGCTCCACGGTGCAGAATTTTTCGCTCTCAGGCCTTAAATTCGATGTACAGAGCAAGAACCCCATGCCTTGGGACCCGGCTAACTTCACGCTCAATTTCTCGTTCACAAAGCAGTCGAAATCTGACCCGACAACAGAGTATGAGAATACGAACGATTACCGTGGTTCGTTGGCATATTCCTATTCGCCTTTCATCAAGCCCTTCAAACCGTTCAAGAACATCAAAGGCAAAGGCAAGAATGCCAAATTCCTGAAAGATTGGGAGCTGCAATGGTTGCCCAACAACATATCTTTCCTCACGTCTATGTCGCGGTACTACTACGAACAGCAGACACGCTCCGAGACCGATGTGATGTTCCAGCTGCCTGTTTCGGTCAGCAAGAATTGGCTGTGGGACCGTCAGCTGGCGCTTACATGGAACATAACGCGTAGCCTCTCGCTGTCGTTCAACTCCAACACCTCGGCACGAATCGAAGAAACTGTCGGTGCCGTCAACCGGAAGCTCTTCCCAGACCGTTACCGCGACTGGAAAGACACCATATGGCAGTCGCTGCGCTCGATGGGTACGCCATGGAGCTATAATCAGACCTTCACCGGCCAGTACAAGGCGCCGTTCTCTAAAGTGGCCTTTCTCGATTATCTCACCGCTTCGGTGAGCTACAACGCCACATACCGTTGGGACCGCGGTGCGACAATCGATGGCGAGAAACTTGGCAACTCAATCGCCAACCAGGCGGCATGGAATGCCGACGGCCGTATCAATTTTGAGACGATATACAACAAATCAAAACTACTCAAAGAAATTAATAAGCGCTTTGCCAACACAAGGCCGTCGACGGCAGCTAAGAAGAAAGCCCGGAAATTTGAGCGGACATACCAGCTCAAGCCTGACACCACTTTGGTAATCAAACATAACCTAAGGACAAAGAAAATAAAAATCAGCGCGCAGACCGACGAAGGCAAGCCCTTCCCCATAAAGACAAAGCCGCTCGACAACAACAGCATTGAAGTGCTCACACGAGGCGAAAGCAACATCAAATTCACCATTGTCGAAATCTTGAAGGACGAGAAATCGCTTGCCAGGAATATCGGTGAATATGCCTTGCGTTTTCTCATGTCGCCGCGAAATGTGTCGGTGCGCTACCGTAATACGCGTACCACTTCGATACCGTTGTTCAACCCCAACATAGGCAATGTGTTCGGGCAGACAAAAAGCTATGGGCCTATGGCTCCGGGACTTGATTTCGCATTCGGGTTTACCGACGAAAGCTATATCAACCGTGCCCTCGAACGCGGTTGGCTGATTACCGACGACGGTCAGACCTCGCCGGCAGTGTTCTCGCGCGCCAACGAGTTGAATATCGAGGCCAATTTTGAAATACTGAAAGGACTGAAGGTGCAGCTTACATTCAATCGCACAGACAACCGCAACTCGCAGATACAGTTTATGTATGCCGATATGCCTACGACCCTTTCAGGCTCGTACACACGCACACATTGCGCCATTATGACGGCACTGCGCAGCTCTAAAGCCGACAACGGCTATTACTCCGAGGCTTTCAACCAATTCCTCGGCAACATACCCACGGTGCGTCAACGGGTCGAGGCCCAATACTTCGGGGCGAACTATCCCACAACGGGCTTTATGGCCGACAACGCACATGCAGGCTTCCCCTTCGACCCTGCCGTCGGCACTATCAGCGAAACATCTTCCGACGTCCTTATTCCGGCCTTTGTCGCCGCATACACCAAACGCGATGCCGCCAAAGAGACGCTCGACCCATTCCCGTCCTTCTCGGCCGTGCTTCCGAACTGGCGCATAACCTACGACGGCCTCATCAACCTCGGCAATATGCGCCGTTTCTTCAAATCGTTCACCCTTACCCATGCGTATCAATGCACCTACTCGGTAGGCTCATATTCGTCATATCTCAACTGGGTGTCACTCGGCCGTGACAATCTCGGCTTCACCCTCGACGAGCTTACAGGGCAGCCCATCCCCTCGTCGCCATACAACATATCCTCAGTAGCCATCACCGAACGCTTCGCACCCCTTATAGGAATTAATTTTACCCTCAAAAACGAACTCAAATTTAGCGCCGAATACCGCGACCAGCGCACACTCACTCTCAACACATCTGCCGGCCAGGTCGTCGAGGCTTCGTCGCGCGGCATAACAATCGGAGCCGGCTACAAAATAGTGGGCTTTAACAAAATACTAAAAATCAAAGGCTCGCAATCGTCGGTAAGCAACGACCTTACCCTAAACGCCGATTTCTCGTTCCAAAACAACCAGGCGCTCATCCGCCGTATTGAGGAGGCATATACCCAGGCCACCAGCGGCACAAATACGCTCAACATCAACTTCACCGCATCATATATCCTGAGCAAGCGCCTGACACTGTCGGCATACTTCGACCACCAGGTCAACTCACCGATTGTCACCACAAGCGCCTATCCCACCACCAATTCCTCTTACGGCATCTCAGTAAACCTGTCCCTTGCCCGATAATCAGTTTGTGCCTGTACGACAACACATTAAGAGCGCATGATGAAAACATGGCGAAAAAACTTGCAAAAAAATGTGCAAAAAATTTGCAAACTCCGATAAAATCACGTAACTTTGCACTGCTTTTTGAGGGAAGACCTTCAGCAAAGCAGAGGAGATTCGCTAGCTCAGCTGGTAGAGCACAACACTTTTAATGTTGGGGTCCTG
>CAJTXL010000004.1 GCA_910583525.1 uncultured Muribaculaceae bacterium | reverse complement strand
AGTGCGCCAAGGCCGAGGACCTGGGGAACTTCTACCGCGTGCCGGCCGACAACCGGGGCCTCAACTACGACAAATTCTTCAAGGAGGGTGACGAGACGCGCAACACGCTGACGGAGTTCAACTCCAACAACACCCGCCAGCTCAGCGTCGAGGAGACCAAGGCCAAGATAGCGTCGCTGGAATACATACAGAACGAACTGAGCGGCGCCGGCAACTTCGTCCAGTAAATTTAAGACAGGAGAACAGGAGAAACAGGAGTTTTTTTATTTGGCGTATTCCCTTGTTTTTCTGATTATCCTGAATTTATCGCCGCCATAGTTAATCAGATATCCAAAATCTATTTTAGTTGCGACAAGGTAATTGACCAACTGGGCTTCGTGGACAGGATTTGTTTCCCTGACTGCTTTCAGCTCTATGATGACTTGTCTGTCGAATAGAATATCCGCCCTGAAATCCCCGACTTGGACACCTTTATAATAGACCGGAATGGCACACTCCTTCTCGACAGGTATTCCGCGAGCCTGGAGTTCGACCAAAAGGGAGTTCTGATAGACAGACTCCAGATAGCCGGGGCCAAACGCGAGCCTTACCTGATATGCGGCATCTTTGATTTGCTGAAGTAAACAATCGATTTCCATTTTGCAAATATAGGAATAAAACTCCTGTTTCTCCTGTACTCCTGTCTAAAAAACAACATATGAAAATTTTAGTGACCGGTGCCCGTGGCTTCGTCGGCCGCAACCTCTGCGCCCGGCTCAACAACATAAAGGACGGGAAAGCCAAAAACTGTCCTGTCGCAATAGAAGAGGTCTTCGAGTACGACCTCGACTCGACGCCCGAACAGCTCGACCGCTACTGCCGCGAGGCCGACTTCGTCTTCAACCTCGCGGGGGTGAACCGCCCCAAGGACAACGGCGAGTTCATGAAGGGCAACTTCGGCTTCGCCTCGACGCTGCTCGACACCCTGAAACGGCACGGCAACACGTGCCCGGTGATGCTTTCGTCGTCGATACAGGCCACGCTCATCGGACGCTACGCCGGCAGCGACTACGGCAAAAGCAAGCTCGCAGGCGAGGAGCTCTTCTTCGGCTACGGCGCCGGGACGGGCGCCAAGGTGCTTGTCTACCGCTTCCCGAACCTCTTCGGCAAATGGTGCCGACCGAACTACAACTCGGCCGTGGCGACCTTCTGCCACAACATAGCCAACGGACTGCCGATACAGGTCAGCGACCCGTCGGTCGAACTTGAGCTTCTGTACATCGACGACCTGGTCGACGAGATGGTCGCCGCCCTGTCGGGCCGTGAGCACCGCTGCGAGTTCGACGGCGTCGACGCAGTCCTGACGCCCGACGGTCGCTACTGCGCCGTGCCTACGACCTTCCACGTAAGGCTCGGAGAGATTGTAGGACTGCTCCACAAGTTCGCGGAGCTGCCGCAGACGCTGACCGTTCCCGAAATCCCCACCGACAGCTTCGCCAAGCGCCTGTTCTCGACCTACCTGAGCTACCTGCCGCGCGAAAAGGCCGTGTTCGACCTGAAGATGAACCGCGACGACCGCGGCTCCTTCACCGAGCTTGTACATACGCCCAAGTGCGGCCAGGTGAGCGTCAACATCTCACGGCCCGGCGTCACCAAAGGCCAGCACTGGCACGACAGCAAGTGGGAGCAGTTCATCGTGGTCAAGGGCCGCGGCCTGATACAGATGCGGAAGGAAGGCACCGACGAGGTTCTCGAATACGAAGTGAGCGGCGACCGCATACAGTCCGTAATCATGCTCCCGGGCTACACCCACAACATCATCAACCTCTCTGACACCGAAGACCTCGTCACGGTGATGTACTGCAACGAGACATTCGACCCCGAACGTCCCGATACCTACTTCGACCCGGTGGAAATATGAATGATTGAGGATTTAGAATGCATAATGCATAATGCATAATTATTTGTTGGCTTTTGACGTCTTTATGATTTTTGTAAGGATGCCAATCAATTCCTGACAGTCACGCATCATGCTTTCACCCTCTTTTTCCGATATGTATCCGGCTTCGGCCAACAGCTCCAACCAATATTCCGACTCCGACGCCTCCTTGAGTGATATCGACATCTTGGCTATGAAATCGGCCTTGCTCTGTGCCCTGACGGCCTCTCTTACATTGGCTCCTATTGATGTGCCGCTGCGCAGCAGCTGCTTGCACAGGACAAACTCCCGTTGTCCTGATGTCAGATATTTGTAAAGCCTTATTACGCGCAACGCGAACTTCTTGCTTTTCACCGCAATCAGGTTGTCTGCTGTCTCTTTCATATTCTATAGTTTTTACACAAAGTTAAGAATAATTATGCATGATGCATTATGAATTCTAAATTTGACAACATTTCCTTCGCCGACGACGGCCGTCTGAAGCTTCTCATCATCGTCGGCACCCGCCCCGAAATCATCCGCCTCGCGGCCACCATCGACAAGTGCCGCCGGTACTTCGACGTCATCCTGGCCCACACCGGCCAGAACTACGACTACAGCCTCAACGGCGTCTTCTTCAAAGACCTCAGGCTCGCCGAGCCCGAAGTGTACATGGACGCCGTCGGCGACGACCTCGGCGCCACCGTGGGCAACATCATCAACTGCTCCTACAAACTGATGGTAGCCACGAAGCCCGACGCCCTGCTCATCCTCGGCGACACCAACTCGTGCCTGTCGGCCATAGCTGCCAAGCGGCTGCACATCCCCATCTTCCACATGGAGGCCGGCAACCGGTGCAAGGACGAATGCCTGCCCGAGGAGACCAACCGCCGCATCGTCGACATCATCTCCGACGTCAACCTGTGCTACTCCGAGCACGCCCGCCGCTACCTTGCCGACTGCGGCCTGCCCAAGGAGCGCACCTACGTCACCGGCTCGCCCATGGCCGAAGTGCTCCACCGCAACCTGCCGGACATCGAGGCCAGCGACATCCACGCTCGCCTCGGCCTTGAAAAAGGCAGGTACATACTGCTGAGCGCCCACCGAGAGGAGAACATCGACACCGAAAAGAACTTCCTGTCGCTGTTCAACGCCGTCAACGCCATCGCCGAGAAATACCGCATGCCGATACTCTACAGCTGCCATCCGCGCTCGCGCAAGCGCCTCGAGAGCAGCGGTTTCAAACTCCATCCGCTGGTGATACGGCACGAGCCCCTCGGCTTCCACGACTACAACAGCCTGCAGATGCACGCCGCCGCCGTAATCTCCGACAGCGGCACCCTGCCCGAAGAGAGCAGCTTCTTCACCTCTGTGGGGCACCCCTTCCCCGCGGTGTGCATCCGCACCAGCACCGAGCGCCCCGAAAGCCTCGACAAGGCCGGCTTCATCCTCGCCGGCATCGACGAGAATAGCCTGCTGCAGGCCGTCGACACGGCCATGGCGATGAACGCCGCCGGCGACCACGGCACGCCCGTCGACGTATACACCGGCGAGAACGTCTCAACCGTCGTCGTCAAAATCATCCAGTCATACGTCAACGTCGTCAACAAAATGGTCTGGCGAAAAGAATAGTGAAATTATGGCAAAAGCATCTTACTGCATGAAAAATGTGTATAGGGCAAAGTGGTGCGCAAAACACGGGTTACCGCTCATGGCGAAGGCATTTATGAAACTGAATGCCATGCTGTGTGGTTGCCACATAGATTATAAAGCAAACATACCTCTACACACAGGATTATCACACTCGGGTCATGGTGTCGTGATTAATGGCGCATGTGAAATTGGTGAAAATGTAATAATAGGCCATGGCGTAACAATTGGAAACCGAATGCCGGGCCATGGCGGTCATCCGGTCATAGAAGATGGAGTCTATATAGGCTCAGGGGCTTATGTAGGGGGGGTATTTTAATTGGCAAGGGGGCTCGAATAGGGGCCCATGCGGTCGTTATAAAAGATGTGCCAGCCGGCTGCACCGCGGTCGGAAATCCTGCTCGGATTATTTTCAATAATAAGATTTCGGGATAGTTATTAGTTACAAATCAAACCATGGATTAAATAACGTTTTACGACAAGAATAATGAAAAGCTATCTTAAACTTAAACGTGTTTGTGATTGCTCCATTGCGGCACTTGTAACGGTGGCGCTGTCTCCGGTGCTTTTAATTGTCGCTGTTGCGATTAAGCTGGAGAGCAAAGGCCCGGTAATTTTTAAGCAAGAGCGATTGGGCTATAAAGGGAAGCCGTTTAAAATATACAAATTCCGGTCTATGTGTGTTAATGCCGAAAATCAAGGCTCCGGGGTTTATTCGTTCAAAGGCGATAAACGTGTTACAAAAGTCGGACGGATTCTTAGAGCCACAAGCATTGACGAGTTACCCCAATTGATAAACATATTAAAAGGTGAAATGGCACTGATTGGGCCGAGGCCGGCTCTTACATATCATCCATGGCCATTTGAGCAATATACAGAACATCAGAAAAAAATGTTTGATGTGCTTCCGGGGATTACCGGATGGGCACAGGTCAACGGTAGAAAAGAAGTGCCTTGGCCTGAACGTATAGAACTAAATGTGGAATATGCAGAGAAAGTATCTTTTTCGATGGATGCGAAAATCTTTTTCATGACAATATTCAAAGTGCTGGCAAACAAAGATAATAACAACACAGCAGAGACAGCCGCAAAACAAAACGGACATGCTTAAATTGATGTATATAACCAATCGTCCTGAAGTTGCCGCCATTGCCGGAGAAACCGGGGTGGACAGAATTTTCGTAGACCTCGAGACGATTGGTAAAAGCGAACGGCAAGGAGGTCTGGATACCGTACAAAGCCATCATAAAATCTCAGATATACCTTTGATAAGAAAAGCTTTTAACGGGGAGGTATTAGTAAGGTCTAACCCGATTCATTCAGGTTCAGAGAAAGAAATAGACCAAATAATTGATGGTGGTGCCGATGTGGTTATGCTTCCATATTTCAAGAGGGTAAACGAAGCCGCAAAATTCATAGATATTGTGAACGGAAGGGCTAAAGTCAATCTCTTAGTAGAGACGGCCGAAGCTGTCGAACATATCGATAGTATCCTTGACCTTGAAGGCATCGATGAGATTCATATCGGGCTTAATGATTTGCATTTGGCTTATGGTATGAAATTTATGTTTGAGCTTTTGTCGGATGGAACTGTAGAACGATTATCTAAGAAAGTGCTTGCAAAGAATATTCGGTTTGGATTCGGCGGAATCGCAAAACTTGGTTTTGGCGATTTGCCGGCAGAGAATATTATTAAAGAACACTATCGTTTAGGTTCGACATGTGTGATACTTTCAAGAAGTTTCTGTAATGTGGAAAAAGTCAAAGACTTGGAGATAATCAAGAATTTATTTCATATAGAAATGGCAAAGTTGAGGGAATACGAGAAAGAAGTGGAGCGCCATCTGAGATATTTCACAGATAATACGCTGCAAATTTCAAAATCGGTATCTAATATTGTTGCATCACGAAAAGCATGAAACTTCTTGTTACCGGGGCGTACCCGATTACTCCACAACGGATAGAAGACTTCATAGGGTTGGGCTGTGAAGTTATGGTTCATAAGAATGAGCCGGATTCGTTGTCAGAAGATGAATTCGAGGTGGACGCAATTGTCTGCAATGGGTTATTCTTGACTCATGATATAGATGATTTTAAGAATTTAAAATACATACAATTGACCAGTGCTGGTCTCGATAGGGTTCCTCTTAATCGCATCAAGGAACGTAATATTACCCTAAAAAATGCGCGCGGAGTATATTCCCTGCCTATGGCTGAATGGACTATAGGTAAAGTTTTGGATATATATAAGAAGACCGCCTTCTTTATTTCCAATCAAAACAATGGACTATGGGAAAAGGAACGAACTCTGAGAGAAATTTTTGCAAAGAAGATCGCAATTTTGGGCGCCGGTAGCGTTGGCTCGGAGGTCGCCAGGCTGTTTAAAGCATTCGGTGCGTATGTTATAGGTTTTGACATGTTCCCGAGGGTCAATGACTATTTTGATAAGGTGGTATCTGTTGAGGATTTTAAATCAGATGTCTCAGAGTTAGACATCATAGTAGTGACAGCACCATTGACAGAGCAGACACGGCATTACATTGACGGTGATTTGGTCCGTCGCATGAAGTTGAACTCGATTTTGATAAATATTTCCCGAGGTGCGTTGATTGATGAGAGTTCATTTATAGAAGCTATCCAACATCGCAAGGATGTCACTGCTGTTTTAGATGTATTTGAGATTGAACCGCTGCCTCAGGCATCCAAATTATGGAGTTGTCCAAATGTCATTATATCTCCTCATAACTCTTTTATATCAGAGGGAAATAGCCAACGTTTGCATAAAGTTGTATTAAACAACCTACAGGAATATTTAAAATGAAGAAATTCATATTGGTGTCGCCTAAAAACAGGACTATCTATAATTTCCGAGGCAATTTGATAAAGGAAATTCAAGATAGGGGGTATGAAGTAGTTGTAACCGGGCCGAATAAAGATGACATAGAACGTGTTAAAGCGTTGGGAGTGAGATTTATGGAGGTCCCTATGAATAAAAACGGGATTAATCCAATCTCCGATTTAAAATATTTTTTTAGCCTACATAAATTATTTAGGCGCGAAAAACCTGATGCTATTTTGGCATATACCATAAAACCGGTTATTTATGGTTCGATTGCAGCATGGGGAGCAAAGGTGAAAAATATTAATGCCATGATTACCGGTGTGGGCTATTTATTTATCTCGACTACCTTTAAAGCGAAAATACTGAAGAGCATAACTAAAAAAATATATTCAATTGCGTTGGGCTGTGCTCATAGAGTGATATTCCAAAACCCGGATGACTTAAAGGAATTCACTGAAAATAAATTGGTGAATAAAGAAAAGGTGGGATTGGTAAATGGCTCGGGTGTTGACATGAATAAATTCCGGCCGACTGAGTTTCCTAAAGAAACCGTATTTTTCATGCTCGCCCGTTTATTATATAGTAAAGGTGTAAAAGAATATTTGGAGGCTGCAAAAATTGTCAAGAATAAATATTCGAATGTCAAATTTCTACTATTGGGGAATATTGTCCATAATATGCAGGATGCTGTTATTGAGGATGATATTAAGGAGTTTGTAAATAGTGGAGTTGTTGAATTACTTCCCGAAACCAATGACGTGGCAAAAGTATATGCACAGTCTTCGGTGTTTGTATTACCGTCGTACAGAGAGGGAACGCCCAGGTCTGTTTTAGAAGCTATGGCTATGGGACGTCCAATCATCACTACGGACGTACCGGGTTGTAGGGAAACAGTAGTAGATAACGAAAATGGATTCTTAATTCCGGTTAAGGACATTGAAGCATTGGCCAATGCCATGGAGCAATTTGTTTCTAATCCTCAATTAATAAAAAGGATGGGGGAAAAGAGCCTTCAATATTGTTCGGAGAAATTTGAAGTGGGCAATGTAAACAAAAAAATGTTGAAATTAATGAACATAGTAGATGATTGACGATAAGCTGCTTGACGAAATAAGCGCACAGGCCGGGGCTTCGCCACGGTTGCGCATGAACTACAATATACACGAGTCATTGTCTTCGCCTTGCCAACGGCTCATAAATGTCCTGTTGCCGGGTACGGTGCTGCCGGTCCACAGGCACCGGCATACTGCGGAAACTTATATCCTGCTCCGCGGCAGGTTGGCAGTGGTGTTCTATGACTCCCTCGGCGTGGAGACCGACCGCTTCTTTCTCGACCCGGCAGAGGGCAACTACGGGGTCAATATCCCGGCCGGACAATGGCATACGGTAGAGGTCATCGAGCCTTCGGCCATATTTGAGGTCAAAGAAGGCCCGTACGCACCTCTTGAACCTGAAGACATGATTTATTGATGCGCGACAGGATACTTCTTTGCAAGCCTAAGATGAGCGGCCGCGAACTTGATTTTATCAAGGCCGCCCTTGCCGAAGACTGGGCTGTGCCGATGGGGCCTGACTGCAATGCTTTTGAACGGGAACTCGGCGAGGCCATCGGAACTGAGCATATAGTGGCGCTCAACTCGGGCACTTCAGCCGTCCACCTCGCGCTTATTGCCGCCGGAGTAAAGCCCGGCGATGAAGTTTTGGTGCAGTCGTTCACTTTCTGCGCGTCGGCCAACCCTGTCAGATACGCAGGAGCTACGCCGGTTTTTGTCGATTCGGAGCATGGCTCATGGAACATTGACCCCGATTTACTCGAAGAAGCCGTCAAAGACCGCATTGCCAAGACAGGACGCAGGCCAAAGGCTATTATCCCGGTGGCTCTTTATGGCATGCCGTATCAGATTGACCGCATTCTGGAAATCGCCGACCGTTACAGCATTCCTGTGATAGAAGATGCCGCGGAAGGATTGGGCTCACGTTACGACGGCAAGGTGCTCGGAACTTTCGGACGTTTTGGCGTGTTGAGCTTCAACGGCAACAAAATGATAACATCATCCGGAGGTGGCGCCCTTGTCTGTCCCGATGAGGATACTCGCCGCACGGTCATGTGGTATGCCACCCAAGCCAGGGAGAGCTATCCTTATTACGAGCATCAAGTCATCGGCTACAACTACCGTCTCTCAAACATTTCGGCCTGTATAGGCCGCGCCCAACTGAAGGTGCTCGACGAGCATATCGCGCACCACCGGCATGTGCAGGCGCTCTACCGCGAGCTGCTCAAGGATGTCGAAGGCGTCACCCTGCACGAGAACCCGTCGCCGCGCTACGACTCCAACTTCTGGCTCTGCACGGCCACGCTCGACCCCGACCTGCACGTCAGGGGACAGGAAAAGGCCTATGCCGAAACGCTCAAGGGCGCCGTGGGCGGCGCGGCCGGAGTTGTGCATGCGGCTGCTGCGCCGACCACAGACTGCCAGCCCAACGCCAACGTCGAGGCTCTGCGCATGGCCCTCGACGCGGCCAGCATCGAGGCGCGGCCGCTTTGGAAGCCCATGCACCGCCAGCCCGTGTACAGCGATGCCCCGGCCTATGTAAACGGCGTCAGCGAGAGCCTCTTCGCCGTCGGCATCTGCCTGCCGGCAGGGCCCTACGTCACCGACGACGACGTCCGCTACATCGTCGACACCATCAAGGACGCTATCGGATAAGATTCCATCTGAAAAAACGACGAGGCCGTGGTGATTTCGCCATGGCCTCGTCGTTTTTAATCTAAAGGGATGATAATATTTTCTCGTTAGCGTTATCTATTGCGGATGTCCCGATGGAAGAAAGATATATTTTAGTGGTGGTTTCGGAGTCGTGCCCCATACCTTCGCTTATGATGCTCAAGGGAATGCCTATTGCCTTGGCGACTGATGCCCAGCTGTGCCTTGCCACATAGAGTGTGAGGGGTAGAGGAGCACCGGCCATTCTTGCGATTTTTTTTAGGTTGCGGTTAATGTTGTAGTTGGCGTTGCGATAGGCATTTCGCTCGTTAGCAGCTGTTTCACGGATTATCGGCAATAGGTATGCGGAGTTGTTGGTCGGATATTTGTCGATGATGTGTTGCATCTCTTTTGTCCATCCGATGATGAGCTGTTGGCCCGTCTTGTGACGTCGGTATGTTACGGCTCCGTTTTTCAGGTCGTTTTTCCGCAGAAATGCCATGTCGATGAAACTCATGCCACGTAAGTAGAAGCTCATCATGAAGATATCGCGCGCGAAGTCGAGAGTAGGCGTCGCTGAGAGGTCCATGGCTTTGATTTTTCTGATTGTGTCAAGCGGCAGTGCCCGTTTTACTGTTTTGCATATGCCTGTGTAGACGTGTCTGAAGGGGTGACGGTTTTCGATTATGTCTTGCTCGACGGCCCGGTTGTATACCGCTCTCAGTATTCGGGCATAGAAAGATGTGCTGTTTGGCCTTATGCCACGGTGTTGGAGCCAGGTCTCATATTCTTCCATGATTTCGGCGCTTAGGCAGTCGAGCATTATGTCGACTTTCGTTTGTGAGGTTTCTTCTTTTGTTTTGTAAGAAAGAAATTTTTTGAAGCTGTTGAGAGCTGCCGCATATGTTTCGGATGTGCGGATTTTACCCGTTTGCCTTAGTTTTGCGATTATGGCTTCTGTGAAATTGCATAGTGTATATTTTCGGGCATAGATGGTGTATTCGTTGGTTATGTCATCGGCGGAATACGCCAATCCGGAGTTTTCGAGCCGTCTGACGATTTTTCCGAATCTTTCCAAGCCGATGTGTATTTGTTTTCGGATTGAGAGGATTGCCGACATTCGAGTGCTGTCGTGGCTTGTTGCAACCGTTGAGCGACGTGCGTCCCATTCGTCGGGAAACACGAGAAGCCCCGAGTTTATCTGTCTTACTTTTCTTTCGTGGCTCACCTGATAGTAGATGGAGCCTAAATGTCCCGGTATAGTGGACGGGCGAAATTTTACTTTAATCGAAGTCATTTTTTCTTTTTTAGTTAAAGATATAAGGCAAGAGTCAGTAATTTCTCTTGCCTTATTCTTTTCTTAAAAAAGATTTTCTCTTGACTTTATGTTGTAAAGCTTTCGGCTACCAATCGCCTCCTGCGTCGAAGTCTCCGAAGTCGGGGTCGTATAGGTTAAGGTCATCGTCATAAAAATCGTCGTATATGTCTTGGCCATCTTCCATGTCGTCGAGCTGTTCCTGAAGCATGTCGATTTTGTCTTGGATACGGTCGTAACGCTCCGACATTATGTCGCAGTCGTTGAGTTGAAGTTCAAGTTCGTCGATTCTGTCTTGCAGTTCGTCGATGTCATATTCGTCGTATTCGTCAAAGTCTTCGGTATAATGCCTGTATTCAGTGATTTTTCTTTTTGAGGCCTCAATCTCCTGCTCCAATTCGGCGATATGGTTTTCATATTCGGCATTGTGTGCGTAGCCGTAGGTCGGCTGGTAAGATTGCATCCCGGCTTTAGACTTGCCGAAGAGCCATCCGAATATTTTATCGAATATAATAGCTTCGCAGAGAAGATTCCAAAAAGACATAGAGGATTAGGTTTTATGTGGTTAAAAAACGTCAGGTTTGTTTTCTGACGCAAAATTAGCCCGCAATTGAGCAATAAACAGGCACACTAAAGTTAAGAAATATTTCATCGGTATGAAGTCTGCTGACACGATAAAAGATATGTATCGCGAAGATTAACAAGTATTATCGTTAATCATTCTGAACTTTGATTTTTTATTGATTTGTAACAAGAGTTATAAAAATAGTAACAATTGTTATCAATCCTAAATGTTTGTTGGCGTAATTTTGTGCAGTTGAAAAATCAGTGAACACCATGAAAAACAAATTACTATTAATCGAGTGTGTCTTGGGCGCGTCTTTCGGAGCGTTCGTCGTAGGCTTGAATATCGGTGGCATTTCAGGTGCCTTGGAGTTTCTTGCTGCGGATTTCGGGTTGTCGGCATTGGCGACGGGACTTGTAACCGGCATAATAATGATAGGCTGTCTTGTAGGGGCTTTGTTAGGAGGTCGTTGCAGCGACAGATACGGGCGTAAAAACTCAATGCTTTTCTCTGCCGCCATACTAATTGTCGCCGCATTATGGTGCGGTTTTGCCAATAATGCCGCATCCCTGATTATTGCCCGCTTCGTCGGCGGTTGCGGAATGGGAGTGCTCTCGGTTGTGATACCTATATATATATCCGAAATTTCGCCGGCCAAATGGCGCGGCACTTTTGTTTCGTTTTATCAGCTCTTCATTGTCATCGGCATATTGGTGGCATACTGCGCCGACTTCTGGATGAGCGACCGGGTAGGCAATTGGCGTTGGATGCTTGGGCTTCCGTTGCCTTTCGCCCTCTTGAATATGGCGGCGCTTTTCTTTGTGCCCGAAAGTCCAAGATGGCTTGCCGGTCAAGGCAAAGCTGACAAGGCGAAGAAAATCATGGCAGCCATGTGTTCCGATGATTGTTCTGCAATACTGAACGCCAACGCGTCGCAGGACGGAACACCGGGACTTTCGGCTCTTTTCAAGCGTCCTATGGCATATATCGTCCTGTTGGGAGTGCTATTGGCGGCATTCCAGCAAATCACAGGCATCAATGTCATCATCAACTATGCCCCTGAAATATTGCGGCAGACAGGCATCGGCGGCGAGCAGGCTCTGATGCAGGCAATATATGTCGGGCTGGTAAATTTTCTCTTTACGATAGTTGCCGTCTGGCTGGTTGACCGCTGGGGCCGCAAGAAACTTCTCCTTTGGGGCTGTGCCGGGCTTGTCGCATCATTGGGCTATCTTACATATGCCTTCTCGCAGCCAAGTCCCGACAGCATAGGTGTCCTGATAGCCCTGCTCGTATACATCGCTTTCTTTGCCATTTCGCTTTCGCCTCTTATGTTTGTCGTGACGGCCGAAATATATCCGTCGGCAATCCGCGGCACGGCCATGGCGCTGTCGACGGGCATCAGTTGGGCGTGCGCCTTTTTGGTCGTGCAGTTCTTCCCGGTCATGCTCGAGTATCTGGGTTCTTCAATTGTCTTTGCGATATTCGGACTCTTATGTTTGGCCGCATGGCTGTTTATATATCTCTATATTCCTGAGACAAAAGGCCGTTCGTTGGAAGACATAGAAAAAGAATTACTTAAAAGGAACTGATATGCAGACAAAACCTATTGTAATCGGTATCGGCGAATTCCTTTGGGATGTTTTGCCGACGGGCCGTAAGGCCGGAGGCGCTCCTGTGAATTTTGCCTACCATGCGTCTCAGCATGGAGCTGAGGGGTGGGGCATAAGTGCCGTAGGTGATGATGTGGACGGCCGCGAATTATTGGAAGTTACCGGCGGCCATGGCATCCGCACATTGGTCGCTACGGTCGGATATCCGACCGGGACGGTCGATGTGCAGCTGAACGACGGACAGCCCGTCTACACCATTCATGAAAACGTTGCATGGGATTATATCCCCCTGACCGACGCAATGCTGGCCTTGGCCCGGCAAGCCGGAGCGCTCTGTTTCGGCACTCTTGCACAGCGCAATGGTGCGTCGCGTCAGACCACACTCGCATTGATAGCTGCTGCGCCTGAGGACGCTTACCGTATATACGACATCAATCTGCGTCAACATTACTATTCCAAAAAGTTGATAGAGCAGTCGCTTGACATGGCGAATATTCTTAAAATCAACGACGAGGAGTTGCTGACACTACAGGAAATGTTCGCATTGCCCGTAGGCACCGACGAAGCCTGTCGTTTGTTGCAAAAACGTTATGAGCTGAAAATGGTCGTGCTGACCGGCGGCAGCCGTTTCAGTTCAGTATATTACGGTGACGGTAAAATATCGACCTTGCCTACGCCAAAGGTCGATGTCGTCGATACCGTAGGCGCAGGCGATTCTTTTACGGGTTGTCTTATAGCTTCTCTGCTTACCGGCAGCTCTGTCGAGGAGGCACATCGTCGTGCTGTTGACACGGCGGCGTATGTATGCACAACAGCCGGAGCATGGCCACCGCCGCAAGCGTGAGCATCTCAATAATTTTCTGAAAATCAAAAAAATCTCACCATGAAACATTCTTTTATAATCATCGTCGGCCTTTGCGTCGCAAGCTGCGTTTCACAAAAAGACGGCGACGGCCCTACGGCTCAGGTATCACTTGAAACCATGCTCGACGAGATGGTGTCCTTCGATAACCCGACGCACTTTCCACCGGTAGGCTATCGCGCCGCACAAGTAAGTAGTTATGACCGCAGTACCGTTTCGCCCGACCGGCCCGGTTGGTTCGCCAACGACGACGGCGCCGGTTTTGAACGTCTCGACACTATCGACGGACGTGTCGAGAAAGTCCTCTTCGAGGAAGACGGCCCAGGTGCAATAACACGTATATGGATGACGACCAAAGACAAGCGTGGCACACTCCGTTTCTATTTCGACGGCTCCGGCACACCCGGTATAGAAATCCCGGCTTATGACATGGCCCGCTTTCCTATATCTGTAGGCGAAGCCTTGTCGCTGACCCACACTCATTACGAGAACGAACTCGACAAAGTGGGCGGAAATACATTCTTCCTTCCGCTGCCATATGCCCGGTCGTGCCGTATCACATTCGAAGAGCCAGACTACACTGTGAAAATACCGCGTTACTACCACATCGGCTACCGAAGCTATGACGATGGAACGCCGGTCAAGACCTTTACGGTAAAAGAGGCCAAACGTTTGTCGGCTAAAATTAAAGAAACAAACGACAAACTTATCGCACCCGAAACCTGGACGGCAGGAACTGAGTGCACGCGTACATTTACAAATGGCGACGGCAATGCCGATAATCAGTCGGCCATGGTCTTCCCCGAAGGCGACAAAGCTATCCGTTCGCTCAATATAAGTTTGTCCGATTTCGAGCCGGTACTTCTCGGAGAAATTATGCAGACTACGTGGCTGCGTATAGATTTCGACAATATACCTTGCGTTTATGTTCCGCTTGACTGCTTTTTCGGAGCCGGTACGGGAACCCCGGCAGCCTCGAACTACTACACAAGCTCCGACGGCAAAGGCTCATTTACAAGCCGATGGGTAATGCCATATGACGGAAGTGCCTCGCTATGGCTCGAAAACAAGTCCGACATACCCTTTAAAGCTACCGTAAAAGCCTATGTCGATGACTTTGACCGCACCGACAGCACTCTTTATTTCCACGCCACCTATGTAGAAGAAGACGGTATTCCTGCCGGAACAGACTATAACTCGCCAGACAATCTCGATTGGAACTTCACGACAATAAACGGCAAAGGCGTTTATTGCGGCGATATTCTCTCGCTCAACAACCATTGCCCCGACTGGTATGGCGAGGGCGATGAAAAAATATGGGTCGACGGCGATACGTTCCCGTCATTCATGGGAACCGGCACCGAAGACTACTATAACTGTTCGTGGGCGCCTGTAGTACCGTTTGAAACACCTTTCGGTGGTGCACCTCGTGCTGACGAGGCATCTTCACACGGATATAATACTTTTTCACGGACGCGTAATCTCGACATAATACCGTTCGGTCAACGGCTCAAATTCGATTTGGAGATACTGAGCTGGAATCCCGGTACTGTCGATTATCGTGCCGCAGCGTTCTGGTATGGGACATTAGAGACCAAGGCCACAGAAAAGCAGTAGTTTATAAACAAAAACTCCAACTATGAAAAGAATTCTTATAATCCTGACCATGGCCTTGTGCATGCTTACGGCGCTGCAAGCCGTGGCACAAGCGAGCTACAGCATATCAGGCAAAGTGACCGATTTGGCCGGAGAGCCTCTGCCCGGAGCGTCGGTCGTTGTCAAGGGCACGAACACAGGCGCTACCACCGATGTCGACGGAGTCTATTCGCTAAGCCTTACAAACCGCGACGTGACCTTGACATGCTCTTTTGTGGGCATGAAGAGTGTCGAAGTAAAAGTAAACGGACGCACTGAAATCAACTTCTTGCTTGAAGATGATGCCATCGCCCTCGATGAAGTGGTCGCCATCGGCTACGGTTCTGTCCGCAAAGAAGACATAACCAGTTCTATAACAAGCGTAAAATCTGACAATTTTTTGCAGGGAAGCGTCAACAGTCCGCTTCAGCTGCTGCAGGGCAAGGTTGCCGGCCTCGGCATTTCAAAGACATCGGGTGACCCCAGCGGAGATGTCAGTGTAATGTTGCGCGGTATATCGACACTTGCCGCTTCCGCTTCGCCGCTTATCGTTATCGACGGTGTCGCCGGGGCGTCTCTCAACGCTATTTCGCCCGAAGACATCGAATCGATTGATATACTGAAGGACGGTTCTGCAGCTGCCATATACGGCACTCGCGGCACAAACGGTGTGATAATCATCACCACCAAACGGCCGAAATCATCGGGTCGGGTGGCGTTGAACTATAAGTTTTATGTCACCATAGACAAGAAGTTCGACGAAACATCCGACTATCCCAATGCTTCAGAGCTGCGAAACCTCAAAGCCTCGCTCGTGGAGCAGGACCAACGTTTTGAATTGATAAACGACTTCAAAGGCGACACCGACTGGGTCAAGAACATTACGCGTACGCCTGTCAGCAACACCCATTACCTTTCGCTGCAAGGCGGCAACTCTTCGACCAATTACCTCGCATCCGTGACCTATAACGACAAACAGGGCATCTATGCCGGTTCTTTCGACAAATCGCTGACTGCGAAACTGAGCCTCAACCACGGCATGTTCGACGACAGGCTCAAAATATCTCTGAATGTCAGCAATAAAGCCGCCGAGCAGGGCATGGTGCCCGAAGATTTGTACATGCAGGCACTCAGCCGCAACCCGACTATCCCGGTCTATAATGCCGACGGTTCATACTATGAAAACAGCAACGGAGCCAACCCCGTAGAACTGCTCAACGAAGAAAATGCCGAGAACAAATACGACCAGCTCATGATGTCGGGCCGTATCGCCGTCAAACCCATCAAAGATTTGACCCTCAGTGCAACCGGCATCTATATGGGCGACTTCAACAAATATACGTTCAGCACCACTCACAAGCATTATTCGTCGACCATGGGCAGCACTCGCGGCCAGGCGCGCCACTCCGACGGCCATGGTGTCGACAAGACCCTCGAATTGCAGGCTGACTATTCGCACCGTTTCGGCAAGCACTCCTTGCAGGCCATTGCCGGCTACAGCTACAACGACTTTGTGCGTCAGACTTCGGAGATGTATGCCTACGATTTCCCGATTGACGGCTTCGGGGCCTGGAATATCGGCTCGGCAAACTCGACGCTCGACGGGACTTCGAAGCTCAGCAGCTATAAATACCGTGTGAAACTCATCGGTTTCTATGGCCGCATCAACTACAACTTCGACTACAAATATCTGCTGATGGTGAGCCTGCGCCACGAAGGCAGCGACAAGTTCGGCAAAAATAACCGTTGGGGCACATTCCCCGCCGTCAGCGCGGGCTGGCGCATAACACAGGAGCCTTTTATGAAAGACGTGGCATGGCTATCCGACTTGAAGTTGCGTGCAGGTTACGGTATAACGGGCACGGCACCGTCGGCGCCCTATCAGTATATACCATTGTATAACTTCAGCACTTCGTATATGGGCTATGACAACGGAAAATGGGTCAACGGCATTATTCCCGTCAACAATGCCAACGACGACCTCAAATGGGAACGCAAAAAAGAGCTGAATGTCGGTCTGGATATGGCATTCTTAAACAGCCGACTGTCGGGAAGCATCGATTTCTATAACCGCCGCACCGACGATTTGCTGTATACCTACAATGTGCCTACGCCGCCTAACATCACAAACAACATCCTTGCCAACGTCGGCTCTATGGAAAACTGTGGCGTTGAGCTGACAATTTCGGCCGACGTCATTGCGCAGAAAGACATGTCGCTGAATATCAGCGGAAACTTCTCATACAATAAGAACAAGCTCGTGTCACTCTCTAACGACCGCTATACGATGGACTATCTTACTCTCGGCTCTACAGGGCAGCCCATGCAGACCTACACACACCGCCTCGAAAACGGTTGGTCTGTCGGCAATTTCTACGGCTGGCGCGTCGACGGCCTGAAAAACAGCACGACATGGAATGTTATAGGAGCCGAGAACTCCGACCCCAGCGAAGACCATAAGACCATCATAGGCAATGGTATGCCGAAAATGTTCGCGGCGCTACAGGCGGCTTTCCGATGGAAGGGACTCGACCTGACACTGTCGTTTCGCGGAGCTTTCGGTTTCGACATACTGAACGCCTACCGCATGAAGTATGAGACCCTCGCATGGTTGTCGAGCTTCAATGTCCCCAAGGCCGCTTACGAAAAAGTCGGCGAGCACTATAATTTCGCTTCCTCTATCTATTCCGACCGATATGTCGAGCCCGGCGACTATGTGAAGCTCGACAATGTGACCGTCGGCTACACCTTCGACCTTACAAAATACAACAAGGTGATACGCAACATAAGGGTCTTCTTTACAGGCATGAACCTGTTGACTTTCAGTCGCTATTCGGGCCTCGACCCCGAAGTGTCTATCGTCGGACTTACTCCGGGCATAGACCCCGTAAACAAATATCCCAACCTGCGTTCTTACGTGATGGGAGCTTCGTTCAACCTCTAACCGATAGTAACACCATGACAAGAAAACCGCTATATATTCTTGGCACATGTCTGCTCATGTCAGCTTCGTGTACGAACCTCGACCCGGACATATACAGCGACATGACAATCGACAAGATAATGGCCGACAGCGAAGAAAGCTCGGCCTATCTGCTCACTCCAATCTACGGACAGATGCGCTGGTTCAACGAAGACCGCAGCATATGGGATTTGACCGAACTTGGCACGGACGCGTGGATTATACCGACAAATACCGACGGCGGCTGGTATGACGGCGGCATCTGGCAACGTATCAACAACCACGAATGGAAATCGACCGACCCTCATTTCATAAACTGCTGGAACCATCTGTGGTACGGCATCACTACCTGCTGTAACCGTGCGCTATACCAATTTGAACAGGCCGGCCTTGAACTCGATGCGCAGACACATGCCGAAGTCCGCTCTGTGCGTGCGTTCTACTACTATTATCTGCTGTCGCTCTTTGGAAATGTGCCGATAATGGATACCTACGACGTGCCTAAAGACTTTATGCCTGCAACAAAAAGCCGCAAAGAGGTCTACGATTTCGTCGTAAGCGAATTGCGCCAAAGCATCGAGGATTTACCCGAAGAACGCCGCTACAGCCGCTTCAACAAATGGGCGGCCAAGCATCTGCTGGCGAAAGTATACCTCAACGCCGAGGCGTGGTTGGGCAGCGAATATGCCTCAAAACGCGACAGTACCCTAATCCTATGCAACGAGATAATAGGCTCGGGCCAATATGAGCTTGACAGCGATTTCTCAAACATATTCAGCCTCAAGAGCGAGACTTCGCCCGAAATAATATTCGCCGTGCCTTACGACGAGACAACCGGCACCCCTATTTTCCATTGCATATATGCCAAGACACAGCACTGGGCCTGCAAGCCCATATACAATGCAGGCTCGGGCGGCTACAACGGGCTTCGTGCGGTGCCTTCATATGTCAATGAAACATTCGACGCAAAATCGCCCGACGAATATAACGACAAGCGCTACCGGCAGAGCTACTGCATGGGCCAACAATATGATTATGTAAGCGGCGAACCGCTATATTTTACCGATGGGGTGACGCCGTTCAACTACATCAACGAAATCGCTTCGGCCGAAGCCGCAAGGGAGTTCGACGGTTACCGTTTCGGCAAATATGAAATTAAAGTCGGTCAAAAGTGGGAAACCGACCAGGATTGGGTTGTCTTCCGTCTTGGCGAGACTTTGATGATGAAAGCTGAATGCCTGCTCCGTAAGGGCGACAGCCAAGGTGCCGCAGACATTGTCAACCAAGTGAGGGCACGCAGTTTCGACGCTTCACTCCCTGAGGCTGTTCGGAAATTGACGGCAGGGCAGCTTGCTGCCTCGACTGTGGTCGACGGCGTTTCCGTTCCTTACGGAGAATTTCTCAAAGAGCTTGGCCGTGAGTTTACCGGCGAAGGCCTGCGTCGTGAGCAGTTGATACGATGGGATTTGTATGTCAAAGGCTCTTGGTCGTTCCATAAGCCTAACAACAAAAAATATCAGGAGCTTTTCCCGATACCTTCTTCTGAGCTTCTTTCAAATATCAATCTTCTTCAGAACGATGGATACTCTTACTAAATTGCTTATGGCCGCGTCGGTTCTTCTGGTCTCCTGCCATTCCGAGCCGAGCGGCAAAACTGAACCCGACCCCGAACCGATTGTTCCCGGCGTGACAGATACAGGCTCTCTTCTCCCTGAAAACATAACTCTTGTCGCGCGTGTCACAGGCCGTACGCAATCCGGCGAGAACATACCGAACCCCAATAATACCGATGCCCGTTTCGGCATAGGGCGTACAGACTACGGCAACATGTGGGATGCCGGCAACGGGAAGGTGATGTGCGTCTTCGGCGATAATTTCAGCCATAGCGGCGGCAACTGGAAATCGAACGCCATTGCCATCACCACCGACCGCGACCTCAGCGACGGCCTTTACTACGACGACATGCTCAAAGACGGTTCCGGTGTAAAAGAAATCATCGTTTCGCGTGCAAAAACCGGGCAGAATGCCGACGGTTCGGAATACGAGGTTACTTGCATCCCCACTGCCGGAATAGCCGTGGGCAACAGGCAGTATCTCAATTATATGAGCATCCATGACTGGAAGCCGACCGGTGACAACGACCAATGGTCGGTGAACTACAGCGAAATCGTATATTCCGACGATTATGGTTCGACATGGAAGCGCTCCGGCGTCAAGTGGGGCGCAGACAGCAAGTTCGCTCAGATCGCATATCTTAAAGAAAAAGGTTCGGTCTATGTCTATGGAACGCAGGCAGGTCGCTATGGCTCTGTCTATCTCGCCAAGGTCGACGAAAATAAGATGCTCGACAAGACAGCTTACGAATATTGGACCGGCGGCGCTTGGAGCCGCGATGAAGCGGCTGCGGTGCCAGTTGCCAAAGGCACAGCTTCGGAGATGACGGTCGCATACAACAGCCGCTACGACCGTTATATGATGATGTATCTGTCGGTTAACCAACGCGCTATAGTCTATCGCGACGCTCCCTCTCCCACGGGTGAATGGTCGGGCGAGAAAATCATTATGTACGAAGACGGCAATGCACTCTATGCGCCTTATATCCATCCGTGGTTCAACGATAAAGAAGAACTTTGGTTCGTGCTGTCGCACGCAGTGCCGACATGGAACGTATTTCTGATGCGTGCCGATTTGAAATGGGATGCCGCCGGAGTAAATCTTGTGGCCGAAGGCGGTTTCGAAGAATATCCCAACCAGGCTTTAGGCTACAAGACCATGTGGAATGTCAATGCCGATGCTTTGACTTCGCGGCAGGCTCACACCGGCAAAGTTGCGTGCCGGTTCTCAAATACCGTATCCGGCCAATGGCAGGATGTATGCACGCAGTCCGTTGCCGTGAAGCACTCTACCGACTACACTATAGAATGTTGGGTGAAGTCTGATGAGCAGCTTCCCGAAGGAGCCTATGTCGGAGTCCGGCTGCCCGACGGTACTATCTGCGATGCCACAGGCACTGCCGACGCCGGTGAATGGACGCGCCTAAGCTGTGATTTCAACTCGGGCGCAGCTTCTGACGTCGAAGTTTTCTTCGGCGTTTGGGGAGGCCCGGCAATGACTTTGACCGTCGACGACATATGCCTTAAACCAAAAAATAAATAAACCCAATTAAATAATACATCATGAAAAAAATCAGTTACGCAGCGCTTTTGCTGCTTGTTCCGGCACTATCGGCGTGCTCAGACAAAGATAACGGAAACGGCGGCGGCGAAAACCTCAATCCCGAACCGACACAACTCACAAACCTCACCCTTTTGAAGGCATCGTTTGTCGAAGACGAATTCAACATGGTTTCAGAGCCCGGTTTCGAAATGTTCCCCGACGAAGATATAGACTACCGCTCTCTTTGGTATTTTGAAGGAGCGTTCAAAACACCAAAGCAGGCATCGAAACATACCTCGGCGCACAGCGGTGCCGTTGCTTTGAAGCTCGACAACCCAAACGACGGCAGCTGGTGCGACGCCTGCCTGCAATCCATAGCACTCAAAAAGGGTAAGGACTACACATACACATGCTTCGGTCAGGCATCTTGGGCCGATATGAACGTGTACACCGGCGTCCGCCTCGAAGGCGGCCCGATTTACGATGCCAAGGCCGGCGACTGGAACCCCGATATGTGGACGGAGTTCACAAAAGAGTTCAATTCGGGCGATTTCACTCAGGGCAACGTGTTCTGCGGCGCATGGGGCTTCCCGGGAGTGTGGGTCGCTGTCGATGATTTCAAACTTATACCGACAGGCACTACGCAGACTTCGACCAAGCCGTCTTCCTGCATGGCAGTCGGCACAGTCTCGAACGCATCGTTCAAAAACATAAGTTCCGTAGGCAAAGCTGTTATTTGGGAAGGCCCGAACAATACCATGTCGATGGCAATGTCTAACATCATGGCAGGCGGAAAGCACTACGACAATGCCTTTGCCACTTCGGGCGACATAAATGTCGAAGACGGCCTCTACATATCGCAGGTATCGCCCGGCAACGACGGCATCGTGCCTGTCATTGAACCGTCGGGAGCTGACGAAACCGCCTGTGTCCCGACTGCCGGTGTAACAATAAACGGCAAGCAGTATATCCATTACTATTCGTTCAAATCTATCGACCCTGAAGACAGCGAAGCATGGACGGCGAATTTCTCCGGCTTGCTTTCGTCGGAAGACGGCGGCAAGACCTGGACGCGCGAAGTGCGCGGACGCTGGAGCGGAGCGGGGCACTTCGTTCAGGTAGCTTTCTATCAGAACGATAAATACCTCTACATGTTCGGTTCTGACGCAGGCCGCTCCACTCCTAAAATCTATGTTGCCCGTATCAAAGCCGACGGTGACATCGCCAATGCGGCCAACTGGACTTATTGGGACGGCAGCGAATGGGTGAGCGGCGACCCCGATGCCGCCGCCGCTGTAACCTACGGCAACGCATCCGAAATGTGTGTCACCTATCACGAAGCGCTCAAACGCTATATCCTCATCTACCGTTCGAGCCTCACAGGCGCTTTGGTTTACCGTGATGCCGGCGCACCCGAAGGCGACTGGTCGGGCCAAAAGCTGTTGATGCTCGACAACGACCGTCAGGGCGGCTGGTTCTCGCCATCGGTTTATCCGTTTGCTTCGGGCAACGACATCTACTTCATTGCTTCTCAGCTGTAATTGATATGTTCCGGCCACGGCATTCTTGACTGTGGCCGGACTTACCTTGCGCTAATACCAATTTTATGAAACTGAAAACATTTATAGTTGCGGCTGCCGTCTTGCTGTCATCTGCAAACATCACAGCCGCCGGGTATCAGACCATCATAGCGACTCCCTACGATGGCGAGCCTGTAAAAATCAACATATCCGACGCTCTCAACACCACTTTCGACGGTGGCGATATGGTGTTCGGCGATACCGCCAATGCCAAGCGTATAGCCCTCGTCGCCCTCAAAAGCATCCATTTTTCTACAGAGGGGATAACAGGCATCGAAGGCCTTGACGATGTTTCGGAAAATGTGACAATCGAAGACGGACGCGTTGCGCTCGGTAACCTTGCCGCAGATTCGCATGTGACAGTGTATGCACTCGACGGTCGTGCCGTTCTGTCGGCTGCAGCCGAAGGCTCTTATGTTATAGATTTCGGCGCTCTCGAAGCAGGTGTATATGTAATCAGGTACAACAACCGTTCCCTTAAAATCGCAGTGAAATGATGAAACACGCTATATTTTTCGTATCTCTTGCCCTTGCCGTTACGGCTGTGGCGCAGCAGCAGATACATGTCGTAGGCGGCGTTACCCCGTATATGTTCAAGGCAGAGAAGGTAAAAAACATTTCGTATAAAGGAAATGCAGCCGAGGGTTACTCTCACATGGTGGTGACCGACAAGAACGACGCTGCGACCGAAGTGGCTTTGACCGACGATATAAAGCTCGCCATTCTTCACGAAGGTGTCGCCGACCCCACAATCGTGCCTGTCGAGGCTTCTTCGGACGAATTCAGACTTCTCACTGCCCGTCAGTGGAGCTTTGCAGGGGCTTCGGGCAACGGCTATTCTGTTTCATGGCTGGATGAATGTGTAAACGACGATAAGCTCTCGTTTACTGCCGACGGAAAGGTTCTTTATGACCTTGGCGCCAACAACAATGTATATTGCGAGTTCAGTCCTTCTCCAAAAACATTTACGGCTACGGGTGACGAGGCTTTTGTTCTCGGCCGTAAGAACGGCGTGCTTCTTCTCCAGTTTATCGGTGGAGCGTTCCCGATTTATCGTGGCGATATTAAAGGCCGCGGTGCTGTATACAGCATGGCAGAACCGTACGAAGTGCTTAACCTTACAGATACTTCGCTTCAGATAAAGGCCGGACTGCCTGATAATGACTATGTCCTCATCAGCTTTGAACGAGAACCATCTCCTGAGCCTAAGCCGCTGACAAACCTCACCCTTTTGAAGGCATCGTTTGTAGAGGACGAATTCAACATGGTTTCAGAACCGGGTTTCGAACTGTTTCCCGACGAAGATATAGACTACCGCTCGCTTTGGTACTTTGAAGGAGCTTTCAAAACACCAAAGCAGGCTTCGAAGCACACTCAAGCACATGGCGGCTTGGTAGCGCTGAAGCTCGACAACCCCAACGACGGAAGCTGGTGCGACGCCTGCCTGCAGTCTGTCGCACTCAAAAAGGGTCAGGACTACACATTCTCCTGCTTCGGTCAGGCATCTTGGGCCGATATGAATGTGTTTACAGGCGTCCGTATCGAAGGAGGCCCTATTTATGATGGCAAAGCCGGCGACTGGAACCCCGATATGTGGACGGAGTTCACAAAAGAGTTCAACTCAGGCGATTTCACGCAGGGTAATGTGTACTGCGGTGCATGGGGTTGGCCCGGCGTATGGGTAGCAGTCGATGATTTCAAACTTGTGCCCACGGGAGCGGCTCAGACCTCGACCAAGCCGTCTTCCTGCATGGCAGTCGGAACAATCTCGAACGCATCGTTGAAAAACATAAGTTCTGTCGGCAAAGCTGTTGTCTGGAAAGGCCCGGACAACACCTTGTCGATGGCACTGTCTAACATTATGGCGGACGGCAAACATTACGACAACGCCTTTGCTACTTCGGGCGATGTCAAGGTCGACGACGGTCTCTCTATCTCGTATGTATCGCCCGGCAACGACGGCATCGTGCCTGTCATTGAACCGTCGGGTGCTGATGAAACATCCTGTGTCCCGACTGCCGGTGTAACAATAAACGGCAAGCAGTATATCCATTACTACTCGTTGAAGGCAATAGACCCCGAAGACAATGATGTATGGACAGCGAATTTCGCCGGACTGCTTTCGTCGGAAGATGGCGGCAAGACATGGGCGTGCCAAACGAGCGGATGCTGGAGCGGAGCAGGGCACTTCGTTCAGGTAGCTTTCTATCAGAACGACGGATACCTCTACATGTTCGGCTCTGATGCCGGACGCTCGACGTCTAAAATCTATGTTGCCCGTATCAAGGCCGACGGCGACATCGCTAATGCGTCCAACTGGACTTATTGGGACGGCAGCGAATGGATGAGCGGCGACCCCGATGCCGCCGCCGCTGTAACCTACGGCAACGCATCCGAGATGTGTGTGACATACCACCAAGCGCTTAAACGCTACATCCTTATCTACCGTTCGAGCCTCACCGGCGGTTTGGTTTATCGCGATGCCGGTTCGCCCGAAGGCGATTGGTCGGGTCAAAAGCTTTTGATGTTCGACAACGAACATCAAGGCGGCTGGTTCTCGCCGTCGGTTTATCCGTTTGCCTCGGGCAACGACATCTACTTCATTGCTTCTCAGCTGTAATTGATATGTTCCGGCCACGGCATTCTTGACTGTGGCCGGGCTTATCCTATTTAGAATACCCACTTATACATACTTTTATGCTTAAACGCGTATTTCGACTATATCCAGTCCTTGTTCTGCTCTGCATAATGGCCGGCGGATGCCAAGGCGAGACGGACTCTACGCCAAAGCGGCAATATGTAATCGGTGTATCGCAGTGCACCGACGACCTTTGGCGCCAGATAATGATGATTCAGATGCAGGCCGAGGTGGCCGCGTATCCCGAAATACGCCTTGCAATAAGTAACGCCCACAACAATACTCAGGCACAAATTTGTCAGATACAGGAATTTATTGATTCGAAAGTCGACCTTCTTATCATATCGCCTAATGAATCCGGAGCCGTCACCCCAATGGCCGTCGAAGCTTACAGGCAGGGCATCCCCACAATAATATGGGACAGAAAGATTGAGTCTGATAGCTATACAACCTTTATCGGCGCCGACAACTACAACATAGGCCGTGATGTCGGGCGATATATCAAAACGCTGTTGCCGCATGGCTCTGCAATACTCGAAATCACCGGATTGATGAGTTCGTCGCCTGCGGTAGAGCGTCACGACGGTTTCCTCAGTGAAGCAAGCGAAAGCTATTCGATATATACGATAAACGGCGATTGGAAACCCGAGGTTGCCGCCGGGAATATCAAGGTATTCCGTCAGTTCGACAACATAGACCTTGTATTTGCACATAACGACGACATGGCTATAGCCGCTTACGATGCCATTGCAGCGATAGACCCGATAAGTGCCCGTCGCATAAAATTTATCGGGGTCGATGCTCTTGTGGGTGTCGAAGCCATCGTCGAAGGGCGGCTTTTGGCTTCATTCCTCTATCCGACAGGAGTAGAAAAAATGGTCGAAATAGCCCGGGCCATACTCAAGGGCAAAAAGGTCGAGAAAAACTACCGCTTGCATTCGGCGCTTATCGATGCGCATAATGCGCAGACGCTAAAGGTACAGCAGGAACAGATAATAAGTTATCAGAAGCAAATCAACAAGCAGAAGTTAGACCTCGGACAATATGAACGCAGCATACACAAGCTCAAATACGCTCTGTGGTTTGTAATAGCATTTGCGTGCCTGATGGCGGTTATGGGAATATATGCGCTCAAATCATATCTCAGCTTGCGGCGCCGCAATGAAACCCTCTGTGCAAAGAATGCCGAAATCGAAACCGCCACACGGCAGCTGATGGAGAAACATGCGCAGATTGAAAACATAACGGCACAGAAACTCCAGTTTTTCACTAATATAACCCATGAAATACGTACCCCTCTTACTCTGATACTTAATCCCCTTGACAGTATCGCAAAACAGGAAAAAGACCCCGACATACAGCGCTGCATATGGACTATACAACGCAATGCCCGTCATCTGCTGGAGGTCGTTAACCAAATTCTCGACTTCAGGAAAATCGAAAACAATAAAATGAGCCTTTCTCTCAAACAGGTCGATATAGTCAAATTCACGCAGGAAATTCTCAGCTATTTTGAAAACTATGCCGAGACCGAAAAAATCGTCTATAAGTTCCAGTCGGACATCTCTTGTCAGCAATTATGGATTGACACAGAGAAAATACAGCAGGTTTTGCTTAATCTGCTCTCCAACGCTTTTAAATATTCGTCTAAGTACGGAACTATTGTCGTTTCTGTAACAGACAATGCTTCAAGTGTGCTCATTGAAGTCGAGGACAATGGCAAAGGAATCGACAAAGAAAGCCTGCCGCGTATTTTCGACCGTTTCTATTCGTTGAATAACACATCGAGCTACAGCACCGGCATCGGTCTGCATCTCACCAAAGAATATGTAGAGCTGCATAAAGGCCGGATAAGTGTTGACAGCCGCCAGGGATTCTACACCGTCTTTAGGGTAGAACTTTTCAAGGGCAAGGAACATTTCGGTGACAATGTGACCTTTGAAGAGGCTTCTCCGATGGATTATCTGTCCGAGGAAATTATCGACGACAAGAAAGTAAATGCAATAGTGACAAAACAATACGATGAGACTATAGTAATCGCCGAAGACGATGCCGAGATACTCGCCTATCTGAAAGACGAACTCTCGAAAAATTTCCACGTCCTTGCAGTAAACAACGGATATGATGCAATCGAGGCGGTGATGGACAACGAGGTGTCGCTTGTATTAAGCGACGTGCTTATGCCGACACTGAACGGCTTCCAGCTTTGCAACAACATAAAATCGAACATCGCCACGTGCCACATACCTATAGTCTTGCTCACGGCCCTTTCTGATGACAACCAGCGTATTTATGGCATAGCCGAGGGCGCGGATGAATACATTCACAAGCCGTTCAATCTGCAATACCTTAAACTGAAAATCATTACAATAATCGAAGAGCGTAAACGCCTTGCAAACAGCTTTGCACGTAAGTTCGGGTGCCAGCTTACGGCAGAAGCCCGAGAACTACCGTGTGTCGACGATATTTTCAGAGACAGACTGTTCAACTTGATAGAGGAAAAATACGGCGACAGCGAATTCAGAGTAGAACAGATGAGCGATGTGCTCGGAATGTCGAGAATATTGCTTTACCGTAAAATACGAAGCATATTTGGCATGTCGCCGTCTGACCTTCTGCGCAGTTTCAGATTGCAGAAAGCCGTCAAGCTGCTTGCGGAGCGGCAGCTTAACGTCAGTGAGGTTGCATATGCCGTAGGTTTTTCCTCGTCGGCATATTTTGCAAAATGCTTCAAAGCCGTCTACGGCATGACGCCGACAGAGTATATGGGCAAGACCAATACCTCCGATTGACGTTTAGAGTTTGTCGTATTCTTCGTCTGTAACCGGTTCGAGCCATTCATTTGAGGCGTTTTCTCCGGGTATTTCAAAAGCGAGGTGCGCGAACCAGCTGTCGGCGGCAGCCCCATGCCAATGCTTGACGTTGGCAGGGATATGGATTACGGTGCCGGGTAAAATCTCCTGTGCCGGTTTTCCCTCTTCCTGGTACCATCCGCGTCCGGCAATGCCTACGAGCATCTGGCCGCCGCCTTTTGTGGCATGGTGTATGTGCCAGTTGTTGCGGCAACGAGGCTCAAAAGTGACGTTTGAGAATGGTATCTGCGAGTCGGAAATACGGGCGAGATAGCTGTTCCCCTGAAAATATTTGGCATATGCCGTGTTGGGTTCGCCGATAGGGAAGAGCATCTCCTGCTGAAAGCGTTCTTGTTCGGTGGCTGCATCTGTCGGGTCGGCCCACACTTCTTTTGCCACGCGGAAGCCGGCCCAGGCGTTGGGCCATCCGGCATAGAAAGCTGCCTGAGTCAGTAAGGCGGCAATCTCTTTACGGGTGATGCCATGTTTCTTGCCCATTTCAAGGTGTGAGCGGAACGAGGAGTCGAGCAGTCCTTTGCCAAGGAGTATAGAGATGGTGACCATGCTGTGGTCGTGGAGCGAGAGGGTGGAGTCGTTCCATACGGCTTCCCCGAAGAGCACATCGTCGTTAAGTTCTGCGAATTTGGGCGCGAAATCGCCAAGGGCGGTCCGACCGGCGGTCTGGGTTATCTTCTGCTGTGCCATAACACTTGTATTTGTGATTATCGAAATGATTGCGATAAGGATTATTGCAAAGTTCTTCATCGGGTTTATTGAATCATTTCATTATTTTCTTTCCGTTTATGATATAGACTCCCGTTGGCAAACGGTGTGCGTCTTGGTCGGGAGATGTGATACGTACGCCCTTCAGGTTGTATGCCGTTGAGCTGTTGTTGCCGTCTGCCGGGATGCCGTTAATCGCGGCTGTAGAGCCGGCAAGAGTCAGGGTAACATCCACGTCGCCTTTTCCGAGAATGCTTTTCAGGGCTGAGCCGGAGATGATATTGTCGATTTTTCCCAGGCGTGTGAAATTCCACGAATTAGTGTCGTAGTAAATCACGAAGTTGCGGCCTTGATATAGTATCAGGTCTCCGGCGACGGTATTTATCGGTTCGTCGTTTGTGGGCAGAGACTGCGGCAGCGGCCCGACCTTTTCCATATTACCGTAATCCGACATATGGATTGTCACAGGGCCTGCCGCAAGCAGCTCTTTCAATGCTTTGGTTGAACTGTTGTCGACGAGTGTGGCGGTTAATGTATGCCCGTTTGCACTGATTGATAATTTGTTTTCCATATTGTTGTGCGCAATGTTTTCGTATCCGATATCCTTTAACCAACCCGTCAGAATGTTGTGGGCCGACGATGTCTGTGAAGACCGAATCCATAGGCTCGGTGACATAAACCGGCCTCCGGGGATAAGCCGTTTCGTGTCGGCTTCCACTCCCGAAATGCCGCTGCTTGCACTTGATACGATAAGACCGATGTTCTTGCCTTTGAGTCCTCCGCCGTTCTGAAACAGGAATGTCTGCATAGGCGCGGCCATGTTGCTCCACCAAAGTGGTGTGCCTATTATTACGGTATCGTACTTGTTCCAATCGATTGTCACCGGGTCGATGGCCGGATATGACCCGGCCTTGTCGGGTTCTGCCCGTATTGCGGCAATCTGTGCACTGCCTATGGCGTAATTGTTCGCCGCATAGTCAAGCCCCTTTTCAGCCGGTTCGATGCGTACTACATCGGCCTCAATCTGTGAGGTAAGTCCCTCGATAACGCGGTGAATATTGTTGGTGTAGCTGTAGTAGGCTATCAATGTCTTAGCCTGTAGCGATACGGCAATCAAAATAATAGTTGAAAGGATGGCAAATCGTTTCATATTCTTGTTGTTGGGTAAATACATCTTGATTGATGCAAAATTACAATAGGACATCAATAAATCAAGTATCAAAATTTCCGATTGAATTACCAATTTTGTTCTTACATGAATTGTTAAAAAATAATTAAGAGATATTGGTTTAAGTCGGGTATATATAGCCCGAACTAAACCTAATCGCCTTGGCGCTTTGCTTACAAAGAAATCCGTATGACAAAATCACGTCTTGAAATTGTGTGCTATGTGAAATTGGAGATAAACTGAGGTAATAGTTTGTGTAATTGGAAATAAAGCACTAATTTTGCACTGTTCATAAGTGAAAATTTTGCAAATATTTTCACTCGAATATAGTTTATGGAACAGAAAGAAACCATAATATCCAAAATTAATAGAAGCAAGAAGGGGTCAATCTTCCTGCCGGATAGCTTTTTGCCCATAGATTTGCAGTATGCCTCAAATATATTGGGCCAATTAGTCAAAGACGGGGTCTTAATCAGAGTGTCTCAGGGCATATATCTGAAGCCTAAAATGACAAGATTCGGGCCTCTTATGCCGACATTGTACGAAATAGCAGAAATAATCGCAAAACGAGACCATGCTAAGATATTGCCATGTGGCCCGGTTGCAGAGAACTATTTAGGATTCTCTACACAGGTTCCAATGAATGTCGTGTACATCACAAATGGAGCATCACGAAAGCTGCGCATTGGCAAACGCATATTAACATTCAAATATGGGGTGCCGACAAATTTTGCATACAAAGGAAAAACAATGCCGATTTTGGTGCTTGCTCTTAAATCTATTGGTAAGAGCAATATTACCGATGATACCCTTGATACCGTTTACGGTGTACTGAAAGAGAACCCGGAAGAAGCCACATGGAAAGAAGATGTTAAGCTTGCTCCCATTTGGATTCGTAAAATTATCATAGATACAAAAAAAAGAATTGAGAAAAATGAGCAAGTGGATTGATGCGGTTATAGATGAATTACAAATTACAGCTTCCCATGTCGCCATAAATAAAGACATAAGCGAAGGTGCAGTTGAAAAGGATTGGTGGGTTACTGCCATACTGAAAGTGCTGTTTTCTCTTTCGCCGGCTAAATATATGTTTTTCAAAGGAGGCACAAGCCTCAGTAAAGGCTGGAACTTGATAGACCGCTTTTCGGAGGACATTGACATCGCACTCTATCGTGACTTCTATCTCGAGGTATTGGGTAAAGAATGTGCCAAAGCATCCACGAACAATCAGGTCAAGAATCTGCGCATTGCCAATCGCGACTATATCCTTGGCGAATTTGCTGATGAGTTGACAGCGAAACTTGATGAAGCCGGATTAGGCGAATGTCGGGTTGTGCCGATAACGACCAAAAAGGATGGCTCACCAATCGACCACGATAGCGACCCGGTAATCATTGAAATTCATTATCCCGTTAAGGTTAGCTCCGATGCGTATGTACGCCCCGTTGTCAAGATTGAGATAAGTTGTCTTTCGATGAAAGAGCCCTACGAGGTTAAACGCATATCATCACTCGTCGGTGAGGCATTTCCTCAGATTGACGATGAAACCATTGCCGACATTCCGACCATAACGCCAACCCGGACATTCCTTGAAAAAGCCTTTCTACTCAATGAGGAATATCAGCGGAAGAACCCTCGCACTGAGCGCATGAGCCGACACCTCTACGATTTGGAGCGATTGATGGACACACCATTTGCCGAGGCTGCGCTATCTGACATGGAGCTATATCAAGAAATCATCGCACACCGTCAGCGTTTCTATCATGTCGGGGGTGTCAACTATGAACTCAACCACCCGTCCACAATCACATTCTGCCCCACAGGAGATTTGCGAGAGAAAATGCGCCTTGACTACGAAGCGATGAAAACCTCAATGATTTATGGTGAAAAGCTGTCGTTTGAAATGCTAATTGACCGTCTGGAACAGTTGCAAGAGCGTTTTAAATCAATCGGAAACTGAATCTATAACGAAGGGGTGATTAGTTATGTTTCTGTAATTGATATTAGGAGTTCGGAATTTCAAAATTGAGGACATTTTTCGTGTGTAATTCAAGCTTTTTTCATTTTTGCATTGAGAAGTATATATATTAATTTGGTACGATGCAAAATTACAACGTCAGGACAATAGATTCTGTATCTATATTGACATTGTAGGGAAATAATTACCTTTGTATCTACAATCTCTAACTAAGCGCTAATGAAAACTGAATATGAGAAATGTATGGCAGGAGAACCTTTCGACGGTTCTTCTCCCGAAATAGCCGAGATGACACTACGCTGCAAACGGCTCTTGCGACAACTGCGTGACACCGATTATGCCGACGCCGAAGCTAAGCGACAAATCTATCGCGAAATGTTCGGCAGTATGGGCGAAGATGTATATATAGACATTGATTTTCGCTGTGAGTACGGCCGCAACATACATTTCGGAAACAAGGTGATAGTGAACATGAACTGCACCTTTCTCGACAACAACCGTATCGATATCGGCAACAATGTTATGATAGCTCCCGATGTCAAAATATTTACAGCTACTCACTCCGTACACCTTTCAGAACGAATGCCCGAAAGACACGCCGCAGGTGCTTCAATCTGCGATACCATAGCCCGGCCTGTGACAATTGAAGATGGGGTATGGATAGGGGGCCACTCAACTATCCTTCTCGGTGTCACTATCGGTCGCAATTCAGTCATTGGCGCCGGAAGCGTTGTCGTAAAAGATATTCCGGCAAACTCCATAGCCGTCGGCAACCCTTGCCGAGTCATTAAACGCATCGAAGAATAAGGCTTGAACTATATTCACAAAGGTCAGACGCGAAACTTGAGAAGTGATGTTCATGTTTCTTTGTCCGATTCGACAAAACCAAGATGATTAATGACATCTTCGATTATTCGATTGTGTGAAGTCGGAGCTATTAGACGCAATTACTTATTTAGTTGGAAATAAAGTATTGATTTTTTGTGTTATTCAAAAAGAACAAACAAGCGTTTGTTTTGAATTCACGTTGATACAGTCTCTTAATATTGTTTACCCAATAATCCTTTGCTTTTTGTGATTTACGAACGATTACTCTTGGTTACTTTCCAATAGGTCCTCGTTATTTTTCAGGAAATCCTCGTAAACTTGAAGAAAATAATCAGGGTGCTCATAAAACGTATTCTTTAAATCTTTGTTTTGTTTAAGGTAATCATTAATATATTCAAAAAGGCCTGGATATTTAGTTTTTAGGCTCTTTTTTATCCATTTCAGATTAAATCCAAGCCCCATTTGATAATAAAAAGGATATATTTCAGAATCACCTTTAATACGTAAGGCATGCGTAAAACGTAAATCTGCCAATATAGGTCGTCTTGTAATATTTGAAGGGGCATACATATAGTAAGTCAATATCTCGGCATTATCTGTACTCGGACCGCACTTCATGAACCATCGTTTATCTTTTATATCATGTGCCGCCCATTTGTCGTTATTGTGTACGAATATGATAGAATCAACTTCTGACGAGTTGAACCATCTCTCACTTCCGTCGGATAGTTTCATCAGGAATTCTCGATTTAGTTTACCTGTAATGAACCATGATTTAAGAAGTACTCCTCGTATTTTTGTGCTGTCGTTTAACGAAATAATAATATCGTCTTTATCGTGTTGCTGAGCATGACTTGCAACTACTAAAGAGATAGCTAAAAATAATATTATGAATAGACGCTTTTTCATATATCCGATGTTTATGTGCAAATAAACTCATAATCGTCCTCAATAATCAACTGACATGTATCGATAAGTTCTGCCTAACAGCAGAATTTCCAATGGCAAACTTTATTGAACAACAAAACTAGAATGGGAAATTATTATCATTCATATAAACACACGAGGCTTTGCCATATCGATTAAAAGTTATTATGTGTTATATATTTCTGAAAACGACTGGTCGGCTTATCGGGAATCGTCATTTGGATACGAGTGCCGAGGATAGGGTTGAGGTAACGCTCTCTGAATTTGCGTTTGTCTTGGAAGCCACAATAAGCAGTTATTTCTGCTAAAGTGCGTGGTTCTTTGCAGAACTCTATGATTTTTTCTTCAATGGTCTTGTTATCTTGACTTGTGCCTTGACTTGTGCCCGACTTGTGCCCTGCCGACAAGTCGGCATCGGTTGTAGCGGAAACCTTTACTCGGAAGGCGGTGATTGTGTTTACATCAAAATCTGCTGATGGATTGCCGTTATCCTTTAGCATTTTTTGAACACGGGTCACACCTCTATTGAATTTGTTGACATATTTGCCTACCTTCATAGCTTCCGCCACAAGAGGATTGCGGTAGTCATTAACCGATGGGAAATTTTCGGGTCGGGCTTCGCCATATAAGCCTCCGGCATTCATTATCTCAATATAGTCATCGAATTGGTAAAGTCGGATGGGCATATTCGACTGGTAATCCCTGTGCATACAGGCGTTCATTACCAATTCGCGGATAGCTCCTTCGGGATAATTCCACACAGTCCTCTCCCTGAACAAAGATTCAGGCACAGGGCGTTGCGTGATTATTGCATCTTTCACAAAGGATTCCAATGTCGGCAACATCCTGTATAACGGGCCTTCAAACTGCCGTTCATTGAGGATTTCACCTCCTTTGTCTTTGCCGGCAAATCTGACAAATTGTACATAGTCGCCCATAAGAAAATATTTAGGATTCCTACCAAACAAGATAATTCCGGCATAGGTGGGACAATCATTGTCGCGGTCGAATAAATGAATCGATGCAAGCTGCTCCTTTATGTCGCGTGTATCGTTTGTAATAGTTTCAACATCAAATATCTTAGGCAAATAAGAGGATTTGATATAATCAGTATCCAAATCTTCTATTTTCGCATTAAGACATGGGGTAGCATCGAAAGTCGCCATAAAAGAGCAGCGGCGTTCGACAAGGATGCGTTCTTCCGCCTCAGTCGCAATATCTCGGCGCGGCCCGATACGAATAAATGCTCTACCACGGTAACGCACAGGAGGCAAATCAGATGGGCGGACCTCAGCAACCAATAAGTCGCCTTCAGGGAAGCTAAACCGATCGACTGACATTGTTGGCAAAGGAAGGATATTACCGTCAGAACGTATGCCTGAAATCTTCTTCAATAGTGCATCATCAACTTTCATTCCGGCAATGCTGCCATCATCGTTTGCCCCGATAATAAGATAGCCATTCTCGCGCGAACCGGGCATATCATTGGAAAACGCGCAAATGGCCTCACAGAACTTGTCCATGTTGCCTATGCTTGTCGTGCGTTCCACACGATATGATTCTGTGGACTTAAGCAAGTCCAATATTTCTTCAGGAGCTATCATATATGCAAAATTACGAAATAATTTCAAATGAGAGCAGTATAGGATAATTATTGATTTTGCACTAGAGTGGATAACTCATCTTCCGGTTCATCAAAAGCTACATCTGATTTTAACACATTCATTGGCTTTTCGGCGTGAACTAGCATTGCGGATACCTAAAAAATAAGAAAGAGCCGAGTCTATATGACTTAGCTCTTTCTTTGCGTTGCCTTGGAAGGATTCGAACCCTCACAGGCGGAACCAGAATCCGACGTGCTACCATTACACCACAAGGCAAGGTGTTTTTCTGTTTTGCGGTGCAAAGTTAGAGAGTTTTTTTTTACTGCGCAAATTTTTCGTGCGCTTTTTATTCCTGTGGGTGCGTTTTTTTGTTTTTGCAGGTTGAATGTGCGTCGTGGAGTTTGGTTTTGAGGAATTGTCCTGTTATGCTTGCCGGCGAGGCTGCTATTTCTTCGGGTGTGCCTGTTGCCACAATGGAGCCGCCGGCTTCGCCTCCGTCGGGGCCGAGGTCTATGACATGGTCGGCGCATTTGATTACGTCGAGGTTGTGCTCTACTATCACGAGTGTGTGGCCGAGGCGGATTAGGTCATCGAATGCTTTGAGAAGCAGATGAATGTCGTGGAAGTGCAGGCCGGTGGTGGGCTCGTCGAATATGAATATTTGCGGCGAAGAAGCGCCTACCGAGAGGTAGTAGGCGAGTTTGACGCGCTGGTTCTCGCCCCCTGAAAGTGTAGATGACGATTGTCCGAGCTTGATGTAGCCGAGGCCGACATCCTGAAGAGGCTTGAGACGTTTGACGATGCGTTGTTCGCAAGCGTCTTGGCTTTGACCGAAGAAGTCGATGGCGTCGTCGACGGTCAGTTCGAGTATGTCGTATATGTTCTTGCCCCGGTATTTGACTTCGAGGATTTCGCGCTTGAAGCGTTTGCCGTGGCATTCTTCGCACTCGATTGTCACGTCGGCGAGGAATTGCATCTCTATGGTTATGCGCCCTTCGCCTTTGCATGTTTCGCACCGTCCGCCTTCCGAGTTGAATGAGAAATATCCGGCAGGAATATCCATCTGTTTCGCTGCCTGCTGCGATGCCATCAGGGCGCGTATTTCGTCGTAGGCTTTCAGATATGTGGCCGGATTGGAACGTGTTGAACGCCCTATCGGATTTTGGTCGACGAATATTACGCCTTGTGTGCGGTGCATGTCGCCCGACAGGCCGGCGAAGCGTCCCGGAGCGTCGCCTTCGCCGTTGTAGTGGCGTGCGAGGGCGCGGTAGAATATATCGCGTACGAGCGTGGATTTGCCTGAGCCGCTGACTCCTGTCACGCATGTCATGACGCCGAGCGGAATGTCGACGGTTACATTTTTCAGGTTGTGTTCGGTGGCGTCGTTGATGCGGATGTAGTCGCGCCAGCGGCGTCTTTGCTCCGGCACGGGAATGTCGCGGCGTCCCGTTATGTACTGCATCGTGTAGCTTTGGGCGCAGCCTTCGAGAGAGTCGGGCGTGCCTTGGAATACGATGTTTCCGCCGCCTGTACCTGCGTCGGGACCGACGTCGATTATATAGTCGGCGGCACGCATTATCTCTTCGTCGTGCTCGACTACCACCACGGTGTTGCCGAGCTGTTGTAGCTTGCGGAGCACGCCTATGAGGCGTTCGGTGTCGCGTGGATGCAGACCGATGGATGGTTCGTCGAGTATATATAGCGAACCTACAAGGCTGCTTCCAAGCGATGTCGCGAGGTTTATGCGTTGGCTTTCGCCGCCCGACAGCGAATTGCTGAGGCGGTCGAGGGTAAGGTAGCCGAGGCCGACATCGACCATGAATGTCAGGCGTTTCGTGATTTCGGTAATAAGACGTTCGGCAATGGCGGCATCGCGTGCGTCGAGGTTGAGGCCGCGGAACCATTGCAGCAGTTTGTCGACGGGTTTGGTGACGAGGTCCGATATTGTGGCACCGGCCACTCGGACATATGATGCTTCGGGGCGTAGCCGGGTACCGTGGCAGCAGCGGCATGTTGTCTTGCCACGGTAGCGTGCGAGTATCATGCGGTATTCGATGGCGGCGCGCCGCTCGGCCACTTCGGCGAAGAAGTCATTTATGCCTTTAAGCTTTTTGCCGTCGCCTTCCCAAAGCAGTCGCCGCTGTTCGTCGGTGAGTTTGTTGTATGGCTGGTGCACGGGAAAGCCTACAGCCGCGCTGCCGTGTATGAATGCCGTGCGCCATTTTGCCGACGATGGGCCGCGCCATGGGGCTACGGCGTTGTCGAACAGCGACAGCGACGGGTTGGGGATGACTAGTTCCTCGGCTATGTCGAGCGTTTTGCCGAAGCCTTCGCATACCGGGCATGCCCCGAGCGGATTGTTGAAGTTGAACATCTGCTCGGAGACTTCGGGGAAGGTGATGCCGTCGGCTTCGAAGCGTTTCGAGAAATTGTGCCGGTGAACGTTGCCGTCGGCATCCCAGACGAGCAGGACGCATTCCTGATGCCCTTCGAAAAATGCCGTCTCGACCGATTCGGCCAGACGTGAAAACTCGTCGCCCTGATGCTCTATTGCAAGGCGGTCGATAAGCAGTGCCGGAATGTTTCCGCATTTCGCCGGGTCGAATGTGTCGATGTCGATAAACCCGTTGTTGCTGTCTACAACGCGCGTATAGCCTTCTTTTGCGTAGATTTCGAGCTGCTGCGTGAGAGCCCGTCCTTCGGGCAGCGTGATTGGGGCTACAATTGCTGCACGCGAGCCTTCGGGGTATGACTTTGCCGTGGCAAGAACGTCTTCGACGGTGTGTTTTTTGACAAGTTCGCCTGAAACCGGCGAATATGTGCGGCCTATGCGCCCGAAGAGCATGCGCATGTAGTCGTATATCTCGGTAGAAGTGCCTACGGTTGAGCGCGGATTGCGCGTGTTCACTTTCTGTTCTATTGCAATGGCCGGGGGCAGGCCTTTTATGAAGTCGCATTCTGGTTTGCGCATTTTACCCATGAATTGGCGTGCGTATGCCGACAGGCTTTCGACATATCTGCTCCGGCCTTCGGCGTAGAGCGTGTCGAATGCAAGCGACGACTTGCCCGAGCCCGAAAGCCCGGTGATGACTACGAGTTTATTGCGTGGGATGTCTACGTCGATATTTTTGAGATTGTTGACGCGTGCCCCTTTTATTGATATGTTGGAAACCGGCATAATCGAAAACAGTGGTTTTAACTTACAAAGTTAGGCATTTTGCCACTTAGCTGCAAGTCAAATGATGTCGTGTGCCGCTAAAAAATCATATCGGACTTGAAAAAATGTTGGCTTTTCTTTTGTGTTCAGAGACCGGCGTTGCGACACAATAGACGGGCCGATTTGGCGTTATAGATTAATGTAAGTAACTTTGTGGGCGCGAAAGCGTCAAACCCAATGCCGAACGATGCGATTTCTTGATATATACAGATGCCTTTTTGCGGCCGCACTGCTTGCCTGCCCTTTTTTATTACGGGCACAGGACGGCAGTACGGCTTATAATTTCATGAACATAACATCGTCGGCCCGTATCTATGGACTTGGCGGTGTGAACATCACGCTTGTCGATGACGACATAAGCGTGATAGACCAGAACCCTGCGCTCCTCGGTGGCGAGATGGGGAATATGCTTGCGCTTAACTATATGCGCTATCTTGGCGGCTCAAATTTTGCAGGTGTGCGTTACGGGCATTCTGCCGGCGAACACGGCGCCTGGGCTGCGTCGATACAGTATTTCGGTTACGGTTCGATGAAAGAGACCTTGCCCGACGGTTCGGTCGTGGGCACGTTTTCACCGAAGGATGTGGCATTCGGCGGCACATATTCGCATGACATCACCGACCGCCTGCGCGGAGGAATAGCATTGAAGATGCTCTACAGTGCTTATGCCGAATACACCGCTTTTGCCGTTTCGACCGACCTTGGCATCAATTATTACGATGCAGACAAAGATTTGTCGCTGTCGGTTGTTGTCGCCAACCTCGGTGGACAGCTAAAACGTTTCAATGAGAGGTACGACCGTCTTCCTTTCGATATACGGCTCGGATGGTCGCAGTCGTTCGGTACATTCCCCTTGCGTTTTTCAATTACGGCATGGAATTTGACCAAGTGGAAGCTCCCGTACACCGATAGCGGCGACGGCACTACGACCGACGAGCCTAAAGTGAAAGACGGTTTCATGTCGAACTTGTTCCGACACCTTGTTTTTGGCGTCGACCTCGTTTCGAGCCCCACTTACTATATATCTTTGGCATACAATTACAAGACACGCACCGATATGAGCACATACTCGCGCAGTTTTCTGTCGGGCTTCTCTTTGGGCGGCGGTCTTAAAGTGAAGAACTTTGGCGTAGGCCTTGCTTTTGCCCAGCCTCATACGGGTGGCACTACGCTGATGTTCAATCTTTCGTGCAATTTCAACGACTTCATCAGATAAACGTGCAAAACGAGAAAAAAAACATAATAATAGCCATCGACGGTTTTTCGTCGTCGGGCAAGAGTACAATGGCACGGCGCCTTGCCGCTGCGGTAGGATACCGATATATTGATTCCGGAGCCATGTACAGGGCTGTGACTCTCTATGCCCTCGAACATGGCATGGTCGGTGCCGACGGCACTCCCGATGTCGACGCCTTGGTGGCTGCGCTTCCTGACATCGATATAGATTTTGCAGTCCAGTCCGACGGTTCTCAGCACACGATGCTCAACGGCGAGGACGTAGAAGGCGAAATACGTCGTCTGCGAGTGTCTAATGCCGTTTCTCCTGTAGCCGCCATTCCGGCTGTTCGCCATGCGTTGGTCGAGAAACAGCAGGCTCTCGGGCGTGAGCGTGGCATTGTGATGGACGGTCGCGACATAGGCACGGTCGTATTCCCCGACGCCGAACTGAAGATTTATGTCGATGCCTCTGCCGAGACGCGTGCCCGTCGCCGTTTTAAAGAAATGGTTGAAAAGGGCGCTGCGGTGAGCTACGAAGAAGTGCTTGCCAATGTTGTGCATCGCGACCATATCGACAGCACTCGAGCCGAAAGTCCTCTGCGTCGTGCCGACGATGCCATCTCGCTCGACAACTCGGCGATGAGCCTTGACGAACAGGACCTTTGGCTTCTTGAGCAATTCAAACGTGCCGTGGGAGAATGAACCCTGTCATTGAAATAGACAAGGAATCGGGCTTCTGCTTCGGCGTGGTGACGGCGATTACGAAAGCCGAAGAGGAGTTGGAACGCGGCGGTACGCTTTACTGCCTCGGTGATATAGTCCATAACTCCGACGAGGTCGAACGTCTGCGGCGTAAGGGCTTGCAGACAATTACGCACGACGAACTGCGTACATTGAAGAACGTGAAAGTGCTGCTGCGTGCCCACGGCGAACCGCCCGAAACTTACCGAACGGCCTCTGAAAACGGCATCGAAATAATCGATGCCACGTGTCCTGTAGTTCTTAAACTCCAGCAACGCATCAAGGCTAAGTTCGACGCCATGAAGAACGACCCTGAGGGAGCAGAGCAGATTGTGATATACGGCAAGCTCGGGCATGCCGAGGTCAACGGCCTTGTGGGGCAGACCGAAGGCACCGCCATTGTAGTGGAAGATATCGTCGGCCTCGACAAAATCGATTTCAGCCGCCCGATAGCACTCTATTCTCAGACCACCAAGCCGCTCGAAGGCTTCAATGCCATAATAGAAGAAATCCGCCGTCGCATTCAGCCGGGTGTCGGTTTCTGTTATTTCGATACCATATGCCGTCAGGTTGCCAATAGGGTAGGGCATCTTCGTGGTTTTGCCAAGGACAAGGATGTGGTGCTGTTTGTTGCCGGTACCAAAAGCAGCAACGGCAAAGTCTTGTATAACCAATGCAGAGACGTAAATCCGAGGACTTACCTTGTCGCCAACGAGACCGAGTTGCGCAAGGAATGGTTCGACGGAGCATCGTCGATAGGCATCTGTGGCGCTACATCCACGCCACGGTGGCTTATGGAGCGCGTTCGCGACGCCTTGACGGCATACGCTACCGACAATGGATGATTTTGTCGCAATCGATGTCGAGACCGCAAATATGGAGCGGTCGAGCATATGTTCCATCGGGGCTGTGAAAGTCCGCGGCGGTGTCGTTGTCGACCGTCGCTATTCGCTTGTCCGGCCCGAACCTGACTGGTATGCCTATGGTTGCACGCGCGTCCACGGGCTTTCGGATGCCGACACGTGGAATGCGCCCGTATTCAGTAAGGTATGGACGCAATGGCAAGAATGGCTCGGAGAGCTGCCGCTTGTCGCGCACAATGCCGTCTTCGATGCCGGATGTATCCGTGCGGCATGCAAGATTTATGGCATCGAGCCGCCCGAACAACCGTTTTTATGTACTTTGCAGGCTGCGCGCAAGAGCATACCACGGGGCATGTGCCCATCCAAATCACTTGACAGTTTATGCCAATACTTCGGAATACCACTAAAAAATCATCACAACGCCCTCGACGACGCAGAGGCCTGCGCCAAGCTCGCCATCGTGCTGCTGTAAGGCGTCGCCTGTTCAAGTGCCTGTTGTTTCTTGCGGCTGTAGGGCTGGCCGTATGGTTTTTCTGTCGGCAAGATGGCCGCCCGACACCCTCCGACACCAACGTTGCAGGGCTGCAGGCGGCTGCGCATGCCGGAGAAGAGGCGGCTTCGGCGGTATCGGCCATGCCACTTGGCTCGATGGCCCGTGAGAATGCGGTCCTCGATATCCGCGCACGAGAAACGGCTATCCGTGAGGCCGGTTTCCCGACTGCAGCCGACACTTTTGCCGCATCTGCCCATCGCCGTCTTGTTTCAGATGGAATACTTGCGAGATAAAGAAGTGATTTAAACTTATTTATTAATTTAAAAATAAAAGTGATTTATAGCTTGCGTCAATCTTTCGGCGTCTTTCCGGCGTCTTTTGAGCTGCTGCATCGGTCATGTGGCACAGCCACACTCCCTCTTTGCACCTCAAAATCCACTCGGAAATACATCCGAAAGCTTAACGAATAAAAAGTTTAAATCACTTCAAAAAATAACGGGGCTGCCATTTTCTGGCGCCCCGTTTTTTTGTGCGGTATTAAAAGATTTATTCCTGATTTATATCTTCGTTGTCGGAGGGCGATGTTTCGTCCACATCCTCGTCCGAACCGTTCTCCGTTTCAGCTTCAGCTGAGCCGACTGCTTTGGGCTTGCGGCGTCTACGACGGCGGCGTTTCTTTGCAGTCTGTGAAGCTTCGTCTTCATTGGGAGCTTCGGAGTTGCTTTCAGCGTCAGTTGTGCCGTCATCGATAACTTCCTCTGTAGATTGTGGCGGCGGAAGCAGTGCGATTGGCGCAGCCTGTGTATCGTCGATTGTTTCGACAGGCTCCTCTTTTTTTACGACAGCCTTTTCTTCGGTCTGCACGGGTTTGGCATCTGCCGTTTGTTTGTCTGATTTCTGCTCGGCCTTCTGTTTAGGCGCTTTGTTTGTCGCCGCCTTTTTGGTTTTGGGCTGCTCTTTAGGCTCTTCTTTCTGTTTGTTTTCGGCTTTAGGCTTAGGCTCGGCCTTCGCTTTTGGCTGAGGCTTTGCTTCCTGAGTCGTCGTGTCTTCGGTTCCCCGTTGCCGTTTTCCGGCATTTTTTGCGGCAGAACTTTGGCCTGCGTCTTTCTCGTCGCGTAGCTGAAGTTCATTGCGGTCTTTGTCGACTACGCGATACTGCAGGTATGCAAGCGATTCGTCAGGCATTATCTTGAAGAGTCGTCCGAGCGAACGTCTCCATTTGCCGTACAGCGATGTGAAGAGGCCTTTTTTGATGTAAGCTTCGACATAGGGGTGCACATACATGATGAAGTCGCGCAATCCGAGGTCATTGACTATGTATTCGAGCTTTTCAAACAGGGTGTCGGTGAAAAGTATCGAAGGCTGAACTTCGCCTTTTCCCATGCACGACGGGCATTTTTCAGCCGTGTGGATGTCGAGAGCCGGACGAACGCGTTGGCGTGTGATTTGCATCAGGCCGAATTTGCTCAATGGCAGTATGTTGTGTCTTGCACGGTCGTTTGCCATTATTTCGCGCATGTGCTCGTAGAGCTGTTGACGATGTTCGGCTTTTGCCATGTCGATGAAATCGACCACTATTATGCCGCCCATGTCGCGCAGCCTGAGCTGGCGTGCGATTTCGTCGGCGGCACGCAAGTTTACTTCAAGGGCATTTGTCTCCTGGTCGTTTGTCGCTTTTGAGCGGTTGCCCGAGTTGACGTCGATTACGTGCAGTGCCTCGGTATGCTCGATTATTATGTAAGCACCCGATTTGAACGATACTGTTTTCCCGAAAGACGATTTTATCTGCCTTGTCACACTGAAATGGTCGAAAATCGGCATGTCTTTATCATAGAGCTTGACAATGTCGTTCCGTTCGGGTGCGATTAGGCTTACATATTTTACAATCTGTCTGTGGATGTCGGGGTCGTTGACATGTATGCTTTCAAAAGAAGGGCTGAAAACGTCGCGGAGCATGCCCACGACTCTGTTTTCTTCTTCAAAGACAAGCGATGGGGCTGTCACCCGTTGTGCTTTCTGGCATGCGTCGTCGAAAGCTTGCACGAGCGTTTTAAGCTCGTTGTTCAGCTCTGCCACTTTTTTCCCTTCGGCCGACGTGCGCACTATGACACCGAAATTTCGGGGCTTGATGCTTTCGACAAGTTGTCTCAGGCGCATTTTTTCTTCGGTCGACTTGATTTTCTGTGAAATGGAGATTTTGTCGGCGAAGGGTGTGAGAACGAGATACCGGCCTGTGAATGATATTTCGGTTGTCAGGCGCGGACCTTTTGAAGAGATTGGTTCCTTGACAATCTGCACAAGCAGTTCTTGTCCCGGAGTAAGTGTGTCGGCAATGGAGCCGTGTTTGTCGATGTCGGGCATCGGTTTGAGTTGCTGGAGCTTTGGCTGGCGTTTCTTGTCGGCCAATAGTTGCTTCAGGAACTCGTTGTAGGTTGTAAAATGAGGCCCGAGGTCGAGGTAGTGCAGGAATGCGTCTTTTTCATACCCCACGTTTACGAAGGCGGCATTAAGGCCCGGCATCAGCTTTTTTACTTTCGCCAGATAAATGTCACCTACGGCATAGGCAATGTTCCGTGCCTCTTTCTGGAGCGAAACAAGGCGGCCGTCTTCGAGAAGTGCGATAGTCACTTCATTCGGCTGTACGTCTACTATAAGTTCGCTTTTCATTGCAGTAGGGTAGAATGGTTAAACAATAAAGAACAAAACTTCTGCCGCGCAGCAAAATATAGGCTGCGAGCCGAAGTCTGTTCTCACTATTTTATCCGTAAAACGATAAGGGTACAAGTGCGTATATGTCAGACAGTCGGCCTCCGAAATCGGAAGCCGGCCGACATTATTTCTTCTTATGACGGTTCTTTCTCAGACGTTTTTTGCGCTTGTGTGTAGCCATCTTGTGGCCTTTTCTTTTCTTTCCGTTAGGCATTGTGGTGGACGCTTTTGGATGGTTAATTAATGATTTGGATTTATTTCTTCACTTCGTCCATGAACACGCGGGCCGGTTTGAAAGCGGGTATTTTGTGCTCGGGGATGATGATTGTTGTGTTTTTGGAGATGTTACGGGCTGTTTTTTCGCAGCGGGTCTTCACTATGAAGCTACCGAAGCCACGGAGGTATACGTTTTCACCGCTGGCGAGCGATTCTTTTACAATCTCCATGAAGTTTTCGAGAGTAGCGAGGACTGCGGCTTTTTCAATGCCGGTTGTCTTGGCGATTTCGTTGACGATTTCGGCTTTAGTCATTGTTATGTGATTTATATGTTTTGATAAAATATCTTCCATTGCGTACAGGCACGGAGCTGCAAGCCCCATGCGAGTTTTGCGGTGCAAATATCGTAATTATTTTTCATTCAAGCACAAAACAATGGCCCAAAATTGCATTTTTTTGTGGAATAAATGCAGTTTTGGGCTTTAACGAGGCGCAAACTTGTGAAAAACGCGTGTCTTTCGGCGTAGCGGGACCTTTTTCAGCGTTCATCGCTGCTCGGCGTTTCGGCATCTTCAGATACCGTCTTTTCGGCTTCCGGGATGGACGCTGGAGTACTTGCGGACTCTGTTACGGTGTCGGTTTTCGCTGTTTTAAGTGCTGTGCGGTTATTGTTGCCGATGGCAAGACCTTCGACAATGGTGAAAACTCCGAATACGATGAAGCTTATGCCGGTGACGAGCATAACGGTGATTTCGCCGCCGGTGTCGGGCTTGCGCATGAAGATATAGATGGCTGCGCCTATCAAAGCTGTCGGAACAAGGAAGAAGAGGTTCGACAGACGGACAGGTTTGGAGCCGAACAGCAGCAGGAACAATTGGAACAGGGCGGCAAACAAGAGCAGAACGGCAAACATAAACCCTACTATTGCGACAAATGCTTTGCTGAAAATCAGCATGGCAAGGCCGAGAACTACGGCGGCTGCGCTGGCAATCCATCCGAATGCAGTGCCGAGCGCGCCCATGCGTACCCGGCCCTGTTTGTCTCTTGAGCTAAGGAAAACGGTTGTGTTGAGCAGACCGGCGGCTACAAACAGTATTCCGGCAGCTGTCACTACGCCTCCGTCGGCGAGCGAAGTGCGGAACAATATAAGCACCAATCCTAACAGGGCCACCACAAGGCCGGTAAAAAATAGATTTCTTCCTCTCATATCTTTATATTCTTTTAATGGTTTGTGCATTTTGTTGCCGTGGCATGCACAGCCACGGCAATCCGCTTTGTTGAAACTTTTCAATATAACAAATCTGCGCGTCAAAAAATTGTGTTCCTGCCGCTTTTTTAGTAATTTTGCCAATCGAACAACAACGACCGTACAGACAGAATGGCACAGACAGTTCCTCCGATTATGCGTCCTATCACTGCGCGAGCAGCTGATAACGGGATATATATAGGTGTATATCTTTGTGTCTTGGTGCTTGCAACAGGCTTTTCCGCCACAGTGCCTTTGGCCGGTCTGCTTGTGTGGGGCGGCAGTTTGTTTTTGCCTGTGTTCATGTACCGGCTGTTGCGTAAAAGCAACATCTCGGCCGACGGAGGTCTTGGCTTTGCCGAGCTTTGGGCCGAGGGAATAGCGTCTTTTTTTCTCGGCACGCTTTTTCCGGCATTGCTTGTCTATGGATTGCTGCGTTTCGTGGCACCGACATTCATTGCCGACACTCTTGCCGGTGCCATAGAATATTTTGAAGCGCAGGGTACCGCCGAGTGGGATGCCTGGGCCGAAAATATGCGAGGCATTCTCGCAGGCTCCCGTATGCCGACTGCCGTTGATGTGGCTGCCCGGCTGATTTCATTCAATATCGTTGTAGGTACGGTCTTGTCTATGGTTACCGCCGTGATAGTCAAGGTCGCAGGACGGCGATTTGGCTCTTTTGGCCGATTTGATAATAATTAAAGGAATAATGGATATATCTGTAATAGTCCCTCTTTATAATGAAGAAGAGTCTCTGCCAGAGCTGAATGCGTGGATTGCAAAGGTGATGGCGGCGCATGGGTTCAGCTACGAAGTCCTGTATGTCGACGACGGGTCGACCGACAAGTCCTGGACTGTGGTGAAAAGTTTGCGTGAAAGCGACCCTGAGCATGTTAAGGGCGTGTCGTTCCGTCGTAATTACGGTAAGTCGCCGGCTTTGAACACAGGTTTCCGTCTGGCTAAAGGAGATGTCGTGATTACCATGGATGCCGATTTGCAGGACAGCCCCGACGAAATCCCCGAACTGTACCGCATGATTACAGAAGACGGTTACGACCTTGTGAGCGGATATAAGCAGAAACGCTACGACCCCTTGTCGAAAACCATCCCGACAAAACTTTTCAACGCAACGGCACGCAAAGTCAGCGGTATTAAAAATCTCCACGACTTCAACTGCGGTCTGAAAGCCTACCGTTCGGTTGTAGTGAAACACATAGAGGTCTATGGCGACATGCACCGCTATATACCTTATTTGGCAAAATTGGCAGGGTTCTCAAAAATCGGCGAGAAAGTGGTGCACCACCAGGCCCGTAAATACGGCAAGACGAAATTCGGTTTGGACCGTTTTGTCAACGGCTATCTCGACCTTGCCACGCTGTGGTTCACCGGCAAGTTCGGCAAGAAGCCTATGCACCTTTTCGGCCTTTTAGGAAGCCTGATGTTCTTCCTCGGTCTGGTGGCCGTTGTCGTTGTGGGCGCGATGAAGCTTTACCATCTCCATTCGGGCGCACACTACATCCTCGTCACCGATTCACCTTACTTTTATATCTCTCTTGTGCTCATGTTGCTCGGCTCGCAGCTTTTCCTTGCCGGTTTTGTGGGCGAGCTTGTTGTACGCAACTCGCCCAAGCGCAACGAGTACGAAATCCAGGAAACTCTTGGCGAAGCGCCTTCTAAATGATTTGTAATTATGACTGATTTTGAAGATATAGTCCGCGGCCGTTATTCGTGCCGGGCATATTCGGCGGAAGTGCCATCCGAAGAACAGATAAAGGCAGTGCTTGAAGATGCCCGGCTGGCACCTTCGGCATGTAACCGTCAGCCGTGGCGTTTTTTGGTAATCGGCCCCGATGACAGCGAAGGCCGGAAGGCCTTGCTCGATTCATATCAGCGCGATTGGCTCGCCACTGCGCAGACTTTCATTGTGGTTTGCGGCGTGCCTTCGGAGGCTTGGGTGCGTCCCTACGACGGCAAGAGCCATCTCGACATTGATGTCGCCATTGCGACGGAGCATATATGCCTGTCGGCAACCGCCCATGGGCTTGGAACCTGTTGGGTGTGCCATTTCGACCCGGAAAAGCTTGTCAAGGGTCTGTCGTTGCCCGACGAGTTCGTGCCTATGGTGATTGTGCCAATCGGTTATGCCGCCGAAGGCTCGAAAGTGCCGGTAAAGCAGCGCAAAAGCCTCGACGAAATCGTTCTCAATCGATGAAGGCTTTCGCAAAAATATTGCTGTTTTTTGGCATTTGTGTCGGAGTCTTTTCGTGCAACACGTCAGGATGTCTCGATAACCAAAGCGCCATACCCTTGGCCGGACTTTATTCATCGGAAACAGGACAGTCCATATCGCTCAACATTATTGAGATAAGCGGTGTCGGCGCTCCAGGCGACAGCGTCCTTGTGGCAGCCGGCACGGCGGTACAGCAGGTTTATCTGCCGATGCGTTCGACTGTTGATGAAACCTCGTGGTGCATACATTACACACAGGAAAACCTTTCAGACCCGGCGTTGAACGACACGGTGACGTTCGTCTATGAGTCGCAGCCCTATTTCGCATCGGAAGAATGCGGAGCGAGCTATCGCTACTATATCAATAGCGTCAAGTGCACCACGCATCTGCTCGACTCGGTGGTTCTTGCCGATTCGTTGATTACCAATGCCGACATAGAGCGGATACGCCTTTACTTCAAGACAGCCGTGCCTGACGAACCCGAAATACCTGAAACGGAATGAAGTCTCGGTTCGTAATCTCAGTTTTGCTTTTGGCGGTGCTGCTGTCGGTAGTGCTGCCGGTTTCGGCACGTCGGCGCATGACCCCAATAACGACAAAGGCTACCATGACACAGACCGTCAACGAGACGGCGAATGACACCGCTCGCATCAATGCCAAGCGTCGTGCCGCATCTGTCAGCTATGTCGACGATAAGGGAAAAACCATATATGTCGATACTATCACCGGCGAAGAATGGACCGATTCTACAGTCATCTCACGGGTACCCAAGATGGAGTATCCTTTGTTCCATGCCCTTAGCGTCGGTGTGAATGTTTGGGACCCCGTTATGCGTGCTTTCGGACAGAAGTACGGCATTGCCGACGCATGGGTCGAATTGTCGCTCCACAACCGTTATAAGCCCGTTTTTGAAGTCGGACTCGGAACTGCCGACAGCACGCCGTCGGGACAGAATTACACTTACCGCTCGCCATTGAGCGTTTATTTCCGATTGGGGATAAATTACAACTTTCTGTTCAACTCAAATCCCGACTACAGCGTGTTCGTCGGCCTTCGATATGGCTTCTCTCCGTTCAGCTACAGCATTGACAATGTCACGCTGAACTCGCCCTATTGGGATGAAACGGTAAATTTCAATATCCCTTCGCAAAACGCCACGGTAGGGTGGGGCGAATTCGTAGCCGGACTTCGTGTGAAAATATGGGGCCCGTTCTCGGCCGGATGGACAGTCAAATACCAGTCGCTCCTGCACCAGACCAAAGCGAAGTACGGAAAGCCGTGGTATATTCCCGGTTTCGGTTCGCGAAACAATCCCGTGTCGGGCAGCTTCTCTATAATATATACTTTCGGGCTTCAGCATCTGAACAAGCCTGCCGATGACGATGTTCTAAAGGAGACAACTCAGGCGCAGACGGCATCCGATGCCGCTTCGCCGGAGACGGATAACCTACAAAAATCGTCAGAATGAAAAAAATCATCATCATCGGTGCTTCCTCGGGCATGGGGATGCGTGTAGCCACCGATTTCGCCCGTCTCGGTTGGCGTGTGGGCATCGCAGCTCGCCGCGAAGACCGTCTCAAAGAAATAAAGGCTCTATATCCCGACCGTATTGAATATATGGCTATCGACGTCACCGCCCAAGATGCCGTCGAAAAGTTTTATGAGCTTATTGAGCTTATCGACGGCATGGACTATCTGCTTTATGCCGCCGGATGCGGTTGGCGCAATCCTGAGCTCGATGACGCCCGTGACATGGAAACAATCGCCGTCAACGTGCACGGCTTTACGCGTATCGTCAATGCCGCCTACAAATACTATAAATCGACGGCAAACCTGCATCGCGGCCATATAGCCGCCATAACCTCGGTCGCCGGGACAAAAGGCATAGGCATCTCCGCCACCTATTCGGCATCAAAGCGGTATCAGTGGACATATCTCCAGGCAATAGACCAGCTTGCCCACCAGCAGCATGTCAATGTTGCCGTCACCGACATACGCCCCGGCTTTGTCGACACACCCTTGCTCAACGGCAAAAAAGACTATCCGATGGAGATGAGCATCGATTACGTGGCGCCGCGTCTTGAAAAAGCCATGCTGCGAGGCCACCGCGTCGCCGTCATCGATTCACGATGGGCTGTCGTCACAGCGCTTTGGCGCCTTATACCCAATCCCCTTTGGCGCTGCATAGAGCTTTTGGACTGAGTGAAAAATCTGTCCCTTGTAGACATTGCGGACTATTCATCGTTTTGTCTTAGGCATCCTCGACAAATGATTTTGTAAAATCGCATGTATTTTGTAACTTTGCGGAGTTTTAAAGAAATACATCTACAGAGTAATGTCGACAACAGAACGTGAAGTCCGCGTGCGTTTTGCGCCATCGCCTACAGGTCCGCTGCATATCGGCGGCGTGCGCACGGCTCTATATAATTTTTTGTTTGCCCGTCAGCATGGGGGCAAAATGATTCTCCGCATCGAAGATACCGACTCGCAGCGCTTTGTGCCCGGAGCAGAAGACTACATCAACGAGGCTCTCGCCTGGCTCGGCATAGACATCGATGAGGGTGTGCGCGAAGGCGGTCCTTACGGGCCATACAAGCAGAGTGAACGCCGCGACATATACCGCGAGCATGTGAAGATGCTTCTTGATGCCGGAAAAGCCTATATTGCGTTCGATACGCCTGCCGAGCTTGATGCCAAGCGCGCCGAGATAGCGAATTTCCAATATGACGCCTCTACCCGTATGGGCATGCGCAATTCGCTGACATTGCCGAAAGAGGAAGTCGAGAAGCTTATTGCCGCCGGAGAGCAGTATGTGGTGCGTTTCCGCATCGAGCCGGGTCGCGACGTTGCCGTGGACGACCTTATCCGTGGCCGCGTGACGATAAAAAGCGACATTCTCGACGATAAAGTATTGTATAAAAGCGCCGACGATTTGCCAACCTACCACCTTGCCAATATCGTCGATGACCACCTGATGAAGGTGTCGCATGTAATCCGCGGTGAGGAATGGTTGCCGTCGGCACCCCTTCACGTGCTTCTGTATGAAGCATTCGGATGGGCTGACACAGCACCGGCTTTCGTGCATCTGCCATTGTTGCTGAAGCCCGACGGCAAAGGCAAACTGAGCAAGCGCGACGGCGACCGTCTCGGTTTCCCTGTGTTCCCCCTTGAGTGGCACGACCCTAAGAGCGGCGAAATCTCGTCGGGATACCGTGAAAGCGGCTATCTGCCCGAAGCTGTCGTCAACTTCCTTGCTCTGCTCGGATGGAATCCAGGCGATGACACCGAAATCATGTCGATGGATGAACTTATATCAAAATTTTCGCTTGAGCATTGCTCAAAAGCGGGCGCAAAGTTCGCTTTCGAAAAAGGCAAGTGGTTCAACCACACATATCTGCAATCGATGCCCGACAAGGAGCTTGCCGAGATGTTCAAACCGGTGCTTGAAGCGCACGGAGTAAATCCGTCGGATTTTACTGACGAATATATCACACGTGCTGTCGCCATGGTCAAGAGCCGAATCAATTTTGTCAGTGACCTTTGGGAGCATTCGCTATTTTTCTTCAGGGTCCCCGAAGAATATGACCCTAAAGCCGTCAAGAAGCGCTGGAGCGTTGAAATGCCGGCCATAATGACCGCACTTGCCGACCTTTTGGAGAAAGAAGCCGATTTCAGCTGCGAGACGCTTGAGCCTAAGGTGCTTGCATGGATTGAGAGCAACGGCTACCATCTTGGCAATGTGATGAATGCTTTCCGCCTTACTGTCGTAGGAGAGTGCAAAGGACCGCATATGTTCGACATTACGGCTCTTATCGGCCGCGACGAGACTGTGAGCCGCATCCGTGCCGGTGTTGAACGCATCAGACCCGTAGAATGAACTCTGCCTACAATGTTGCCATAGGCTTATACCGTGCTGCCGCCCGAATGGCTGCTCTCGGCTCGCCTAAAGTGCGGCACATGTTGCAGGGACAGGCCGAGACGCTTTCGCGTCTGTATCGTTTTCGTAAGAAAAGCGCTCCCGGCGGTTTCGACGTATGGTTTCATGCGGCTTCGCTCGGGGAGTTCGAGCAGGCCCGGCCTCTCATCGACGCTCTTCTGTCGCAATCGCCGTCGACAAAGATTTTACTTTCGTTCTTTTCGCCGTCGGGTTATGAAGTGCGTTGCGATTACGACCCCCGTATAGCGGTCGTATACATGCCATTCGACACCCCATCCAATGTTAAGGCGTTCCTCGACGCGGCTTCGCCTAAAATGGCTATCTTTGTCAAATATGAGTTTTGGGGCAATTATCTCGACGAACTTGCCGCCCGTGGCATTGCCACATATATAATATCGGCAATATTCCGCCCGTCGCAGACTTTCTTCAAGCCATGGGGAGGAATGTTCAGGCAGATGCTTCGCAGATTTCGTCATTTGTATGTACAGGACGAGAAGTCGCGAAAGCTTCTTGAGGCTATCGGAGTCGATAATGTAACCGTTGCCGGCGACACGCGTTTCGACCGTGTGACGGCAATACGTCTCAAAGGGCGCAATGTGGCCGAGATAGAGTGTTTCAAAGCGGCAGAGCCCGATGCTTTTACCCTGGTTGTGGGCAGCAGCTGGCAACGCGATGAAGACCTTTACATACCATGGCTCAAAACGAATGCTGCATGCCGTGCTATAATTGCCCCTCATGAGTTCGACAAAGACCGTCTGTCGGTGTTGCGACGTAAACTCGGGACAGACGAAACGATGCTTTTCTCCGACTTCGAGCGCTTGTACAAGGCTTCGCCTGAAGGCGCTTTGACCGTAGCGAAGAAACTGCGCTTTATCGTGATGGACTGTTTCGGCATGCTGAGCAGCATCTACCGCTACGCCGATGTAGCCTATGTCGGCGGAGGTTTCGGAACGGGCATACATAATATAAACGAGGCTGCCGTCTACGGCATTCCTGTGGTGTTCGGCCCTAAACACTATAAGTTCAACGAGGCTCACGACCTTATTGCATGTGGCGGCGCATTTTCTGTCAAGAATGCGAAAGAACTTTACTCCGTCTTGTCGAGGCTTGCTGCCGATGCCGAAGCCCGGACTGCAGCCGGCAAAGCAGCCGACGCGTATATATCTTCGCAGATTGGCGCCACGTCGAAAATCATGAAAGACATTTTCGGCTTGTCCTGAGATATTTAACTTTAAATTTTCAATACCAAGCAACCCCTCCTCGCGAATGATTAAAACAGGAATATATGGGCCGGCCGCAGTCGTCGACCCTGTTCGGAAACAACTTCTGAGGCTTCTTCTCCGCCATCCCGATGTCGACCTGCGTGTAGTGGCATCGCCGGTAGGCAATGCCGTTCCCATTGCCGAACTTCACCCCGTCTTTGCCGGTGAGACAGACCTTACGCTTGAGCGTGTGCTGAAACTTGACGGACTCGACGTACTATTTGTCATCGACGAAGAAAACCTGTCGGATGATATACTGGAGAAGTTGCAGGCCGACCCCGATTTCCGTCTGATAGTATTGGGGAATGCACCGAGGCTTCTTGACGCCTGCCCCCAATGGCTCGTGTACGGACTTCCCGAGTATTTCCGCAAGGCTCTTGTCCGTGGCGCGCGTGCTGCTGTTTCGCCACGGCCCGAGGCGATGCTTATGGAACTCGCCTTGCTTCCCTTGGCTAAGAACGGGTTGTTGAATGCGCCTATAGACATAGATGTTGCAGCCGGCGACGCCTCGTTGACCGAAGCTGTGACCGAGGCTTCGGCCATTCTGGCTAAGGTACAGCCCTCGTTCAACTCCGTAATTTCGGCAAAAGTTACACCACCGGCACCTTACGGGCGGCTTGACCTCGTGGCACGAATGCCGACACCAATTTCCTTGGAAGAAATAGAACGCATATATTCGGAGGCATACGAAGACCACAACTTTGTATATATTTTGCCCGATAACACCACTATCGACGAAGATTTGCGAGGCAGCAACAAATGTCTTATCCAATTGTCGCATAGTGGGGGCATATTGACGGTCAAGGCCACACTCGACGCTCTCACCAAAGGTTGCACAGGAAATGCCGTGCACCTGATGGACCTTATCTTCGGCCTTCATGAGCGCACGGGTCTGTCGATATGAAGCCTAACCCCGATAAGTGTTAACAAATGATTAACTTTTCTCCTGAAAATGTGGCTATTATTAAATAGTGTTAAAACAAGGCATTTTATTGCCTCAAAAATATGTTGTATAACATAAAAAGCATAACTTTGCATCAGTTTTTCATGGTATTAGATTTAAGGTGAAAAGATTATTCGTCGTGACGACGGGTAATTTTTTTTGTTTATATGCCCCCGGTGTTTTCTGTGAGCCTTTTTATGATATTTTGAGCCGATTATTTGGTCAAAAAGTCCTATCCTTGTTGTTGAGGCGCGGCTTTTTGATTAATTTTGTGCCTTGATTAAACTAAGCCGATATGAAGATAGGAAATGTTGATTTGGGGGAGCGCCCTGTGATGCTTGCGCCGATGGAAGATGTGACAGACGCATCGTTCAGGCTCATTTGCAAAGAACAGGGAGCCGATATGACTTATACTGAGTTCGTTTCGGCTGATGCCCTGATACGCAATATTTCCGCGACTACGCGCAAACTTCATATCGCCGAAGGGGAACGGCCTACGGCGATACAGATATACGGCCGTGAAGTTGCTTCGATGGTAGAGGCCGCGAAACTCGTAGAAGCCGCGTCGCCCGACATTATAGATATAAACTTCGGCTGTCCGGTGAAAAAAGTGGCAGGCAAAGGAGCCGGAGCCGGAATGCTGCGCGATATACCCAAGATGCTCGAAATCACAAGGGCGGTTGTCGATGCCGTGAAACTCCCCGTTACGGTAAAGACACGCCTCGGTTGGGACTGCAACAGCAAAATCATAGTGGACCTTGCCGAGCGGCTGCAGGACTGCGGTATATGTGCTCTGACTGTGCACGGCCGCACACGTTCGCAGATGTACACCGGTGAGGCCGATTGGGAAGAAATTGCCAGAGTGAAGGCAAATCAGCGACTCGCAATACCGGTGATAGGCAATGGCGACATCACCACTCCGGCCAAACTTGTAGAGGCCTTCGAGCGTTATAATGTCGATGGCGTGATGGTCGGTCGGGCATCAATCGGTGCACCCTGGATATTCCGCGAGATGACAGGCTTGCTCAGAGAAGGCCGTGTGCCTGAAATCACTGCCACGGAGAAATTCGCGCTATTGCGCCGTCAGATACGTGAGAGCGTTGAGCGCATCGATGAGTACAGAGGTATTCTCCACATACGCAGGCATCTTGCCGCCTCGCCCTTGTTCAAGAACATTCCGAGTTTCAGGCCGACGAGGATAGAAATGCTGAAAGCCGATACGCTCGATGCTCTTGAAGCTATACTCACACGGATAGAGACGGAAATTTTGCCGGGAATGTCAGGCATAACAGATTAAAAAACATTCACACTTTATATATGAAGACCCGCATTTTAATATTTCTGATAAGCGTTGTTTCGATGTTCTCCGCAGTAAAGGCGCAGAACGCCGACTATAAGCTTAATGTTCAGAATTTCTGCGAGCTTACGGTGGTCGATGGCATTAATGTCGATTATTATTGTCGTCCCGATTCTGCCGGATGGGTCATATTTTCGTGTGAACCGGGCCTTGCTTCGCGCATAATGTTCGACAACAGGGCAGAGCATCTTACGGTACAGACCGATGCCGATGAAAGCCCCATCGAAGGCGTGCCTCTGCTAAAGGTCTATTCGGCGTCGCTGCGCAAGATAGAGAATAGCGGCGATTCCATAGTGAGGGCTTTTGTCGACGTTCCTGTAAAGCAATTCAAGGCACGGCAGATTGGCAACGGCTCTCTTGAGGTGCATGGCCTTGACGCAGGCATTGTCGATGCCGGTGTGACTGCCGGATGTGGTAGCTTGCATCTCGACGGAAAGGCTGTCAAGGCGACAATACGCAACGTAGGCACAGGACCTATCGATGCTTCGGATCTGCATTCGTCTGAAGTACGTTGCTTCATTTTCGGGACTGGCGATGTCGATTGCCGTCCTAAAGATAAACTGCGTGTTTTCGGAGCCGGTTCGGGCATCGTATACTATCACGATACACCGGCTAAAATTACCAACCGGGGCATTGGCGTAAAAGCATTGCCCGGCACAGAACGGACGGCACATGTTTCCGGTCTTGTCGCCCAAATATATTGACAACATCAAAAATCAGTAAATTATCACATCTCGGAAAAATCTTAAATCACGCACGGCTCACTCGCTGAAGTGGAACCTTGTCGACCGCGTAGCCACACAACTGCTGTACGCGGTCACCGGCATTGTGCTTGCGCGTATGCTTACGCAGGAAGAGTTCGGCCTTGTCGGTGCCGTGCTTGTTTTTCAGGCTTTCGCGTCTTTGTTGGTGGACAGCGGTTTTTTTTCGGCGCTGATACAGCGCAAACATCCGACACGTCTTGACTATTCCACCGTCTTCTGGTTCAATCTGTCGATTGCCGTAGCCCTCTATGCCGTTCTGTATGTGTGCGCACCTTTTATAGCCGGATGTTTTCAGAACGATGCACGCCTTATACCCTTGTCGAGGGCTCTGTTTCTGTCGCTGATATTGAATGCTTCGGCGCTTGTTCAGACCAACCGTCTGATGAAGGCGATGGACGTCCGCATGGTGGCCGTTTCAAACTCTATCGGGCTTGTCATTGGCGGTGTTACCGGCATCGTGCTGGCTCTTACGGGTTTCGGTGCCTGGGCCATAGTGTGGCAGACTTTGGCGACCTCCGCCACAAAATCGGTGGTGTTGTGGACTGCGAGCCGCTGGCGTCCCATGTTGTGCTTTTCGTGGACGTCGCTGCGCTCTTATTTCGGGATTGGCTCCAAAATGTTGCTTACATCGTTTTTGAACACTGTATTCCTCAATATATATTCATTCTTCATCGGCAACCGGGTCGGTCTTGTGTCGCTTGGCTACTATACACAGAGTGACAAATGGAGCAAGATGGGCATAACGTCCTTGTCGACAGTCCTGTCGGCGTCTTTTTTGCCGGCTTTGTCGGCTGTCCAGGACGACAGGGAGCGCTTCTGTGCCCTTGTGTCGAAGATGAACCGTTTTACGTCGTATCTCACTTTTCCGGCCTTGCTCGGGCTGATGCTTATGGCTACTCCGATTTTCCATCTGCTTTTCGGGCATAAGTGGGACCCGTCGATAGTCCTGTTCCAGTTGTTGCTTTTCAGAGGGGTGTTCGTGGTTTTCAATTCCTTGTATGGCAACTACCTGCTGGCATTGGGGCACGGGACGGCGATTGTCAAACTTGAAGTACTTCGCGATGTGGCCGCTGTAATAGCGCTTGCCGTCACCTTCCCGTTCATGGACATGACAAGGCCCGACGACCCCGTTTACGGCATACGGATACTGCTTTGGGGGCAGCTCGCAGCGACCGTAATCACGTGGCTGGCTACCTTGTGGGCATGCGTAAGGCTTACCCGAATAACTTTAAGGAGTTACGCCGAAGACATGGTTCCCTATTTCGCTCAGACGGTGCTGATAATACCGATTATGGGAGCTGTCGGTGCGCTTGTAGAACCGGCATGGCTTAAACTTGTCTTGGAGATAGCTGTAGGATTGCTTTTGTATATAGGCGGCAACAGGTTCTTTGGTTCGAAAATACAAAAAGAAGTGTTCGAGTACTTCCGCAAAGGTCAGATTTCTTGAAATTTTTTTGTGCACTGAGAAAAAAATAGTAATTTTGGCATAATTATTCACCTTAGATAAACAAGTTTTACAGATAACCCCATGAAACCATACGTTCTCGGTATTGACATAGGCGGAACAAACACCGTCTTCGGCATTGTTGACGCACGCGGAAACGTGATTGCCAGCTCATCGATTAAGACTAAGAAACACAACGACTTCAAAGATTACCTCGACGAGCTTTATGTTGAGGCCACACGTCTTATCGAGGCCAATGACGCTGTCGATAAAATACAGGGCATAGGCATCGGAGCGCCCAACGCCAATTATTATGACGGTTGGATTAAAGACGCAGTCAATCTGCCTTGGCCGTCGCTGCCGCTCGCAGAACTCGTCAGCGAGAAATTCGGCATCCCCGTTGCCGTGACCAACGACGCCAATGCAGCCGCCCTTGGCGAAATGACATATGGCGCAGCACGCGGTTTGAAAGATTTCATCATGATTACGCTCGGCACCGGTGTCGGTTCGGGTATTGTAATCAACGGTCAGGTAGTTTACGGCCACGACGGTCTTGCCGGCGAGCTTGGCCACGTTATAGTAAAGCGCAACAACGGACGTCTCTGCGGATGCGGACGCACCGGCTGCCTCGAAACCTATTGCTCGGCTACAGGTGTGGCACGCACGGCACGCGAATTCCTTGAGGCACGCACCGAGCCGTCGCTGCTGCGCAACCTTCAGATTGAAGACATTACATCGAAAGACGTATACGACGCCGCTATGAACGGCGACCGTCTCGCGCAGGACATCTTCACGTATACGGGCACAATCCTCGGCGAAGCCATGGCCGACATGATGGTGTTCTCATCGCCCGAAGCCTTTATCCTTTTCGGAGGTCTTTCAAAGAGCGGCGACTTGCTGTTGCGTCCGTTGCGCGAAGCCATGGAGCGCAACATGCTGTCGATGTTCAAAGGAAAGGCGAAAGTCATCCTCAGCGAGCTTAAAGAGGCCGATGCCGCAGTGCTCGGAGCCTCGGCTCTCGGTTGGGAGGCAAAGTAAGCCGCCAAAGCATAAGGAAAATAAAGACGTCGCCCCGAAAGTTCTCATAATTTTCGGGGCGACGCTTGTTATCAGTCGGTTGACGAATACTATTCTGCTACCGAAAATTTCCAGATAGTGTTCGATTTGTATGTCTGTCCCGGTTCGAGTATTACCGGCGGCCATTGGGGCGTGTTCGGGGTGTTGGGGTAATGTTGCGTTTCGAGGCATATTGCCGTGCGCTTGTTGTAGACGATGCCGCCTTTGCCTGTTACGGTGCCGTCGAGGAAGTTGCCGGAGTAAACCTGAATGCCCGGTTCGTCGGTGTAGACTTCTAATGTTATGCCCGATTCGGGGCTTGTAAGGCGTGCTGCCGTCTGCGATATGTCGGTGGTGTTCAGCACATAGTTGTGGTCGTAGCCGTCGCCGTTGTGCAGCTGTTCAAAATCGGCGGCAATGCTGTCGCCGATGGCGTGTGGAGTAGTGAAATCCATTGGAGTGCCGGCTACGGGGCTTATCACGCCGTAAGTCATGAATGTAGAGTCGATGGGAGTGTATCCGTCGGCGTTAATATATAGGATATGGTCGGTAATGGGAGTTTCGGGCTTGCCGCTGAGGTTGAAATAAGAGTGGTTCGTCATGTTGATGACGGTTTTCTTGTCAGTGTTGGCCGAATAAGCTATTGCAAGTGAGTTGTCGGGGCGAAGGGTATAGGATACCGTTGCATGTACGTTGCCGGGGAAGCCGTTGTCGCCGTCGGGCGAGTCGAGCGACAATACGATAGAAGAATCCGTCACGGCATCGACCGTGAACAGTTGGTAGTGCCATCCTGTCGGACCTCCGTGCAGACAATGTCCGAAGTTATTCTGAGGCAGCTGTATGGTGTCGCCGTCAATCACCATGCGCCCTTTGTCGATGCGGTTGCCGTAGCGGCCGATGGCGGCGCCGAAATTGTTGTCGCAGTTTTCGGGATAGTAGTTGGCTACAGTATCGAAGCCGAGCACTACGTCCTGCATGTCGCCGTTGCGGTCGGGGACGAGGATAGAGGTGATACGTCCGCCGAAGTTAGTCACGCCCACCTCCATGCCGGAGCTGTTTTTGAGGGTGTAGATTTCGGCGGTGTCGGTCTGTTGACCGCTCTGCGTGCATGCTCCGACCAACAAAATGCAGCCGGACAGCGCCATAAAGCAAGGTATTGCAGATTTCATGTACAAAGGATAAGATATGGTTAAAAATGTTCTTGTAGAAGAAACGCGTTGATTGTTTATTATTATTTGTAGACAAAGGTAGATATTTTTATCGATTGTTTATGTGTATGTTGGTGAAATTTATACTTTTGCATAAAAATCATAATATGTCAAAATCTGAAATAACTGTAAGCCTTTATCGGTCGCCTTGCGGTGTGCTTGTGCTCGGCTCGTTCGGCAATAGGCTGTGCCTTTGCGATTGGATGGTAGAGAAGCACCGAAATCTTGTCGACAGAAGGCTCTGCCGTATTCTTGCGGCCGAATTTGTAGAAGGAACATCCCCGGTGATTGAAGAAGCCGTGTCGCAGCTCGACGGCTATTTCGCCGGAGAACGCCGCCGCTTCGATGTGCCGTTGCTGTTTGTCGGCACCGGTTTTCAGAAAAAGGTGTGGAGCGCTCTGCTTGACATACCGTACGGCGAAACGATATCTTACGGTGAAATGGCATGCCGTATATGTATGCCTAAAGCCGTCCGGGCGGTGGCGAACGCAAATGCCGCCAATGCCATATCGCTGTTTGCACCGTGTCATCGTGTGATAGGAAGCGACAAGTCTCTCACCGGCTATGGCGGCGGTCTCGAAGCGAAAAGCTACCTGCTTGCCCTTGAAAGCGGTATTAAAGGAGAATAAATTCTTGTATTGCAATCGACTTATTCGTACCTTTGCATGTCTAACAGAAAATAACCCTCAAAAATGATTGACGCCATAATACCACTCGCCATTACCGACTATCTCAATGCGGCATGGTTCTTCGACTGGTTCGTGAACAATGCCTCTTACCTCTTCGTGTTCATTTTCATGATGGTAGAAAGCTCGTTCATACCGTTTCCGTCAGAAGTGGTAGTGCCGCCGGCAGCATATCTCGCAGTGCAGAAAGGCGACATGAACTTGTTCCTTGTGGTGCTTGTGGCAACGGCAGGAGCTCTTGCCGGCGCGCTCGTCAACTATGTTCTGTCGCTGCTTATCGGCCGCCCTATAGTATATGCGTTCGCCAACTCACGTTTCGGACACGCATGTCTTATCAATCAGGAGAAGGTAGAAAAGGCCGAAGCCTATTTCGATAAACACGGCGCTACCTCGACATTTATCGGACGTCTTATCCCGGCCGTACGTCAGCTTATTTCGATTCCTGCCGGCATCGCCAGGATGAACATCTGGGTATTCTGCATTTTCACAGCTCTCGGGGCACTCGTGTGGAATGCAATACTCGCCTTCCTCGGCTGGTGGCTGGCCCAGCACGTAAGCCTCTCGGGGCTGTATGATGCCGTGGAGAAATATAATGGGTACCTTACAATAGGCGGACTCTGCCTCTTGGCTCTGTGCATAGCTTATATCATCTACAACGCGTTCAAAACCAATAAAAAAGGCAAAACGATATGATTGTAGCTCCTTCTTTGCTTTCGGCCGATTTCGCCCGCTTGGCCGATGATGTCGAAATGCTCGAACGAAGCCGTGCGCAATGGCTGCACTGCGATGTTATGGACGGAGTATTCGTGCCGAACATATCTTTCGGTTTTCCTGTGATAAAGGCTGTGGCTGCGCTGACCGACAAGCCCCTCGACGTCCACCTCATGATTGTAGACCCCGGGCGATATGTAGGACAGGTGCGCGATGCCGGTGCAATGATGATGAACGTGCACTACGAGGCATGCACACATCTGCACCGCACAATACAAAGCATACACGGCGCCGGCATGAAAGCCGCCGTGACGCTGAACCCGGCAACACCCGTCGCATTGCTGCGCGACATTATCCAAGACCTCGACATGGTGCTTCTTATGAGCGTCAACCCGGGCTTCGGCGGCCAGTCGTTCATCAGGCACACCCTCGACAAAATACGCGAGTTGCGGCAGCTTATCAGCCTTGCCGGCAGCGATACGCTGATAGAGGTCGACGGTGGCATAAACAGGGCTACAGGCGCCGAATGCGTACAAGCAGGGGCCGACGTACTTGTCGCCGGAAGCGCTGTTTTCGGCGCCCAAGACCCCGAAGCTGAAATCGCCGCATTGGCAACACTCTAAATTTTACTCGCATATCACTCTCTCTGCCAAATATGAAGACAATAGACACTGAAACAGAAGAATATGGAACCGTAACAGCCGGGCGTACACGTCAGGTACGAACCCGTCAGCCTCGCGATGCCGAACACGCGCCGCGACGTCGGCCCGTGCCCGACCCCGAAGGTCCCTCGACACGACGTGCCCCTAAACGGCGCCGCAAAGACGACAGCTATACTTTCATTTCATTCCTTAAAGACTACCGCACGCACCTTGGCGTGGGCATTTTCCTTTGCCTGACGGCCTTGGTAATGGCAATATGTTCGGTATCGTTTATTTTCAACAATTATGCCGACCAAAGCGTGATTCACGGGCGGTCGGTAGCCGATATCGTGGCATCGGGCGACATTGTCGAGAATGCCGGCGGTGCTGTCGGCGCTAAGCTGGCCGAGTGGCTTATGGTAGATGCTTTCGGAGTCGGTTCTTTTATCCTTGCGTTCTATCTGTTTGTCATAGGTCTTGTGGTCATGCGCGTACGCAAGGTGTCGTTCTTCACGTTCACTTTCCGTTGTCTGTTTTCCACGGTGGCGGTGTCGGTAATCATAGGATTGTTCAGTTTCAACCGAGACAACCTCTTTCATCTGGGCGGTGCGCACGGCTACTATGTAAACCGTCTGCTGCTCGACTATTCCGATGCCCTCGGTGCATATGCCGTGTCGGTGCTCCTCGCCGGTATCCTTGTGGCGGTATTCCTCAATCCGCTTAAAAAGTTCTTTGGCCTGCTTGGCAATGTAATGCGCCGCAAGCCTGCTGCCGACGATGCCTTGCCGCAGGCAGATGCCGCTGTGGCCGAAACTGAAACCTCGCCGCTCGATACTCTCGAAACAGACGATGATGAGGACGAGAATACCGCTGAAGTCGATAATGAATTTGAAGATAAAACCGACCATTCGCGCTTTATGCCACCGGTCGCACTTGATGATTTCGACGATTCTGCCGATGATAGCAATGAAAACGACAAAGCGTCCGACACTACAGACGAGGCCGATGATGAGACGAATGTCGATGACAGCACCGGAGCGGCGACTACCGTCACGCGTGCCCTTGAGAATAAAGAAGGTGAGCCGGAATTCGTAATCGTCGAGAAAACGCCCGATGAAGAAGCCGCTGCCGGCGATTCCATCCGTCATGGCGACCATGTAACGCTCGACATTCCTTACGATGTGCGTGCCTCGCATGCCGGATATGTCTTTCCGCCCACCGACCTTCTTATCGAGCGCCCCAAGACTGTTGAGGTAAACGAGGCCGAACAGCTCGCAAACAAGAAGCTGATTGTCGATGCGCTCCGAAGCTACAATATCGAAATCCAACGTATTGAAGCCACTATAGGCCCCACGGTGACGCTCTACGAAATCGTGCCGGCACAAGGCACGCGCATAGCCAAAATCAAAAGCCTCGAAGACGACATCGCAATGAGCCTTTCGGCATTAGGAATACGCATCATAGCACCTATCCCAGGCAAAGGAACGGTCGGCATCGAAGTGCCGAACCGCAAAGCGCAGATAGTGTCGATGCGCAACATCTTGGAGTCTAAACTCTTTGCCAACACCAAGATGCGTCTGCCCATGGCTCTCGGTGCCACAATCTCCAATGATATCTTCATGGCCGACCTTGCAAAACTGCCGCATCTGCTCGTGGCCGGTGCTACAGGGCAGGGCAAGTCTGTCGGGCTGAACTGCATAATAACATCCTTGCTGTATTCAAAGCACCCCGACGAGCTTAAATTTGTCCTTGTCGACCCCAAGACCGTCGAGTTCTCGCTCTTCGAATCAATCAACAAGCAGTATCTTGCCAAATTGCCCGACGAGACCAAGGCCGTAATTACCGACCCTCAGAAGGTGATAGCTACGCTTAACAGTCTTTGCGTCGAGATGGACAAACGCTACGAGCTGCTCAGCGACGCGCGTGTCAAGAATCTTGAGGAATACAATGAACGCTTCACCCAACGCAGGCTCAATCCCGAGAAAGGACACCGCTTCCTGCCGTATATAGTGGTGATTGTCGATGAATATGCCGACCTTGTCATGGTTGCAGGCAAAGACGTCGCGCATCCCATATGCCGCATAGCTCAGAAGGCCCGTGCCGTGGGCATACACATGATTATAGCCACTCAACGCCCGTCTACCGATATCATTACGGGTATGATTAAGGCGAACTTTACGGCGCGTATCGCGTTCAAGGTCACGCAGGGCGTCGATTCAAAGACCATTCTCGACCGTCCGGGCGCGCAACGTCTTATAGGGCGCGGCGACATGCTTACAATGATGAACGGCGTGGTAGAGCGCGTTCAGTGCGCATTTGTCGACACCCCCGAAGTTGAGGCGATATGCGAGCACATAAGCCGCCAGCCGGGATTTGTTTCGTGCTACGAGCTTCCCGAGCCCCCTGCCGAAGAAGGTGCCGAAAGCGGCTCTGCCGATTATGGTGCGGTGACAGAAGAGTTCAAGCGATGTGCCCTTTTCATCTCGGCGCAGACACAGGCGTCAATTACCATGATGCAGCGCAAGTTCGAAATAGGCTTCAACAAAGCCGGCCGCTTCATGGACCAGATGCAGCAGATGGGCATCGTAGGGCCGGCCAAAGGCGCCAAACCGCGAGACGTCCTGATGACCCCCGACGAGGTGCAGCGCCTGTTCGAATAAACACTGATAAAAGTGAACCCCTGCTGTCTCAAAATCGTTAAAAAGACGTTATGAAATATCTTAGACATATATTGGTGCTTGCAATGATGATTCCGGCTCTGTTCGGCATGGATGCCGCCACACAGTCGGCAGCCTCTATCCTTGCGCAAGTCCGAAACAATATTGCATCGGCTCCGTCGGTCGAGGCCGTATTCTCTATCAACGGCGGTTCCGGCCCCGTACAAGGCTCGCTTATAATGGCCGGTGCAAAGTTCTCGATGACGACACCGCAGCTTTCGGTGTGGTACGACGGCAAGACGCAGTGGACCCTGATGACAGAGTCGCGCGAAGTCAGCATCACCGAGCCGGATGCCGACGAGATGATGGCGTCGAATCCTTTTGCCATACTATCGTCGCCGCAGAGCCATTATTCCATACGACGATTGACCGACAGCAACGGCCGTTACCGAATAGAATTAAACCCCGTCGACAAGACTTCGCTGATAGAGCGCTATGTCCTTTTCGTCAACCAATCTACACATTGGCCGGCTGCGGTGGTGGTCGAATTTTCCGATGGCCGTAAGATGGAACTTGTCCTCGATGCCATTGGCGCCGGAAAGGCAAAGACGGCATCGGCATTTGTCTACGATGCGAAAAAGCATCCTGCGATAGAAATCATAGATTTACGTTAAGTTTTTTTGTAAACTCTCATCATATGAGCGAATTAGCTACAAAATGCCTTATCATAGGCTCAGGCCCGGCAGGTTATACCGCCGGCATATATACATCCCGTGCAAACCTCAACCCCATAATGGTCGACGGTAGCCAGCCCGGAGGACAACTCATCACGACTACCGAAGTCGAAAATTTTCCCGGTTATCCCGAAGGCATAGCCGGGCCGGCCATGATGGAAGATTTCAAGGCTCAGGCCATGCGCTTCGGCCTTATGACCATATCGGGCGAAGTCACTGAAATAGATTTGTCGAAACGACCTTTCGTCGCTAAAGTAAACGGCGGTGGTCACGTAATCACCGCCGATACCGTTATCATTGCGACCGGTGCGGCCGCCCGCTATCTCGGTTTGCCCGACGAGCAGAAATATCTCGGTATGGGAGTTTCGGCATGTGCAACCTGCGACGGGTTTTTCTTCCGCAACCGCCCTGTGGCCGTTGTCGGTGGGGGTGACACCGCATGCGAAGAAGCGCTCTATCTTGCTGGACTGGCATCGAAGGTATATATGATAGTCCGAAAAGACTATCTCAGGGCTTCGAAATACATGCAGAGCCGCGTTATGGAGAATGAAAAAATCGAAGTGCTCTTCAATACCGAGACCTTATCGCTCTTTGGCGATGATGTTCTTGCCGGCGCCCACCTTGTGAGCCGCCGCGGCACTGAAAACGAAGACGAGTTCGATATTGCCGTCGAAGGCTTCTTCCTTGCCATCGGCCATTCCCCCAACACTGCTGTCTTCGGTCCTGCCTTGGAACTCGACGAGATGGGATATATAAAGACCAAAAGCCCGTCGACAGCTACGAACCTCGAAGGCGTCTTTGCCGCAGGCGACGTCGCCGACCCCTTCTATCAGCAGGCCGTGTCGGCTGCCGGAATGGGATGCCGGGCCGCTCTCGATGCCGAGCGCTTCCTCATGCTTCAGGAATAAGGGTCATAAGTAATGGCAAAGGCTAAACATCCCAAGACAAACGCTGTGCGGCTGCTCGAAGCCGCAGGCATCGACTTCGCCACACGCGAATACGAGGTCGATGAAAACGACCTTGCGGCACAGCATGTGGCCGATTCTTTGGGCGAGGACATAAACCGTGTGTTCAAGACGCTCGTCCTCAGAGGCGAACGCACGGGCTTGTTCGTGTGTGTCGTTCCGGGCAGCTGCGAGGTCGACCTCAAAAAAGCCGCCGTGGCCGCAGGCGACAAGAAAGCCGAGATGATAGCCATGAAAGAGCTGCTGCCCCTTACGGGATATATCCGGGGCGGCTGTTCTCCTGTCGGGATGAAAAAGCCTTATCCTACATTTTTCCACACCACGGCTACAGACTTCGATGCAATCTACGTCAGTGCCGGTGTCCGCGGCCTTCAGCTCGAAATAGCTCCCGATGCCCTTATAGCTTTTGTCGGGGCAAAAGTAGCCGACTTGGTTAAAGACTGATGAAATGAGCAATACTTTCGGAAACATATACCGTCTAACCGATTTCGGCGAGAGCCACGGGCCGGCTATCGGTGGTGTTGTCGATGGAATGCCGGCAGGGGTTTCTGTCGACTTCGATGAAATACGGCGGTGGCTCGCAAGGCGTCGGCCGGGGCAGTCGACGCTTACCACCTCGCGCAAAGAGGCCGATGAAGTCCGTTTTCTGTCGGGGATATACGAAGGCCGCACATTAGGCACCCCTATAGGTTTCATTATAGAAAATGTCGACGCGCGTAGTGCCGACTACGAAGAACTGCGCCATAAATTCCGACCCAACCATGCCGACTACACTTATCAGGCCAAATACGGCATACGCGATTATAGGGGCGGAGGCAGGGCTTCGGCTCGTGAGACTGCAGTGCGTGTCGTCGGTGGTGCGCTGGCAATGCAGGTGCTGAAACAGCACGGCATTTCGGTCAATGCCTATGCACTTCAGGTCGGAAAAGCCACCGAGCCTGATGCGATGGAACGCGAAATACGCGATGCCAGGGCTGCACGCGACACCGTCGGCGCTATTGTCGGATGCACGGTTTCAGGCATAGCCCCCGGTTTGGGCGAGCCTGTTTTCGACAAATTGCAGGCCTTGCTTGCATCGGCCATGATGAGCATTAATGCCGCCAAAGGCTTCGACTACGGTTCGGGCTTCGACGGAGCGGCATGCCGTGGCAGCGAACTTGTCGATACGCCTTTCTTCGACGCTGACTCGCAAAAAGTGCGCATGCGCACGAACCACTCCGGCGGTATCCAGGGCGGCATCAGCAACGGCGAGGACATATATTTCAGAGTGGCGTTCAAACCCATAGCCACACTTCCACAGCCTCTTGAGGCAATAGATGACGAGTTCAGGCAGTGCGCTCTCGACCTCGGCGGACGCCACGACCCCTGTGTGGTGCCGCGAGCTATTGTCGTTGTCGAAGCTATGGCGGCGATGACCGTCCTCGATGCCATGATGATGGCAAAAGCCGCATCGCTCTGATGGACGGCCTCTATAAGCAATACTCCGATTTTCTTGCAGGGTATTTCGAAGGAAAGGTCCAGAAGCTTTCTGTCGATTTGGCCTTTACATGCCCGAACCGCGACGGTTCGCTCGGCAGGGGCGGTTGTATCTACTGCAACAATGCCGCTTTCAGTCCCGATGCCGCCAAGGCCGGACTTCCCGTGGCCGAACAGCTTGCACGGGGCAAAGCGTTCTTTGCACGCAAATATCCCGGGATGCGTTATCTCGCATATTTCCAGTCCTACACAAGCACCTACGGCGAACACGCCCGGCTTCTTGCCGCATACGGCGAAGCTCTTGCCGATGGCGACGTCGTAGGCATCGTCATCGGAACGCGTCCTGACTGCTTGCCCGATAGCCTTATCGAAAGTCTCCGTTCGCTGTCAGAACAGACCTCAAAGAAAATTTTTATCGAATTTGGTGTCGAGAGCAGCTACGATGTCACGCTCAGGCGCATAAACCGTCACCACACCTGGGCCGACGTCGAAAGCGCCGTCATGCGTGCTGCCACGGCCGGTTTCCCCGTCGGCGTACACCTTATACTCGGCCTTCCGGGCGAGACCGAAGATATGATGGCCGAAACGGTAAGGCGCATAAATGCGCTGCCGGTCTCGACCGTCAAATTTCATCAGTTGCAGATATTGAAAGGAACGGCTTTGGCCGATATGGAGCGCCGGGGACAGCTCACCGACATGCTGAGGTTCACGCCCGAAAGCTATGCCGCCCTATGCGCCCGTATGCTTAAAATCCTAAGGCCCGATATCGCCGTCGACCGCTTTGTGGCACAGGCTCCGGCCGACCTACTCCTCTCGCCACGTTGGGGGCTGAAAAATTACCAGTTTACCGCTCTCCTCGCCAAAGCCATCGCCGCCAGTGGTGACAACTGATGTCTTTTGTTATGCGGTATCTGAAAAAAAACAGCCCCTTGGCAAAGGGGCTGTAGGATATTTTTTGAAAGAGGGAAATCAGACAATCATCATAGCGTCGCCGTAGCAGCCGAAACGGTATTTTTCTTTTATGGCCACATTGTAGGCTTCCATCACAATGCCATATCCGCCGAATGCGGCAACCATCATCAGCATGGTGGAGTAGGGCATGTGGAAATTTGTCACAAGGCTGGTCGGTACGGAGAAGTCGTATGGGGGGAATATGAATTTGTTTGTCCATCCGTCGTAGGTCTTCATATGTCCGCCCATGCTTTCGGCTGTGGCTATGGCACGCAGAACCGATGTGCCTACGGCGCACACTTTGTGCCCCTTGTCCTTGGCTGTATTAACGGTATCGACAAGTTCTTGGGTGGCAAGCATCTGCTCCGAATCGATGCGGTGCTTGGTGAGGTCTTCCACGTCGATTTCCCTGAAAGCGCCAAGACCGCTGTGCACGGTGATGAAAGCCTTCTTCACGCCCTTGATTTGCAGGCGTGTGAGCAGGCCGCGTGAAAAATGCAGCCCGGCGGCAGGGGCGACTACGGCTCCCTCTTTTTCGGCGAATATGCACTGGTAGTCTTCGGCGTCGCGAGGCTCGGGCTCTCTTGTCATGTATGGGGGCAGGGGAGTCATGCCGAGGGCGAACAAGTCGCGTTTGAACTGGTCGTGCGGTCCGTCGTAGAGAAAGCGAAGTGTTCGGCCTCGCGAAGTGGTGTTGTCGATAACTTCGGCTACCATCGATTCATCTTCGCCGAAGTACAGTTTGTTGCCTATGCGAATTTTGCGCGCAGGCTCTACCAGTACGTCCCAAAGTTTGTTGTCGGCATTGAGCTCGCGCAGAAGAAATACCTCGATGCGTGCGCCGGTCTTTTCCTTGTTGCCGTATAGCAGGGCAGGGAAGACGAGGGTGTCGTTGAACACCATTACGTCGCCTTCGTCGAAGTAGTCGAGGATTTCCTTGAATATATGGTGGCTAATCTCTCCCGTCTTGCGGTTTACTATCATCAGCCGCGCCTCGTCGCGTGTGTCGACCGGGTGGGAGGCTATAAGTTCGTCAGGAAGATTGAATTTGAACTGTGAAAGTTTCATATTGTCGAATTGCGTGTTTCGTGTTAGTCTTCTTCGTCGTATGTCTCTATCTCGGTGGTGCGTATCAGTTCTGCCGCTTCATCCACCGTCATGCACTCGTCGATGCCGATTTGGCCTATACGTGTGCGCCTGAGTGCCGTCAGATGTCCTCCGCTGCCCAATGCCCGGCCGATGTCGCGAGCCAAAGCTCTTATATAAGTGCCTTTGCTGCAAACGACGCGTATCTGTATCTCCGTAGGCGCGAAGCTCAGAAGTTCGATGCTGTCGATAACGAGTATTTTGGGTTTAAGCTCCACGTCGTGGCCTTTGCGCGCAAGTTTGTAGGCACGCTTGCCGTCGACTTTGCATGCCGAGAACGCCGGCGGTATCTGTTCTATCCGGCCCGTGAATTTTTTGAGGCATTCCTCGGTCAGTTCACGTGTGATGTGTTCCGTGGGATATGTGGCGTCGATTTCCGTCTCAAGGTCGAACGACGGCGTAGTGGCGCCCAAGGCTATCGTGGCTACATATTCCTTTACTCCGCTCTGAAGCTCGTCGATGCGTTTGGTGGCTCGGCCCGTGCACAGCACCATGACCCCGGTTGCAAGAGGGTCGAGAGTGCCGGCATGGCCGACTTTGATTTTTTTAATGCCGAGCCTGCGCGTCAATGCACCGCGAAGGCGCTTGACGGCATCGAACGATGTCCAGCCAAGCGGTTTGTCGATATAAAGTATTTCTCCTTCGATGAAGTTCATCGTCTTAGAGTATGTTTGGATTTAACGAAACGAAAGATTTAGAGAGTATGTCGGAGATTATAGACATCTCCAAAGATGGAATTATGGGGTTCCATAATGACAGATTTTGGAGATGGCTATAGGCCTGACAGACTCCTAAATCTGAAGTTTTGTTAAGTTCAAACATACTCTTAGAACAGGTTGTAGCCTTTGGCTATGCAGATTAGGCCTACGAGCAGGCAGTAGAGCGCAAACCACACAAGTTTGCCTTTCTTCACCAGCGACAGCATCCATTTGCATGCGAGACAGCCCACAATGAAAGAGGCGAGGAAGCCCACCACTATGGGCACGATGCCGATGAAAGCTTCCGGAGCGCCTGCGGCGGCATCTGCGGCCTCGATGCCGAAGATTTTTTTCACGTCAAGGATGGCTTCGCCGAGAATGGGTATCACCACCATGAAAAAAGAGAATTGGGCTACTTGCTCGCGCTTGTCGCCTATGATGATGCCGGTGGCTATGGTTGTGCCTGAGCGCGAAAGACCGGGCAGCACAGCTACGGCCTGGGCGCAGCCTATGACGAAAGCGTCGACAAACGAAATGTCGCGCGGACGGTAGGTGCGGCCTGTCAGTTTGTTCGTTTCAAGCGGACGGGTGCGGAAAAAATAGGAGAAGGCCAGCAATGCCGCGGTCACGCACAGGCATGTGCCCACAAGCGTAAGTTCCTGTCCGAAGAAAGTTTCGATAGTCTCTTTGAAGCACAAGCCGACGATGCCCACGGGTATGCACGACACGAGAAGCTTGCATACATAGTAGAAATTGTCGTCGCGTTTGAATGTGAAGAATGACTTGCATAAGGGCACGAACTCATGCCAAAGCACTACGATGGTGCTCAGCACCGTCGCTACGTGCAGCATAACGTCGAATTGCAGGCTGTCGGCCCCCGACAGGTCTATGCCGAGGATTTCGCGGAATATTTCGAGATGTCCCGAAGAGCTTATCGGCAGATATTCGGCAAGGCCCTGCACTATGCCGAGGATTAAGGCGTCTAAGGTATCCATTATTTCTTAATGAGACGGGTCAGGTGTTTGGGGTCGATGATGATGGCTATTGCCATGGCTACGAAGCCGAGGAATGCCAGGCAAGGCCCGACTACGATGCGGCGCACGCTGAAAATGTCGGGGTTGAACGCTTCGGTGGTCGAACTGCCGCCGAGCATTAGCAGGAACCCTGTCACTATCATGGCTCCGGCTATTGCCATGCCTATGAAATTGGCCCGTTGAAGAGGCATGGCGCTTCGCCGGGGTGTGGTTTCTTGACTTTCGGTCATAATATCTATTATGTTACTTCAAAAACATTTCGTCGTATGACGCCTTGAGATAGCGGTTGGTGGCGAATGCCGCCGTAAGCATGCAGATTGCGATACCCGATACCGTAAGCGCCAGGCACAGCAGGCCGGTTTCGAGCCACGGAAGGGCGCTTTCGAGCATCGGGTCGAGGCTCGCGGCATAAATCTTGGCGCATATTATTACAAGCGATGCGGCTGCTCCGGCTATAAGGCCGTTTACAGCTGCCGCCTTGAGGAAGGGTCGCCGTATAAAGTGTCCCGTGGCACCGACAAGCTTCATCGTATGTATCACAAAACGACGTGCATATATTGAAAGGCTCACAGTGTTGTTTATCAGCGCCACGCAGATGATGAGCAGCAGCACGGCCGCAACGGCAAGCACTGTGCACAGGCGTTTCAATGTGGCATCGACTCCCTCGATGACGGCGCTTTCGGTTGTTATGTCGGATACGCCGTCGAAACTGCGGTAGAGCTCGACAAGCGCTGCTATGCTGTCGGGATGCGCATACGACGCCTGCACTTTTACGTCGAACTCCGCCGAATACGGGTTGTGGTCGAGCATCGATGCGATGTCGTCGCCTATGTACTCGCTTTCCTGCGCGAGTATGTCGTCGGCCGAGACAAAGCTTATCTGCCTGATTCCGGTCGATGACAGCAGCGACTGCTTCAGTGTATTTACGGCGTTTTCAGTGCATTCCCGCTCCATTTTTATCACAAAGCCGAGGTTGCGGCGCACTTCGTCGCTGAGCTTGCTGCCGGCAATGGCCGTCATTGCCGACAGACCGGCAAGTACAAGAACCAACGCCACGCTCACAAGCGATGTGATGCGCGAGCCAAGGGTCGAAATTCGGCGTGAACGTTTGTCTGACATTGTTTCTTTTGGTGCGGTAAAGGCACAGCAAGCCTAAAATCGTGCAAATTTAACACTTTTCGGTGTCTTGACAAAAAAATGGAGAAATTATTTTCGTCAAATCGCATTTATTGAATTTTAACCTTATTTGTAAAACCCGTTTTCAACAAAAAAGACTTAACTTTGTATCTTCAAACAAACAGACATCCTTCTACTATGGCAGAAATAAAATGTGTAGGCATACTCACTTCCGGCGGTGACGCTCCCGGAATGAACGCAGCTATCCGTGCCGTCACGCGTTCGGCTATCTTCAGCGGCCTTAAAGTCAAGGGTATATACCGTGGTTATCGTGGTCTTATAACAGATGAGATTGTCGATTTCCGCACTCAGAACGTATCTAACATCATACAACAGGGCGGAACAATCCTCAAAACCGCCCGATGCAAGGAATTCCAGACTCCCGAAGGCCGGCAGCTGGCTTACGACGTAATACGGCGTCACGAAATCGACGCACTCGTGGTAATAGGCGGCGATGGCTCTCTCACTGGTGCGCGTATCTTCGCCAATGAATACAATTTCCCCATAATAGGACTTCCGGGCACTATCGACAACGACTTGTTCGGCACAGACACCACTATAGGATACGACACTGCGCTGAACACGATTATGGAGTGTGTCGACAAAATACGCGATACCGCAACGAGTCATGAGCGCCTGTTCTTTATCGAAGTGATGGGCCGCGACGCCGGTTTCCTCGCACTTAACGGCGCAATCGCATCGGGTGCCGAGGCTGCAATCATACCTGAAATATCGACCGAAGTCGACCAGTTGGCCGAGCTGATTCAGAACGGTTTCCGCAAGAGCAAGAACTCATCGATAGTCCTTGTTGCCGAAAGCCCGGTGACCGGCGGTGCCATGGGCTTGGCCGAGCGTGTCAAAAACGAATATCCCGGCTACGACGTGCGTGTTTCAATACTCGGACACCTTCAGCGCGGCGGTTCGCCGACGGCACACGACCGCATACTCGCCTCACGGATGGGCGCGGCAGCCATCGATGCCCTTATGGAAGACCAGCGTAACGTGATGATTGGCATTAAAAACGACGAAATCGTTTACGTGCCTTTCTCAAAAGCCATCAAGAACGACAAGCCCATAAACCGCGAGCTTCTAAACACTTTGCGCCGACTCTCTATCTGAAAAAGAGTGTCTGCGACAAACAAATTCCGCACTGTCGTTGTTGCTATATACAAGAGAAGGCATTTTTCTGGCCTTATTAAAAAGCTACGCGACAAAAATGCGATAACCTTCTCGGCCCCCCGTTTCCTTGGACTCGTGGGGCTTTTTTTGCGCCGTCTGTGTCAGAAGTTGCCGGATTGTAAAAAACTTCGTAACTTTGACATCTCGAAAACAAGATAAACATGCTCACATATACAAACCACCTCAAGCGCCTCATACTGCCCGAGTACGGCCGGAACATTCAGAACATGGTCGACCATTGCGTCACAATCGAAGACCGTGACGAGCGAAACCGCTGCGCCGCGTCCATCGTAGCCGCAATGCTCACTCTTTTTCCGGCATCAGGCGACCCTGTCGAATACAGGCGCAAACTGTGGGACCATCTATACATAATGAGCGACTTTAAGCTCGATGTCGACAGCCCGTTTGAACACATCGATCCCAGGGAGTTCAACCCCGTGCCCGACCCGGTGCCTTGCGAGCGTCCCGGTTCCATGCCCTACAGGCATTACGGACAGTATATCCCGGCATTGATTGAAACCGCTGCCGCAATGGAAGAAGGCGAAGAACGCGACGCCCTGGTGATGATGCTTGCATGTCAGATGAAGAAGGCGATGCTCGCTTCGGTCTGCGACAATGTAGAAGACGCGCGCATATTCTCTGACTTGCGTCATATGTCGCACGGACGGATTTCGCTCGACCCTGCCAATGTGCAGCTCCCCGACTACAAACAGGCTCCCACTCCATCGGGCAAGAAGAAAAAGAAAAAATGATAGACCGTGCCAAAGTCCTGCAAATAGGGCGCTTCAACAAGCCCCATGGTGTGAAAGGTGAGCTAAGCGCTTCGTTCGATTACGATATCGACGTTATGGAAACATCTCCGGGTCATATCCTCGTGATGCTCGACGGGCTTTTGGTTCCGTTCACCATACTTGGCATACGGCCTAAAAGCGCAGATGCCGTACTGCTCACTCTCAAAGGCATAGGCAGCGAGGCCGAGGCGGCGACATTGGCCGGAGCCCCGGTTTTCCTTGAGAAAGACCTTGTGCCGGCCGACGGACAGGACGGAGAAGACGGTGTGGTTTATCTTGAGGACCTCGTCGGTTATGCCCTGTACGACGGCGAGCGCAAAGTAGGCCTCATTTCCGGCTACGACGATTCTACCGACAATGTCCTATTTATAGTAGATAACGGTATCGGTGATACAATCCTTGTCCCTGCGGCCGATGACCTTATCGATGAAATTGACGAAGAACAAGCCATTGTCAGGATGTCGCTGCCCGATGGCATCATAGATTTATAAATATACGAACGCTATGAAAGAATACAACGAAAGCGAAGCCGTAGAGGCAATGTGCGCGGTTCTGCCGCCGGAAAGCCGCGACAACGACTCAGTGTGTGAAGTCCTCGACCTTATATACGACTACTATGAGGAAAACGGCGAACTCGACATTGACGACGGTGACGGCGAAACAGATGTCGACGCTGTGGTGGAATATATACTGAAGTATTTCAGGAAAAACGCCCCCGAGGTGCATTTCACCCCGGCACAAATCGCCGATATGGTGCGCGCCGAAATCGACTACGAAGACTCACTACTCTGACTCCATGCGCAAGAACTGCATCGTAAGCCTAATCCTGTGTTTATGCGCTCTCTGTTGTCCGGCAAAAGACAATGGACAGTTCGACCCGTTCACGGCCTCGATAGAAGAAAACATAAGCACTCCGGCGGTATCGGGCAAACAGCATCAGAAGCTTGCCGATGCCATGGCGCAGCTCGAGCGGACGCTACATAACGCCGGGTATAAAGCCTCGCGCGTACGTTCGGGCGAGGTTGTCCTTGTCACCATTCCTTGTGCCGAACTGTTTGCACCGAACGACACCGAACTGAAAAAGACGGCTTCGAACAAGCTGCATCCGCTGGTGCCGTATGTCAAGCGGACTGACAACTATAAAATCGTAGTGGCAGTCCATGCCGATAACACCGGCGATGCCGAGTACGCCGACAACATCACCGCCGAACGCGCCACGGCCATCGATGCGTTTTTCCTCAAAAACAACTCGGACGTCGAGACCGGGATAATACCTTACGGTCTCGGGTTTGACGAACCGCTAAATTCGAATGTGGGTGTGGCCGCACGTTCGGCCAACCGCAGGGTCGAAATCTACTTTATACCCACGGCAGAACTGATTGCCAAGGCACAGAAACGATAGCAACGGATATGGAAGCTACAGAACAGAAGAAATATACTAAAAAACAGACTGCGCTTCCGGCCGAAATAGCCGGACGGCTCGTACCGCGTGCCGTCGAAATCGAAGCTGCCGTTCTCGGTGCGCTCATGCTCGAAAAAGACGCGTTCACCGTTGTTTGCGATTTGCTAAGGCCCGAGAGCTTCTACGAACCGAAACATGTAAAGATATACGAAGCCATACAACAGCTCGGTATGGCTCAGGAGCCTGTCGATATGATGACGGTCACGAACCGTCTACGCCAGAACGGCGACCTCGAAAGCGTCGGAGGCGCCGGTTTTGTCGCAGGCCTTACCATGAACGTTGCTTCTGCTGCGCATGTTGAGTTCCACGCTCGCATCGTGGCTCAGAAATATCTTGCGCGCGAACTTATAAGCTTCGCCTCGAAGGTAGAGAATGCGGCATTCGACGAAAGCAACGATATCGACGACCTGCTGCAGGAGGCCGAGAAGCACCTCTTCGACATATCGCAGCGAAACCTTAAAAAAGACGTTTCGCAGATAGACCCTATACTCGACAGGGCGGTAGAGCAGATGCAGATGGCAGGCCGACGCCAGTCGGGCCTCAGCGGCCTTGGCACCGGCTTCCGCGAACTCGACAAAGTCACTTCGGGTTGGCAGAACTCCGACCTCATCATCATCGCCGCACGTCCGGCAATGGGTAAGACGGCTTTCGTGCTCTCTATGGCACTGAACATAGCCCTTCACAACGACCCAGTGGCCGTGTTCTCGCTCGAAATGAGCAACCTGCAGCTTGTAAACCGTCTCATCTCCAATGCCTGTGAACTCCCGGGCGAAAAAATCAAGAGTGGCGACCTCTCGACATCCGACTGGGGGCAGCTCACCACGCGCATGAGCCGTCTGCAAGGCTTGCCTATGTATGTCGACGACACCTCGGGCCTCTCTATCATGGAACTCCGCACCAAGGCGCGACGTCTTGTGCGCGAGCATCAGGTGAAAATCATAATCATCGACTATCTCCAGCTTATGACGGCAGGCATAAAGTTAGGTTCGCGCGAGCAGGAGGTCAGCACTATATCGCGAAGCCTCAAGCAGCTTGCCAAAGAGCTTGACATACCTATCATCGCGCTCTCGCAGCTAAACCGTAAGCTTGAAGACCGTGGCAACAAAGATAAGCGGCCCCAGCTCTCCGACCTCCGCGAATCGGGCGCCATAGAGCAGGACGCCGACATCGTATGCTTTATCCACCGCCCCGAGTACTACACCCACAGCGGTCTCGATGAAGACGGCAACAACATACGCGGCAAAGCCGAATTCATCATCGCCAAGCACCGTAGCGGTAGCGTGGGCACTGTCGATATGCTTTTCCGCAAAGAATTCGTGCGTTTCGAAAACTGGGACGCTGCCGACGCCAACGAATCATCGGGATATGTGATGAGGGGGGCAAGCGACAACTCCGATGACGCACTGCCGCCACGTGATGCCGAAAAAGCCGCCAAAGATGCCGAGGCGCTCGGTGCGTCGCGGACTTTCAGCCCCAACTCAAATTTTGAGGTGCAGGCCGAAGACGTACCGTTCTAAGATGGTGTTTAACCCTCTGAAAATGCCGATTAGTCAAAAAGATTAGCTAATTTTGCAAGATAAAACACTCTCACATCATGACCGACAATAATAAATCGCCCAAAAGCAACACTGACACAAAGAAAAACCTCTATGTCATAATCATTGTCGCCGCCGTAGCAATTTTGGCCGGATGGCTTGTGTTCTCAACCGTCAAGGCCAACAAACGCGCCGAAGCGGCGCAGACCGAGATGGAGCAGCTGCAGCTCGACATGGCTCAGCGCGACCTTGAACGTGAATATCAGGACCTCAACGACGAGTTCGCCCAATTCGAGAACTCGCGCAAATACATCAAAGACGATTCTGTCAAACGTGAACTTAACGACAAATACGAAGCCGCACGTATTCAGGTCGAGAAACTGCAGCAGGAACTCGCCAAGCAGAAGCACAAGAGCGCGGCAGAAATCGCAAAGCTAAGGTCGGAAATCGACACTCTGCGTGCGCTGCTCAGGCATTATGTCGAAGAAATCGACCGCCTCAATAAAGAAAACGAAGCTCTGCGCTCCGAGAACAAAGAAATCAAAGAGAAAAACAACCGTCTCTCAAGCCAGGTATCTGAAGCCACACGTAAAAACGAAGTGCTCAGCGAACGCATGACACTCGCCGAGAGGCTCAATGTGACGGGACTTTCGCTTACGCCTCTGAACAAAAAGGGTAAGAAGGAGAAAAAAGTGACAAAAGCGGTGCAGCTTATGGCTACTTTCACCATTCCGCAGAACAATTCCACCCCGGTAGGCGAAAAAATCATATATATGCGCATCATCTCGCCTTCGGGGCAGCTCCTCGGGCAGGGCGGCACTTTCAGCTTCGAGGGAGGCAATGTGGAATACACCGCCAAAAAGAGCATAGAGTATGCCGGCGAAGAAATCGGCGGGGTGACCATATACTACGACGTGAATACTCCGCTAATTGCAGGCGACTACACCGTAGAGCTGTTTGCCGACAACTTCCGTCTCGTTTCGCGTCAGTTCAATCTTAAATGACGGTAATCGAACAAATATACCATGCCGTAAACGCAGTCGAGGTAAACACCATAGGCTCGATTTACAAATTAATCCTCAGCATGATGCTGGGGGCTGTCGTCGGCTACGAACGCAAGCTTAAAGGCCAATGGGCCGGAGTGCGTACCTTTTCGCTCATTTCTATGGGAGCTACGCTTGCAATGCTTCTATCTATCTATGTGCCGCAGGAATACATGGGTCTTAAAAACGGCGACCCCGGCCGTATAGCCGCTCAGGTGATAACGGGAATAGGCTTCCTCGGAGCAGGAGCGATAATACAGATGAAAGGCTCTGTCCGCGGCCTCACCACCGCAGCCGGTATATGGATGGTTGCCATCATCGGTATGGCCGTAGGGCTGGGCATGTACTGGCTGTCGGTGGTCGCTTCGGCGCTCATTTTGTTTATCCTCGTTCAGTTGGAGCGCATAGAACGCTATGTCAGCCGGGGGGCGGAATCGCGTATAATACGCATCCGTATCGGCGAAATACTGCACGACATATCCGACTATAAAAAAGTACTGCACAGGCACAACATAAAGCTTAGCAATTTTTATGTCGACTACGATTTTGAAAACTGCGAGACGCGTCTCAATCTCGTTGTGCTTGTGAGGGAAAGTACCAACTATATCGAACTGTTCTCGCAGTTCGAGCCTCTCCATCCCACAAAATCAATCACTTTGGCAAACCAGTTGAGCATCTGACCCCGTAAATGAACGTCGAAGGATTAATCACCGACCTTGCATTCATCCTTTTGTTAGGAGCCTTTGTCACCGTCTTTTTCAAGTGGATTAAGCAACCTGTGGTGCTCGGCTATATTGTGGCAGGCTTCCTTGCAAGTCCGCATTTCGTCTATCTGCCTTCGGTGGCAAACGAGGCGAACATCGATTTTTGGGCGCAGATAGGCATTGTGGTACTCTTGTTTTCTTTGGGTCTGGAGTTCAGCTTTAAAAAGCTGCTCAATTCGGGAGGCTCGGCGGTTGTTACCGCTCTCATTATAATTACAGGAATGATGTGCACCGGGTACGGTATCGGCCGGTTACTGCACTTCAACTCGATAAACAGCCTTTTCCTCGGAGGCATGCTGTCGATGTCTTCGACCACAATTATCATCAAGGCCTTTACGGACATGGGGCTGCGGCAGAAGAAATTCGCGTCACTCGTCCTTGCCGTGCTTATTGTCGAAGACCTCTTTGCCGTTTTGATGATGGTGCTTTTGTCCTCCATCGCCCTCAACAACAGCGTTGAAGGGAGCGAATTGCTCTTCAGCGTCGGCAAGCTCGTATTCTTCTTGATTATATGGATACTTGTCGGGGTATATGTTCTGCCGTCGTCGCTCAATGCCATACGTCGCTTTCTTAACGGAGAGACACTTCTTGTTGTGTCGATGGGGCTGTGCCTCGGTATGGCCGTATTCTCGGCGTACTGCGGCTTCTCATTGGCCTTGGGTGCATTCGTCATGGGTTCTGTGCTCGCCGGCACAAGCTATGCCGAGCGTATCGAGCACGTAGTGACACCCGTAAAAGACCTGTTCGGTGCCGTATTCTTCATTTCGGTAGGAATGATGGTGCAGCCTGCCATCCTTGCGCAGTATTGGGCGCCGATACTCCTTCTGTCTGGGGTAGTGATTGTCGGCATGATAGTGTTCGGAACGTTCGGCATGCTCGTCACCGGGCAGACGCTGCGCGTTGCCATACAAAGCGGATTTTCTCTTACCCAAATAGGCGAGTTCGCGTTTATCATAGCTACCCTCGGCATGTCGTTGGGTGTGCTCGACGCTGAAATATATCCGATTGTAGTGGCCGTTTCGGTGATAACAACTTTTACGACCCCTTACTTCATAAAAATGTCGCTTCCGGCCTATGGTTTTGTGGAGCGCCATTTGCCCGAACGGCTGCATTTTCTTATCGACAGATATCAGAAACAGGCCGACCGCAGCGATGCCGCCGGGCGTCCCTGGGGGAAGCTTATCAGGCGTTCTTTGTGGCGCACGTTGCTGTATTCCATTGTCCTGATTGCAATTCTCATAGTGTCGAAGCAATTTCTTACACCCTATTTTGAGGGAATCGCCGGCACCTGGAGCCGTTTGCTGTGCGCAGTCGTGACCATAGCGGTCATGTCGCCGTTCCTGCTTGCCCTTGTGCTTCCGTTGTCTAATGCAAAAGGCAGCGAGGCCGATGCCGCAGCCGGTATCCCCAAGGCGGTGCTGACAATTTTCCGCTTCCTGATTGCCGTAGCCTTCATTATAAAGGCGGTAACGATGTTCTACTCGGCTCGCTCGGCGGTGCTTGTGGCCGGGGCCGTCGGTATCCTTGCAATATTGTATTTCTCGCGGCGTGTGCGCGAAAGAATGGGACGCATAGAAAGCAAGTTCCTCGACAACCTCAACGAACGAGAACTGAGGCGGAGCGGCAAGAAAAATGCGGTCGTGCATGACCTGCATCAGGCTTATATGACAATCGGAAACGCATGTCCCTTTGTAGGGGAGCGGCTTATGGACTCCGACATAAGGCACCGCTATGGCGTAAACATTGTGGGCATACAGCGTGCCACAACATATATACCTATACCGAACGGCCGCACACGTCTCTATCCCGGCGATGTGATAAGTGTTATCGGAACAGACGAGCAGATTGAGCGCATGCTTCCGCAGGTCGAAGCTATGCTTCCCGAGCCGGAAGTGCCCGTCGACCCGTCGCAGATAAAACTCACCAGCATATTGCTGACAAAAGATTCCCCTCTGATTGCCAAGACGCCGCGTTCGTCATCGCTGCGCGATTGTTACGACGCCCTTGTGGTGGCTGTCGACAGGGGCGACGAACACATCGACTCAAGGCCTGACCTCGAATTCAAAGAAGGCGACATCCTTTGGGTAGTGGGGCGTCCGGCTAACGTAAACAAACTGAAATAAAAACAATATAAAAAACAGGGCAATGGCTAACGAACGTTACGACTTGCGCGGAGTATCGGCTTCAAAGACCGACGTGCACACCGCTATAAAAAACATCGACAAAGGCATCTTTCCGGGTGCGTTCTGCAAAATCGTCCCTGACTATCTTGGCGGCGACGAACAATGGTGCAACATAATGCACGCCGACGGCGCAGGCACAAAGTCGGCGCTTGCCTACGCATATTGGCGCGAGACGGGCGACCTGTCGGTATGGAAAGGTATTGCTCAGGATGCCCTTATCATGAATATCGATGACCTGCTGTGTGTAGGCGCTACCGACAACATACTCCTGTCGTCGACTATCGGACGCAATAAACGCCTTGTCCCCGGAGAAGTGATAGCCGCAATCATAAACGGCACGGAAGAACTTCTCGAAGAACTGCGCAGGCACGATGTAAACATCTATTCGACAGGCGGCGAGACCGCCGATGTCGGCGACCTCGTGCGAACAATAATTGTCGACAGCACCGTAACGTGCCGCATGAAGCGCGCCGATGTCATCGACAATGCGAACATTGCCGCCGGCGATGTAATTGTCGGTCTCGCATCATACGGACAGGCAGCCTACGAAACTGAATATAACGGAGGCATGGGCAGCAACGGGCTTACATCAGCGCGCCATGATGTATTCTCGAAAAAAGTAGCCGAGGCTTATCCGGAGACTTACGACGGCGGACTGCCTACCGAACTTGTCTACTGCGGTTCTTACGGTCTTACCGACAGTGTTGTAGGTGCGCCTGTAAACGCCGGCAAACTTGTGCTTTCGCCGACACGCACCTATGCGCCCGTTGTGAAAGCCGTGCTCGACGCTTTGCGTCCTCAAATCCACGGAATGGTACATTGCTCGGGTGGTGCGCAGACCAAAATCATGAACTTTGTAAAGGGCAAACACGTTATTAAAGACGAGTTTTTTGACATTCCGCCGCTCTTCGACCTCATAAGGCGTGAATCGGGCACAGACCCTCGCGAAATGTACCGTGTGTTCAACATGGGTCACCGTCTCGAATTCTATTGCCCGGCATCGGCCGCCGACGAGATAATCCGTATTTCACAAAGTTTCGGTGTTCCTGCAAAAATCGTCGGACGCGTCGAGGAAGCTCCGGTCAACAAACTCACCCTTGAAACGCCTTTCGGCATATTTGATTATTGAATTGACTCACTTTGATGCGGTATAGACTGTGTTTGATAATGCTGTTGGCAACGGCTTTCATGGCTGCCTTGGTCGCGTGCGGCAAAGGCGGTCAGGCATCGGCATCACAAGGCGGCAAGCCTTTGCCCGATACCTTGAAAGTCGTAACGCTCTATAGCCCGACCTCATATTTCATATACCGTGGAGAGCCTATGGGATACGACTATACGCTCCTCGACAGCCTTACGCGGCAGAAAGGGATGGTGCTCGACCTTAAAGTCGCCAAAAGTCTTGCGTCGGCAGTCGAGATGCTCGACAGCGGAAAAGTCGATCTTATAGCCTACGAAGTGCCCATAACAAAGCATTACAAGCAGTATGTTCTTCCTTGCGGCCCTGAAAATTTCACGTCGCAGGTGCTTGTGCAGCCAAAAGTAAAAGGGGAAGCTCCGCTTACCGACGTCACCGAACTTGTCGGTAAAGAGGTGTATGTCGAAAAAGACAGCAAATACCTACGGCGGCTGCAGCATCTCAACGATGAAATCGGAGGCGGCATAATAATCAAGGAAGTTGATGCCGACAGTCTTATCACCGAAGACCTTATCAAGATGGTAAGCGACGGAAAAATACCGCTCACCGTTGTCGACAGCGACATAGCAATGCTGAACCGCACATATTACCCCGACCTCGACGTCGACCTGCAGGTCAGCTTTCCGCAGAGGGCTTCTTGGGCAGTAGCTCCCGACAAGGAGTGGCTTGCCGACTCTATCGACGCATGGTTTGCAGGAGATTCGCCTCAGTTGACAAATGCCGAGTTGCTCAAACGCTATTTCGAGATGTCGAAGGCGGCGCCTTCTTTCCGCTTCGATTTCTCTAAAGGATATATATCGCAGTACGACAACCTCTTCAAGAAATACGCTCCGCAAATCGGTTGGGACTGGCGTCTTATGGCGGCACAGGCATTTCAGGAAAGTCGCTTCAAGCCAAACGCACGCTCTTGGGTCGGGGCAAGAGGGCTTATGCAAATCATGCCGAAAACCGCCCGTGGGTATCGCACAAGTGTGTCCAAACTGAACAACCCCGAGGTGAGTGTCAAGGTGGCGACTCAGCTGATAAGCGATTTGGATCGTTACCTGCTAAAATACGTACCAAACGACAAAGAAAGGCTCAAATTTGTCATTGCGGCGTATAATGTAGGCATAGCGCATGTCTACGATGCCATTGCCCTTGCCGAAAAATACGGTCTCGACCCACAGGTGTGGGACGATAACGTATCGAAGGCGATATTGATGAAGATGAATCCAAAGTACTACAACGACCCTGTGGTACGGTACGGATATTGTCGTGGTACTGAAACCGTAAACTACGTCAAGAACATAACAAACTTCTACGAACAGGCAAGGCGCGAGATAAGTGCTTGACATCTATATTGATACTAAAAACACGTTTCACCACATAATTTATCACTAACATCTATGAAGAAAAAAATCCTTAGCGGTGCTATGGCGGCGATGCTGCTCTTCACTGCGGTAACGACGCCTTCGTGCATCGGCAGTTTCTCTCTTACAAACCGCCTTTTAGGCTGGAACCAGAATGTCGGCAACAAGTTCCTCAACGAATTGGTGTTCTTCGCTTTTTGGGTGCTTCCCGTCTACGAAGTCACATGCCTTGCCGATTTGGTGGTGCTGAACAGCATCGAGTTCTGGAGCGGCAGCAACCCCATGGCTAAAGGCGAAAAAGTAATTGAAGGAAACGACGGACGCTACCTCGTTAAATGCGACGGTAAGGGATATGACATCGTCAGCTGCAATGACGGCAGTTCTGTAAGGCTCGATTTCGATGCCGAACAACAGGAATGGAGCGTGAATATCGGTGGTGAAAGCCATGTTCTGTTTGCTTTCGTAGACGATACGCACGTGCGTGTTCCCGTTGGCGACAACGACTACCGCACTGTCGAAATTTCGCAGGCCGGCGTATACGCCTATCAGCAGATGGCGACAAAAGCTATGATGGCGGCACGGTAATCTACCACTCCATGGCTCTGCGCACCTCGTTGCGGATGCTGTCGGACACGACCGGCTCGTCAGGCATCGTTGTCGCGCTATCAGGGCTTTCAATCAATATCGGCTCGGCAAGCTCAATGGGAGGTCTTGCCGGGCCGCTTGCTTCTATGATTGCAGGGTCTGTCCCGTATTTTCTTACTTTGCTCCACATGCCGGGGACGCGTCCGGCCGAATGGAAATGACGCCGGTAGTAGTCCTGCTCCATATTGCTTATGATTACGCCCTTCGATGTCGACGCATGTATGAAATCGCCTTTGCCTATGTAAAGCCCGACGTGGCTTACGCGGCCTTTTTTCGACGAGGTGCAGAAAAACAGCAGGTCGCCGCGGTTGACGTGCCTTAGGCTGACCGGCTCGCAGAATTGCTGCTGTTTCTGCGAATTGCGTGGAAGTTTCACTCCGGCGACTTTCTCAAACACTTTCATCACCATCCCTGAGCAGTCGGTGCCGTTTCGCGATTCGCCGCCGTAGACATAGCGCGTTCCGAGCCATTGCCGGGCTTCCTTTTCAAGCAAGTCCGCCATATCAGTCTTACCGGCATCTTTGTGGTGCCCGTGCTTGTCGCGACTGTCATACTCAATCGAACCGTGCCCCGGCACACCCGAAGCCTGCTTGCGGCTATGGCACGAGGCAAGCAACAGACAGGCTGTGAGGCAACAGAGTAGGGTACGGTAGAATCGCATAAAAACTGTTTATATAGACAAAGGTAAGGAATAAATCGGTAAAACCAATTTAACAAATGTCAAATCGGTAATATACACGAACTATGATGTCGCGACGGGTGTTAATTAGTTACTCAAACATAAATAAACAGACACTATGACTTACGAACAGCCAAAACTCCCATACGCGAACGACGCTCTCGAACCTGCCATCAGCAGCCGTACCGTTGAATTCCACTATGGAAAGCACGAAAAGACCTATATCGACAACCTCAACAGGCTTATAAAGGGTTCGCCCTACGAAGATGCCGAACTTGAAGACATAATCACCCATGCCAAGGGTCCGCTTTTCAACAACGCATCGCAGGCATGGAACCATATATTCTATTTCTTCTCATTCTCGCCCGACGGACGTCGTGAGCCGACCGGAGACTTGCGTAAAGCCATAGACCGTGATTTCGGTTCTTTCGATAAATTCAAGGAAGCCTTTGTCGACGCAGGCGTAGGTCTGTTCGGCTCCGGTTGGGTATGGCTTTCGCGCGACGAGAGCGGCAAGCTTTTCATAACGCAAGGCCCGAACGCAGCAAACCCCATGACCGACGGTCTTACGCCGCTACTTACATTCGACGTATGGGAGCATGCCTACTATCTCGACTATCAGAACCGTCGTGCCGATGCCCTCGCAAAACTGTGGGACATTGTCGACTGGGAGGTAATCGAAGACCGTTACTGATGTGTATCATACTACATACTATCAACTCGAAAGCACTTTTATTTTAAGCATAATGTGATGAATGGAAAGGGAGGCAGCCGTGATGGTCCCCTCTCTTTTTTTGCGTATATACTATAAATCGGGGTTATCTGAGCCGTTCTGATTTAACAGCACTTTGCCGACCCCTACGGCTATGCAGCCAATAGCCTGCAGGGGTGTTATACCTTTGTCGTTAGTTACGGTAAAAGTCGGAATGTTATGTGATGATGTTTTCTGTGTATTCAAGGATAAGGAATATGGATATGTCGTTAAGGTGAAGTCCACTAAATTGAAGCGGATTTTACTGAATAGCCTTAACGACTGTAAGCCGAAATTACATTCATAATCTTGCACGGAAGGGTTGTCTTGTGTCTGCACTGTCATCTCGGGGATAGTGACGGTGCTGCCGCCCAATTGTGCTGTCATGTCGGGTACCCGATAACATTGCGAAATGTGCACACCGCCAATCCCTGCGGTTCGGACAGTATCTAAGGGGCATGAAGAAACAAATTCTTTATTTGCCTCATAGAATTGTTTGTTCAGTGTGCCGTACGAAGCATCGCCGGTGTCAATGTTCATCAGCATCTTATTGTCGTTGACGGTTCCTTTCGTCAGCAGATTCATGCTTGAAGAAAAGCATATGTTTGAAGGTGTTGTGCTACGAGCCGGTGCAACAGAGGGTACTGTAATCAGCTGTTTGGCGAAATCAATGGTCAAATCTTTCAGTTGCAGCATAAGTTCACTGCCCACGACAATATCGAGGGCGTTGATATATTTGTCAGCTTCTTCGTTGTTGGATGTGATATGGATTACCGTAAAAGGTACATCGGTGATGGTAATCGACCCGATTTTAAGCTCTTTGGCTATCGCTTTGGAGCCGGACTGAAGTCCAAAACCACAGACAGTAGACGAAGCGTCGAGAGGTATCAGTCCCAATTTTTGTGCAGACAAATCAGAAATAATATTTACGCCGGCTCCTGTGTCGAAGGTGATTTCGGCATGGTTGCCGTTGATACTGCATTGGTCAAGACGCATTAAAACGGCACCTTTGTCCTTCGGCCCTACCGGCATGTATCTGAACGGTATTTGAGCTTCTGTCTGTTGTCCGAAGTCTATGCTGTATGGTTTGTATTTCGAGAGAGCCGCGTATTGATTTTCATAAGACTGTAGCATGGCGCTTGTTGCCGAGTCTAAATGCTGTCGTGTAGCATCTAAAATGGAAGTCAGCATCGATGCTGCGGTTGCATTGTCGTTTGTCCGGCTTAAATCCATTGCGAACATCATAGATGCGCTGATTAGATTGCCCAAGTCAAGTTCGGCCGATTTGGTATTGAGCAGTTCGTCAAAAGCCGGAATCGAAACGTCGGGACGATTGAGGCGATTGCCGATTAAGCAGCGAGCATATACTTCGAGAAAACCATGGATAGAATCTTTGGGTGCTGAGTGATATACGGAATCAAGCGCAAACCAATCGCCACTGTTCATGGCATTTGCGATTTTTTCATCATATGTCTGTGCAGAACTCAATGAGCTTGCAAGGACGAAATAACACAATAATTGAAGAAGCCTTTTCATAGATGGTTGATTTTCGTGTTACTTATATATTGAAGTGATTTAAACTTTTTATTCGTTAAGCTTTCGGATGTATTTCCGAGTGGATTTTGAGCTGCAAAGAGGGAGTGTGGCTGTGCCACATGACCGATGAAGCAGCGCAAAAGACGCCGGAAAGACGCCGAAAGATTGACGCAAGCCATAAATAGCTTCTAATTTTAACATTAATAAATAAGTTTAAACCACTTCATTGGCAAAGATAATAATCTTGAGCTACATATAGAAATGATTTAGACGTTTTCTTTGTTGAAAGTCTGCATTTCCGAGTATATTTTAAGCAGCAAAGAAAAACATGCCATTCCTGAATTTGCCTATTCCAAAAAAAATGCGTAAATTTGCAGGCCATTACGAAAAAGTGTGCCTTACCAGCACTTATAAGTAATTGATTAATACGTATTAAAGAGTTCAACAAAATGAAAAAAGACATTCATCCTTCAGATTACCGCGAAGTGGTTTTCAAAGACATGTCGAATGAAGAAATCTTCATTACCCGTTCGACCGTGGCTACTCGCGAAACCATCGAAATCGAAGGAAAAACTTATCCTCTGGTGAAACTTGAAATCACCAGCGCTTCGCACCCCTTCTTCACAGGCAAGCAGAAACTCGTCGATACCGCAGGCCGCGTCGACAAGTTCATGAGCCGTTACGGTGTGCGTAACAAAAAATAAATCCTTTTAAGGATAGTCGGCTCAAAGTCAATGCGCAAGACTTCGGGCGACAATGGAAAACACAAGCGCGTCGTGCCACAGCACGACGCGCTTGTGCTGTATATTTTTCAAGGATTGGCCGACGATGCTACGGCACGGGCAGCCATTATGCCGTCGATTGCCGCCGAGACTATTCCGCCGGCATATCCTGCGCCTTCGCCGCAGGGATACAGGCCATCGAGCGAGATGTGCTGCATGCTCTCGCGGTCGCGCGGAACTCTTACTGGTGATGATGTGCGCGTCTCGTCGCCGATAACCACGGCCTGCTCGCTCAGGAAACCTCGTTGTTTGCTTCCGAATACCTTGAAGGCCTCTTGCAGGCGTTTGGCAACTCCTTGTGGAAGTAGTTCGTCGATGCGTGCGCTGATAAGCCCGGGCGGATAGGAACTGCGAGGCAATGATGCCGATTGCCGACCTTCGACGAAATCGGTCATGCGTTGGGCCGGTGCCTGTTGTGTGCCGCCGGATGCTTCAAAGAAGCGCTGTTCGATGCTCTCCTGAAAATACATCATTTTAAGCGGCGACGGCACTCCGTCGGCATCGGGTATGTCTTCGGGCAAGATTTCCACGACCATGCCCGAATTGGCCCACTGTGTGCCCCGGTTTGCAGGCGACATGCCGTTTACCACGAGTTGCCCCGGGGCGCTCGCGGCAGGGATGATGTAGCCGCCCGGACACATGCAGAACGAATATACGGCGCGGCCGTCTACGCGTGTGAGCATAGAGTATTCGGCGGCAGGCAGGAAGCGTCCGCGCCCTTTGGGCGAATGGTATTGGATGCGGTCTATCAGCTCCTGCGGATGTTCGAGGCGCACCCCTACGGCAAGACCTTTGGCTTCGAGTTCTATGCCGCAGTCGGCAAGAAGATGGTAGACGTCGCGTGCCGAATGCCCTGTGGCAAGGATGACTGGGCCGAGCCACTCGCCGCCGTCGGCACTTTTTACTCCTCTGAGCTTTTGGTTGCCGTCGAGCAGCAGACCGTTGACCCTGGTGCCGAAATGCACCTCTCCGCCCGAAGCGATTATGGTCTGCCTGATGGCCTTGATGACAGCCGGAAGCCGGTCTGAGCCTATGTGAGGGTGTGCATCGACAAGGATGCGGCGGTCGGCGCCGTGAAGGTGGAATATTTTCAGCACTTTTTCTACGGGGCCGCGCTTTTTGCTGCGTGTATAAAGTTTGCCGTCGGAGTAGGCGCCGGCACCGCCTTCGCCGAAGCAGTAGTTCGAGTCGGGGTCTACGATGCCTTGTCGGTTTATGGCTACCATGTCGGCGCGTCGGCTGTCAACGTCCTTTCCGCGCTCCAGCACAATAGGGCGGATGCCGAGTTCTATCAGTTCGAGGGCTGCGAAAAGTCCGGCAGGGCCTGCTCCGACTATGATTGCCTGCGGAGCGTCGCTTACGTCGCCGTAAGCTATAGGCTCGATTTCGGTGGCCGCTTCGTCGATGCAGTCGATGTGTACGGCCACGGTGAGGTTTACCATCACCTGCCGTTGGCGTGCGTCTATCGAGCGGCGTGTTATGTCGGCAAGTTTGACGCGGTCAGGGGCTACCCCGAGCGCACGGGCGCATTCGCGTTTCAGCAGGCTGTCGGTAGCCGCGATTTCGGGCGTCACCCGTAGTTGTATTGTATCAGGCATGTTGGTGTGGGTGGTATTGGTTGAGATTGCGGCCGATGCGGCGGTTCATGACCAGCACCGTTGCAAGGGCGAGGCCGAAAGCGATGAAGTCGGATGTGCACATGGCAGTCCAAACGCCGTCGACGCCCATTCTTGGCGGAAGAAGCAGCAATAGCGGCACAAGGAATATGAGCTGGCGCGTAAGCGACAGGAAGATTGACAGACGCGGTTTGCCGATAGACTGGAAATAGTTCTGTATGACGATTTGTGCGCCTACGAGCGGAAAGAAGAGGAAGAAAATCCTGAATCCGTCGCGTGCGATAGCCACCATCCGGGTGTCGGTTGTAAACATATGGCTGACCGTATCGGGGAAAAGTTCCGTTACGAGCCATCCGAAAGTCGAGATGCCCGTTGCGAGCCATATGCCTTTCATGAGCGTACCCTTTACCCTCGGCCAGTTGGCAGCGCCGTAGTTGTATCCTAAAATCGGCTGCATGCCCTGTGTGATGCCGAAGACTATCATCACGAAGAACATCGTCGTGCGGTTTATTATGCCGTAGGCACCGACGGCAAGGTTTCCGTCGGCACCGGCGCTGTCGAGCAATGCCTTGTTGATGAACACCACAACCAGGCATGCGCAGCAGTTCATGAGAAAGGGCGACATGCCAATGGCATAGACCTTGCGCATCAGCGGCCACGAGACTTTCCAGCAGCGACGTGTAAAGTGTATGTAGCTCTTTCGCGACATAAAGTGCCTCAGCACCCATACGAATGCCGCCGATTGGCCCGCAATGGTGGCGCAGGCGGCGCCTGCGATGCCCCAGTCGAGGACGAAAATCAGGACGGGAGCCACCACGATGTTCACGGCGACCGACAGAAGTGCCGACACCATCGCTTTCTTGGGGTAGCCCGTGGCGCGCATCAGATTGTTGAGGCCGAGGAACACATAGCTGACAGGCGTGCCCATGATTATGATGAACATGAACTCTCGCGCATAGGGCACGGTCTCTTCTGTGGCGCCGAAGAAATAGAGTATAGGGTCGAGGAAAGCGAGGCTCAATGTCATTATGGCAGCCGCGTGGACAAGGCAGAAAATGGTGACGTTTCCTACGGCGCGCGAAGCCTTGTCGGGGTCGCGCTGGCCCAGGAATATCGACGATACGGTAGCGCCTCCGACGGCGACGAGCACGCAGAAAGCCACCACCAGGTTCATGAGCGGAAAGGTGATGGCAAGGCCTGTAATGGCCATTGACCCGACGCCCCGGCCTATGAAGATGCTGTCGACGATATTGTATAGTGATGTTGCGAGGCTCGCTATGATGGCCGGAAGCGAGTACTGCAGCAGCAGCTTGCTTATGGGTGCTGAACCGAGGACGTTCGGCGATGCCGATGTATGAGTTTCGCCGCCCACGTTATTTTATTGCGGCGAGGCCTCCCAGCGCCGTTTCTTTATATAGCGACGGGATGTCGTGCCCCGTCTGTTTCATCACTTCTACAATCCTGTCGAAATCGACCGAATGTCGGCCGTCGGAAAAAGCGGCGTAGAGGTTTGCGTCGAGCGCACGGGCGGCGGCGTAGGCGTTGCGCTCGATGCAGGGTATCTGCACGAGGCCGCATACGGGGTCGCATGTCAGGCCCAAGTGGTGTTCAAGACCCATTTCAGCCGAATATTCTATCTGAGCCACCGTACCGCCGAACAGCTGCGACGCTGCCGCAGCCGCCATTGCGCAGGCTACGCCGACTTCGCCCTGGCAGCCTACTTCGGCTCCGGAGACAGACGCGTTGTATTTAACGACATTGCCGAAAAGTCCGGCAGTTGCAAGGGCGCGCAGAATGCGTTGCTCGCTGAAACCTTTCGAGTGGTGCAGATGGTAGAGCACTGCCGGCACTATTCCGCATGAGCCGCATGTAGGTGCCGTTACAATCCGTCCGCCCGAGGCATTCTCTTCAGAAACGGCCAGGGCGTAGGCATATACGAGGCCGCGGCTTTTCAGCGATTTGTTGTAGCCTTCGGCATGCACATAGTAGCTGACGGCCTTGCGGCGAACACCGAGACCGCCGGGAAGCACTCCTTCGGCCTCTATGCCGCGCTGTACGGCCTGCTGCATCACCTGCCATACTTCGGCAAGATAATCCCAAATGCCGGGTCCTTCGCATTGCCCCACATACTCCCAGTAGCTTGTGCCCTCGGCTTCGCATTTGGCCTGAATGTCTTTGATTTTGGTGAGAGGGTAGAGCGACGGGCCTGAGCTACGTTGTTGGCCTTCTTCTACAATGTCGCCTCCGCCCACCGAATAGACCGTCCATGTGTCCGCGAGCGAGCCGTCGGCACTGAAAGCCTTGAAGGTCATGCCGTTGGTGTGGAACGGCAGTACTATTTCTGGGTGCCATAAAATCTCTGTCGGTGCAATGGGGGCGAGCACTTCGAGTATGGCCTGGTCGGTCAGGTGGCCGCGGCCGGTGGCCGCGAGCGCGCCGTAGAGAGTGACTTCGAAACGGGCTGCTTTCGAGGCGCTTCGTGCAGCAAATGTCTCAGCGGCATTTCGCGGCCCCATGGTGTGCGAACTCGACGGGCCTTGGCCTATTTTGTACAGTTGGCGGATAGATTCCATATTCTTATAATTGCGTGCTTTGTTTCTGCGTCGAGCCGAAGGTTTCTTTGATGTTCCATACGGCGAGCGCTCCGAGAAGCAGAAGCACTCCCGACACAACAAGCATTCCTACCGTGAGCGGAGCACCGTTTGCTGCCGTGGGGAAACAGTGCAGGATTGCGCCTCCGCAAAGGGCGGCGACGATTTGAGGGATAGTTATGGTGCAGTTGAACAATCCGAGATAGGTGCCAATGTTTCCGCCGGACAAGGCGTTTGTGAGTATGGTGAAGGGCATCGACAGCATCGCGGCCCAGGCGCATCCCATCAGGGCGTAGCTTATGTACAGCACATATTGGTTGTGGATGAAGAATACGGAGATGAAGCCTGCGGCGCCTATGAGAAGGCTCAGCGAGTAGGCCGCTTTGCGACGGCGGACGCCTGCGAGTGCGGCTGCCCAAAGCACGGCAGCGATGGCCTGGACGGCAAGGAGGTTTCCGTTCCAGTCGCCTGCGTTCTGATATTGCGTAGTGGCAGGGTTAAGTACGGTCTTGTAGTTCAGTTCGATTTCTTCGGGACTGTTCACACCCGGCAGGACCGAAGTCTCTTCGAGCACATACTTGCCCGTGTTTTCATCGATAGATGCAATGTGCGCAAGCGTAAGGCTCGTGCCCGGCTCTACGAGCGACAGCTGCGACACGGCTTTGGCCGATGTCGCGACGGTTATCTCGGCGCCGTCGGCGATGAGCTTTGCTCCTTCGGCAGCGAATGCGCTTTTGCCGCTGGGGTCGATTTTTTCGATGCCGGCCTGGCGCACTATCGAGCCGTCGGCTATCAGCGTGTCGCCGTCGAGCACAAGGGTGCGTGGCGAGGTGAAGTTGCCGTCGACTTCTATGCCGGCTATGGCAAGATGTCCGTTGGCTATGACGGGCATTTCTTTGTTGAAGATATATTTGTCGTCATATTTTTGGCCGTCGATGCTTACGCCGGTCACTTCCTGTATCGACGGAGCGTCGAAAGCCTGCAAGGCCACGGCGTCGGTAGAGTAGGTCCACATATACAGGAATGCGGCCCAGCAGAAGAATTGTACAAGTCCTACGGTCCAAAACACTTTAGGCGCTTTTACGAGAAGACGTAACATGTTCTCTTTAGGCCCTTTAGTGTATTTGCTTTCGTCTATGCCGTGGAATTGCGCATATTCGTGCGGCGGCATCTCTTTGACTTTTGCGAAAGTGTAGACAACGCACAGCGCCAAAATGGCTGCGCCGATATAGAACGCCCATGTGACAGTCGGGGGCACTTCGCCGGCCGGAGCGGTGTTGCTAAGGAAAAGTGCAAGGACGAAAGGTGCTATATAGCCCACGACCGAACCGGCATTGCACAGGAACGACTGTATGGAATACGCAAGACCTTTCTGACGTTCGTTGACCATGTCGCCCACAAGCATCTTGAATGGCTGCATGGCCATGTTGATTGATGTGTCGAGCAGCATGAGCATGACAAGGCCGAATATTATGGCCTGCGATATGGCAAGGCCGAGCGAGCCTGCGTTGGGTAGGAAGCACATCACCACGATAGCCACGAAGGCACCGATGAGAAGGTAGGGCAGACGGCGTCCGAGGCGCGTCCACGTACGGTCGGATGCGCTACCGACAATAGGTTGCACTATAAGTCCCATCAGAGGGGGCAAAATCCAGAAGTAGCTCAGGTCGTGAGGGTCGGCGCCTATGGTTGAGAATATACGGCTGACCTGCGAGCTTTGAAGGGCGTATGCTATCTGCACTCCGAAAAAACCGAAGCTCAGATTCCAAAGTTTCCAAAAGCTTAAATCGCGTTGTGCTTTCATTGGTTGAGATTAAGAGTATTGACAAGTAGTATGATAAGTATGAAATTTAATGCAAATTTAGTCAAAATCTGCGAGAATATGGCAGAACTCCTGTACATTTTTGACACCTGTCGCCGTATACTATTATAGAGGAAGCCACACGGTACGCTTCCTCTATAATACTATTTGATATGTTCAGCCGGCTTGTCTACAATTTTTTGCGTTTGTCCCACGACGGATGGGCCGGGTCTTCGGCAACGAGTGCTTCGGCAAGGTCGATGGCTAATGCCTCTGCAAGCATGCGTCCGTATTCGGGGTCGGCATTGTGGCAGGCACGCACATGCCGTTGCTTGATGAATAACGGCACCCCGTCCATTTGTGCGGCGGTGTTTTGGCAAGTCGCAAGTTTGTCGCCGTCGCTCATAAGCCGCCATAGTTTGCCGGGCTGAGTGTAGTAGTCTTCGTCATATTCACGCTCGTCGTAGTTGTAGACATCTCCGTTGAGCTTCATTGGCGGTTCTTTAAGCGAAGGAGTGTCGTGCCACTCTCCGAAGCTGTTGGGTTCATATGCGACCGTATCTTCGTAGTTGCCGTCGGTGCGCATCTGCCCGTCGCGGTGGTATGAATGGAACGGACATTTCGGTCTGTTTACAGGAATGAGGTTGTGGTTTACGCCAAGTCGGTAACGCTGTGCGTCGCCATAGGAAAAAAGGCGTCCCTGCAGCATCTTATCGGGCGAAAATCCTATGCCGTCGACGATGTTGGCCGGATTGAATGCCGCCTGTTCGATTTCGGCAAAGAAGTTCTCGGGGTTGCGGTTCAGTTCGAGTATTCCAACGTCGCGAAGAGGGAAATCTTTATGGTACCATACTTTTGTGAGGTCGAAAGGATTGATGTGGTACTGTCGTGCTTCATCTTCGGTCATAAGCTGTATCTGAAGTTTCCATTTTGGGAAATCTCCGCGCTCGATGGCCTCGAACAAATCGCGTTGGTGCGATTCGCGGTCTTTGGCTATGATGGCTTCGGCCTCGGAATCGGTGAGGTTCTTAATGCCCTGAAGGGTGATGAAATGGAATTTCACCCAAGTGCGTTTGTTGTCTTTGTTGATGAAGCTATATGTATGGCTTCCGAAGCCGTGCATGTTGCGGAACGAAGCCGGTATGCCTCGGGGCGACATCGTAATAGTGACTTGGTGGAGAGCCTCGGGAAGAAGCGTCCAGAAATCCCAGTTGGCTGTCGGGTTTCGCATGCCCGTGCGCGGGTCCCGTTTGATGGCATGGTTGAGGTCGGGAAATTTGAGCGGGTCGCGCAGGAAAAACACGGGGGTGTTGTTGCCTACGAGGTCCCAGTTGCCTTGGTCGGTGTAGAACTTCATGGCGAAACCACGGATGTCGCGTTCAGCATCGGCTGCGCCACGTTCGCCGGCTACGGTGGAAAACCTTACCAGGCACGGGGTCTGCTTTCCGACTTCGGCAAAAATCGAAGCCCGTGTAAACTCTGTTATGTCGTGTGTTACGGTGAAGGTGCCGAAAGCGCCCGAGCCTTTGGCGTGCATGCGTCGCTCGGGTATCACTTCACGGTCAAAGTGAGCTATCTTTTCGAGATACCACGGGTCTTGTGCGGAGAACGGTCCTCTTAGACCTGCGGTCTGTACATTCTGGTTGTCTGCAATAGGGCGCCCGTTTTCTGCGGTGAGTCTTTTCTTGTCCATACAATCACAATGGGTGTTATAATTTGTAATGAAATTACATATCAGAACACACCGATGCCGGAAAAAGTTTTTTCTCTCCGAAAAACCGTGGCACACCATGCAGTGCGCGTGCTGTGTATAAGAAGTCAGAACTCGCTCGAAAAGTGGAATCGGATTTTCGGGAAATCGTTCTGTGCCATTGTCAGGACGAATGCCGAGTCGGCAAGGAATACGTCGCGGCCCTCACGGTCGAGCGCCATGAACTGGTGCTTGCGTTTTTTGAACGCTTCGAGGGCGTCGGCATCGTCGCTTTCGACCCAACAGGCCTTGTACATCGACATCGGCTCCCAACGGCACTGTGCGCCGTATTCATGCAGCAAACGGTATTGTATGACTTCGAACTGGAGCTGTCCTACGGTGCCTATCACCTTGCGCCCGTTGAACTGGTGCATGAAAAGCTGTGCCACGCCTTCGTCCATGAGCTGCTGTATGCCCTTGTCGAGCTGCTTTGCCTTCATCGGGTCGGCATTCTCGATATACATGAACATTTCAGGCGAGAAACTCGGCAGACCTTTGTAGTGAAGGTCTTCGCCCTGCGTAAGCGTGTCGCCGATTTTGAAGTTGCCCGTGTCGGGTATGCCGACGATGTCGCCCGGAAAGGCTTCGTCGACAATGTTCTTCTTCTGGGCCATGAAAGCCGTAGGAGCGGCGAAGCGGAGCGTCTTTCCACTGCGCATATGTTTGTAGGGCGCGTTGCGTTCGAATTTGCCCGAGCATACTTTTACGAAAGCTATGCAGCTGCGGTGGTTCGGGTCCATGTTGGCATGGATTTTGAAGACGAAGCCCGAAAAGGCATCCTCGTCGGGCCGCACCGTCCGCTCTATGGCTTCGATGGGGCGTGGCGACGGTGCTATCTTCACGAAACAGTCGAGCAGCTCCTTGACGCCGAAGGTGTTCAGCGCCGAGCCGAAGAACACCGGCGCGACGCGTCCGGCAAGGTATTCGGCCACGTCAAACTCAGGGTAGACGCCTTCTATCAGTTCGAGGTCTTCGCGCAGCTGCTTGGCGTCGGCTTCTCCAACCGCCTCGTCGATGCGAGGGTCGTCGACGTTGTCTATCTCGACACGTTCGGTCGCCTTCTGCTTGTCGGGGGTGAAAAGGTCAAGCCCGTTTTCATATATATTATATACGCCCTTGAACTTGGCTCCTATATTGATTGGCCACGACAGCGGACGCACCGAAATTTTCAGTTCGGCCTCAAGCTCGTCGAGGATTTCGAACGGGTCGCGCCCTTCGCGGTCGAGTTTGTTCACGAAGATTATCACGGGGGTGTTGCGCATGCGGCACACCTCCATGAGCTTGCGAGTCTGCGTTTCGACGCCTTTTGCGACATCGACCACTATTATAACCGAGTCTACGGCAGTGAGAGTGCGGTATGTGTCTTCGGCAAAATCCTGGTGGCCGGGGGTGTCGAGGATGTTGATTTTATAGTCTCCGTAGTTGAAGCCCATCACCGATGTCGCTACCGATATGCCGCGCTGCTTTTCGATTTCCATCCAGTCGCTGGTTGCCGTCTTCTTTATCTTGTTCGACTTGACGGCTCCGGCGATATGGATTGCACCGCCGAAGAGCAGTAGCTTTTCAGTGAGGGTCGTTTTGCCGGCGTCGGGGTGCGATATGATGGCGAATGTGCGCCGGCGTTCTATTTCTTCGTTTAATGTAGCCATGGTTTACCGGTTCGATGGGGTGATTTGGGCAAGACAGCGGCGCAGCGAAGCGCGCCAATGTGGAATTTCGATATTGTATGTCGCTTTTATGCGGCTCTTGTCGAGCACGGCATATTGTGGCCGGACAGCCGTCGTAGGGTATTCTGATGTCGGGATAGGCTTGACAGCGGTTCCGATGCCGGCTTCTTCAAGAATGGCTACGGCAAAATCATACCAAGAGGCCACTCCTTCATTTGAATAATGGAATATGCCGGGTTTCCAGAACCCGTGCAGAACTTTGTCGGCGATAAAAGCCGCAAGGTCGGCGGCATATGTGGGTGTGCCGATTTGGTCGCATACTACTTTGAGTCCTTGTTTTGATTTGCCGTGCTCAAGGATGGTTTTTACGAAATTGTGCCCATGCGCCGAATAAAGCCATCCGGTGCGTATTATCATGCTTTCAGGAGCGAGGCCGAGCAGGGCAGTCTCTCCGCGCCGTTTTGTCGAGCCGTAGACCGACAGGGGCGCAGGCTTGTCGCCTTCGGTGTACGGGCGGCAGGAATTGCCGTCGAAAACATAATCGGTGGATATGTGCAATATGCGGTAGCCCAGCTCGTCGGCGAATTTTGCGAGATTTTCGATCGCATCGATGTTGGCCCGGCCGCACTCGAGTTTTTCTTCTTCGGCGCGGTCGACCGCAGTATATGCGGCACAGTTGACTATATAATCGAAGTTGTGCCGACGCAGAAAACGCTCGACGGCATCTCCGTCGGCAAGGTCAAGCTCTTCGTGGGTGGTGCATAGTGCCGCATCGCCCAAGATGCGGCTTAACTCACGCCCGAGCTGCCCGTTGCTGCCTGTGATAAGTATCTTTTTGTCTTCTTCCATATTCGGACTGCAAAATTAGCGATAATTTCTTACTTCCTCAATTGTCTAAAAAGGATTTGTTGATATCGTGTTTCGCCAATCCGATAATTTCGCACTCAAAGCATGGCGGCAATCTGCTTTTCGACGGCAGCACGGATAAACGAGTTGATTGATACTCCGGCTTGTTTTGCCAGATATGCTACTCGTGTGTGGATGTCAGGCGTAAGACGCACATTCAACGAGCCCGAATAGCTCTTATGTGGTTCGATGCCTTCTTCAGCGCAGTATGCAAGATAATCGTCGACCGCTTCATGAAAGGCATTGGTGAGTTCTGCAACACTTTCGCCCTCGAAATTCACAAGACCGTCAATGCCTTCTATTTTGCCGAAAAACACATTGTCAGCCTCGCTGAAAGCGACAGAGCCGATAAAATCTTTATATTTCAATGTATTCATATCAGTCCTTCGTTTTTAAGATAGTCATATACCTGTTTCATAACATATCCTTTGATTATATTGCCGGGATGTGGTTTATGGAGCATTATAGGCTTTAATCCATCCCCTTTGAATATGACACGAGAGCCGGATGTTTTGCCCTTGTTGCCAGGGGTATACCCCAATGCGACAAGCATACGTGTCAATTCCTCCCATGTGAAATCATTCGGAAGTGTCGAGAACCGGGCTATCAGTTTTTCTTTTGTCCCCATTCATTTTTATTTTGGCACAAAAGTAACTATTTTTCAGTTGCAAAACAAATCCGTTATATAGAAAGTTCTGAATACATATAAAAAAGTACCCCAAAAGCCCTTATTATGAGGTACTTTTTCGGGTACTTAATTCTTAAAACGCTGATTATTCGCGTTGATTGCGGAGAGGACGAGATTCGAACTCGTGGTAGGATAACTCCTACGTCAGTTTAGCAAACTGGTGGTTTCAGCCACTCACCCACCTCTCCAAACTTTCGACTTTGTGGGTCTTTCGCTTTTTGCAGTGCAAAGTTAGGCAGTTTTTTTGAGTCTGGCAAGTGTTTTAGCCCATTTTTTTGTTGTGGGAAGCCGTTTTTTTGTTTTTTGGTGATATTTAGCCCTATATTTTTGTTGAAAGTATATTATTGTTTTGTATTTTTGCAGATAGAAGTTTGAAACACTTCCCAAACCATATGGATTCGAGCGCTATTAATTTTCGACTATTGTCGGTACGCGAGGTTGAAGGAGCCACAGCCATCAACCGCCGCGCTTTGCGGCGGCTTGGCCGCACGCCATTGAATGTTGATATGAATGTCCGTGTCGTTCCCGATATGGAGCATTCATTGGTGAGTTTGGTCGTTACATGCTCCTATGTTGCCGTGATAGGCCTTATCCGCACGCGAGTGTTGGCTTGCACTGTCGTTTCGACGTTCGAAATCGAAGACCTTGCCGCACATGTTACATTGCAGGGTGAGGAAGTGCTTGTCGGCGGTAAGCTGATGACTACAATGCTCGGCATTGCCGTCGGGGCATTGCGCGGAGTCGTGGCAGTGAAGACAGCCGATACTGTCTTGCGTTACCGTCCGCTCCCGGTTGTCGACTTGACGGCGCTGATGTACAGGCTGCAGTACGGTGGCCTGTCGTCGTCGGCAATACCTATGTGAGTGCGTCCGCCTCTCTTTTGACACAAAAAAGCGCCCCGACCGAAATCGGGACGCTGACGGGATTGACTACGAGGTCAGTCCTTTTTTTCTTTGTTTATTTCTTCACTTTTTTGCCGTTTACGATATACACACCGGCAGGCAGGCTTTCCCATTCGGCATCAATCAGTATGCCTTGGAGGCTGTAGATTGTCGTGGTGCCTTCTTCGACTGTGACGCTTTCGATACCCGTGCTTGTGGTGAGAGTGTAGAACAGGTTTATTGCCGGTGAATATTTGGCTCCATCGAGTTTGAAGGTGCCGCTGTAGAGTGAAAGCTCGTATTTTCCGAGAGCTTCGGCTTTTTTGCTGAACGTAAGTCTGAATGTCGGATGTTCTGCGCCGGCAACTGCGGTGATGTTTGCGACTTCTGAGTAGTAGGCATTGCTGTCGAAATTCTTCATGCGAGCTCCGTATTCATAGTCGACTGTTGCAGTTTCTGCGTTGTCGAACACGATGGTTATTTCGTCGAGCGAGCTTACTACGGTCGGTGCGCTTTCTTCTCCGCCTTCAGGAGATATGCTCCATGTGTAATCTTTATCGGCAATGAAATCCCAGCTATGTTCTATGGTCGGTGAAGCGGTTCCGCTTAGTGAAAGGGCACCGGCTCCGAGGCTTAGTGTGAGTTTCTTTGCGTCGCCGGCATCAAAACCGTCATTGAACTGGATTATGAACATGTTCTCGCTCACGAAACGGCTGAAACCGCTTTCAATTTCGGTATCGTCGAGTTTTAGCGAAATCGCCGAGCCGTTTGCGATAGTAATGGCTCCGTTGTGCGATTCTGCAAACATTACACCTACCATACTGTAGCTGAGGTCATGAGTAAGCTTGCCTTCGGGCAGTACGGTATAGCTGAGGTCGGCGTTCGTCTTCTTCAGCGTAAATGTTTCGGTGGCTTGGGGAGCTTCACTGCCGTCAAGCATAAAGAATCCTTCGGGAATGGTGAGCACATAGCTCGTCTGTTTGACAGGTGCTATCGAGCAACGGATGGCGTATGTCGGGGTTGCGGCACCGGTCACTTCGGTGACGGTAAGGCTCGGAGAAGCCCATGTTTCGTCGCTGCTTCGGAACGAAATCTCATCATCGGCAAATTCGCCACGCGTTACCGTAATCCCGGCCGGGAAGCTCACAAGAATCTCGTCAAGAGATTCTGCCGGTTCTGACGGGTCGGGCAAGAATGTGTATATCTTGCCGGTATATGCCAGTTCGACGCTGTGGTTGCCCGAAACGGTGAACTTGCAGTTGCCGTCGGCGTCGGGCGTGAGCGGTGCGCCGTCGAGCGATATTTTCGTGTCGGCTGTCGGTTTGAGCGTTACTACAGTGCCTGCATAGCAGTTCTCAGTTGCCGGCAACGATGCCGCTATCGGGGCGCTGTCGAATGTCAGAGAGGCATCGGTTTTGAAGCCTTTATTGAATGTAAGGGTATGCTGTTTAGCCGGATTAGCGAGTATTTCGAGGCGCGACCCGTCTTTGAGGGCTGCCGAGTAGACCCCGTTCTCGTCGGCCGAAAGAGCGACGCCGTCGAGATTTACTTTCATACCATCGATGAGTTCGCCGGTGCGTATCGAGAATGGCGATTCGTAGTCGTTGTCGAAAGTGAATACGGAGTATCCTTCGTTCGATAGACCGCGTCGGTCGCCGGCTCCATATACAGAGTTGGGCGATAGGGTGATGCGGTCTTTGTCGCCGCTCAGGTAGACAATCGCTGATGCGTCGTGCTCGACAGGTTCGGCCACAATATAGAATGTCTTGTCTGTAATGGGATTGTCGGCCGTTTCTTTCTTGTCTCCAAGGCGTTTGGTGCGTATCCAGTATCCTTCTTTCGTTGTCACGTTTACAGACCCGTATTTGGTGCTTACCGGAAGGTCGAAACGCAGGGCTGCGCCTGCCGGAATCGTGTAGGCCTTTTCGTTTGTCGTTGCCGGAAGCGCTATGGCTCCGCTTACGGTAGCCCCTCCTGTGAGTTCGAGTTTTTCGCCTCTGATTGCATTGCCTGCATATATGTCAAGCGCTTCGGGGCACACGATGTAGGCTGTAAACATTTCTGTTTTATATGCCTTTTCACTTGCATTCACTGTCACAGTGAGGTCTTCGCTTACCGTGAATGAGCCTTGTGTGCCGTTTATGCTTATGGCTTCTGAGCCGGCAGTAAAAGTAGTGATGTCGTAGTCTTCGCTGAAGTTGAATGTGAGCTTGTCGCCTTTTTCAACTTCAAAGCTGTTGCCGGCAAAGTCTACGGCTTTCAGCTTGGTGTTGTTGAAGATATTTTTGACGGCCTGCGAAGCTGCGCCTTGGAGGGCGAGGGTCACGGTGCACTTTTCTACCACAGGCTCTTTGCCTTCTTCATAGACTTGTATTGTAAGGACATCGGAGTCGCCGGTGAGTGCGATGTTCCTATATTGCCCGTAGAAAGGTGTGACCGTATTGCCGTTTAACGTGACACTGTAAGGGCTTACGCCGTTTTCTACACTGAAAGAGCACGAGGTGCCGAAAATGGAGCTGAAGCTGTACTCGTTCTCTCCGGTTCCAAAAGACGAGATGGCAAGATTGCCTACGGTTAGCTGTTTGATTTTGTCGGCTCCGTTGACAACGTTAAGCTTGAATTTGCGGTCATTGACAAGCTTTTCGGTCGTGACGGTGTATATTTTTCCGTGGTTGTTCTTGATAGGGATTTGAAAGCGTAGTTCGGGAGGCGTCGAGTATGTCGTGCTTCTTGATATGATGCTGCCGTCGTCGGCGGTGCAAGTGGATACTATATATCCGTCTGTGCCGTAGATTTGTGCGCTGTACCATGTGTCGGTCTTGGCTGTGAAAGTGGTTGCACCTTCTGGAATATCCTGAAAGACGTTGTTGATTGCGATTTTTACGGTTCCCGGAGCATCCCAATTTATGGTAATCGAGTACTCCTGTGCTGAGGATGTGAAACCGAAAGCGGCTGCGATTACTGCTGTAAGCAGCGCCAAGTAAAGTTTTTTCATCAATGGTTCGGTAAGAAATTGATCAAAATAAGGCGATCAATCGTTACTTAGAAAAACTTCAAACTAAATTCTAAGATGAACGCATTGACCGCCTTTGGAATATTCAAATCGATGTTGAGTGATTTACTCCTTCGTTCAAAGAAAACGTTTGGCATGGGAAAAGTGTTGAGCCGTTTTCTAACAAAAGCCGTGACTACGATTGTGGCCATACGTGGGAGGGTAAATTTCCTGCAATTGCAACGCTATTCCGGCGTCAACGAAAAGACGTTCCGAAACAACTTCGCAAGGACAGATATATCATGGCTGCATCTAAATCGGCTGTTTCTTCCCGACAAGACTACACCGTCGGACCATCTGGTAATTGCAATGGATCCTGCACATATTTCCAAAAGCGGCAAGTGTACGCCGGGCATCGGGATGTATTGGTCCGGTTATGCCGGGAAGGCGGTCTACGGATTGGAACTCACAGCGTTTGCGGCCATTGATTACGAAACCGGGGATTGTGTGATGCTCGGTGCGTCGCAGACTTTGCCCAAAACCGGTTCCGGGCAGAATCCCACAATGGTAAAATGCTATCTCAATGCTCTCAACAGCAGGCATGAAGAGCTGCTTGAAATCAGTAAAATACTTGTAGCAGACGCATTCTTCTCACGCAAAACATTCGTCATCCCGGCCATTGGCATGGGCTTTACATTGGTTTCCAAATTTCCCGTCAACGCATCCTTGAGCTATCTTGCCAATAAGGAATTCCTTGACAAGCGCGGAGTTCGCAAAGGATACGCGCCGAAATATGCGGGGTGCGTGGATGTCGCGCATCCCGATATGATGTTCTTTAAGAAAATACGTGTCGACAAAGCCGGGATTTTTTTTCACGGCAATAGTTCATTCCACATCCTTGCGTCTTGATGTCCGTATTGTTGTGGGGCGGATTGGCGACCGTGAAAATGTCATATTGTTCAGCACCGACACAGCTATGTCCCCTCGGGATATCATCGCCATATACCGCAAGCGTTTCCGGATTGAGTTCGGCATTCGCGACGCCAAGCAATTCGCCGGACTGAATCACAACCAGTCCAGAAATGTGGCCCGAATTGACTTTGCTTATAACGTATCCTTTTTTACACGAAACATGCTTCAATCCGAAGTTAGGCTCTTTTTCCCGAGGAACAGTGTCGGTCAGCTCAAAAAAGCAATTTCCGATACCGCTTTTGCTCTAAAAATTCTTGACATTGGAAATTTTCGCCTGAAAAATAAGCAAATTCTTGCGTTGGAAAAGTTAATTGCTACATATATTGGAGCTGTCGCTTAGATTTTCTTACCGAACCATTGTTCATAGAAATTTGTCTTTTAGCCTGTATCTGCCGTAATGTGGCCGGATACAGGTTGGTTTGGAAATGATGATAATTGATAAATACAGTTATAGATGATTTACGAAAATATCCGGATGACCGGTTGCGTTGTTTCTTCCGACAAAGTTAGATAATTGTTTTGTTTTAACAAAATTTATTCACAAATTTCTTTAAAAATAAATTAACAACAAGCCGGATGCTCCGTTTTGGCGTGTTTGTGCGGCGTGTCGCTTGCGTGTATAAGTAAAAAAGCGCCCCGACCGGAATCGGGACGCTAACGGGATTGACGACGAGCTCAGTCCTTTTTTCCTTTGTTTATTTCTTCACCTTTTTGCCGTTTACGATATACACACCGGCCGGCAGGCTGTCCCATTCGGCTTCAATCAATATGCCCTGCAGATTGTACACAGTCTTTTCGCCGCTTTCTGCCGTTATGGCGTCGATGCCCGACGACGGGTCGAACTCATAGTAGGCATCGGTGCCCATGAAGTCCTGCAACTCGTCAAGGAAGAAAGCACCGTATCTGATGCTGAAAGTGTATTTGCCCGGTGTGACGGCCGGTTTTGCAAAAGTGACTTTGAATGTAGGATGCTCGGCACCTTCTACTGCAGTCACGATACCGGTTTCATAGTATCGGGTGTCGTCATATTTGTTGTTTTTTAGGAATACGCCGTATTCGTTGACCGGTCTGGCCGTTTCGGCTTCGGGGAATACGAGAGTCAGTTCGGCAAGTGAGGAAACTTTTGCCGGGGCGTCATCGGTTCCCGGCGCCGGAGTGATTTGCACGGTATATTCTTTTGGCAGCAAGATGTTCCATGTATATTCTATTGCCGGTGATGCCGTGCCCGAAATTTTCAGCGCTCCTGCCGCTAACGAAAGCTCAAGTTCGCCGGCTTGTGCAAGCATCGGGAATTGGATGCCGAACATGTTTCCCTCAGCCATGACCATATATGAAGCGGCAGGCATTGCGTCGCCGTTGAGCTTGACGCTGATGAGAGTCTCATTGGCAACTTCGACCATTGTTCCTTCGGCGAAACTCAATGCTACCATTACGTATTCGCCGCCCATCATGTTCTTTTCGGGGAACGGCGTCCAGCTTGTATCGATGGTTTTCTTGACAAGCGCGATGGCGTGGTCCGCTGTCACGGTAAATGTGCAGTTGCCGAAATAGTCGGGAGTGAGGGCTTCGCCGTCGAGTCTGACCTCGGTGCCCGGTTCGGGAGTGATGGTAACGAGTGTCTCATCATAGCACTTCATTGCTTTGTCGAAGTCGATTGTCATTTCGGCACTATCGTATTTCATCGAAGCCGCTGTCTCATCTTCTTTGCTGAATGTGAGGGTATGCGATGCCGGAATGGCGGCGTTGGCAATGATTTCGACAAGAGAACCGTCCGATAGCGGAAGTTCCGGAAGATTTCCATCGTCGTCTGCCGTTAATTCTGTGCCGTTGAAGAATACTTTGAGACTATTGATTGCCGATGTCATCTTTATGCTGAAAGGCGATTCATAGTCTTTGTCGAAATTGAGAGTGGAATAACCTTCTTCCGATATTGTCCGTGCTTCCATTGCTCCGTGCAATATGCTGGGCGAAAGTTTTATCGAATTTGCCTCGCCATGGAAATATATGGTTGCCTTGGAGTCGTTTTCTACAGGTTCGGCGATTATATAGAACGTTTTCGAAGAGATGGGGTTTAGTGCCTGCGTGACCTTATCGGCTTCGCGAGTCTGGCGAATCCAGTAGCCGTCCTTTACCATCACGTTCACGGTGCCGTATTTTGTGCTTACGGGCAAAGTGTATTTTACCGCGCCTCCGGCAGGGATGGTATATGCTTCCTGTTCCAATGTTCCGGGGAGGCTGATTTCTTCTGTTACGGTTACGCCTTCTCCAAGAGTCAGCTGTTCGCCATTTATGGGATTTCCGGCCCAAAGTTCAAGTCCTTCCGGGCACACGAGATATGCGGTAAATGTTTCGGTGGTATATGTTGTTACAGTCGCGTCGATGGTTATTGTAAGGCTTTCGTTGACAGTGAGTGAGCCTCTCCGGTCGAAGAGCGTTATGTCGTTGTCGCCGGCTTTGAAAGTGGTGATATCGTAGTCTTCGTTGAAGTTGAACGTTAGCTTGTTGCCTTTTTCAACCTCGAATTTGCCGTCGACCGGCTCTACGGCCTTTAGGGTCGTGTTGTTGAATATGTTTTTGATTGCTTCTTGGGCCTTGCCTTTTAGGTCGAGGGTGACGGTGCATTTTTCGGTCGCAGGTTCTTGCCCGTCTTCATAGACCTGTACTTCGAGCACATCGTCGCCGTTGAATGTCATGTTTTTATATTGCCCGTAGAAGGGATTGACGGCAGCCCCGTTGAATTTTACGCTTAAGGGTGTTATGCCGACAGCGAAGGACAAGAGGCCCGATGTGCCGTAGTCGGAGCAGAAGCTATATTCATGTTCTCCGTTTTCGAAGCTTGTGAGTTTCAGGTTGCCGACCGAAAACTCCTTTATTTTAGCTGCTCCGTTGACAACTTTGAGGGTGAATTTACGGTCATTCACCACTTTTTTTGTAGTTACGGTCACGCTTTTGTTTTTAAACCGCTCCTGGTTGGTGTTTATGTTCAACAGAAATTCGCCGTTGCTGAGGAACGGTTTCTGCACATAGCCGTCTTCTGCCGTGCCCGATACGACCATATAGCCGTTGTCGCCTGCGATATAGACCGCACCGGTGGCCTGAACCTGCAGTTCTGTCGCGTCGGCCGGTATTTCAATCAGTGGGTCTACGATGGAGTTGAGTCTGATTTTGATGGCTCCCGGAACATCCCACTTTATAGTGAGGGATTGCTGGGCTTGGGCGCCGAAGCCATAAACTGTGGCAAGGAGCGCTGTGAGCAGTGTTAAGTAAAGTTTTTTCATAGAAAAAATAAAAAGTCATCTTAGGCTGTTGTCGTTGCTGTGCTAAGATGAGGTGAAAAATATTTATAAAATTATTGTTTTTGGTTTGTGGGCTTTCAGAATGGTGTGAAATACTATTAAACGGTATCCACGATGCAAAGATAGTGATAAAAAATGTGATATGGCATATTTCTGCTCAAATTAACGAGATTGTAACAAAATAATATTTGAGATGGGGGTTCGTAGAGCCAAAACATCTAAGAAAGGCAATAGAAAAACAACACGCTGTGCGGTTATCGGGCCGCACAGCGCGTTGTTTGGAGATTCGGTGTGTTTATTTTTCGGCTTCTGCCTCTGGGGCGATAAGTTTATAGCCCTTGCCGTGGATGTTGATTATTTCAATCGACGGGTCGTCTTTGAGATGTTTGCGTAGCTTGGTTATGTATACGTCCATCGACCGGGCGTTGAAGTAGTTGTCGTCAATCCATATGGTCTTCAGGGCGTAGTTGCGCTCAAGAATCTCGTTTACGTGTGCGCACAGAAGGCTCAGCAGTTCCGACTCTTTGGTGGTTAGCTTGGTGATTTTGTCGCCAATCATAAGCACCTGTTTCTGTGTGTCGAAAGTGAAATTGCCGATTTTATACATGGTTATTTCTTTGCCTTTCTTGCCTTTGACACGACGGAGTATGGCTTCGATGCGGAACACCAGTTCTTCCATCGAGAAGGGTTTGGTGATATAGTCGTCGGCACCGATTTTGAACCCTTCGAAGATGTCGTCTTTCAGCGATTTTGCCGTAAGGAATATGATGGGCACTTCGGAGTTGACGGTGCGTATTTCCTGCGCGAGGGTGAAACCGTCTTTCTTGGGCATCATCACGTCGAGCACGCAGATGTCGTATTTGCCTTTCAGAAAAGCCTTGTATCCGCTTTCTCCGTCGACGAAGAGGTCGACGTTGTAGCCTTTGGCCTGGAGGTACTCGCGAAGGAGCATGCCCAGGTTCTCGTCGTCTTCACATAGAAGAATTCTCATTCTATCTTCCATAGTTGTCAGTTTTTAGAGAGTGGTAGTATTATTATGAATTTTGTTCCGGTGTTGAACTCGGATTCTACCGAGATTTCGCCTCCGAGCTCGCCCACCATTTTGCGGACGTATGCCAGCCCGAGCCCGAAACCTTTCACGTCGTGGCGGTTGCCGGTGGAGACGCGGTAGAATTTGTCGAATATTTTTTTCAAGTCTTCGCGCCTGATGCCTATGCCGTTGTCTTCGATGCTTATTTCGATGCGGTCTTCGCCAAGGTCGCGCGACGAGACGGTGAGCCGTAGCGGCCGCTCCTCCGAACGGTATTTTACCGCATTGTCGAGCAGATTGAAGATGACGTTCGTGAAGTGCATCTCGTCGATGTTGACGATGGCGTCCATGGCGTCGAGACGCGCCTCTATCGAGCCGCCGTATTTCTCGACTTTCAGCTTGAAAGTGTTTACGATGTTGAAGATAAGGGCGTTGGCGTCGGCTTCTTCGAGTTTGAGGGTCGCTTTCTGACGGTCGAACATCGACATCTGCAGCACTTTTTCGACCTGGAAGCGCAGGCGCTTCGTCTCGTCGTTTATCACCGTCGAAATCTGTTGCAGCATCGTGGGCGATTTGCGCACGCTGGGGTCGTTTAGCATCTGCGCCGCAAGAGATATCGACGATATTGGCGTCTTGAACTCATGCGTCATGTTGTTGATGAAATCGTTCTTCATCTCCGTGAGTTTTTTTTGGCGGAAAGCCACTATGATGGTGTAGACGAAGATTATCAGCAAAATGAACGTGAACGCGAATGCCGGCACCATGAACGAAATCGAAGAGAAGATGTAGTCGCTCTTTGTCGGAAAATATACTTTCAGGTAGTTGCGCGAGCCTGCAAGGTCGTTAGGGAAGAGCGTCTGCACGAACATATTGTCGCGGTCGGCGGCTGTTGCGCGGTAGTTGGCCGATTTGTAGAGTATTGTGCCGGCGTAGTTGACCACGGCGAATTCGAAAGGCACTTTAAGCCCCAGGGTGTCAAGTTCCTGACGCAGATATGTGCGGACGCGTGCCGAGTCGGCCCGGTCGGTGATTGGGCGTCGTGACGCTTTCGACATTATGTTGAGAATCACGTCGTCGAGAATGCCTTTCTGATACAGATAACGGTTGCGGTATGCGTCCTGCATCGACTGGTAGTGCTCTCCCAGTGCGTCGTTGGAGTTCTGTATCTTGGAAATCTGGCTGATTTCGCCTTTGATGGTAAGGTCGGCCTCGATGCCCGTCGAGGTCGTGAACGAATACTTTATGCCGCCGAGCCTTGCCGCCGGGTCGGCGATATACGGCACCAGCGACGAGGTGGCGACTTCGCTTACATCGTCTTCAAGGAAATGGCGCGTCTCGTCCTGTTCGAGATGGGTGGCGACAGCGACAAGACTTTGACGGACTCCTTGCGAGAATTGCTCGTATCTAATCTGCACAATGTTCTTCATATAGAAGATTTGTATGCAGAGCAGCCCGACGAATGCAAGCGCCATCAGTATAGTCAATATCCAGATAGTCTGTTTTTTCATTACATCTTTTGTGCCTGAGCAAGGCCCTTGGGGCGGGAGAGGGGTTTTGTCAAGTGTTTAACGTATATTTTGTTAACAATTAAAAGTCTTTAATGTTTGACGGATTCTTTGACCATGGCCCCGTTTGGCCGCCCGTTTTAACATTTCGCGTCAAAATTAACAAAATAATGTGAAACGACAAACCCCTCTGCATGTTTTAAGCAACGTTAACATGCAAAGGGACTTGTCGTTCGTCTGTGATAAGTAACTCGCAAAAATTAGCTAATGCTTATTTGTGAAGGATTTTTGGGGTCAAGCCGAAATTGCGGTGCATGAGAATGTAAACCCTGCTACCTGACGGTAGTGTAGGCAGATATGGCATCCACATAAATGCTCCGTCGGGGCAAGAGGGTGTTGCAGAACTCTCCAGATAGTAGTCGGCGAAAGCTCCGTTAGGAGCAAACAGCCACGTAGTGGCGTAGATAACAATAGGCCCGGGCAAGTGCCCCGTTAGGGTGCGCGCAGCCCGGGTTTTTCGTGTCCTCTCCCAAAAAGCACCCCGTAGGGTGTGCGATAATCCCGTTTCTACTTTTGTCGCATACCGAGGCGTTGAATCGGGATTATCGAGGGTTCTGCAACACCCTCTACATCCCTAAAAAGATGTCTTTACAATTTTTGCACCGTAATTTCGGCTTGTCCCGATTTTCGACCGATTTTGCGCATGTAGCAAAGGAGTGTAGCGAGCTACATGACTGAGCTACAGGAATAAAAGCGCCGAAAAGACAAACAAAGAAGCATTAGCCCGTAGGGTTACTTATTAACTAATTTTTGTGAGTTACTTATGTTCCGCTCAATCTTCTACGGCGTCAGGTGCGACTCCTTTCGGCAGCGTTGCATGCAGCCAGAAGAAGGCTATTATGCCCGAGAGTAGCGAGCCGACCACGATGCCGAGCTTGGCATGGCTCAGCAGCGACAGCTGTGCCGGGTCGGATGCGCTGAAACTCAGAGTGGCTATGAATATCGACACGGTGAAGCCTATGCCGCCGAGCATGGCAATAGAGGCCATCATGCTCCAGTTGGAGTGTGCCGGCATCGGGGCAAGCCGCAGTTTGACGGTCAGCCAGCTGAACAGCAGTATGCCTATGAATTTGCCGGCGACAAGGCCGAGAATTACTGCCAGCGAGATGCCCTCGAAAACCGATGCCGGAGCCATATCCAAAAGGAAAATGCCGGCGTTGGCAAAGGCGAACAGGGGCAGGATGAAATAGTTGACAATAGGGTGGAGCGAGTCTTCAAGGTCCTGCAGGGGCGATATCACTTTGTCTGACGCGCTTTCGACCTGTTTTAGCCAGTTCATCTGCTCTTTGCCCAAAATGGTGCGCTTTTCGAGGTCGACGTCCTCTTCTTCGCCTTTGAAGTTCGATATGGACGAACGGATGATTTTGATATATTTTTTCGGCGCGAACACCGGCGTCGCCGGAACGCAGAAGGCAACCAGTACTCCGGCAATTGTCGGGTGTATGCCCGAGTTCAGGAACAGGAACCATATCACGCCCCCGATAAGCAGATAGAAAATCTTGCTCTTGATGTGCAGGCGCGACCCGAGAAGAAGCACTCCGAAGAGAACGGCGGCATACACAAGCAGCATCACGTCGATGTGTGTCGAGTAGAAAGCCGCGATGACTATTATGCCGCCTATGTCGTCGACAACGGCAAGTGTTGTCAGGAATATCTTCAGCGACAGAGGCACGCGTTTGCCCAGCATTGCAAGCACTCCAAGTGAGAAGGCGATGTCAGTAGCCATGGGGATTGCCGCGCCGCCGGCATAGTCTGTGCCTTTGCTCATCATATAGTATATCAGCACTGGCACAACCATGCCTCCTATGGCGCCGACGATGGGCAGCAATGCCTGCTTGAACGACGAAAGCTCGCCGACGAGCACTTCGCGCTTTATTTCGAGGCCTATCGAAAAAAAGAATATTGCCATCAGTGCGTCGTTGATGAACGACAGCAAGGACATCGGGTGACCGTTGTGGCTGAACAGGTTGAAGTCGCCAAGCTGTAGGCGCACTTCCTGTTCCCAAAAATCGAAATAGTATCCGTTGATTGCCGAGATGTTGGCTATTATAAGAGCGGCGGCGGTGGCTGCTATCAGCAGATTGCCGCCCGAGGCGTGGCGCTTTATGGCCTGTCGGGCCGAAAAGAATATGCTTGTACCCGATTCGAGGACGGCGTGTCCGGCCGTATTCCAATCGGCCATTCGGCGCGGGTGTGATGAATGTTTGTCCATAATCAAAGGTCGTCTTTATATAAAAAACGTATTGCTCGCAATGATTGTTCCTTGTCAAGAGAAACCGCCGACACCCGACCTTACGTAAAAGCGCAAGGCCGTATGTCGGCGGTATTAGATTTATAACAGTAAGGTATTACACCCAAAGAGTGTATGCAAAGTCCTGGCGGTGGGGCAGCTCGGCGTTCTTCGGATAGAGACGGAAGCCGTAGCGGAACACGCCTGCGTCCTTAATCTTCGTTGAAAGTTCGAAGGTAACGACGTTGCCGTCCTGCTTCACTATTTTGAACTGCTCGGTGCGGACGAGGCTTTCGGTGCCGTCGGCCTGTCGGTATACCACCATTTCGAGTCCGAGGTCTCGGCCGATGCCGTTGGTGTCGACGGTGATTTCGATGCGGAAAGGCTCGCCCGTGAGCGATGCGCCGATTTCGCCGCTGTGGCGGACGTCGAGCACGCGTATGCCGCCCCATTCCGACGCCACTTTTTCTTTCCATGCCACGATGTTTTTGGCAAGTGCGAAGTTGTCGGCCGACAGGCGTTTGCTGCGAGCGGCTTCCTTGTCGTAGAAACGGGCGATGTAGTCGTCAATCATGCGCTTCATTGTGAAGTGGGGCGCGATGTCGCCGATAGAGCCTTTGATATACTGTATCCAACGGGGCGAATAGCCTGCCGAGTTTTTCTCGAAGTAGAGGGGAATGATTTCGTTTTCGAGCATCGAGTAGATGGTGGCTGCGTCGAGCTTGTCCTGCTGGCCCTGGTCGGTGTAGGTGCGTTTGTCGGTGAGCGCCCATCCGGCTTTTTCGTTGAAGCGGTAGCCTTCGTACCACCATCCGTCGAGCACTGAGAAGTTGAGCACGCCGTTCATCTCGGCTTTTTCGCCCGATGTACCCGATGCCTCAAGCGGACGGGTGGGGGTGTTGAGCCATATGTCGACGCCGGTCACGAGGCGTTTGGCAACAATCATGTTGTAGTCTTCGAGGAAGATGATTTTGCCGAGGAACTCGGGTCTGTGGCTGATTTCGACGATGCGCTTGATTAAGTCCTGTCCGGCGCCGTCGGCAGGGTGTGCCTTGCCGGCGAAGATAAACTGCACGGGGAACTGCGGATTGTTGACGATACGGGCAAGCCTGTCAAGGTCGGTGAACAGGAGGTGTGCACGTTTGTAGGTGGCGAAACGGCGTGCGAAACCTATGATGAGGGCTTTGGGGTTGATGCGGTCGACGATGTTCATCACGGCCGAGGGGTCGCCCTGGTTGGCAAGCCATTTTTCTTTGAAGTCGCGGCGAAGGAAGTTGACGAATTTCATCTTCATCGTCTCGCGCATGTTCCATATTTCCTGGTCGGGAACATCGAAGATGCCTTTCCAAGCCTGCGGGTCGCTCTGGTTTTCGAACACTTGTGCGCCGAGTTTGTTGAAGTAGAACTCTTTCCACTCCGAAGCGGCCCATGTGGGCATGTGCACGCCGTTGGTGACATATCCTACATGGCTTTCTTCCCAAGAGTAGCCTTTCCATATGCCGGAGAACATTTTCTTGGACACTTCGCCGTGTAGCCAGCTTACGCCGTTGGCCTCCTGGCAGGTGTTGAGGGCGAACACGCTCATCGAGAAGCGCTCGTTGGTGTCGGGGTTCTCGCGGCCCATGTTCATGAGGTCGTTCCAGCTGATGCCGAGTTTGGCCGGATACTCGCCCATGTATTTGCCGAACAGGCCTTCGTCGAAGTAGTCGTGGCCGGCAGGCACGGGGGTATGTACGGTGTAGAGCGACGATGCACGCACCAGTTCGAGTGCGACGTTGAAGCTCAGACCGTCCTGGACGTAATCGACAAGACGCTGAAGGTTGAGCAGTGCCGCATGGCCTTCGTTGCAGTGGTAGAGCTGCGATTTGATGCCGAGCTTCTTCAGCATGAGCACGCCGCCGATACCGAGGAGATACTCCTGTTTGATGCGGTTTTCCCAGTCGCCGCCGTAGAGCTTGTGCGTGATGGGGCGGTCGAACTCGCTGTTCATGTCGAAGTCTGTGTCAAGCAGATAAAGCTTCATGCGGCCCACGTTCACGCGCCATATGTGGCTGTAGATTATGCGGCCGGGGTAGGGCACCTCGAGTATCATCGGGCGTCCGTCGGCGTCCATAACCTGCTCGATGGGCAGCTGGTTGAAGTTCTGGGGCTCATAGTTGGCAATCTGCTGACCGTCGACGCTCAGCGACTGCGTGAAGTAGCCGTAGCGGTAGAGGAAGCCGACGGCAGTCATGTCTACACGGCTGTCCGAGGCTTCTTTTATATAGTCGCCGGCAAGCACGCCAAGGCCGCCGGAGTATATCTTGAGGCAGTTGCACAGGCCGTATTCCATCGAGAAGTACGATACCGACGGAACGTCTTTGCGCATCGGTTTGCTCATGTATTCCTTGAAGTCGGCGAACACATGGTTGAGCGCTGCCATGAATGCTTCGTCGGCAAGCAGCTCGGCGATGCGTTCCGAAGTCAGCTCCTGGATGAGCATTACGGGGTTTTCGCCGTTTTTGCGCCATGCGTCAGGGTCGATGGAGCGGAAGAGGGCTTTCGCTTCGCTGTTCCACACCCACCAAAGGTTCTTTGAAAGTTCTTCGAGGGGTTTGAGCTGTGTGGGCAGCTCCGATTTCACTGTAATTTCACGCCATACGGGGGCGTTAGTGTTGCTTACAGAAAGTTTCATATATTTACAATGTTATTCTTTATCTTTTATTTGGCCGCACTTTGAAATGGCAGTGCAGTAGGCTTCATAGTAATATTTAATGAAATCTGACCATTGGGCTTGGGCTGCAGTCGTTGTTGCCGCCGCTCTCGCCTTTTCGATGTCGGTTTCCGGGGTTTCGACGAGTTTCAGTACGTCTTTGGCTATCGCCGATACGGTCTCGGCATAGTTGCCGTCGGTGCGTGTCTCCACCTCTACGCCGCAGTTGCTGAATGTCGGTGCCGATACGCTGTCTTTCACCCAGCAGCCGAAGCCTGCGAGCGATGTCGTCAACGTCGGGACGCCGAACGCAATGCTTTCGAGAGGCGTATAGCCCCATGGCTCGTAGTACGATGCGAATACGGTAGCGTCGAGGCCGGGCAGCAATTGGTAGTAGGTCATGTCGAAGATGCCGTCGGCGCCGTCGAGGTAGCATGGAACGTATATCACGCTCACTGCTGACGTACCGTCGTTGGCGAAGCCTATCTCATGTATGCGGCGGTTTATCGGGTCGTCGCCGTAGTTGTTCAGTTTGTGGGTGAGCACAGGGTCGCTCAGTCGCGTGTGGCTGCCGGTAGCGAGCCGGTGTTGGAGGTCGGGACGCGGGCCAGCCGGCCATGCCGGTACAAGCACTAAGGATAGCACTTTCCGGCCGGATTTCGACGCCGCAAGCTCGCGCATGGCATCGAGATATACGTCGATGCCTTTGTTGCGGAACTCGCAACGTCCCGAAGTGGCTACGATGAACGTGTCTTCGGGATAGCTTATGCCCGTCAGTGCCGATGCCACTTCGAGGATACGGCTGCGTGCGGCTTTGCGTGCGGCCTTGTATTTGTTCTTGGCCGGTACGAAATTAAGCTCGAAGCCGTTGGGTGTCACAACGGGGCGTATCCCCAAAAGCTGTTCGGCCTCGTCGGCGGTAACGTCGCTCACGGTCGTGAAGCAGTCGGCATGCCATGCAGCGGCTTTTTCGAGCGAATGTTTCGACTGCATGTTCAGTTCGGCAGCCATCTGGTCGCCGTTGTAGTTCTTGAGTTGGTCGTAGAGGGGCTTGCCGTTGCCGCATATGCTTCGCCCTATACTCGTGGCATGGGTAGTGAACACCGTCGGCACGTCGGGCATGTCGGCTTTAAGCGTCAACAGGCCCATGGCGGTAGTCCATTCGTCGAAATGGGCTATTACCTTGTCGTGCGGTGTTTTATAGTATTTTATTATGCTCTCTGTCACAGCTGCAGCCGCTCTTGCGAAAGCGCATCCTTCGTCGTAGTCGCCGTAGGCGTGCAGCGAATCGACCTTGAAAAGCTCCCACATGCGGCCATAGGCGGCGTCCTTGCAGTCGTACATGCCGTCGAACTTGACGAGTATGGCGACTGGCTTGCCCGGTATGTCCCAACGGCCTACGCGAACGTCAATGCCTTCGGGAAGCATCGCGTCGGCAAGCCATCGGCGCATGAGGGTATGTGATTCTACAAAATATGGAGAGGGGTTTTCTGTAGACCACACATCGGGACCGATGAATATCAATTTATCTTTAAACTGCTCTTTGAGGGTCTTGGCCTTGCTTGAAAGTACGGTATAGATGCCGCCTATTTTATTGCAGACCTCCCAGCTTGTCTCGAAGAGCAATTCGATTTCGTGTTCACAATTGTTCATATGGCTTGAACTTCAATCATGTTTTTGAAGCCGCAAAGGTACGAACTTTTTTTCGTAAAAGCAAACGTTAAAATCCGTATCATTAGCGGTTTCAACTTCTTAGCGAGCCAAAATAAGCGCCGAGACGGGTTCTACGGCCACTTTGCCGCCATCACATGTTCCAAGGCCGTCAGGGTCGATTTCTCCGTCGCGTGCCACTACGAGCCATTTGCCTTTGGGTATTTTGGCCGTATAGTTTTCAGACGAACCGTTGAAAATGATTTTTATTTCGCCCCAACGGTCGCCGTTGGCATGGTTGCGGATGGTATATGAAATAATGTTCGGTACCGTTGTCTTGTCGAAAACAATGTTATGGGCTATCTCCTCGGCTGTTGTCATGCGGAATGCCGGATGCTCCCTGCGCAACTTGATAAGGTTCTTGTAGTATTCGAACTGGTCGGCATTCGTCGTTTTCAGAGTCCAGTCGATGGCGTTGACGGAGTCGGGCGACTTGTAGGAGTTGTGCACGCCTTTTTTGTCGCGGAACACCTCTTCGCCGGCGAACATGAACGGCGTGCCCTGCGACGTGAACACGATGGTCTGGGCAAGCCGCGCGGCACGTTTGCGCTCTGCCTCGGTGGCGTCGGGCAGCGATTTGGCAAGTTTGTCGGTCAGCGTGAGGTCGTCGTGGCACGACACGTAGTTTATGATCTCGGTCGGAGCGCCTGCGTAGGCGAACTTCGAGTTGTTGCCTTTGCTGTAGTCGACCTGCGGATGCGCAGTCGCCGCGACTATGCCTATCTTCACCGTTTCCTCGTTGCCGGGTTTGCCGGTGGCGAAGCCCCGGTCGGCGGCATCGCTATAGTGGCCTTTGACGGCATCGCGGAGGTCATCCGAGAATACTGCTATACCCGTCATCTTGTCCACGTTCTCTTTCAGCGCGCGTTGCTCCTTGGGCAGAGGCGAGTCGCCGGCGGTCCACCCTTCGCCGTATACGAATATCGACGGGTTGATTTTCTTTAGCTCGGCGGCGACCTCGTTCATGGTCTCGATGTCGTGGATAGCCATGAGGTCGAAGCGGAAACCGTCGATATGGTATTCTTTGGCCCAGTATTTCACCGAGTTGACTATGAAATCGCGCATCTGCTTGCGTTCCGATGCCGTTTCGTTGCCGCAGCCCGAGGCGTCGCTGTAGCTGCCGTCGGCTTTGTGGCGGTAGAAGTAGCCCGGTGCCGTCAGCGAGAAATTCGAGCCGTCGTTGTCGGCCGTATGGTTGTATACGACGTCCATCACCACGCCTATGCCGGCGTCGTGGAGAGCCTTCACCATCTCTTTCATCTCGCGGATGCGTGCCGACGGGTCGGCCGGGTCGGTCGAGTAGGAACCCTCAGGCACGTTGTAGTTGAACGGGTCGTAGCCCCAGTTGTACTGGTTGGTCTGCAGGTTTGCCTCGTCGACCGAGTTGTAGTCGTACGACGGCAATATATGCACATGCGTCACCCCAAGCTCTTTGAGGTGGTCTATGCCTGTGCTTGCGCCCTGCGGCGACTTCGTAGAAGGCTCGGTCAGGGCTAAGAATTTGCCTTTGTGCACTATGCCCGACGACGGGTCGATGCTGAAATCGCGGTGGTGCATCTCGTATAGCACCGCGTCGGTTATGTGGTCGAGTTTGGGTCCTTTGTCCTGTGCCCAGCCCTCAGGGTCGGTGGCGCTCATGTCTATGATGGCCGCCCTGAGGCCGTTTGTCCCGGCCGCCTTGGCCCATATGCCGGGCGTTTCGGCAAGTTTCTTGCCGTCGGCGGTCACCGAGAACGTGTAGAATTTGCCGTAAAGCTTCTCGGGCACCGATGCGCGCCATGTACCGTTCTCCGAGCGCTTCATAGTCAAGGTATCTATGGCAGGCGTATTGCGGTCGCTGTCGTAGATATAGACTTCGGCGCTTTGTGCTTTCGGCGACCAGAGCGTGAAATGTGTTCCCGAATTGTCTACTTTCAGTTCGAGGTCGTCGCCGGAGTAGGTAGGCCATTCCAGGTATGAACTTTCCATGGATGTTTCGGCAGAAGCACTCAGGCCGAGGCCAGATGCTGTCAGCGCCAATGCGGCGCATAGTGTTTTTCGCATTTTAGTAATCTATGTAGATGTTGTAAGTATGTAATAATCATTGAAGTGATTTAAACTTTTTATTCGTTAAGCTTTCGGATGTATTTCCGAGTGGATTTTGAGTTGCAAAGAGGGAGTGTGGCTATGCCACATGACCGATGCGGCAGCTCAAAAAGACGCCGGAAAGACGCCGAAAGATTGACGCAAGCGATAAATCACTTTTATTTTTATATTAATAAATAAGTTTAAATCACTTCATTACAAAGTTAACGTATGTGTGCGAATATAGCTATGCGCCTGAATGGTTTTTAATGATTTTTAACCGCAGTAAAAGTACTCCTTTACAAGGTCAAGCATCAGGTCGGGGTCGGAGAGCGCATCCTGTGTGCGTGTCTCGTCGTATGAGCGGAGCATGGCGGCTTGTCCTTTGAGCATCGCTTCCGAGAAAACTCCGTGGGTCTTGAATACTTCGGCGGTCTCGTCGAGACATGCGGCGGAAGCGTGGCAGCTTGTGGGCAATGTGGGCAGCGCGGCAAGCCGTGCCGCATTTTCGGCCCGGTGGATGTCGACGTCCACATAGTATTTCTCTGCCGTATCCAGAGGACTATCCATCTCAAATCCGTAACGGGCGGCCACCACAAGCGATGCCAGCAGCAGATAGACGTCGGCAGAACCGTCGGCAGAGCGTATCTCGAAGGTCTGTTTCGCGCTGTAGGGGCTTTCGCCGGTTTCTATGTCGCAGGCCGCGCGTCCGTTGGCCTCGGCGCACATGTCGGTGGCGCCGACGACCCATCCGAGAGGCACGCGTACGAGCACCGAGCGGTTGCGGTCGCCCCAGCATATGTTCGTCGGGGCTTCTTGGTGCGGCACGAGCCTGAAATACGATGTCGGGTTGGTGTTGCCAAAAGCCGTGATGGCGGGCGCAAGCTCCATTATGCCGGCAATGGCAGTCCGGGCGGCGTCGCTGAGGCGTCCTTTTTCGAGCATTACGCTGCGGCCTTCGGTGTCGGTCAGGCGTATGTGGATATGCAGTCCAGACCCGGCTTTGCCGGTTGTGATTTTCGGGGCGAAAGTCACGTCGAGACCCTCTTGCGCGGCAAGGCGTCGTATAGCCCATTTGGCAAGCACAAGCTGGTCGGCGGCGTCGCAAGCGTCGACAGGCAGGAACTCTATCTCGTTCTGCTCGTATATCTTGCCGTCGATGGTGAAATTGCCGACTTCTGAGTGGCCGTATTTGATTTTGCCTCCCATGCGTGCTATATAGGTCATGCAGAGGGTGCGGAAATCGTTGAACTTTGCAAACGGCGCCGATTCGTGGTAGCCTTTTTGGTCTGATGCCGGGAAGGTGCCGGGGTCATCGGCGATGACGTAGAACTCAAGCTCGCCCATGGCCTCGAATTTCAGCCCTGTCTTCTTGGTGAATGCCGAGCAGGCTTTTCGCAGTGTATATTCCGGCGAACTTTCGAGCGGATGCCCCGTGTGGTCGAAATAGGAGCAAAGCATCGTCAAGGTCGGCTGCAGGGCGAAGGGGTCGCGGAAGGCTGTGCGCAGCCGGGGTACGACATATAGGTCGGAACTGCCGGCGCTTATATAAGGAAAGAGCGACGAACCGTCGACGCGCTCGCCTTTTGTCAGTATGCTCTCCAGATATGCGAGGTCGTTGATGACGAAGTTGAGGGTCTTCAGGCGACCGTCGGCGGCCGGATACATGAAGTTTACCATCTCTATGCCCTGTTCGCGGACATAGCGGATGATATCCGACAAGGTGAAATCTTTCGGTGATTTTTTGAGGAACGACACCAAGTCGTTCTTGCAAAGTTCAAGTGTCTTTTCCATGGTTATGAGAAGAAAATTATATGTCGGGTGGTTACTCTCTATACGGGCACGACCCCGATGCCCGGTCGGTCGGGCAATGTTATTTTACCGTCGACGATTTTCATGCCGTCGAATATGTCGTTTGAAATTAGCAGATTGCCGTCGAGGTCGGCCCAATCGGCGAGCGGTGCCAGCTGTGCGGCGGCGCTCACCGCGCACGAAGTCTCGGTCATGCACCCGAGCATCACCTTCATGCCCAGGGCACGGGCGAGCGTTGCCATCTGGTAAGCCTCGTGCATGCCCGTGCTCTTCATCAGCTTTATGTTGATGCCGTCGTAGGCCTGCATGGCGCGCTTCACGTCGGGCAGACGTTGCAGAAACTCGTCGGCTATAATCGGCAGGGGAGAGCGCTCGCGCAGCCATGCAGTGTCGTCGATGGCGCTTTTGTCCATCGGCTGCTCCACGAACAGACAGCCGCGTTCGGCAAGCCAGTGGCACATTTCCAAGGCCTTGTCGCGGTCGTTCCACCCTTGGTTTGCATCTACGCAGATGGGCACGTCGCTGTGTTTTCTCAGGGCTTCGACGGTTTCCTTGTCGTGCCCTACGCCCATCTTCACCTTGACAATCTTGAACGGCGCCGTCTCTTCTATCTTTTTCTTCATTTCGGCCTTGTCGGCGTCATATGAAATCGTGAAAGAAGTGTTCGGGGTCTTTTCGGGGTTCAGTCCCCATATCTTGTACCAGGGCTGCCCTGTTATTTTGCCCATGATGTCATGCAGGGCTATGTCGACCGAGGCTTTGGCCGCACGGTTGCCAGGTGCGACGCTGTCCATGTATTCGTGTATGTCTTCTATGCGGAACGGGTCGGCGAACTGCCCCAAATCGAGGCGCGACAGAAATCCGGTGACAGAAGCTACGGTCTCGCCGAGATACGGCGGCATCGACGCCTCTCCGTAGCCCGTGACGCCATCGTATTCTATCTGCACCTGGACGCCCGGAGTTGTCGTGCGTTGACTGCGTGCAAGGTTGAAAGAATGGCGCAGCTGTAGTTCGTAAGGCTTGAAGCTGAGGTTCAGACGGCCGCTGCGTGTGCCGGGACGTGTGGCGCTGTCGAACGCCGAGAGCGATATGGGCGATGCTGCGGCGAGGGCGCCGAGCATGCCGGTCTTTATAAAGTTGCGACGGTTCATGTTGTTTTGTATTTTAGAAATACCAAGGATGGTTGCGCACGCGTGTTATGCCTGCGGTCTCTTCAGAGCCTTGTATGCGCACGGCGTGTAAAAACGGCGTCGGCAGATAGTCGGACGAATCGGGGTCGAGACTGTTGCGTTTTACGCGTCCCGACGAATGCACATACATGCCACCGTGGTCGTATATGCCCACATGCGTCACTTTTTTTGTGTTCGCGTTGCCGAAGAACAGCAGGTCGCCGGCTTGGCATGTGCGCCATTTCGAGGCGTCGATGCGCTCGCCCGTAAGGGCTTGCTGCGACGCGTCGCGCATTATTATCAGTCCGTTGGCGAAATATGCCGTTTTCGACAGGCCGCTGCAGTCTATGGCTTTCGGCGAGGTGCCACCCCATAGATACGGGAGCCCTTCCATGCCGTAGGCCGTGTCGAGTATTTTTGCGGCGTCGAATGCCTGTGAAGCCCACTCTTCCAACGGTGTGAAAGCCGATGCGTCGGCATAGCATGTGCGCCCGTCGGGCAGTTCTATGTGCAGCCGCCCGTTTTTTATGTTGGGCGCGCCCCCGACGGCCGTCACGATGCAGCCGCCCACGAGGTCTGTCACGGTTTCGCGCGGTGATGTGGAGTCGGCTTTTCGGTAGGCTTTAGTCTCGCCGGGCCTATTCACGATGAAGCGGCATCCGTTTCGCCATGCGGCCATCTCTTCGGGCGTCTTTTCAGATACGGAAGATGCCGGCACATATGCTATGTAGCCGTCGGGAGTCGCCACACGCCACCACTCTTTAGACTTCTGCAATATGCGCAGGGGGGTGCCCATAAGCGACTGTGTGGCCATTTCGGCGCTGTGCTTCGGCGCAGTGCGGTGGCTCGCTACAGAGAGCGTCGTCAGGGCCATTTGGTCGTAGGGCAGCACTTTCATGCTGTCGGCATAGTCTACTCCTGTCGTGGCTAACAATCTTACGGCAGCGTTTCGGGCTGTCGAATCTGAAGTGAAGCCGCCGACAACCAGGCGGCCGTCGGTGTCGTTATAGGCTTTTATCTCGAATATGCACTGGCGGCTGTCGGCAGCTGTCGCCGTTTTTGCTTCGGCAACGGCCTGCTGTGCCTTTGCGAGAGCATTGGCCGAGGACTGGGCCGAGGCACCTGCTATGGTGGCAAGGCATAGGGCCAATGCGGTAATAGTTTTTCTCATCATGGTTCGCTTATCGGTTCGACATTGAGTATTGTCATGTAGCTGTCCCATGCAGGGTAGTAGAGATTGCCTTTGTTTGTCTCTACCTCGCCGACCTGGAAATCGACGGTCTCGCTGCGAACAAAGCGTTTAGCCGGATAAAGTTTGTCGCCTACGCCCTTGTTCGCGGCAAAACGGTGTGCGTCGATGCCGTGCGAATAAAATCCGCGCACTTCTTCGTTATCGGCGTTGATGTAGCGTCCGAACGACACATCGACCGGCAGCCAGCCTATGCCCTCAAAGTACACTTCGGCCCAGTCGTGAAGGTTCACTTCTCCGGGGTGGAGCATCCAGCCGCTTTCCCAACGCGCAGGCACTCCGAGGCTGCGCATAAGCGATATGTAGAGCAGCGACACCTGGCCGCAGTCGCCGTGACCTTCGTTAACCACATATTCGGGTATGCAGGCTATGGTGCTGTATTCACGTGCGCCGGCCCAAGGGTATGTATTCGCTATATAGTCGAAAACAAGTTCGCTTTGCCTGTATGGGTTTGTCTCGTCGCCCACTATCGACCGGGCGAGGGAGTCGAACCGTACTATATGTGCTCCGTCGGGAAGTTTGGTATAGCGGCGGTAAGTCTCGCTCTCGTTGTCGTAAGGCTTCAGTCCGGCAAGGATTTCGGCCTCGGGCATATATGCGCCTGATGTTATGAAGCGGCCCACATACTCGAACCGAGCCGTGTCGCCTTTGGCAGGAGCCGGAGCCTCAAAATAGATGCTGTTGTGAGCCGAACGTCCGCCTGACAGCACATAGTCCGACGGCTCGGCGTCGAGGATTTCGACGGCTCGCTGGCGGCTGCATGCCGTGCTGTCTAAGGGCAACGGCATCCACACGCGGAGGGTGTCGCCTGCTAAGGCTTCGTTATAAGGCACTTCGACGGTGAAACGGAAGCTCACGCGGTGGCTGAGGCCGCGAGGGTTCGTGCCGCGGTAGTACGACAGAACGGAATCGACATAGCTTATTCGGGCTTCAGAGGCGTCGGCGCCGCGTGTCCGGCGTTGAGTGTATGCAGGGTTCAGAAGCCTTAAATTGCGCACCGATTTACGGTGGAAATGCTGTTCTCCGTCAATCTCCATAGCCTCTAAATAGTGACGCGTCACAAAAGTATCGATGTCGGCTTCGCGCAAATCGGGATGCTCCTGTTTCAGCTTTTCAAACAGAGCCTCGCGTGATAAAGAAAAATCGGCACGCGTACGGGCCGCTATCGCCGCCGCAGAATCCTGCTCAAGCCACGCCGTCTCATCAGCCAGCGTCGGGGCGTTAAGCGTTGCCGCCTCTTCCGATATTTTGTAAGAAGCATATGCGCCTACTGCAATCACAAGGCCCAAAGTCAATATCTTGCTGCTTTTCATCAGTAATCAGTTTAGAAGCGTAAAGATAGCAAAAAAACGACACCCCACACACAATCCCTCTGCTAAAAATCGTCAAAACATCCCAAAACCTTCTCAACCCTAAAGACTTTACCGACATTACAGACCTTAGCGACCTTAGACTCCTTGCCCACACAAAAAAACTCCTGTTTCTCCTGTACTCCTCCTATGTTGCAAACCAAACGGATTAAC